>NZ_AKJA01000102.1 GCF_000282575.1 Herbaspirillum sp. YR522 | reverse complement strand
CTGGTTGTGGTGAAGTCAATCACCCGCCAATGACGCGGCTAGCGGCGTAATATCGAATGACCGGCTGGCTCAGCCATCGTCGTTTTCCCCTGGATTATTTTCGTTACCAGCTCGGCTTTGCGCTTGGCTTTCCAACGTTAAATTCTTCTTTCATTACCTTGCTCATTTAATGTCCTTTCAGGATTATCTACTGAGCAGGTTTTCAGTGGGTCATTACACCGTTCCCCACGGGAATTTAGGCGCAAGGCAGATTTAATAACCTAGTAAGGGACTGTGTCCGGTTATACGGAGGCAAATTCAGTCGGGAATTCAGCTTAATTGACTCTTAATTATTTCTTCCAAATTTTCAAGTGACTGCTTAATTGCTGATTGATCATGCTCATCAAATTCCTTTTTATTTCGATCCAAAGCAACAGCAAAAATTTCTTCCAACACCATCCAATGCCGAAAAAATTGATCCGTCCATTCTTGCTCGGGCTTTTCAATCAAACCTAGTAAGCCCTCCAGATTGGAGATCAACTGACTTAGGCCAAGATTGCCATTTCGGTAGTCCCCAATCGCTTGGAGCATACGTTTGTATAAATGGACATCATACGAATCATATTTAGACATTTTTTCTCTCTATCTACCAGTTGGAATCGTGGTGATGACCCGCCCGGAACTGTTATCAATAACCACTCTGACACCGTTACTCGAATTTGTGTACACCGTCGTTCCTGCTGTATTTCCTACGGATGATGAACCGGTATTGATGGCATCCTCAATTACTGTAGGAGTATATCCACGTCCCTGCATCTGATCTAATGCATGCGCCGTGTAATCTCTTCCAGAGATGTTTGCAGGAGAATTCGTACCTGTCTCGACCTGCATCAGGCTGCCTCTCCGCCCTACAGGCCCAGATGCAGGCGGACCATGGTCGGAAGAACCTGGTCGGCAGATATCGCTAATCGCTTTTGCCGTTTTGGCAATCGGGATGAATATGCACTCAACGCAAGCAGGGGTTAAACCAGGCTCTGGTGCCGGTACGCGGTAATTCCACAGAGGATTCCGATACCACGGATCCAAGCCGAACGGATCGCTTAAGGAAACCGGGTTCCCCTCCACATATGCGTAGGTGTTAATACCGCCACTCAGCCCAATTGGGTCAGATTGAATGTAACGCCCCGTATTCGGATCATAATCTCGGGAATAGTTATAAAAGAGATTCGTCTCCTTATCAAAAAACTGCCACGAAAACCGCACGTTGCCGACCTTGCTAAAACTCCTCGCGAAAATACGTAATTAAGTCATTCTCTGGCGTAAAGACTTGATGGTGAAACGGTGCTTCAATGGCTAGCGTATAGACATCTGCCCCAGTCACAACTATGAGCGTGTCCCCACTCGTCGTGTTTACAGCAAGTCCGCATTCGGCTTCGCATTCGTTTGATTTATAGATAAGCTTTTGAACTGATTGCACGTCTGCCCAAGATACTGGCAAACGTGTCATTTCAGGTGCATCTGCTAGACCGACCTCTTCAAAAGTGAGCGTGCCAATCTCATTCCAACCGCTGAGATCATGCATTTCTGGCCGAATCCTCAGCGTTCTCCCATTACACAACTGCAACCACAATGTTGTCGGTAGTCCGGACCTTGGGCAGTCGGTCGCATATGCTTGCAATCCATTGTTTAATGCATCTGACAGTGCTGAAGCATTGTCCACATCAAAGCTCAATACATTCTTCATAGTGCGTTCTAGATTAATAGTGAAGCGTTTCGGGCAACTTGCTGCCGTTACCTGGAATTTCAATCCGAGGGTCATCGCTGGGATTTTTGGTTCCAGGCCGTATCCAGATTCCGTTATCACCGACCTGCGCGCCAGGAATTTTGCTGCCTCCATCACTGTCCGGGAATGGCCTTCCAGCCTCCGGTTAGTCGATCAAAATCTGCGTATGCATCGCCGCTCCCCCATTGCCTGGAGTTAGCGGCCCACTTGTGTGTCGCTTACCACTGTTGCTCGTACCGGCACGAGGATCATTTTGATCTCCTACGATGGTACCCGGTGCAGCCGGACAAGTTTTCCCATTATTTTGAACATTTTGATTGACTTCATTTGCAATGGCCGCTGCCGCACATGCCAACGGAGCAATTCGGCATAAAACACCTGCAAAGTTGGGACGTCCAGTACTTTGGGGGCTTATTCGCCCAGCTATTGCCCCTCCAACGACTACAGCGCCGCCAATAATAACGGCATCATCGACGCCAGCAATTAGCCCAGCTGGATCACGATATGTGATCGGATTTCCTCCGACGTATGCATACGTATTAATGCCCCCATCCAGCCCAATCGAATCCGACTGAACATACCTACCAAACTGCGGATCATAATCCCGATTCAGGTTGTAATAAAGATTGGTCTCTCTATCGAAGTATTGCCCTGGAAACCTGAAATTCAATTCAAAGGTTTTACCCGTATTGCCGGGATCCTGGTTCGGTACATTGCAGTGCGAAATGGAGTTGACACGTTTTACCTTTTACCGCAGCCGTCTGCCGCGTATTCTTCGTTTTTATGAAATGCGTCTGGTGCGTTATTTGAATAGTGCAATCGGCAAATCGCCGAGATAGACGTAATCGGTCCAGAACTGACTCGACTCGACGTTTTCACTGATCAATTTTCCATCGGTGTCGTAGTGGAACAGGGTGGTCGTTCCCTGTATCGTCTTTGCCACGCGCTGGCCCAGTGCATTCACCATGTATTGGACATTGCCCAATACGGTGTCGGCACTTTTCATGCGTCCCCGAACGTCATAGGAAAATTGCACATTTCCATTGTTGACGATGCTGCCGTTGGTATCGCTTGAATAGGGCAAGCTTTGCGTCCCATTGACCTGGGTAATACGGTTGCTGGAAGCCGCGACCGCATAGCTGGTGATCGTGGAACCCGTACCTTTTATCGTACGGTTACCAGTGGCGTCATAGGTGAAGGAATGTGCGGCACCGGTGCCGCTATATTGAGCCAGGCGGCCCAGGTTGTCGTAGGAAAAGCTCTGGCTGTTTGAACGGTTGGCCAATTCTGCAATCGCGGTGGGTTGTCCCGCCGCATTGTTGGTAATGCTATAAGAGCGACTACCGAGGGTATAGCTGCTCATTTGCCCATCCAGGTTGCGAGTACGGCTGACGGTCTGGTTGGCGCCGTTGACGAAGGATGCTACATCCTCAAACGGTCGATAGGTGATCTGGCTGGCAACGATACTTGTCGTGCCATCCTTGATGGTATCGATCTCGGCAGTTCAGTGTCGAAGGCATCATTGAGCTTCAATCCCGTCGATGGCTACCGCAATTTTGAGCCATCAGGATTGACGGCCTCCTCATCGCGTCTTGTCGGGTAAAAGATTTTTTTCTCTTCAAGCTCGTAGAAAATTGTTCCGTGAATACCGTGAGCTTCCGATTTCTTGACCGGCCTTTTCCATATGTTCTGAAAGGCTGCGTCGAGTAATTGTGAATCGGTATTCAAATATACCTCGTCAATAAACGCTATATTTTTCCCGCGCGGGAAGATCAACTCGAACTCCTCGTCGGTCGCAGAAAAGATGTCATATACGCAATTTATTGCGCCATCGATTATTTGAAGATTTTTCATGTTTGTCGCCCTTGGTGTTTACCCACTGCCGCACCAGGCACTTGGTATTAAGACCCCGGCTGAGGCGTTTGCATTAGCTGCATAAAGTGAGCAGGTTTGGCTGGGTCATTACATCAGTTTAATGTTGGTGGCAGGGCCTGCCGATCTGAGTAAGCGCTAATGGGGGATGCATCACCAGCGCCGCGAAAAAACATTCAATCAGTGTCGATATCTGCCGATTTTAAGCTTCTTGTAGAGGAACTTTGTGTAAGCGCAGAACTGCTCTCGCAGAGGGAGTGACGAGCCCATTCAGATTGTTCGCAAATTTTCGCAGTACGGCTATTGCATCATTCCTCTCGGGAAAATTTACTAAATAAGCTGCCGCGGCGAATTGCACCTCCTCATCATCATGGGCTAATAAAGGCAATAAAAACTTACTGGCTGTGAATTTTTTTTCCCAACCAGCAACGATTTCGTCGTTTCTTCTGGTTAATTTATTTGCAGCATCGGCATCACCGAGATTAATTTTTTTCCAGTACTCTTTACAGTGAAAAATAAATTGCTCTTGCAGAGCATTCACTTCAACTTGGTTCATTTTAATTTTCCATTGATAGCTTGGTTGATGATGATCATACCTTCGAAAAACTGCTCTTCGTATGACAGACCTGTTAGCGTTTCTCTTACTGTTTGATTTAAATATGCAACGTTGGAGGAATAAAATGCGCTGATTTTTCTATGGACGTCTGTTGGCAATTTCATGAGGTTATCAGTGGAATTCAACTGCGCAGCCGAAAACCCGCTTCTTCCGGCCTGGCACTGCTCAACGTCACGATGCAGATCTTGTTCAGCCTGGCTACCCAAAGCTGGCGCATTGCAGGTCATTACACGTCATTGCAGGTTATTCATCACACCACGGATCTGGAAGAAGAAAAGCGGCTCGCTTCATTGTGAGTCGCTTTTTTTGTTGTCGATCGGTTTCTGAACGTCGCTCTACCAGTTACGAGTCGGCTACCAAAATATTAATAAAAAATGCTCGCGATTTTTTATTCGCAACTATTTTAAGTAGTCATTCGCGAAATTCCTGTTTATCTACATTTTAGATGAATCCAATAAGCGGACTCTTCGCTCGCTGTTAAATTCGGCGAATTCCGATATCGATTGCGGCTGTATAAAAAACCTAATACATCAAAGCGACTCACTCCAGCTGGAACTTTCGGGCACTTACGAAGTTCGCCGACACTTTGCCAAGGACGAGAATGTGCACGAAAAAATTAAGCTATATCCAGTTGCTCCGAGCTGTCGCCGCCATTCTGGTCGTCATGTTCCATTCATCCGTCGCCACCAGCAAGTATTCGGACTTTCCCGCGCGTTCAAGCGAGCTACTCAGCCTGGGTGCATATGGCGTCGATCTTTTTTTTGTGATTTCCGGTTTTGTTATTTTCTACGCCAACAGCAATTTCACTCCCGGTGAATTTCTGCGTCGTCGGCTTGAACGTATTGTCCCGATCTACTGGCTTTTTATCTTGATCGCAGTACCGCTTGCGCTGCACGCGGCCGGCGCACAATTCAGCTGGACAAGATTGTTGGCTTCATTGGGCTTCGTCTCTTTCCTGCATGAGTCAGGGTCGATCTTGTATGTTGGCTGGACGCTGGAATTTGAAATGCTGTTCTATCTCTGTACCGCATTGGCAATGCTGTTGCGCCGCTATCGCTGGCATGCCCTATGTGTCGCGATTGCGACGCTGGTTGGCCTCGGCGCGTTGATGCCCTCATCGACCCCGACGGTGAATTTTCTGACTTCCCCGTTCATGCTCGAATTCCTGGCGGGCATCCTGGTCGCGCGGTGGATTCAGACCAGGCGTGTCGGCAAGGTGGAGGGCCTCGCACTCGTCATCGCCGCTGCCATGGTGACGTTGCTCAAGGAAAATTACCGGTTCTTGTGGCTGGGCATTCCCGCAAGCTTGCTGGTATGGTGCGGCGCCGCCCTGGGAGACAGGGCGCTGCCACGCTGGCTGGTTGCCATGGGGGACGCCTCTTTCTCTATCTATCTACTGCAGGTCTTTACCGTTGCTGCCTGTGCGCGGCTGATGCATGCGGTGTATCCACATCTGGATCCTGACCTCTTTGTCCTGCTGGCGACACTGGTCACGGTCCTGGCTGGCATGGCGTCTTATCGCTGGCTGGAAGTGCCGATACGTGATTACTTCCGCTATCGACGGCATGCGTCTGGGCGTCAACTAAATGGCGGCGACGCTGCTTGAACGGACCGTCTGACCGGCCGGTCGGCCGGTCGCTTGCGAAATATCGTCGCTGCCCAAGGCAGCAGAAGATGCATCACCTGATCGGGACGGTCCCCGCCTGTTGCTGGCGTGTGAGCGGCTCATCGGCATCGATGCATCACCTGTCGTTCGATTACTCGATACGTCCAGAAGACAGCCCGGCACCAAAAGATATACGGCATGGTACACCGGGGCTCTCGTCAGGTTCGATCCGGATATCAGCCAGGCAGCGAGCCAGCGGCTTCTCGCAGCCAGTCGCTCCACATGGCCCAATCGATGCCCTGGGGAATAACCACCTCTGCGGCGTAGGCTCCCGAGGTTGCAAACAGGGCGGCGACGACGACAGCGGAAGTGAGGTAAGTACGCATGGTGTTCTCCTTGGGTTGGCCGAACATCGGGTTCGGTATGTGTGTATGCTGCTCCGGCTGCGTTACGCCAAGGTTTCACGCCATTCCTTCACTGTTTCAACTGAAATGATAGTGTGTGGCAAATACGGCGCGCGCGGGATATCAACCCCGCCACCTGCATTCCTGCACGATCCGGGAAGGCAGGCGTCGATCACCGATGCTGCCGTGTAATGACCCATTAAAATCCCTGGCCATGCCTACAGCAGGGCCGGTGTCGAGGAAGTGTCGGGCTGGCCGAATCGATCCGGCGTCATTGTGGGGAATGCAATCCCTGGTAAGGCATCCCGGTCGGCCAGACCTGCCCGCCCCAAGATGGAAGATAGAGAGTGATCCAGGCCACAGGCAGCAGGGCACGCTCAAGCGAGGCCTCTTGGCGGGGATGTAACGCACGGCAATCGGATTGTTGCAAAAATTGCAATGTCGTTCGGGCGGTTGCCTTGCGAGCTCTTCCGGACTCATTTTTGCCTTGCGGGTGGCAGGTGGATTCCCGACCCTATCCCGCTCATCTACACCGCTCATTTGCGTTGCTTCAATGGTCGAGCTTGGCCATTTAGCCTTGGACGCCCCCCGGAAGGTAACTTTTAATCACCAAAAAAGTTTTAATTTGAACATTGCTTGACGCCAAATAAAGCAAAGTGATTTAATGAAAAAAAACTAAAAAAAATTGCAGTCGCTGATGAAACGAACAAGGTTTCAACAACAACGAGGTTTCGGAGGGACAGTGAATATCAGGGGGGAATCCCTGGGCGTTCATGTATCGGTGTAGCTAGTCGTGTTTCCATCGGCCGTGGTCGGTACCTGATCAGGCTTGGAAAAGTTTCGTTTTCGTCAGGAAGGCCGAATGGCGTTCCTGGATTCGTTGTTACCCTCGTCCTGACGATGTCACACCATCGCATATCCATGACTGAACCTTGCACCAACAGGTCCGTCCGACGCGCTTCGCCAGCAGGGTTTACCTTGCTCGAGTTGCTGGTCGTCATCGTGATCATCGGCTTGCTGGCGGCCTACGTCGGGCCCAAATATTTTTCGCAGCTCGGCAAGTCCAAGGCCACCGTGGCCAAGACCCAGATCAGCGCATTCGAACGTGCCCTGGATGCCTATCGCCTCGATGTGGGCCGGTATCCCACTGCCGAAGAGGGACTGCCCGCCTTGCTGGTCAAGCCGGCCGCCGCGGCACAGTGGAATGGGCCATACCTGGGCAAGGACATTCCCCCTGATCCCTGGGGTAATCCCTATGTGTATCGCTCGCCCGGCAGCAAGAAGGAGATCGAGGTCGTTTCCTATGGCGCCGATGGCAAGGCCGGCGGCGACGGGGATGCGGCCGACATCAGCAACTGAGTACACGGCGTAACTTTTCTCTCGACGGAATTCCTTCATGTGGTTCAAGGTGAGAGCCCTGTCTGCGGATGACCTGATCACCCATGTGACACTGGCGGCGATCGACGAAGCGGATGCCAGGCGGCAGGCCGAGGCGCAGGGCTTGCGTGCGCTCTCGGTGGTCGGCACGCGGCAGGTGCTGCCGGGGCGCCGCGCGGTCTCGGGCTTTTCGGTCCTGCTGTTCAGCCAGGAACTGCTGGCCTTGTTACGTGCCGGCCTCAGTATCGTCGAGACCCTCGAGGCGTTGCACGAGAAGGAGGAAAACGCCGGCGCGCGCGCGATCCTCGGTCGTCTGCTGCAAGCCCTGCAGGAGGGCAAGCGCTTTTCTGCCGCATTGGGCGAACAGCCGGCCATATTCTCCACCCTCTATGCCGGCATCGTGCAGGCCGCCGAGGGTACCAGCAGCCTGCCGCAGTCGCTGGCGCGCTATGTCGACTACCAGCAGCGCATCGATGGCGTGCGCAACAAGATCGTCAGCGCCTTGATCTATCCGGTGATCCTGTTGCTGGTGGGCGGCGGTGTCACCTTGTTCCTGATCGGTTACGTGGTGCCCCAATTCGCCGAGGTCTACCAAGGTGCCGGGCGTAGCCTGCCCTGGTTGTCGCAGATGTTGCTCGATGCCGGACGGGTGATGACGCGCCATGCGCAGCTGGCCATTGCGGCGGTGCTGTTGAGCCTGCTGGGCGCCGGCGCGGCCCTGCACCAGGCCATCACCAGCGGCTGGCTGCTCAAGCGGGCGGGGCGGCTGCCGGGCTTTGGCCAGCGCCTGCATGTCTATACCTTGTCGCGCCTGTACCTGACGCTGGGGATGCTGCTCGAAGGAGGCATCCCGGTGGTGACGGCCCTGCAGACCACGCGCAGCGTGGTCACCCTCACGTTGCAGCAAGAGATCGACCTGGCGATGCAGGACATCCAGTCGGGGATGCCCTTGTCGACCGCGTTCAGCCAGCGGCGCCTGACCACCCCGGTCTCGCTGCGCATGCTGCGTGCCGGCGAGCGTTCGGGAGAACTGGGGCAGATGCTGACACAGGCTGCGGCATTCTACGACGGCGAGATCGCGCGCTGGATCGACCGCTTCACCAAGGTGTTCGAACCGGCCCTGATGACTGCCATCGGGATCATCGTCGGTGCCATCGTGGTGCTGCTCTACATACCGATCTTCGATCTCGCGGGGAGCATGTCATGAACGCGCCCATGGCGATGTCCCCGTTGATCAATCCGGCCGTGCTGGAGCAGGCGCGCACTGCCGCGGCGCGCTCGAAGAACTCCATCCTCAAGGAGCTGGAAGCGGCCAGCGGGCTGGGGCCACGGGGCCTGATCGCGGCCGTGGGCGGGTTGTTGAAGTTGCCGGTGCTGGAAGTGGCGGGCATGCTCAACATGCAGCCGGCATTCGAGATCCTGCCGTTGGCCAAGGCCATGGAAAAACACTGCCTGGTGCTGCGCTCGCCCGACTCGGGCCTGGTCGGCGTGCTGGGCGACCCGTTCGATATCGATGTGCAGCGCTGGCTGCATTCGCGCGGCTGCACGCGCCTGTGCCTGGCCCTGGAAGCGGACCTGCAGACCTATCTGGCCAAGCAGGAAGAGTCGGTACGCGCGGTGGACCAGCTGGGTGCGCCCGGCTCGGACGGCCACCGGGATCGGAAGGCGACCACGGTGCTGTCGTTCAGCTCGGTCTCGGGGGCCGCCAGCCCGGCGGTGCAACTGGTCAATTCCACGCTCTATGACGCGCTGCGGGCGGGCGCCTCGGATATCCACCTGGAAAGTACCGCTACCGGCATGGGCGTGAAATACCGCATCGATGGCGTGCTCGACCATGTCACCACGGTGCATGGCGTGGAAGAGGCGCAACGTGCCATTTCGCGCCTGAAGGTGATGGCAGAGCTCGATATCGCCGAGCGGCGGGTGCCACAGGATGGCAGCTTCCGGGTCGAATCGGGCGGGCGCGACAGCGATGTGCGGGTCTCGATCATGCCCAGCATCCATGGCGAAGATGCGGTGATCCGGATCCTGGACAAGCAATCCATGACCGATGACGCAGGCGTGCTGACGCTCGATTCGCTGGGCTTCGATACCGCCTCGCTGGCCACCGTACGCATGCTGGCGCACGAGCCTTACGGCATGCTGCTGGTGACCGGCCCGACCGGGTCCGGCAAGACCACCACCTTGTATGCGGCGCTGGCGGAAATGCACAACGGGCGCGACAAGATCATCACCATCGAGGACCCGGTCGAATATCAATTGCCCGGCATCCTGCAGATTCCCGTCAAGGAAAAGAAAGGGCTGACCTTTGCCAAGGGGCTGCGATCGATATTGCGGCATGACCCCGACAAGATCATGGTGGGCGAGATCCGCGACCGGGAGACGGCCGAGATCGCGGTGCAATCGGCGCTGACCGGTCACCTGGTATTGACCACCGTGCACGCCAACAGTGTGTTCGACGTCTTCGGCCGGTTCTCGCACATGGGGGTCGATCTCTATGCTTTCCTGTCGGCCCTCAACGGCATCTGGGCGCAGCGCCTGGTGCGCCTGAACTGTCCGCATTGCCGGTCGGCCTATCGCCCCACCGAGCAATCGCTGGCGCGCGTGAACCTGACGCCGGCAGATGTGGTCGGATACCGCTTCCTGCACGGCACCGGCTGCGCCGAATGTCGCGGAACCGGTTACAAGGGGCGCCGCGCCATTGCCGAGATCCTGGTACTGAACGATGCCATCCGCGAGATGGTGATCGAGAAACGGCCGATTCGCCAGGTCAAGGAAGCGGCCCGCGAGAACGGTACCCGTACCCTGCGCGAGGCCGCGCTGGAGCTGGTCAAGGCGGGCGAGACCACGCTCGATGAAATCAAGCGGGTGACATTGCATGCTTGACTGGACCCTGTCTACGCTGCGCATCGGCCTGTCCAAGAACGTCGTGAGCGTGCTGCAAACCAGTCGTTGGCGCGGGCCGCGGGTGATGATGCTCAAAGAGGCCAGATTCTTCGGGCCAACCGATTCGGCCCCGCAGTTGATGCGCGTGCTCGAGTCGGCGCTGGCCGAGATCGACCTGGGTTCGGGCTGGGCCAGCGTCGTGCTGTCCGACGAGTGGGTCCATTACTTCGGCGTGACGTTGCCGGCGAACGTGAGCCGGCTGGCCGATTGCAGGGAGATCGCCGCCTTGCGGTTCCAACGGCTCTACGACCTCGACCCGGCGGATTGGGCGATCGAGGCAAGCTGGAGCGTCAGCCACGATTTCATGGCCTGCGCCATGCCGCGTTGGCTCATCAATGCGCTCCACGAATTCGCCGGCCGGCACGGATTGCACCTGACCGGCATCGTGCCCCAGTTCGTGGGCGCCTGGAACCAATGGCACACCCGGATCGCCCCGGACAGCTGGTTCGGCCTGGTGCATCACAACCGGATCACGTTCTCGGCGCTGCAGGGAAAGCGACCGGTCGACGCCGACACGCTGCTGGCATACGGCCAGGAAGAGCACAATGCGTCGTGGCTGGAAGAGCAGCTCACGCGCAACGCGCTGGTGCGGTCAAGGCCGGCGCCGACCCGCATCTACCTGTGTGGAACCTTGCCCCCGGCGTGGCCGACGGCACCGGGAGAGGCGTTTCACGTGATTCCCTTGAAGGCCCCCGAATTGCGTGGCCTGCCATCGTCGCCCGGGGTATTGCTGGCCATGCAGGGGGCCCGATGAGCCGCTTGCATATCGATTTCGCCCCGCGCGGCTGGCGCCATGCCGTGGCAGATACCCGATGGCCGGCCTGGCTGATGATGGGCGCCGGATTGTTGCTGTGCCTGTTTGTCGCCGCAGATGTGCATTCGAGATGGAATGTGTACCAGGATGGGCAACAGCGCGTGGTACGGCTGCAGCAGAGCAAGGTCCTGCTGCAGGTGCCGCGCGTGCCGGCCAGGCGCGAAACGGTGTCGGTCGAGCGCGCCAATGCGGTCAACCAGGCGATCTCGCAGTTGAACCTGCCGTGGCGCGAAGTCCTCGACGCCATGGAGCAGGTTGCGCCCGGCTCGGTCGCCTTGTTGTCGATGGAGCCGGACGCCGTCAAACGCACCATGAAGTGCGTGGCCGAAGCCCAGGACGGCCCGGCCATGCTGACCTATCTGGAGCAATTGAAGAAATCGGAGTTCTTTGATTCGGTGGTCTTGCTGCGGCACGAGGTGATCGAGAGAGACCCCGGCAAGCCGATTCGTTTTCAGTTCGAAGCATTCTGGCCGGTGGCCAGGCCATGACCATGGCGATCCAGTCCCTCAGGCGCCTGTTCTTGCAGGCCAAGCTGCGTGTGTCGCAGCTCGGCGCCGTGAACCTGCTGGCGGCATTGTTCTGGGGCCTGGCCTTGTCGGCATGGCTGTGGGGCGTGCCCTACCTGCGCCAGCAGCTGGGCGTGCAGCAGGCGGCCATTTTCGACTTGCGCAAATCGATGCAGGCGCCGATGTATCCCGTCATCGCCACGCCGGCCATCAGCGAGGGCGACCGGCTCAAGGCCTTCTACGACAGCCTTGGCGATACCGATTATGCCGAGCAGCAGGTCAAGACCATCTTCTCGCTCGCCGCGGCAAGCGGGTTGAGCCTGGCGCAGGCCGATTATCGGATGAGCGAGGAAAAGGCCGGCGGTTTCACTGCCTATCGGGTCCGGTTTCCGGTCAGGGGGTCGTACAAGGCGGTGCGCCAGTTCTGCATGCAGCTGCTGCTGGCCATTCCGTTCGCCTCGCTGGATGAGTTGCAGTTCAAGCGCACCGAGGTTTCCAGCGAGGTGATCGAGGTCAACCTGCAATTGACCCTGTATCTCGCGCGCCGGGGCGCGGGTGCGGCAGGCGGCGCGGCAGTGCCTGCCGTCAGGCAGGCCGGATCATGAAGCCACTGCACCTGCTCATGGCGCTGGGCCTGCTGGTGTCGGCCTGGCTGGCTTTCTTCGGCGACAAGACCGCGCAGCAAGAGGTGGTGGAACTGCCGGCGCGCGGCAACGTCGAGCCGCGCGATGCCCGCCAGGCAAACATGCCGCAGAACAACCAGGTTGCAAGGACGCCCGGCGATGCTGCGCAGCCCGTGATCCAGGCGTTGAAGCCGCGCAGCGAATTGATCGGCGAACAAGCCGGCGCGGCCAATGGCGACCTGTTTGCGCGCCAGAACTGGGGCGCACCCGCAGCGTCGCCGTCACCGCAAGCGCCGCTGCCTGCGGCGGCGGTGGCAGCGGCATCGGTGCCGGTGCTGACCTATGTCGGAAAGAAGCAGGAAGACGGTGTCTGGGAGGTCTATCTGTCACAGCAGGATCAACTCTTTATCGCCAGGGAAAAAACCGTGATCGACGGCAAGTATCGTGTCGAGTCCATCGTGCCGCCAAGGCTGATGTTGACTTATCTTCCTTCGTCGCAAAAGCAGACCATGATGATCGGGGAGGCGCAATGAGCTCATCGGCCGGCCCGTTGTCACCGGTTGCGGCAGGCCGCTCGGCATTCGGTCGCCGCACGCGCCTGGTGTGCAGCGTGTTGCTGATC
This sequence comes from Herbaspirillum sp. YR522, assembly GCF_000282575.1. Taxonomy (GTDB): domain Bacteria; phylum Pseudomonadota; class Gammaproteobacteria; order Burkholderiales; family Burkholderiaceae_D; genus Herbaspirillum. Next base: position 69,389 of record NZ_AKJA01000102.1, on the reverse strand, counting down.
GCGTTGTCGCTACAGGCCTGCGCGGGACGGTCGGCCTATTCGACCGGACGCGAGATGATCGCGCAGGACAACATCGAGGGTGGCCTGGCGCAATTGCAGCAAGCCATGGCGCAGGAGCCGGACAACCTCGAATACCAGAAGACCTATCTGCAGGCGCGCGAGCGCGCCATCTACGGCATGCTGCAGCAGGGCGACAGGCAGGCGGCGGCCGGCAACGAGGACCAGGCCAGGGCGTTGTACCAGCGGGTGTTGACTATCGATGGCACCAATGTGCGCGCGCGCGATGCGCTGCAGATGCTCGAGCGCACCCGGAAGCATCGGCAATTGCTGGCCGAGGGCCAGGCTGCCCTGGCCAGGAACGACCTGGCCGGCGCCCGCGACCGGTTGTCGGTGCTGGCCAGGGAAAACCCGGACGGCGAGAGCACGCAGGGCTTGCGCCAGGCGGTGGCGCAGCGCGCCGAAGCGCTCAAGGCCGAGGATACCCTGTCGGCCGCCTACCGCAAGCCGATCACGATCGAGTTCAAGGACGCCGCGTTGCGCCAGGTATTCGATGTCATCTCGCGCAGTTCCGGCCTCAATTTCATCTTCGACAAGGAGGTCCAGCTCGAGCAGCGCACCTCGATCTTCCTGCGCAACAGCACCATCGAATCGGCCATGCATTATGTGCTGCTGACCAACCAGCTCGAATCCCGCACGCTCGATGCCAATACCATCCTGGTCTATCCCAACACCGCCGCCAAGGCCAAGGACTACCAGGAACTGTTGATCAAGAGCATTTTCCTGGGCAACGCCGAGGCCAAGACCGTTGCCAATACCTTGCGCACGATCCTGAAGTCGCGCGATATCGTGGTCGACGAAAAACTGAACATGATCATCCTGCGCGACACGCCCGAGGTCATCAAGCTGGCCGAACGGCTGGCGGCGCTGCAAGACGTGCCCGAGCCGGAGGTGATGCTGGAGGTGGCGGTACTGGAGATCTCGCGCAGCCGGTTGCTGGAGCTGGGTGTGCGTTGGCCTGGCAGTGTGAGCCTGACGCCCCTGTCGTCGGTTTCCGGCGGTACGCTGACCTTGAACGACCTGCGGCGGCTCAACGGCTCGACCATCGGCGCCACCCTGGACCCGACCACGATCAATGCCCGCCAGGACGACATCGATACCAATCTGCTGGCCAATCCGCGTATCCGCGCCCGCAATCATGAAAAGGCCAAGATCCTGATCGGTCAGCGGTTGCCCAACATCACCAGTACCGCCACCTCCACCGGGTTCATCTCGGAATCGATCAACTATGTCGATGTCGGTCTCAAGCTCGATGTCGAACCCACCATCTATCTCGACAGCGACGTGGCCATCAAGGTGGCGCTGGAGGTCAGCAGCATCAGCGGCCAGGTCAAGACGCAGTCCGGCACGACCGCCTATGAAATCGGCACCCGCACGGCCAGTACGGTGCTGCGCCTGAAGGATGGCGAAAACCAGATCCTGGCCGGGCTGATCAACGATGAAGATCGCAATACCGCCAACAAGATACCGCTGCTGGGCGAGATCCCGGTGCTTGGGCGATTGTTCGGTGCCCAGTCGACCAACAAGGTCAAGACCGAGATCGTGCTGTCGATCACGCCCCACCTGATCCGCAATATCCAGCGGCCCGATGCGGCAGATTCCGAGTTCAGGTCGGGCACCGATAACAGCTTCCGTACCCGTCCCGACCGTGCGCCAGCGGCGGCGCCCACGCCAGCATCGACGTCGGCGCCGGCCATGAATGCGCCTGTTGCGGACCGGGCCCCGGTGGCCGATGCCCTGCCGCAAGGCGGCAGCGCAGGCGATGCCGGCGGCCAGAATCAATCGGCGCGCGTCCATTGGCGGGCGCCCGACAGCGTCAAGGCCGGCGACACGTTCGTGGCGCAACTGATGGTGCAATCCGGCCAGCCGATCAATGAAATGGCGATGACCATCGGCTTCGACAGCAAGGCACTGCAGGTATTGAGCGTGACAGAGGGCGATTTCCTCAAGCAGGGCGGGGCGCCCACTGGCTTTAGCAGCGAGGTCGGTGCGAACGGGACGATCACGGTCAACACCGCGCGGGCCAGCAAGATGGATGGCGCCACGATAGCCGCGCCGGCCGTGCTGGTCAGTTTCCGTGCGTTGGCGCCCACCGACCTGACCCAGCTCAGGCTGCCTTCGTTCAACGCCATGGGCGCGGGCAGCCAATCCGTCAGCGACGCGAGCACGTCCGGGATGTCGATCAAGATCACGCCATGAGAGCGCCGGCAAAGGGCTTCACGCTCATCGAGTTGATGATCACGCTGGCCATCGTGGCCTTGCTGTCGACGCTGATCCTGCCGATGTCGCAGCTGGCGGTGCAGCGGGTGCGCGAGCGGGAACTGAAGGATGCGCTGTGGAGCATCCGGCATGGCATCGATGCCTACAAGCGGGCCAGCGACGAAGGGCGCATTCCCAATCCGTCGGGCGGTAGCGGCTATCCGCGCAATCTCGAGGTGCTCGTCGATGGGGTAGTCGACCAGCGCGACCCGCAGGGCCGCAAGATCTATTTCCTGCGCCGCATTCCCAAGGATCCGATGTCGGGGTCCAACGACGGGCCGGATGCGGCCACCTGGAAAAAGCGGAGCTACGCCAGCGAGGCGACCGACCCGCAGGAAGGGGAAGACGTCTACGATATCTATTCAAGTTCCGACAAGGTGGGCCTGAACGGCATCGCCTATCGCCAATGGTGAGCCCGAACATGCCTGATCGCCGAGGTTTTACGCTGGTCGAGCTACTGGTGGTGATGGCCATCGTCGCGCTGCTGGCCACGCTGGCCATGCCACGTTATTTTCACAGCGTCGATACCGCCCGCGAAACCATCCTGGTCGAGAACCTGCGCCTGACGCGCGAGACGATCGATCAATTCCATACGGATACCGGGCGTTACCCGGCGACACTGGAGGAGCTGGTGCAGAAGAAATACCTCAAGGTCGTGCCGGTCGACCCCCTCACCAAGAGCAGCACCACCTGGGTCATCATCCCTCCCGAAGACCCGGGCCAGGGAGGCGTCTACGATCTGCACAGCGGAGCGCCGGGCCTGCGCCAGGATGGCACGCCTTTTTCGGCGCTGTGATCCGGCAGATGGCCATGTCCCCGCACCGACCATTGACTGCCGACGACGGATTTACCTATATCGGGGTCCTGATCCTGATTGCCATCATCGGCCTGGTATCGACCTCGACCCTGTACGTGGGGAAGATACAGCAGCGCCGTGCCGCCGAAGAAGAGCTGCTCAACATCGGCATGGAATTTCGCCAGGCATTGATTGCCTATGCCAATTCCACGCCGTTCGGCTTCTCCAGGAGTCCGTCGTCGCTGCAGGACCTGTTGAAGGATCCTCGCTTTCCCAACCCGCGCCGCTACCTGCGCAAGCTCTATATCGACCCGATGACCGGCAAGGCCGAGTGGGCGACGGTTCGCACCATCGATGGCCGGGGCATCATCGGCGTGCATAGCCTGTCGGCTGAAAAACCGGTCAAGATCGGGAATTTTCCCGCGGAGCTGGCTGCCTTGGGCAACCGCTCTGCCTATCGCGACTGGAAATTCATGGTGCCTGACGAGATGCAATTGAATCCCGCCGGGCTGGACCTGCCGGAAGATGCGAGCCTCGCCAATCCAGGCAAGGCCGGGAATTGATCGCCGGCGAACGAGCAGCGCTGGAGCCTCGTCGCGGCGGGTCGATTTTCGATTGTCGACTGCCGATTGTCGCGTGCCGAACGCACCGCACCAGCCCTCAGCGGTCGGTATAGATCAGGTCGAGCGCCCGACCGGCTTGCAGTTCGCTCTGGCATTTCTGCTTCAGGAACGCCGAGGCCGACGCAATCTTGCGGGGCTGCTCGTGATAGCTGTCCATGTCCCACCACTGTCCGGATGCATCCTTGCGCAATGCGGCGAAATGCGCCGTGCCGCCCGGGCGGACATAGCCATACGTCACGCCCTTGCAGCGGCCGGAGGTGAAGACGCGGTCGATGTCGGCCGGATCGATGGCGCTCAAGGTGTCGAACGCGACCTGGTTCTTTTTCAGCAGGGCCTGCAGGTGTTCGATATAGACGCCATCGTAGACGGTCTTGCGGGCGGCATTGATTTGCGCCTCGCTGGCCCGGCCGGGTGCCGTGTGCCGCGACAGGTCGCTCATCGCCAGCCGGTGCAGTTGCGGCCATTGCGGTTGGGTGCCGGTCATGTGCGCCAGCGCCAATGCGCCGCACATGTTGCCGCTGGGTTCGCCCCGTTGCAGGGCGGCCTGCGCCGCCTGGAATTGCTGGTAAAAACGCGGGGACGGCAGGGGCCGCCGGGCGATGGGGGCGGGTCTGATCGAGGTTGGCGCAGGACGGTTGCCGGGTGGCGCCGGCTTCATGTCCCGCAGGCTGGCCTCGATGGCCTGCTGGACCAGGCTTTCCTCGATGGCCTGCCGGACCTGCCGCGCTTCCTGTTGGCGGGCTTGCAGTTGCCGGTTGCGCTCGGCATTGCCGATCGACAGGTTCAGCCGTTGCGCGGTCGACATGTTCTGCAGGAAAGGCGAATCGACCGGCCTGCCCAAGGGGTTGCGCCAGATGGCGCCGGCGACGCTGCGATAGCGCATCGTCGGTTGCGCCTGCTGATTGGCCGCAGCGGAATAGACGGCGCCGCGTCGCCGCAGCCGGTTTCCGCCTGATGCGCGCTCATTTTCGAGTTGCCAATGCTGTTGCCGGATGGAGGCTTCCATGGCGCCACGGCGTGGCGGCGGGTCCCGCAGTGCCGGACCTTGCGTGCGCGGTGCAAGAGCAGGCGGCGTGTAGTGTGTTTTTGCAGGCGCCACTTCTCCACGTATCGCACCGAGGAAATTACTGAAGAAAGGGATTCTCATGGACCACCTGTGTCTTTACTGCAAAGCCATTTGCATCGTGGAACGACCAGGCAAGGCGTGGCACGGGGCCGCGCTTGGCCTTGCCCGGGTCGCCGGGCGTTATCGGCGCCCAGGCGCCTGGCCGCACCGAATGCGACTCATGTGCCATGAGTGGGGAGCAGTGCAGGGGAGTTCCTTTTGCCGGCGCTGTAACAGGCGGCGCTGCTCAAGCCATGCCGTTGGCAGCCAGCGACCCGAACTTCTCTTCATACAGGCTGGCCAGCCAGTCGACGAACACCCGCACCCGTGGCGACAGCTGCCGGTGATAGGGGTACAGCGCCGAGAGCGGCATGGCCGGACTTGGCCAGTCGCCGAGCACCTCGACCAGGCGACCCTGCCGCAGGTGGTGCTCGATGTGGTAGCGCGGCAGCTGCACCAGGCCGCATCCGCTCAGTGCGCATACGCTGTAGCCCTGGGCATCGTTGGTGGCTATCCAGCCGCCGGGCGTGAAGTTGCGCAATTCGCCGTCGACGACCAGGTCGATCCCGTGGTGCACCGTGTTGCCGCTCGAGAAGAAACCCACCGATTGATGGCTGGACAGTTGTTCCGGATGTTGCGGCGTGCCGAAGCGCTCCAGGTAGGCAGGGCTGGCACAGATCAACTGCGGCATCAGTGCCAGGCGCCGTGCCACCAGCGTCGAATCGCGCGGCACGCCGGCGCGGATGACGCAATCGACCCCTTCGCGCACCAGGTCGATCAGGCGGTCGCCACTGCTGACGACCAGGTCGATGCCCGGATAGCGACGACGAAAGTCGTCGATGCGGGGCAGCACGACATGGGCCGCGTGGATACTGGACATATCCACCCGCAGCGTGCCACGCGGGCTGGCTGCCACGTGCCGCAACGCGCTCTCGGCGTCGTCCAGCTCGCTGAGCACATGGACACATCGCTCATAGAAGGCCTGGCCGTCGAGGGTCGGACGTACCTGGCGCGTGGTGCGATCGAGCAGCCGGGTGCTCAACCTGGCTTCCAGCTGCTTGATGGCATGGGTGGCGGTGGCGCGCGGAATAGCCAGCGCAGCGGCGGCCTGGCTGAAGCTGCCCAGTTCCACGATGCGGGTAAACAATTGCAGCGTATCGAAGCGGTCCATGGGGATTGTTGTGGCTGGTTGAATTTATATGGCAATTCTGCACTATTTATTCCAATCTGATTAACCGCAATAATGCTTTCCCAGGGCATCGCGCCTTATTCACTCTTTTATTTACCATTCACCCATGATCAGGAGCACACCATGCACGCAGCCACCCCTTCCAAGGTCGCCCTCGTCACCGGCGGTTCGCGCGGTATCGGCCAGGCCATTGCCCAGCGCCTGGCGGCCGACGGTTTCGCCGTGGTCGTCAACTACGCCGGCAATGCCGCCCGGGCGCAGCAAACGGTGGCTGCCATCGAAGCCGCAGGCGGACAGGCCATTGCCATCCAGGGCGACGTCGGCAGCCAGTCCGATGTGAGCGCGCTGTTCGATGGCGCCAAGGCCGCCTTTGGCCGCATCGACGTGGTGGTCAACAGCGCCGGCATCATGCCGATGACGCCCATCGCCGAAGCCGGCCTGGCCGACTTCGACCGGGTGATCGCCACCAACCTGCGCGGCGCGTTCCTGGTGCTGGCCCAGGCCGCCGCGCACCTGGGCGAGGGCGGGCGCATCATCGCGCTGTCGACCAGCGTGATCGCCAAGTCGTTTCCGTCCTATGGCCCTTATATTGCTTCCAAGGCGGGGGTCGAGGGCCTGGTTCACGTGTTGGCCAATGAATTGCGCGGGCGCGGCATCACCGTCAATGCGGTCGCACCGGGTCCGGTGGGCACCGACCTGTTCTTCAACGGCAAGACCCCGGAGCAGATCGCCCAGGTTACCAACCTGGCGCCGCTGCAACGCCTGGGAACGCCCGACGACATCGCCGGCGTGGTGTCATTCCTGGCCGGCCCCGACGGCGCCTGGGTCAATTCCCAGGTGGTGCGCGCCAACGGCGGCTTTGCCTGAGGCCAGCGCCAAGGTGGCTTTAGATGGCCTCTTGAGGAAGGCTGGGATAAACTTCGTCCCCATCAACCAGTTCGTTGCATGATTGAACACAAAGCCCTGTCCTGACGGGGCTTTCGCTTCAATGGCATCACCTCATCAGCACCATTTTTGGAATTCCCCCATGGAAATCAAAGTCAACTTCCTCGACAAGCTGCGTCTCGAAGCCAAGTTCGATGACTTCACGGTCATTGCCGACCAGCCCATCCGCTACAAGGGCGATGGCTCCGCGCCAGGGCCGTTCGATTATTTCCTGGCGTCGTCGGCGCTGTGCGCGGCTTACTTCGTGAAGTTGTACTGCAATACGCGCAATATCCCGACCGAGAACATCCGCCTGTCGCAGAACAACATCGTCGACCCCGAGAACCGCTACAAGCAGATATTCAAGATCCAGGTCGAGCTGCCGGCCGATATCGCCGAGGTCGACCGGCGCGGCATCCTGCGCTCCATCGAGCGCTGTACCGTCAAGAAGGTGGTGCAGGAAGGGCCGGACTTCGTCATCGAGGAAGTCGACAATCTCGACGCCGACGCCCAGGCGCTGTTGAGCCTGGCGCCGGTAGCCGGGGCCAGCACCTATATTGCCGGCAAGGACCTGCCGCTGGAACAGACCATCGCCAACATGTCGGGCCTGCTGGCCGGCCTGGGCATGAAGATCGAGATCGCTTCATGGCGCAATATCGTGCCCAATGTCTGGTCGCTGCACATCCGCGATGCCCATTCGCCGATGTGCTTTACCAATGGCAAGGGCGCGACCAAGGAAAGCGCGCTGGCCTCGGCCCTGGGCGAATTCATCGAACGGCTCAATTGCAACCACTTCTATGGCGGCGCCTTCTGGGGCGAAGAGATCGCCAATGCCGACTTCGTGCATTACCCCGACGAGCGCTGGTTCAAGCCGGGCCCGGGCGATACGCTGCCGGCGGAAATCCTGGACCCGTATTGCCTCGATATCTATAACCCCGATGGCGAGTTGCAGGCCTCGCACCTGGTCGACACCAACTCCGGCAATGCCGCGCGCGGTATCTGTTCGCTGCCCTTCGTGCGGCACTCGGATGGCGAGGTGGTGTATTTTCCGTCCAACCTGGTCGAGAACCTGTACGTCAGCAATGGCATGAGCGCCGGCAACACGCTGGCCGAAGCGCAGGTGCAATGCCTGTCCGAGATCTTCGAGCGGGCGGTCAAGCGCGAGATCCTGGAAGGCGAACTGGCACTGCCCGACGTGCCGCAGCAGGTGCTGGCGAAATACCCGGGCATCGTGGCCGGGATCCGGGCGCTGGAAGAGCAGGGCTTTCCGGTGCTGGTCAAGGATGCCTCGCTCGGCGGTATCTACCCGGTGATGTGCGTGACCCTGATGAATCCGCGCACCGGCGGCGTGTTTGCGTCCTTCGGCGCGCATCCCAGTTTCGAGGTGGCGCTGGAACGCAGCCTGACCGAATTGCTGCAGGGACGCAGTTTCGAAGGCTTGAACGACCTGCCGCAGCCGACCTTCGTCAGTCACGCAGTGACCGAGTCGAACAACTTCGTGGAGCACTTCATCGATTCCAGCGGCATCGTGTCGTGGCGCTTCTTCAGCGCCAGGTCCCATGTCGAATTCGTCGAATGGGACTTCTCGGGACAGGGCGAAGATTCCAATGCCGAGGAAGCGGCGACCCTGTTCGGCATTCTCGAGGACCTGGGCAAGCAGAGCTACATGGCGGTCTACGACCAGTTGGGTGCCACCGCCTGCCGCATCCTGGTGCCCGATTATTCGGAAGTCTATCCGGTCGAGGACCTGGTCTGGGACAACACCAACAAGTCGTTGCTGTTCCGCGCCGATGTGCTGAACCTGCATCGCCTGGACGACGCCAGCCTGGCGGCACTGCTGGAGCGGCTGGAAAACAGCGAGCTCGACGAGTACTCCGATATCGCCACCCTGATCGGCGTCGAATTCGACGAGAACACCGAATGGGGCCAGTTGACCGTGCTGGAGCTGAAGCTGCTGATCCAGCTGGCCTTGAAGCAGTTCGAACAGGCCCACGAACTGGTGGGGGCCTTCCTGCAGTACAACGACAATTCGGTCGAGCGCGGCTTGTTCTACCAGGCCTTGAACGTGGTGCTCGAAGTGCTGCTGGACGACGAACTCGAACTGGCCGACTACGAAGCCAACTTCCGCCGCATGTTCGGCAACGCCCGCATGGATGCGGCCATCGGTTCGGTCGACGGCAGCGTGCGCTTCTTCGGCCTGACGCCGACCAGCATGCAGCTCGAAGGGCTGGACCGTCACCAGCGCCTGATCGACAGCTACCGTAAGCTGCACCAGGCGCGCGCCCGCGCTGCGGCGCATTAGCCCGGCCAGCGACGGCGGCGCGCCCGGGCCGGCGCGTCAGCGGCGCAACGGGGCGAGCAGATCGATGCGCATCAGCAGTTCTCCGGGCTGCCTGACCATCAGCTGTCGTGCCAGCGCCGGGTGCCTGGCCAGTACATTGGCGACCGAGCGGCCATAGTCGGGGTAACGGACGTTGTGGTCATAGGTGAGGCAAACGCGGGCATGGGGCGAAGCGGTACGGGCTATCCAGTCCAGCACCTGTTCGGACGGGTTGCCGTGCCTGCCGTCGCCGGAGATGACATAGTAGTCTGCGGTGATGGCCTGGAAGAAGTCGAGCGACAGGTTGCGATCGCTGCCGTGGTGCGGCACCTTCAGCAGTTCGAAATGGGTGGGCCTGCCGGCCAGCAGGCCGGCGCCCTCGAGGCCGGCCAGGATGTGGTCGCCGCGCGCGTCGCCGGTCAGCAGCATCCGCGGCCCCGGTGCGGCGCCTTGCGGCTGCACCACCACAACCAGGCTCGACAGGTTCAACACCGACTGGTCGACGTAGGCCGCCGTCTGCGCCGCCTTGCCGGGCGAGCGCATCCAACGGGCGGCAAGATCGTCGAGATGCCGCCGGTCCGGGCAGACCAGCGTCAAGGCCAATCCTGGGATAGGCAATGCCGGTGCGGCGCCGTTGGCCTGCAACGCATGCCTGGCGCCGCCGTTCTGCGTGGCCTGGAGCCGGGTCACCGCGTCGCGCAGGCGGCGACCTTGCCGGATGCTGGCCTGGCGCACCGCGCCGCTGCCGGCCGTACCCGGGCCCCGGCCAAGTGCGGCGCATGCCACCGCCAGTGCCGGCGGCGCCTGCCGCAATCCGTCATCGAAGCTGTTGAACCAGAAGCTGGGCGCCTGCCAGGGCGCATCGCCGCTTTCTATCTCATCGACCAGCTGCAGGATGCCGGCAATATGGTCGTCGTCCAGATGGCTGATCATGATGTGATCGAGCCTGAATGACTTGCCGCGATGGGCAGCCAACGCCAGCAGACGCGGCCTGAGCACGGTATCGAAGGTGCCGTTCGGTCCGCCGTCGATCAGCATCAGGCGCGGCTCGTCGTGGGTGCCGTAGTGCAGTATCAGGCAGTCGCCATGAAAGGCATTGAGCACTTCCAGCGTGAAGACGGCGTCGGTCATGGCGATTTTCCCTGCTTGCCGACTCATACCGATTGCAGTGCCCGGAGCACATCCAGCAGCCCGGCGCCCTGGAAGGAACGCTCCCGGCCCAGGTCGGAAGCGCTGTCGCACAGGATGCGCTTGACGGTGGCCGGCTTGCCCATCAATTCGTTATTGCGCGACAGCAGCAGCGCCGCCGCCCCCGATACATGCGGCGCGGCCATGCTGGTACCGTCCATCGTGGCCACGCCCGCGTCGAGTGCGGTCGAGACGATCTTCTCGCCGGGCGCCACCAGGTCGGGTTTGCAGCGGCCGTCGCCGGTGGGACCGCGACTGGAAAAATACGACACGCCATACTGGTACGGGTCCGAACGGTGGGTGGCGCCCACGGTAATGACGCCAGCGGCGTTGCCGGGATCGGTGATGCCCTGGCTGCGATAGGCGCCATCGGGCTGGGCGTGCGCCTGGCCGCGCTGGTAGCCCAGGTTGCCGGCGGCGGCCACCACCACGATGCCGGCGCCTACCAGCCGATCACATTCCAGGCACACCGGGGTATTGCCGCAGGCGTAGTTGCGCACGTCGTGACGCAGCGACAACGACAGATTGACCCCATGTACGTACTGCCGGTCCTTGCTCTGGTTCAGGAAGCGGACATACTGCAAGGCGCCGAGGATGGCGAATTCGTCGCTGTCGTGGTCGCCGTCGAATACCCTCAAGTCCAGCAATTCGATCTCGGGGCAGACGCCGTGCAGCACACCCAGGTGCAGCAGCTCGGGCGGGGTGGCAGGCGCCACCGGGCCCGTGGCCGCGGTTCGTGCGCCCGACGGGCCGGCAGGGGGCGCCTGGTAGGTGGTGGTCTGCCAGTTGGCGGCGATGATCCCGGCCACATGGGTGCCGTGCTGGTCGACCGGCGCGATATAGTGCGCCGGGTCCGACTGGTCCACTTCGAGCAGTGGTTCGAGTGCGGTCCAGTCGAGCATGCGGCCCCGGGCCAGGTCGCGGCGGATCGCATCGATCCTGTCTTGCGCATCCGTGCCATGGCGTTGCTGCAACTGCGCCAGCAGCGCCGGCGGAACACGGCCGCTGGTGATCGCGGCCAGCCGGGTGAAGTCCAATGTCCTGATCACCCGCGAGAGCGATGGCAGGCACAGGCCGTCGCGGATGTGGTGCGCAGGGTCCAGCTGCTCGGGGCGCGCCAGTGCCGGGTGCCGGGCGTCGATGCCGGAATCGATCACCGCCCACCGGATGCCCCGGCCGCCGGTATCGAACAAGCGCATCGCGGCGTCGGCCTTGATGGTCTTGCGGCTGGCCAGCACCGCATGTTCGGCCGCGCGATTGCACGACACCTGCCACAGCGCGGGGTGCCGTCCGTCGCGCCCCGGTACGCTATGCGGGTGGGCGCGATAGCCGGCCAGACACCGGGCCAGCACCGACAACACCCGCGCCGCCTTGCGGGCAACGCCCAGCTCCAGATTGGGGACCGGCCTCCTGATGCCCAGCAGCGACAGGGCCAGCTGCAGGCAGGCGATATTCAAAAGGCCGGCCAGCGCCGCGTGCTGGGCCGTGCTCCATGCGTGGCCCTCGGCGGCGACCAGCCGCGGCCCGATATCGCCAAATCGTCTCAGGCTGGCGGCGTCCTTGATCGACTGCACCAGGGCGCGGCCGACTTGCCCGGCCAGTGCATCGCTGCGCAGCCAGTCGCAGGCGATCATGGCGGCGTGGGCGGCTGGGTCCGGCCCGAAAGCGTTGGCGATGTGTTGCTGCCACCAGCGCGTGGCAGGCAACAAGGCCAGCAGGTCGTAGAAGTCGAGACCCACCAGGAGATGGGATTCGTTGGTGGCGATGTAGCGTTCGCCCTCGGCCCGCTCCAGCGCCGGCAGCAGCCGTGCCACGGCCGAGCGCAGGCCGCTGATGCCGGCTTCCAGGTGCGGGGTCAGCAACAGGGCGTGGGGGCGGTGGAAGCGGCGGCGCCGGGCAAACAGCAGCCAGGCCTCGGCGGGGATGGGAAAGTCGGTAGTGAATCGATGTCCTTCCAGTCCGCAGGCCTGGTGGATCAGTTCCAGGGCGATTGTTTTTTCGATGTCGTCCATAGCGGAAAACCAGGGGAGGCAAGCAAGTGGGGCTTCAATGGGGAATGGAGCAATGGGGCAATGGGCCCCGCAGGATAGTCTCGATGGGCCCGATACCAGTGCGCATGGCGGTATTTCTTCGGCGCGTCGACATTAATTCAATGCGCTTGTAACCCACGCTTCCGGCAGAGCCGTCGAGATCCTCACAATTAATCGCATAACTTCTATTGGTGGCCCTGCCGGCTATTTCTATCGTGATGTCTGTTCAACGACTTGCGAGCCAACGGAAATGGGCGCTACCGACCAGGATCTTTCAGCATGCGCCCCCGAGGCTGCGTGGCGGGCGGCGCAGGACGTGACGCTGCGGCGGCTGGTGCGGGCACTGTTCGATGAAGACCTGCTCGACCGCAGCAAGCTGGTGGTGACACCCGGCACCTGCAATGGCTGGCTACCGCTGTGGCAACGGCCCGCCTTGCTGTTCTTCGAGCAGGTCGAGGTGGCGCCTGCCGGCACCGTCATGTGCCGTGGCGAGGTGGCGCTGGTACTGGGCAATGGCGATCGCATCGCGGGCAATGACCCGGTCGGGTTGCTCGAGTTGCTCCTGGAGGGCGACGCCAGTTGCGCCGTCCGGCTGCCGCAGGTCAAGGCCGACCTGCTGGCCGCAATGCGAGCAGAGGCAGCCGCCATCGTGGCACGCACCGAGGTACTGGCGCAGGTGCAGGCGGTAGCCGGCGCGGGCCTCATCGAGCGCCTGCGTCATAGTTGCTCGCCCCGTGAGATGGCGCTGCTGCTGGACCATTGGGCAGGCATGTCGGGCCAGGGCATCGGCTTCGATCGTGCCGAAGGCCTGCTACCCATTTGCGGCGCCAGCCTGGTGGCCGAGGGGCCTGTCGACGGCCGACCGCTGGTGTGCGAACTGCTGGAGCAGGGCGGTCGTCGCCCGGATGGCGCCGTCGTCGCCGCCTGGTTCGGCGCCTATGCATCCGCGCTGCTGCAGCCGGCGATCGGCTTGTACCTGCGGCACGGCGTGGTGCTGTCGGCAGATGCGCAGCGCTGCCTGATGCTGTTCGACACCGGCGGTCGGCCGCTGTTTGTGCTGATGCGCGAAGTCGACGCGGCAGAGCGGGTGCCGCAGGTTCCGGGTGGCGGCATGGCTGCGCGGGCGGGATTGATCGATACCTGTTTCATGCGTCACCTGCACCCGTTGGCGCTGGCGCTGACGCAGCAATACCTGCCGCGCTCGACCGTGCTGTGGCAGATCCTGCGTGAGGAGACCTCGCGCTGCTTCGATGCCGTGCGGGCCGGGGTCGAGCTCGGGCATTGGCAGCGCGAGCGCGACGCGATCCTCGATATGCCTTGGTCGACGCCAGCCATGCTGCGCATGCAGCTGTGGCCCAACGACGGTCGGCAGCGGCGCTGCGCCTTGCCCAATCCGCTGGTGCTGGGCGCCGGTTGGCACCAATTCTGAGCCTGGCAGTCACACAGGGCCACGTCCAACCACGAGGCCATCATGGGCAAGATCCACATCGGCATTTCCGGCTGGCGCTACACGCCGTGGCGCGGCAGCTTCTATCCCGAGGGCCTGCGGCAGGCCGACGAGCTCGGCTATGCGTCGCGTGCGCTGCCCAGCATCGAACTCAACGGTTCGTTCTACGCCCTGCAGCGCCCGGAAAGCTACCAGCAGTGGTATGACAGCACGCCGGCAGGGTTTGTCTTCAGCCACAAGGGCAACCGCTACATCACCCATACGCTGCGCTTGCGCGGCGACATCGAATCGGCCCTGGCCAACGTGTTTGCCTCTGGCGTATTCAACCTGCGCGAAAAACTGGGCCCGTTCCTGTGGCAGTTCCCGCCCAGCTTCGTGTTCGATGCAGAGCTGATGGAGCACTTCCTGGCGCTGTTGCCGCACGACACCGAGCAGGCGCAGGCGTTGGCCCGCGGCCATGAGCCCCGAATGAAAGGCCGCGTCCAGCTCGAGGTCGACCGGCAGCGCCGCGTGCGCCATGCCGTCGAGATCCGCCACGACAGCTTCGTCGACCCAGTCTTCATCCGCCTGCTGCGCAAGTACAAGGTGGCGCTGGTGGTAGCCGACGCCGCCAAGAAATGGCCGTCATTGCAGGACGTCACGGCTGACTTCCTGTACCTGCGCCTGCATGGCGACAAGCGCCTCTACGAGAGCGGCTACAGCGACCAGGCCATCGACGACTGGACGCAGCGCATCGGCGCGTGGGCGGTGGGCAAGCAGCCTGAGAATGGCCGGCGCGTGCTCGACGCGGCGCCACCGCGACGCGCGCAGCGCGATATCTATTGCTATTTCGACAACGACATAAAGGTTCGCGCCCCATTCGATGCCCGTCGCCTCATCGAGCGGCTGGCGTTGCCGGACAAGTTGATCGCGCTGGGCTCGCTGCCACCGGAGATGAGACGGCGGTGAAGGGCAAAGCGCAATCGTCCCGACGCAATCATGACACTCGGCAGCGGGAATAGAAAATGCCCATTTCAGAACATGTCCGTCGGGTTGCCTTCGAGTTTCGCGAACTGGGTTTCACTACAGTGGACCAGAAACGCGCGCCGTTGTAATGACCCAGCCAAACCTGCTCACTTTATGCGGCTAACGCAAATGCCTCAGCCGGGGTCTTCATACCAAGGGCCTGATGCGGCCGCTGGTCGTTGTAAAAGCCAGAGATCCGGACGGGCAATTAGTCGGCGTTGAGGTGAAAACATCAATTTTGGGATTTTTTAACTTGAACGCCAAACAGGTGGCCTTTGATATTGCCGTATATGATGATGGCGCAAGCTCTAGGTGGGGAATAATCACATCTTTTGGCTATGTTGGGGTTGGAATGGGAAATATTCCTACATCTTTTCAAAGCGCGGCATTGCAATCGGCCTTAAGGTTAAAAGGCGTGACCCTAGATGTTATTCCTGGTTTGAAGGTCAAATGAAAAAACACCGCGCACTAATTGAGCAGTTGGAAAGCTTCGGATTTGCCCTCCTTCCCGGGCAGAAAATTAATTCAAGTACGGAAAGTTATTTTGTTTGTAATGATAGCTACGGTACCGATGTCGAAGCACTTATAGCAGTGCGTTATCTTTCATGGACACAAAGATATGAATTTGACTTTGGTTTTAACTCCCCAGCTATTCGCTTATTTTTTTAAATGAGATATCGAATTTTTCACGCAAAATAAAATTCGCGATAGAACAGATGAATAAAGAGAGGCCCTATTGCTGGTTTACTTTGCCGATGATATGGGAATCAATAAACTATCGCCTAAGTAAAGACACAAAAGAGTCCGATTTGATGACTCTATTCTCAGGTCCGTTTAAGTTATTTAAGGAACAGGTGCTATTGCCGGTGCGATCTGAGAAAAATTTGCTTGATGTTTATCTGTCAGATATCCCCCCTTTTGAATGGAAATTTAACACCAGTTATTTTGCTCGCTTTTGCCAAATCGCCTATTTGGTGTCATGTACAAAATCGGGATTTGACTTGGCGGAGCAGCGCGTGTCTGAGTGCTATAGGTTTATGCAAGTATCAGATCTATATGGCGCTAAACTAACAGAGAATTTTTTCCGGGATTTGCTTGAGTCCATTCAAAAGTACAAATAAGAAACAGATCAAATTTTCCCTGTTCAGCCTGTATAGCGCGAATTGTGCTTTCTGCTTTCAGAGTGACGCAATACCCAGATGACTCCATTTATGCAATCCTGGTAATGGCTAGGAGCTATTAATCTCCCCCTTAAAACCAGCGTCGTCAGCAATAAAATATTCTTGACCGAGGAGTTCTACACATGAAGAGATCGAAATTCATAGATAGCCAGAACCTATCGAGGTGTCCGGAATTACTTAACCACCACAGGTGGTCTCGGAGCAGTTTTGGGCGAAGATAAGTTTGAGAGCGGAGCAGTTACAGCGGCCTTCGCGTACATGTTTAATGATATGGCGCATGGCATCCAACAATGTTAGGGAACAATGAGTAAAGCAGGTGCGAGGTTAATCAAGAACTTGACCGAGGCGGGAGCCCCCCTCGATACGGAGGGTGACTCGGCAACTTTTAATTTCACGATATCTCCAGTGAGCTCGTTTGATGTGGATAGTAGATTGATCATTGACTATTCTCAGAAAATGAGACATGCGGCTAGAAAATCAGCTTTCAGCAAAGACTTTTCACTGGCGAGTATCCTGTTAATTCCAGTTGTTCTCAACCCAAGTTTGGCGAAGGTTCAAGGTGCAAAAAGATTCAAAAAGAAAGAAAACTCTTATGCGATAAAGCGAAATATTGATTTTGCGGAATGGCAGTCGGCATCGCAAGCCAAGCGTAAAAAAATCCTTTTGCACTTCATGCGGGGAGTTGTCGGTGACATTCCGTCTAAATATATAAGCGAGCCTGATCGAGAAACACTTCTGCGGACGGTCCTTGATTGCGTTTAATTTATTGTCCAAAGGCGTCATTTTGGAGGGCTCGAAAGGCAGCTAGTTTTTGTGGTTCGATCTAACTGGTCAATTCGTTCTTCGCGAAATTGTTATAAATACTGAATAGTTATCTAGCGCTGTAGTTGCCATGTTTTAGCCTTGTATTCTTTTGCCACTGGCCTGAATTCATAAAAATTTTAACAACATGTATTTGCGGTGTTTGGCTTATACAAACAGCGGCACAGGTTTTCATGGAGGAAACGTGCGATGCAACATCTAGAGGCCAGCTCGATTTGGAACAGCTATAGGACAAATCAGGCGGGCGAGAGGGCGACTGATCTCAGTGGAAGCGTTGGCCAGATAGAAGGTCTTGGGGAAACGGGTAAGATGCCGAACAGTATCTGGCCTGATGGGAGGATTAGGAAATGAGTAAAGCTGAGGCTGACCTTGATTTCACTGCGCTGCTAGCACGTGTTCTGCATCATTGGCCTGAGTCCGTTGATGTTTCGAGGCTGTCTCTACAGATTGGTCGGCCAGATTCATATGTGGTTATTGGCTTGGGAGCGATGGGGGAATCAATAACGGCAGAGCTCGACACTAACACCGATGCTGTTCTTCTAGTCGCACTCTCTGATACCGTTACTTCCGCAATTCGTTCCGCTGCCCAATTCTGTACGATTATCAATCCAAAATTGTTGCGGCCAAATATCGTGCGAGACAACTTTGAAAAGCGATTGCGGCGCACAGTCACGAATCCCGATCTGGGTTGGAAGCGGGAAGGTAATTTGCTAATAGAACGCTATTTTTCAATAAACAAGCGGTCGTGATGTTGGCATGCTGCTCGGCCTTAAGCATGTTTGCCAAGAAATGTGTCGGATCGTTTTTGGGGACATTGATTATTTTCTCTCTGTAGCGCTGGCGGGATTTTTATAGCGTTTTGAGGAGGTTGGATCAGCAAGGCTGATCGTACTATAAGTATGCAAACAACTCGCAGATCATTACCTTATCGATAGTTGATCAGGCACTTGGTGTGAAGACCCTGGCTGAGGTACCTGCATTAGCCGCATAGATTGAAGAGGTTTGGCTGGATCATTACACACACGGTTCCGCTACCATGGAGGTAGCGGAACCGCGACCGATCAAGCGCTACAACAGCCGATCAGGCCAGCGCTTCTCGTCCCAGTTCGCGCGGTCCGGCCAGGGCGGTCACGAACTGGGCCAGCAATTCCGGCAGGTCTGCCGCTTCGCCGATGACCAGCGACATATCGTCATCGCCATTGGGCAGTACATCCGGCAAGCCAGCCTCGTCGATGATGGCCGTGGCGCTGCCCAGTGCCAGCAGTGGCTTGCAGTGGCGGTACTGGTCGCGCACGAATTCGGCTACCTGCGGGTCGGCCGCCAGCAGCGTCGATGCCTGTTCACCATCCGGCAGTACCACCGCATCGTAGAGCACCGAAGGTCCTGCCGAGACGGTGATCTCGGCTTGCAGCTGCTTGCCTTGCGATGTGTTGACAGGGCCCAGCTTCTGGCCCACCAGGCGCGGCACCGCACCTTCCTTCAACAAATGCTCATAGATGGTGGTGATGCCGGCGTCATCGACGCCATCGGCCACCAGGATCGCCACGCGCCGCGTGGCAATGCCTTCCTCGCCCGGGTAGGAGGTCAGCGACAAGGGCGGGGACTCGGTGTAGTCGGCCTGCGCCGGAACCAGCACCGGGGCTGCCTTGGGGACCGCAAATCCGAGGCCGTCGGCCACCTGTTGCGCCAGCGTGGCGTCCACATTGACCAGCAACGACACCACGCGCTCGCGCACCGCCGGGGTCTGCACCCGGGTCAGCTCGAAGCGGAAGGCGTTGATGATGTGCATCTGCTCGGCCGGTGTCTGGCTCTTCCAGAACAGCGTGGCCTGCGAGTAATGGTCGGCGAATTTCTCGGGCTTGGCGCGGGTCTTGTCGCCCTCTACCGGCTGCGGGAAGCTGTGGAAGCCGGCAGCACCCGCCTGGAACGGGCAACCGCCGCCCAGCGAGTTAGGCTCGTACGACACGCGACCGCGATTGATCGTCTGGCGGTGCATGCCGTCGCGCTGGTTGTTGTGCACGGCGCGCAGTGGCGAGTTGATCGGCAGCTCGTGGAAGTTGACGCCGCCCAGCCGGCTGATCTGGGTGTCGAGGTAGGAGTGGATGCGCCCTTGCAGCAGCGGGTCGTTGGTGAAGTCGATGCCCGGCACGATGTGGGCGGTGCAGAAGGCCACTTGCTCGGTCTCGGCAAAGAAGTTGTCCGGGTTGCGGTTCAGCACCATGCGCCCGACCGGCACCACCGGCACCAGCTCTTGCGGCACGATCTTGGTCGGGTCGAGGATGTCGAACGGCATGGCCTCGGCTTCTTCTTCCGAGAACACTTGCAGGCCCAGCTCCCATTCGGGGGCGGCACCGGCTTCGATCGCTTCCCACAGGTCGCGGCGGTGGTAGTCGGGATCGGCGCCGCCGATCTTGACGGCTTCGTCCCAGATCAGCGAATGGGTACCGGCTTTCGGGGTCCAGTGGAACTTGCAGAATACGGACCGGCCTTCGGCGTTGACCAGGCGGAAGGTATGCACGCCGAAACCTTGCATCATCCGATAGCTGCGCGGGATCGCGCGGTCCGACATCTGCCACAGCAGCATGTGGGTCGACTCGGGCATGAGCGAGACGAAATCCCAGAAGGTGTCATGGGCGCTGGACGCCTGCGGCATGCCGAAATGCGGTTCCGGCTTCAGGGCATGCACCAGGTCGGGAAACTTCATGGCGTCCTGGATGAAGAACACCGGGATGTTGTTGCCCACCAGGTCCCAATTGCCTTGGTCGGTGTAGAACTTGACGGCAAAGCCGCGTACGTCGCGCACCGTGTCGGCCGATCCGGCGCCGCCGGCCACGGTCGAAAAGCGTGCAAATACCGGGGTGCGCTTGCCATCTTCGGCGAACGGCGCGGCACAGGTGATGTCGGTCAGCGCCCGATAGCACTCGAAGTAACCATGCGCGGCCGAACCGCGCGCATGCACCACGCGTTCGGGGATGCGCTCGTGGTCGAAGTGGGTGATCTTCTCGCGCAGCAGAAAATCTTCCATCGCGGTCGGGCCCCGCAAGCCGAGCTTGAGCGAATTCTGGTTGTCGGCGATCGGCACGCCCTGGTTGCTGGTAAGGGCTTGCTCGCTGTCGTCGGCGCGCACGCGGTCGAGCGAGGCGGCCAGCGCATTGACGCCGGGCGTCGGCGTGCCATCCCCGACCTTGTCCGAGGCCTCGGCTTCGCTGACGGTGGAACCGGTCACCACCGGCGAAGGTGCGGGCACGGTGGCGCCGGCGGGCGCGATGGCGTTTTCAGCGCCATATTCGCCGGGCTTGTTGGCGTTGGCTTCCTGGGCCGCGGCCAGCGCATTGGTGCCGGTGATCTTTTGCAGCAGGGCCGTGGGCGAGCGTTCGCCCGCCGAAAAGGGGGCCTTGCCGTCGGCCGGGCCCGATACGGTGCTCAGCAGCGAACCGGAACCGGGCGCGGTTTTATTATTCTTGGCGGGGGTTTTTGATGCGGGGGCGTTCTCTTTCTTGGTCGGCATGGCGGACTTTCATCGGTGGCTTTGCGGGGGAGGGGACTGATTGGCCTGAACGTGGCGTACAGGCGTACAGAGCACCGCTAGCATAGGGAAGCCACCGGCCGATAAAAATAGGAGCTTTCCGGCACCCGGTGTCAGATGAGATGAAGATGAGCTGTTTTGCCGCTGCCCAAAAAAAACGCCGTTGCGAACCAGTCGCAACGGCGCATCTCGCCGTGCCGTCGTGGCAGTTGGTCCTACTTCCAGTCGTCTTCGTTGATCGGGCGCACACGCTTCTTGCGCGCCAGCAGCCACACCAGCAGTGCCAGCACCAGGAGGGCGCCGACCGCCATGCCGATGCGCGCTGCCAGCAGCAGGCTGGAGCGGGGCCCACCCTGGCGGATCACCTCGACCTCGCGGGGCGTGACCTTTACGCCGGCATTGCCGTAGTACTTCAGCACGTAGTTCGACAGCGCCGCCACATCATCGTTGCTCAGGGAATTGAGGGCGTTGGGCTGGTTGCCGAAGGGCGGCATGAACACGTGGCCGCCACTGTCGGTGTCGCGCTCGACACCATACAGGATGGTGGCGATCAGGTTATTGGGATTGACCCCGGCGGTCGCCGAGTTCCTGTACAGGCTCGGGTAGTAGCCGTCCTTGGTGCCCTGGCCGTTATAGCCGTGGCATGACGCGCAGCTGGCCGAGAAGATCCGCGCGCCGGGCACCTCTTCATCGGTGGCCGCGCCGGTTGGCATGCCCCGGAAACCGGCCAGCGCATTGCCGGCCTTGCCCTGCTCGAAGCGGTTGCCCCGGGCCTGGCCCTGGTCGTCGCCGATGGCCGGCCGGTCGCGGATGTAGACGGCGATGGCCTGCAGGTCGTCGTCGGTGAGATGGCTGAAACTGTGGGTGATGGCTTCGGCCATGCTGCCGGCGGCTTGCGCCTTGCCCTCGACGCGCCCGGTCTTGAGGTAGCTCACCAGCTCGGCCTGGCTCCACGATCCGATGCCGCTGGTCTTGTGGGGCGTGATGTTGGGCGCATACCAAGGGCCGACCTGGGCCCCGGAAAGCTGCAGGTCGAGATTTTCCTGCATCAGCAAGCCGCGTGGGGTGTGGCAGGTGCTGCAATGCGCGGGGCCTTCGGCCAGGTAGCGTCCGCGCAACCATTGTTCGCTACGGCCGTCGGCCGGCGGCAGCGGCTTGTCATTGAGGAACAGCGCATTCCACCCGCGCATCGATGTGCGGATGTTCATCGGGAAGGGCAGGCGGGTCTCGGCCGTGGCCTGGTCCACCGGCGCCACCGCCTTCATGAAGTACCGGTACAGCGCGTGGATGTCGGCATCGGTCATGACCGAATAGGCGGTGTAGGGCATCGCCGGATACAGCCTGGCGCCATCGGCACGCACGCCCCGGCGCAAGGCGTCGGCAAATTGCGTCTCGGTATAGTTGCCGATGCCGAACTGCTTCGAGGGCGTGATATTGGTGGCCACGATCGTGCCCACCGGTGATGCGATGGGGGTGCCACCGGCCATCGGCTTGCCGCGTGGCGCGGTGTGGCAGGCGATGCAGTCCGACGCCACCGCCAGGTAGCGGCCGCGTTCGATGACGGCGCGCTCGGCGTCGCTGGCGGTATCGGCCTGGGCGGTCAGGGCCGCGGTGCAGAACAGGGCGGCCAGGAGGGAGTTCGTTAGTGTCTTCATCTCAGGCCTTGCGCATCTGGCGCACGATGGCGTCGGCCGCTTTCAGGCCCAGCGCTGCCATGCTGATGGTGCTGTTGCCGCAGGCGGTGCTGGCCATGGCGCCGCCGCCCGGAAGAAACAGGTTCTGGTGGTCATAGGCGCGGCATTCGGCGTCGACCACCGAATTGGCCGGATCGGTGCCCATGATGGTGCCGCCCATGATGTGCTTGCTCTGCGCAAACTTGGGACTGACCTTGATATCGATGGCGCCCATCGCCTCGGCGATGCGCTTGCCGATCGGCAACGAGTAGGTCTCGGCCGAGCGCCGGGTGTAGTCGCCCACATCGTAGTGGATGGCCGGGCGCGGCAGGCCCAGCCAGTCTTTCCTGGACGACAGGGTCAGGCGGTTGTCGGGATCGGGCAAGACCTCGTGGGCCAGCACGATGTCGGCGGTGCAGCCGGACATGCGGCGGATTTCCTCGTCCAGCGCACGTCCCACCAGGCCCTTCTTCAAGGCGCCGAAGGTGACGAAGCGGTTGCGGGCGAAGTTGTTATAGCGGAAGTAGGCGCCGGCATGCTCGGAGCGGAAGTCGCCTTGCGAGGTTTCCATGATGCCGCTGTTGACCACCGGGCCCACGCCCGACCAGTACGGCTCGGATAGCGTCAGGGTCATCGTCAGCTGCGGGTGGTCCATCATGTTGCGACCGACCTGGTCGGAGCTGTTGGCCAGGCCGCGCGTGTTGCGGCTGTTGGCCGACATCAGCAGCAGCTTGGGGGTTTCGATGCCATTGCAGGCCAGCACGAAGATCTTGCCGCTGATGCGGTGGGTCTGCTTGTTGGCATCGAAGTAGTTGACTGCCTCGACCTGGTTGCGGGCATCGGTGTCGACCCGGTACACCACGGCATCGGTGAGGATGGTGGCGCCCTTGGCTTCCAGTCGCCCCAGCGCGGTGGCCGCGTCGTACTTGGCGCCGACCGGGCACACCGGCACGCAGTTGTTGTTGGCGCAGCAGGCAGGGCGGTCGTCGTAGGGCATGCCGCTGTTGCGGGCCTGGGCGGTCGGGATGTTGCGATAGCCGAGCGCCTTGACCACCTCGGTGAAGCGTTGTTCGCCGGGGCTGAAGGGCAGGGCCGGCATCGGGTAGGGCTGCGAGCGCTGGGGCGGCCATTGCAATTGGGGATCGGACGGACCGCAGATGCCCAGCTTGTGTTCCACGCGGGTGTAGTAGGGTTCCAGTTCGTCATAGCCGAAGGCCCAGTCGCGGCCCACGCCATAGCGCGAATGCAGGCGCATGTCGTCCGGCGTGAGGCGCCAGCAGGTGCCGGCCCAGTGCCAGGTCGAGCCGCCGGCGTAGCGGATGAAGGTCTGGGCGTACTTGTCGGGGCCGGTCAGTTCCAGGTACTGGTCTTCCGGTTTGTCGCTCGAAGGCATCGGGTGCGGCGCCCAGGGACGGGGCGGGTAGCACGACGACGGATCGCCCTTGAGCGCCAGCGGCAGGTTGCGGAAGTTCTCGACGATCTCCGAGCGTGCCACGCGCGGGCCGGCCTCCAGCATCAGGACCGAGATGCCGGCGTCGAGCAGTTGTTCTGCGATCAGGACCCCGACCACGCCAGTGCCGACGATAATGACGTCGGCGTTGCTATTGCTGTTCATACGAATTGACTCGGGCTGTAAAGTGCGTTCAGAAGCGCGGCATGTCTGCCAGCGCCACGGTAACCTGGCTCCAGCGGTTGGGCCCGCTGAGGCCGTACGATGGAATGGCCACCACGTCGGCCGTGGTCTGGTAGGTCAGGGCCTGTTCGTAGGTAAACACCCGGGCGTCGCGCTTGGCCGACGAACTGCCGGTGTACCAGCAGAAGATGATCCAGTGCGCCAGCGTCTGCAGCGGGCCTTCGGGGATATCGCCAAAGAAGTCTTCCACCACCACCGCCTTGCGCGCCTCGGCGATGCCGATGAGCTGGCTCATCATGGCCGGCAGGCCGGTGTGTTCCTGCGTGGCCACGGCCAGGATGCGCGCGCCCACGGCCGGGTCGAGGCGGTGATTGACCAGCAGGTTGGACAGGCGCATGAACTGCGCCTGCAAGGCCGCGTCTTCTTGCGGCACGGCCCACGAGGGCAGGCTCGACAGGGCAACGTAGCTGCCCAGCAGGGTGATTCCGCCGAGCAGCAGGCTGCGGCGCGACATCGTCATTTTCTTGCTGATCTGATTCATTGGCTTACTGGCATCCTTGCATTACTTGGCGAGGTAATTGGCGGCGAATGCTAACAGGGATTGATCGATGCTGCCGTCCTGGCGTTGCAAACGGGCGTCATCACGGGCATGGACATGGCTGCAGAGCGGCATATCGGCCCTGTGCGTCGGGAATCCGACCATTGCCGCCGTGACATCATCGACTGGCCAAAAACAACAGCACAGCGACGGTGTCGGTGCCCGCCGGCTGCATGGGCGCGCCCGAGCGGCTATAATGCCGCCCTTGGGCGGTCGAGAAACCTGCCCCGATATCGGTCGCTTGCGATGATATCGGCGTGGCCGACTGCTGTTTTCTTTCGGGCCCGTTCGCGGCGCCACTCCACTATCGTGACCTACAGCATCAAAGAAATCTTCTATACCCTGCAAGGCGAGGGCGCCCATGCGGGCCGTCCTGCCGTGTTCTGCCGTTTTTCGGGTTGCAACCTGTGGACCGGGCGCGAGCAGGACCGCGCCAGCGCCACCTGCCGTTTCTGCGACACCGATTTCGTCGGCACCGACGGCGAGAACGGCGGCAAGTTCAAGTCGGCCAGCGCGCTGGCGGCGATGATCGACAGCCTCTGGCCGGCCAGCTATGCACCCAGCAAGTACGTGGTCTTCACCGGCGGCGAGCCATTGCTGCAACTGGACGGCCCGCTGATCGAGGCGATGCACGCGGTCGGCTTCGAGATTGCCATCGAGACCAATGGCACCATTGCCGTGCCCGAGGGCGTGGACTGGATCTGCGTCAGTCCCAAGATGGGAGCCGAGCTCAAGGTCACCCGTGGCAGCGAACTGAAGGTGGTGGTGCCGCAGGCCGGCCAGCCGCTGGCCGACTACGAGAAGCTGGATTTCGCCCACTTCCTGCTGCAACCGATGGATGGTCCCGACGCCGCCGCCAATACCACCATGGCCATCCAGATGGTCAAGGACAACCCGAAGTGGAAGCTGAGCATCCAGACCCACAAGCTGCTGCAGATTCCCTGATCCAGACCCTTCATGCTCACCATTACCCGCAAACTCGAATTCGATGCCGGTCACCGCATCCCCGACCACAAGAGCCAGTGCCGCAACCTGCATGGCCATCGCTATACGCTCGAGATCACCCTGACCGGTGCCGTGATCGATATCGAGGGCAATTCCGACAACGGCATGATCATGGACTTTTCCGATATCAAGGCGCTGGCCAAGCAGCACCTGGTCGATGTCTGGGACCACGCATTCCTGGTATACGAGAAAGACCGGCCGGTGCGCGACTTCCTGGCCAGTTTGCCGGGGCACAAGACGGTGGTGATCGACAGCATCCCGACCGTCGAGAACCTGGCACGCACCGCCTTCAACATTCTCAAGGCGGCCTACCAGGACCGCTACGGCACCGGCCTGCACCTGCAGAAGGTGGTGCTGCACGAAACGCCCAATTGCTGGGCCGAAGTCACTTCCGACTAGGACCATGAGCGAACTGCCTCAGGCCGTCGGGCCCGACGAGTTGCGCCACATGGCCGCCGCGCTGGAACAGGCCCATCGCGCCTGGGCGCTGGGCGAGGTGCCGGTGGGCGCGGTGGTGGTCAAGGATGGCGAAGTCATCGGCGTCGGTTTCAACCATCCCATCGGACGCCACGATCCGACCGCCCACGCCGAGATCATGGCGCTGCGCCAGGCGGCCGAGAAGCTGGGCAACTACCGGCTGCCGGGTTGCGAATTGTATGTGACGCTGGAACCCTGCGTGATGTGCTCCGGGGCCATGATGCATGCCCGCCTGGAGCGGGTGGTCTATGGCGCGACCGACCCCAAGACCGGGGCCTGCGGCTCGGTGGTGAACCTGTTCCAGCACGAGCAGCTCAATCACCATACGGCGCTCAAGGGCGGCGTGATGGAACAGGAATGCGGGCAGCTGCTGCGCGACTTCTTCGCCATGCGTCGCGCGCAATCGAAGCAGCAGCGACAGCTCGCCGCCAGTGGTGACCAACACGAGGACGCACGGCCATGACCCGATCCGCAGACAGCCCCGCCATGCTGGCGCCGCCCGGCACCCACGTTGCCATCGTAGCGCCCAGCGGTTATGCGCCCGACCCGGCCGCGGTCGACCGCGGCGTGGCCTTGCTCGAGGCGATGGGTTGCACCGTGAGCAACTATTATCGGCACGAGCAGCGCTACCTGCGCTTCGGCGCCAGCGATGCCGCGCGGGCGGCGCAGCTGATGGCCGCGGCCGCCGATCCGCAGGTGCAGGTGATCCTGGCGCTGCGCGGCTCGTACGGGGTCTCGCGCATCCTGCCGCTGCTCGAGCTCGATACCCTGGCCGCCAGCGGCAAGCTGGTGGTCGGCTACAGCGATATCACGGCGCTGCACCTGGCCTTGCTCAAGGCCGGCGCGAGCAGCTTCGCCGGCCCCATGCTCAATGGCGACTTCGGCGCGACCGAGCCGCAGTGGGACGCGCTGCGCCAGTTCTGGAACACGCTGCGTTCGCCCGGGGTGAGCATCGATTCGCATCGCGGCGGCAGCGCGGGCGACCGCAGTACCGATCCCGACAGCCCCGCGCTGCAATGCGAGGGCATGCTGTGGGGTGGCAACCTGGCCATGGTGGCGCACCTGGTCGGCAGCCCCTGGATGCCGCAGGTGGAGGGCGGGGTGCTGTTCCTGGAAGACGTGAACGAACATCCGTTCAGGGTCGAGCGCATGCTGCTGCAACTGGAGCATGCCGGCATCCTGGCGCGCCAGCAGGCCATCGTGCTGGGCGACTTTGCCAGCTACCGACTGGCCGAGATCGACAATGGCTATAACTTTGCCGAGATGCTGGCGTTCTTGCGCGCTCGCATCGCCACGCCCATCGTCACCGGCCTGCCTTTCGGCCACGTGCGCGACCTGGTGACGCTGCCGGTGGGCGGCCATGCCGTCCTCGACAGTCGCGGCGCCGACGGTTTCACCTTGACCCTGTCGGGTTATCCGACCCTTACTGCTCGATGATCTCGACCTTCACGGCGTCCTGGATCACCGTGATCTTGCCGGGTTCGAAGCGCTTGCCGTTCATCTGCAACTGCTCGGGCGTGAATGTGTAGACGGCATAGTCGCGCAGTAGCTGGTCGGCGGCGGCATTGCCCAGCGCGCTCAACTGCTGGGCGTACTGCGGCGGCACGTCTTTCGAATCGACATTGTCGACCCGGGGCGCGTCCAGGCGCAGCGAGCGCGACGGCGCGTCGTACTTGAAGCCGCTGCTCATGGTCAGCACCGCGTTGACCGGGCGCGACAACAGCCATTGGTTGGCGATCTGGGCATCGACCACCGTGCTGAGCCGGTTGTTGGGCGCATCCATGGCCAGCCGCGGATTGCTCAAGGTCACGTCGAACAGGTCCATGTACTTCAATTTGCGGGGGAACTGCGGCGCGATCGCGCCCTGCAGGTCCTGCCGGGACAGCGTGTATTCGTTGGTCCAGACGTTGTAGGCCGCTTGGGCGCCGTGGGCCAGGCCCAGCGCCAGCACGGCCGTGCCGATCAGTGTTGTGCTTGTTTTCATGCGTCGAGGGTGGAGGCTGCAAAGCAGCTTGGAGCGCCGGGGCTCCGTTAAAATCCCGCCATTGTAGTGCGTATGGCAGCATCGATTGCCGTGCGGAAATAAAATGGGCGACTTGCCCGCCAGGCAAGCCGGGGCCGGCTCGCGATGGTAAGATGCAGGGTTTCGCGCGCGTGGTGGCAGATCGGGGCAGTGCCGGTCATGGCCGCATCCGCGCCAGTTTCAATTCAGAAAAAGGTTTCGCAGTGCTTTCAACAGCCAATATCACGATGCAGTTCGGCGCCAAGCCGTTGTTTGAAAACATTTCCGTCAAGTTCGGCGACGGCAACCGGTATGGCCTGATCGGCGCCAACGGCTGCGGCAAGTCGACCTTCATGAAGATCCTGGGCGGCGACCTCGAACCCAGTGGCGGCAATGTCAGCCTCGACACCAACGAACGGCTGGGCAAATTGCGCCAGGACCAGTTCGCCTTCGAGGAAATGCGGGTGCTCGACGTGGTCATGATGGGACACGTCGAGATGTGGGCCGCCATGAGCGAGCGCGACGCCATCTATGCCAACCCGGACGCGACCGACGACGACTACATGAAGGCGGCCGACCTGGAAGCCAAGTTCGCCGAATACGACGGCTATACCGCCGAAGCGCGCGCCGGCGAGCTGTTGCTGGGCGTGGGCGTGCCCATCGAGCAGCACAGCGGCCCCATGAGCAACGTGGCGCCCGGCTGGAAGCTGCGCGTGCTGCTGGCGCAGGCGCTGTTCTCGAACCCCGATATCCTGCTGCTGGACGAACCGACCAACAACCTGGACATCGACACCATCCGCTGGCTGGAAGACGTGCTCAACGAGCGCAATTCCACGATGATCATCATTTCCCACGATCGCCACTTCCTGAACCAGGTCTGTACCCACATGGCCGACATGGACTACGGCACGCTGAAGGTCTACCCGGGCAACTACGACGAATACATGCTGGCGTCGTCGCAGGCGCGCGCGCAGCAACTGGCGGTCAACGCCAAGGCCAAGGAAAAGGTCGCCGAACTGCAGGACTTCGTGCGCCGCTTCTCGGCCAACAAGTCCAAGGCGCGCCAGGCCACCTCGCGTGCCAAGCAGATCGACAAGATCAAGGTCGAGGACGTCAAGCCGTCGTCGCGGGTCAACCCCTACGTGCGCTTCGAGGGCGAGAAGAAGCTGCACCGCCTGGCGGTGGAAACGCAGGCCATCGGCAAGTCCTATGACCGTCCGATCTTCAAGGACTTCAGCATCATGGTCGAGGCCGGCGAGAAGATCGCCATCATCGGTGCCAACGGCGCCGGCAAGACCACGCTGCTGCGCTGCATCGGTGGCGACGTGGCCGGCCTGCATCCCGACCACGGCGTGGTCAAGTGGGCCGAGAACGCCGATGTCGGCTACATGCCCCAGGATCCGACCGAGCAGTTCGCCGCCGGCGAGATCCTCACCGACTGGATGGGCCAGTGGACCCAGGAAGGCGACGACGACCAGGCGGTGCGCTCCATCCTCGGTCGCCTGCTGTTCTCGGGCGACGACGTGAAGAAATCGGTCAAGGTGCTCTCGGGCGGCGAAAAGGGCCGCATGATGTACGGAAAGCTGATGCTGGGCCGTCACAACGTGCTGCTGATGGACGAGCCCACCAACCACATGGACATGGAATCGATCGAGTCGCTCAACATCGCCCTCGACAAGTATGCCGGCACCTTGATCTTTGTGTCGCATGACCGTGAATTCGTGTCGTCCCTGGCGACCCGCATCCTGGTGGTCAAGGAAGACGAGATCGTCGACTTCCGTGGCAACTACGAAGACTACCTGGCCAGCCAGGGTATCCAGTAACCCCAACGCACACTCCCGCCATGCACGCAACCGCAAGCAAGGTCGTCCAATACGAACGGCCGCAGATGGAGACCGGCGGCAGCTGCACCGCCAACGCCTGGGCGCGCGTCCCACCGACACCGGGCGCGGCCGAGCGGGCCGACCTGAAGGCCCGCATCAAGGCCTTGCTCAAGCAGAAGCAGGCGGTGCTGGTGGCGCATTATTACGTCGATCCGGACCTGCAGGACCTGGCCGAGGAAACCGGCGGCTGCGTGTCGGATTCGCTGGAAATGGCCCGCTTCGGGCGCGACCACGCGGCCACCACGCTGGTGGTGGCGGGGGTACGCTTCATGGGCGAGACGGCCAAGATCCTGAGTCCGGAAAAACGCATCCTGATGCCCGACCTGGACGCCACCTGTTCGCTCGACCTGGGATGCCCGGCCGATGAGTTCGCCGCCTTCTGCGACGCCCATCCCGATCGCACGGTGGTGGTCTATGCCAATACCAGTGCCGCGGTCAAGGCACGTGCCGACTGGATGGTAACCTCGTCGATCGGCCTGGAGATCGTGCAGCACCTGCACCAGCAGGGCAAGAAGATCCTGTGGGCGCCCGACAAGCACCTGGGCAGCTATATCCAGCAGCAGACCGGCGCCGACATGCTGTTGTGGCAAGGGTCGTGCCTGGTGCACGACGAATTCAAGGGGGGCGAGCTGGAACTGATGCGCGCCGAACACCCCGAGGCGCTGGTGCTGGTGCATCCCGAATCGCCGGCGGCGGTGGTAGCGCAGGCCGATGTGGTCGGTTCGACCTCGCAGCTGATCGCTGCGGTGCAGGCGTCCAGCGCGCCGTCGTTCATCGTCGCCACCGACAACGGCATCCTGCACAAGATGCGCCTGGCTGCGCCAGGCAAGCTATTCATCGACGCCCCCACGGCCGGCAACAGTGCGACATGCAAGAGTTGCGCGCACTGCCCGTGGATGGCGATGAACGGTCTGCAGAACCTGTTGCAGGTGCTGCAGAGCGGAGCCAACGAAATCGTCGTCGATCCAGCCGTCGGCCGTCGCGCCGTGCTGTGCATCGACCGCATGCTGGATTTCGCAGCCAACAGGAAAGCCAATGTGCGCCCCGGCGCGCGGCTTGAAGACGAACAGCAACTGTTTGCAGGAATCGGCCCGGCATGACAACCCTCCACGCCATCAAGACCAGCCCCAGCATCACCGTGGCCAGCAACTTGAACAATCCCTTTGCGCCCTTCGATGCGGCCTTGCTCGCGGCCTTCGACGCCAATGTCAACCAGGCCATCGCCGAAGACGTCGGCGACGGTGATTTCACCGGCATGCTGGTGCCCGAGCACGAATTCGTCACGGCCCGCGTGATCGTGCGCGAAGCCGCCGTGCTGTGCGGTGCGCCCTGGTTCGAGGCGGTGATGACCCGGCTCGATCCGCGCCTGCAGGTAGGCTGGCGTCATGCCGAAGGCGACCTGATGGCGGCCGACAGCGAGGTCTGTATCATCGAAGGTCCGGCGCGCGCCTTGCTCACCGCCGAACGCGGTGCACTCAACTTCTTGCAGCTGCTGTCGGGCGTGGCCAGTGCCACGCGGCGCTACGTCGACGTCGTCGCCGGCACCGGCGCCAGCATCCTCGATACCCGCAAGACCTTGCCGGGCCTGCGCCTGGCGCAGAAGTACGCGGTCCGGGTGGGGGGCGGCGCCAATCAGCGCCTGGCCCTGTACGACGGCATCCTGATCAAGGAAAACCACATCGCCGCCGCCGGTGGCATCAGCGCCGCCATGGCCGCCGCCCACAAGCTCGACGCCGGGGTGGCGATCCAGGTCGAGGTGGAGAGCATCGGCGAGTTGCAGGAAGCCCTGGGCGCCGGCGCCGTGTCGATCCTGCTGGATAACTTCTCGCTGGAGATGATGCGCGAGGCGGTGGCGGTCAATGCCGGGCGTGCGCTGCTGGAAGCGTCGGGGGGCATCAGCCTCGATACCGTGCGCGCGATTGCAGAAACCGGGGTTGAACGGATCTCGATCGGCAGCCTGACCAAGGATATCCGGGCTGCCGATTTTTCGTTGCGCATCGTCCGCTAACGCGACCTATCGGGTCGATCGGGCAATCGTCGCTCACGCTTGGCCAGGCCCGGGATTGCCGGCAGCGCATGGCCGCGCTCAGAAGGTCTTGCCAAGCGTCAGCCAGGCGCGGGCGCTGGCGGGGGCAGCCACGGTGGAGGGATGAGCGCCAATGGAGGTCGCCACCGACAAGGCCGCCTTCCACGAATCGGGGCCATCCCAGTTCAGTCCGGCGCCAATGCCGGAGAGGCTGACGCTGTTTTCACCGCTGCTCCACGGATGGCGATTGATCCTGACCCGCGCGCTGTCGATGAAGGCCACCGTCTGCAACTTGCCCGGCATCGACAAGCCCAGGTCGTGGCGCCATTCCAGCGTGCCATAGGCGCCGGTGTCACCCGAGACCGCGCCGATATCGTAGGCGCGCACCGTGTAGGGGCCGCCCACCGTCATTTTCTCGGCCGAGTCCAGATTGCCGTCCGACCACTGCAGCGCGGCATTGAAATAGACGATATCCCTGTTACCCAACGCCTGCAGCCGCGAGAAGTTCAGGTTCCATTTGGAGAAACTGCCGCGCGTGCGGGCCGAGGCCGCATCCGCCGTTTGCGCTGCCGTGTCGTCGAAATCGACGCGGCCAATGGTCCACCCCAGGCTCCAGATGCTGATGCCGCCGGCCAGGATACTGTCGCGCCTATCGCCATTGAGGCTCAGCACCCAATTGTCCAGGTGACGATCCGTATGTGTGCCGCCGGCATCGATGCTGTCGCGCAGCTGCTTGGCATCGAGTTGCGCCTGCGCATAGATATTGGCCTGGCGACTGCGCAGCAGGGGCTGGCGCAGCCAGGCGCTGGCCACCCCGGCCGTGCCATGCGCACCCAGCGCATCGACGCTGCCACCGAGCCGGTAATGCACGAACGAATAGGCCACGCCTGCGTGCGTGCCGAGGCCATTGATCAGGGTGTCATACCCAAGCCGCGCAAATTGCATGCCTTCACCGGAACTGACTGCCGACAGGCTCAGTACATCGCCGTGGTGAAACGGATTGACCAGGTTCAGGTTGCCGCTGGCCCGCATCCGTCCGACATAGCGGTTGCCGTAATTGTCGAGCGCCGCATTGGCCAGTGCCACCGGCGCGCGCGCCAGTTCCAGCGCCAGGTCGGAAGTGCCGACGGCAGCGCCCGGCTTGAGCACGGCGTTCACCCCCACGCCCGGTATGTCCGACAGCAGCAGCAACGTGCGGTCGAGATGGCGTTCGTCGATCACCTGGCCGGGCTGCAGGGAAGCTGCTGTTGCCTGCACCAGCGCGTCGCTGACCTCGCTACGATTGTCCACGTCGATGCGGCCGTAGCGCGCCTCGACCACCTGGATCACCACCACACCGGCGCTGATGGTCTGGGCCGGGATCAGCGCGCGCGCCAGCGGAAAGCCGTGACGCTGGTAGAAGTCGGTGATGCGTGCGGCTGCTTCTTCGAGCTGCGCCAGTGTGCGCTGTCTTGCTTGCTGGTCCGCCACCAGCGCGTGCAGCACGTCGGTGGCGAATTCGGTATTGCCGGTGATGCGGATCTCTCGCACCTCGAACGGCGCCGTCGCCGGCCCCCCGGTGGCATTCTTCGGTTCGATTTGCAGGGCCGGCCGGCCGGATTGCGGCGTGGGCGGCACCGACGGCTGCAACTGCTGCAGGATCGCGCCCGCATCGGGTGTGACCACCGGGCCGGCGGCATGCGCTTCGAGGGCGGCCAGCAGCAATGCGGCCAGTGTCGTTTTGGGGAAGGACGGCAACAGGTCTGCGATTGTCATGAATGGGCGGTTTTATTCGGTGATGCTGGTGGCCATGGGAGGCAGTTGGATGCCGCCGTTCTGGATGTTCAACATCGGGGCCGGCGTGCCGAAGCCGGTGCTGGTATTGATCGGCTGGGCGGCAGCGCGGCCGGCGGACGGTGCCTGCTGCCCAGGTTCGTCATCGCTGCGGCGTGATACCTGGATGGTCGATGACAGTTCCAGCGCGCGTGGTTCGGTCGCCGCCTGCGGCGGCAGCACCGATGACTGTATCTGCGTCACGATGTCCTGCATCTGCCGGGTCGACGGCGAGGCGCCGGCGGTGATCGTGGTCGGTTGGGACGGCAACGCAGGCGTGATGACCGGCGATGCAGGCGGGATGACCGGCGCCGCCGTGATGCTGGCAACGGCCTGTGCTTGCGGCGCGATGGCGTAATTGCCGGCATCGGCTCCGCCGAAGACGTTGCTCAGGTTGACCACCTTGGCATTGCCGACGTTGGCGTCGGCGAAGGTGCCGCTGGCCGAGACGGTCACCACGTCGCTGCCGATCAGGCCGGCCAGCGTCGCCTGAGTGCTGTCGACCGTGGCCGCGGTGGTGCCATCGAAGGACTTGTCGGCAGCGGTGATGCCGCTCACGGTGAGGGCGGCCGGGGTGATGCGGGCCGTCAGGCTGGAGGGCACGACCAGCGTGTAATTGCCGGCGTCGGCGCCGCTCAGGGTATAGCCGCTGACCAACACCGCCTTGTTGTTGCCCACGTTCTTGTCGGCGAAAGCGCCGCTGCCGGTGCCGCCCAGGGTGACCACGTCGCTGCCGATGGCCGTGACGCTGGCCGTGCCCGCCAGGCTCGCCTGCGTGGCGCCGTCATACACCTTGTCGGACGCACTGAGGCCGGATAGCGCGAGATCGGCCTTGCCGATGGTCGCGCTCAAGCCGGTAGGTTGCACGAGGTTGTAGTTGCTGGCGTCGGCGCCGGACAATGTGTAGCCGGTCACGCTGACGGCCTTGTTGCTGCCAGCGTTCTTGTTGGCGAAGGTGCCCACGCCGGTCCCGACGACGCTGACCACGTCAGCGCCGAAGGCGGCCACTGCGGCAGTGCCGGTCAGGACCGCGGCGGTGGTGCCATCGTAGACCTTGCCAGCCGCCGTCACGCCCGACACGCCGAGGTCGGCGCGAACGATATCTGCGTTCAGGCCGGTCGGCTGGATCACGTTGTAATTGGCGGCGTCGGTGCCGGAAAGGGTATAGCCGGTGACGCTGACGGCCTTGTTGGTACCGGCATTCTTGTCGGCGAAAGTACCGCTGCCGGTGCCGCTGACGCTGACCACGTCGGCGCCGATGGCGCTCACCGCAGCGGCGCCGCCCAAGCTCGCCGCATTGGTGCCGTCGTAGGTCTTGTTGACCGCGCTCACGCCGTTGACCACGAGGTCGGCCTTGTTGATGGTGGCGCTCAGGTTGCCGGGCGCGACCAGGTTGTAGTTGCCGGCATCGGCGCCGGAAAGCGTGTAGCCACTGACGCTGACGCCCTTGTTGCTGCCCGCGTTCTTGTTGACGAAGGCAGCGCTGCCGCTACCGCCGAGCGACACCACGTCGCTGCCGATGGCGGACACCGAAGCGGTGCCGCTCAACGTCGCAGCGGTGGTGCCGTCATAGACCTTGTCCGACACTGCCAGGCCGCTCAATGCCAGGTCGGCTTTGCTGATGGTGGCGGCCAAGCCGGCGGGCTGGACCAGGTTATAGTTGTTGGCGTCGCTGCCACTCAAGGTATAGCCGCTCACCGTGACCGATTTGTTGGTGCCGGCGTTCTTGTTGACGAAGGTGCCGGTGCCGGTGCCCGCCAGGGCTACGATGTCGCCAGCGATGGCGCTCACCGATGCCGCGCCGCCCAGCGTGGCCGAGGAGGTCCCGTCGTAGGTCTTGTCGGCGGCCGAGATGCCCGACACGACCAGGTTGGCGCGATTGATGCTCGCCACCAGGCCGGTCGGTTGCACGATGTTGTAGTTGACTGCATCGGTGCCGGCGAGCGAATAACCACTCACGCTGACGACCTTGTTGATGCCGGCGCTCTTGTCGGCGAAGGTGCCAACGCCCGTGCCTGCGACCGACACCGAATCGCTCCCCAATGCGGTGACGCTGGCAGTGCCTGCCAGCACGGCGCCAGTGCTGCCGTCGTAGGTCTTGCTGGCGGCGGTGACGCCTGTCACGCTCAGGTTGGCACGATTGATAGTGGCGGTCAGGCCGGTAGGCAGGATCAGGGTGTAGTTGCCGGCGTCGGTGCCCGTGAGGGTATAGCCGGACACGCTCACGCCCTTGCTGGTGCCCGCATTCTTGTTGACGAAGCTGCCGATGCCGGTGCCGGCAAGAGTGACGCTGTCGCCGCCGAGGGGAGTGACCACTGCGGTGCCGCTGAGCGTGGCCGAGGCAGTGCCATCGTATGTCTTGTTGTTGGCGGTGATGCCCGATAGGCTGAGATTGGCACGATTGATGCTCGCCGTGGCGCTGTCGAGGCCGTTGAGAAAATAACGGCTGGCATTGGCACCGGTCATGGTCACGCCGCTGACGGTGACCGTCTTGTTGGCGCCGGCATTCTTGTCGGAGAAACTGGCCGACGCGCCGGTGGTCTGGATCGTGATGCCCACGGGTACCGCGCCGGTGACCGAGAAACCGGTGATCGTCGCTGCCGTAGTCCCGTCATAGGTTTTGTCGACAATACCGGCATGCAGGTTGATGAGCATGTAGGTGCTCAGGTTGGCGTTCTGGATGGTCTGGAAGCCGCCACCCTGCATACCCGCATAATCTGTTGGCGTGGCATAGCTGGTCGGGTTGTAGTAGATCTTGACCGTGCCGGTACTGTTGCCGAAGAGGTTGACGGTGTTGGCATCGAGATTGACCGTGCCCACGCCGGTGGCCGTGTTGTCGGCACGCAGCACGATGCTGCCGGTGCCGGCGTTGGCGTCGATATTGGCATAGTCCAGTACGTTGATATTGCGATAGGCGCTTAACGTCAGTGTGGTGCCGGTGGTCCAGCTGTTACCACCGATCAGGTCGCCGCCGATCACGTTGATGTCGCCGTTGCCGGCCGTGCCGCCCTGGGACGATTTGATGGTCACGTTGCCAAGTTGCAAGGCATTGGTGATCTGGGTACCGGTCATGTCGCCGCCACTGGGGGCGATGGTGAAGTCCTGCGGATCCAGCAGCCAATTGCCATATGTGCCATGGGAGGCCAGCGTGGACACCGAGGAATCGCTGCCGATATGCAGTTTCTTGCCCGAGGTCTCGACCGCGCCGCCGTCACCCCTGGTGGCGCCACCGCGTGCGCTGATGACGCCGTCGAAGTTGGTGGTAAGGTCCGACCAGACGGCCACGTTGCCGCCATTGCCAGTGTTGACGGCATCGGCGTTGATCAGGCTGCCGCCGGCCACGGTGACGTTCTGCGCATTCTGCTGCGGGCCGGCGCCCAGGAAGTTGCCGCCGACCAGGGCCGTGCCTCCGCCGGCATCGCCCGACACGTCGATGCGGCTGGTGCCGGCCAGGGCGACCTGGCCGCCCAGGACGTGGACGGCGCCGCCGGTCTGGCCGCTGTTGCTGCCGGAGGCGTCCAGCGTGCCGCCATTGCTGGCCGTGCCCAGGTTGCCGGCGTCGAGTACGATGCTGCCGTTGACCTCGCGCACGCTGCGCGCCTGGATGATGCCGGTGTTGTTGACCATGCTGGCCAGTACCGCGTCGCGCGCGCCGGCGGTGAGGACGACCGCGCCGCCGTCGGCGCGGATCACGCCGCCGTTTTCGGCCAGGTTGTCAAGGGTGTTCTGGTTGACCTGCATTTTCACCAGGCTGTTGCCGGCGAATGCCAGCGTCACATCGCTGCCGGCACCGAGCGCGACGGTGCCGCCGGGCGCGGTGATGGTGCCCTGGTTGCGCACAGTGTTACCGATGAAGGCGACATAGCCGCCGGCCCCAGTGACGATGTCACCCTGGTTGACGATGCTGCCGCGGCCGGCGCCGCTGAAGTTGAGTGCCGCGCCGCCCAGGCCTGCATCGCTGGTGTCGAGCGTGGACGCCACCAAGGCGCCGACGTTGATCTGCGAACCGGCGCCGAACAGGATGCCATTGGGATTGATCAAATAGACCTGGCCGTTGGCATTGAGCTGGCCCATGAATTGGGTGGGATTGGCGTCCAGGATTCGATTGACCGCGATGGCGTTGGCTGACGGTTGTACGAAATTGACCGTTTCCTGGGTGGAGGTATTGAAGCTGCGCCAATTCGCCGACAGGGCCTGGCTGGTCTGGGTAATGGTGGTGGTGTTGCCGACCTGGCCAATGCTGCCGCTGCCGCCGGTGATCTGCCCCCCCGCAGGCCCGGCCTGTGCCGCGTGGGCCGCCGCCATCAGCATGCCAGCCAGCAGCCGGCGGCTGGCGCGCTTGCCCTGGCCCCTGGTCCGTTCGGAGACGATCACCCAGGTCTGATGGACATGGCTCCAGACCAGGCGATAGATACGGTTGAGCGCAGCGTGGCGTTGCATATGATTCCCCTTGGTGGCAACGGTGAAGCAAAAAATGGTCAGGGCGTGCCGGCACCGTCGTGCCGGGCGAGGTGCTCCGCCACGCGGCGGTCCAGCACCGGTTTCCATGGTGCCGGCATCGCCGCCAGCGACAGTTTCTCGATGCGCGCGATCTCGGCCAGCTGCGCCGGATTGGTGGTGGTGGCCTTGGCGGCGCTGTTCCACATGTACACCTTGGCCAGGTCATCCGGTGTCAGCGCCCCCGTGGCGGGGTCCGGCGTTGCGTTGGCATACAGGATGGCCAGCGGCAGGTAGGCACGTGCGTAGCCCTCGGTGGCGGCCTGTTCCAGCCAGGCCCGGGCCTGTACCACATCGGCGTCACCGCCTTGGCCTTCGCTGAGCATGATGCCCAGGCGGAACTGCGCTTCATGCTGGTGCTGCTGCGCGGCCTGCTGATACCAATAGCGCGCCAGGCGCGGATCGGCTGGCATGTCGCGGCCTTCCCGATAATAGTCGGCCAGCCTCAGCATGGCCGGCGGTGAACCGGCCTGGGCGGCCGCCGCGCATAGCGCGATCCCGCGCGCGGTGTCCTTGGGGACCACCACACCCGCGATGTACAACTCGCCGGCCGAGCACCATGCATAGGCAATTCCCGATCGGGCCGCCTGCTCATACCAGTGCAAGGCGGCCGGCCCGTC
The DNA here is from genome assembly GCF_000282575.1 of Herbaspirillum sp. YR522. Classification (GTDB taxonomy): domain Bacteria; phylum Pseudomonadota; class Gammaproteobacteria; order Burkholderiales; family Burkholderiaceae_D; genus Herbaspirillum. Next base: position 30,691 of record NZ_AKJA01000102.1, on the reverse strand, counting down.
TACCGCTCGGCCGATGCCGCGCGCCAGGCAATCGCCCAGCAATTGCTGCGCCGCCGGAACCTTGCCAAGGGCAGCCTTTGCGAACCAGTCGCAGGCGACGGCGGCATTGGCGGGGCGGCCCCATGCCTGCTGTTCGAACAGTCCCAGTGTGAACTGCGCCAGGGGATTGCGATCGGCGAATTGGAGCAAGCCATCGTAGGCGGTGGAATAATCCTTGGCGGCGAGGGCGGTCTGGGCGGGCTTGAGCTCGGCGGCGAGATCCCGGGGCGATGACTGAACCTGGCTGCACGACAGCAGAAAAAGTAGCGATGCGAGAATACGCACGGTCGAATCCCGATGAAATTCGCCATTGAACCGCGTCGCTGACGCGGTTCAATGGCGACATGGCAATGCCTAGTCCCGCGAGGGGTAGAGGGCATTCTGAGCGGCGATGTAATACGTCAATGCCAGATAGGGTGGCATCGTCGGCACCTCCATGCCGGCACCGATGACGGCGCTGGCGCCGCTGGCCGTGGCGGTGCCGCCAATGGTGGTGGTGGCGGTGCCGCTTACGGTGACCGGCGCACCGATGCCTTTATCGACGGTGACCGACAGCTTGCCGCCGATGGTGGCGGCATTGAGGGTGACGTCCGGTGTGGCCGACGAATAGATATTGCCGGCCGTGCCGTTCGACTTGCCCAGGTAATTGCCCGACGGCGAAGTCAGGCCGCTGGCCGTCGAGGATGCGCCCACCGTCAATCCGCTCGCCGGGCCCGTGATGACCACGCCGGACAGGTCGGCGGTGGCCGCCAGGCTGGCCAGGGTGGTGGTGGCGGTGACGCCGGTCAGGTTCACCGGCAGCGCTGCGATCGTGACGACATGCGGCGGCAATTGGGCCACCGCCAACTTGATGGTGGCGTTGCCGCCGGTGGTCCCGGCCGGATAGACCTGTGGGATGGTCGTGTCGTTGGGCAGGGTCGCGCCGATGACTACCTTTCCGCGCAGGTCGGGCAAGTTGAAGGTGGTCGAGGCATTGCCACCGTAGGTAATGCCGATGAGAGAATAAAGTGCGGTCGATTGGTTGATCGACATCTGCTGCCCGGCGGCCAGCATGTAGGTCCTGTTGAATGAACCGAAGGTGGCCGGCACTGCCATGATGCAGACGCTGGCTAACACCGGGGAGTCGCCCGAGCACGCGATCGCGGCCGGCGACATCGCAGCAAGGCCGAGTCCGGCGACCAGGGTCAAGGACGCAAGTTTATTACCTCGTATCTTGTTATTCATTTACCAATTCCCCCCATGTAGATTTATTGGATATTTTGCCCGATTCCACTTTTTGTTATTTTTGTCGACGCATTCTGGCACCTATTTCATGGCCAGGCAACTGGGATAAGAGGGGAATAACTGGCGCTGATAAATGTTAGAAGTTTCTAATGTCGAGCGAGAAATGAGGCTTCGTAACTCTGACCTGGGTGTTAGTAAAGCTGATCCGTGTCGCCATGGATGAGCTTGCGCAAGGTCGTCCTTCGGGCGGGCGTGGCGTGGCTGTCCGGCGCACATCGATGTCGATGCGCCCGGCGCAGTGCCGCGTCGACGGCCGTGGTCGCCAGCGGCATCTTTCACCGGTGCCACCCCTGCCTGACCTGGCGTGCGGTATCGCGCTGTTAAAATGCGCCCACCAAGTATCTCCAAGGATCCCTCGTGACTCCCGACCAGTCCAGTCGTGTCTTTGCGCCCCTCGCCTGGGCGCTGCTTTATTTTGTCCTCGGTCTGCTTTCGTATCGACTCAACGACGCCTTCGTCGCGTCCGGCTACCTGTGGCTGCCGGCCGGGGTGGTGGTGGCGGCCCTGATGCTGACCCCCGGGCTGCGTTGGGGGCCCCTGCTGGCGGCCTTGTTCGTGGCGCAGTTGCTGCTGGGCGGGGTGGCCGAACGCGAGACCTGGCGCATGGCCTTGCTGGCGCTCGACGAGATCGGCGTGGCCGCCATCGCCGTGTGGCTGGTGCGACGCGCGCCTTTCCCGCTGGAGGGGCTCTATTTCGTGCGCGCCCTGTTGCTGGTGGGGGTGGCGTCGAGCCTGGCCAGCGGTTTGTTCGGCGCGCTCTGGTTCAGTGCCACGCAGCAGCTGCCGTTCTGGCCGACATGGCGGGTCTGGAGCCTGTCGGACCTGGTCGGCATCCTGATCGTCACGCCGGTGCTGGCGGGCTGGTCGAGATTTCGCGCGGTGCGTTCGGGCGGCATCGACCGCACCGACTTGCTGCTCGGGCTGGCCAGTTTCGTCGGCCTGCTGATCACCGCCTGGCTGGCCTTCGGCAGCGAGATCGACCGCATCCTGCTGGACATCAATTTCTCGACCACCTACCTGCCGCTGTTCTTCGTGGCGCTGGTGACCATCCTCTGGGGTGGGCGCGGCGGCTCGCTGGCGGTGGTGGCGCTGGCGGTGATCGCCTTCGTCTACAACTCGCTGGGGCGGGGCCCTTTCGTGGAACTGGTGCAGCTGCATTCCAGCAATGCACTGCTGGAGTTGCAGATCTACCTGGCCGTGGCAGCCTTGCTGTCACTGCTCATCAGTACCCTCAAGACCACCCGCGAACAGTCCCAGGAAAAAGCCGCGGCCTGGCGCGACGATGTCGAACTGGCGCTGACGGTATCGCGCCAGCTGGTCTATTGCATCGATCCGGTGCGCCGCCGCGTGACCTGGTCGGGTGACGTGCAGGGCTTGCTCGGCCTGGCGCCGGAGGCCCTGGCCAGTATCGAGCAGGTGCTGGCGCATGTGCATCCGTTGGATCAGGCCCGACTGCGCCAGCGCTGGCTCGACGACGACAGCGACGACGCCCGTCCGGGCATGAGCCTGCGCCTGCTGCTGCCGGCCGGGCAGGTCAGCGAGGTGACCGACATGAGCCGCAGCATGCTCGACCCCGACGACAGCCTGGCCATCGTGGCCGGCGCCTGGCAGGTCGGCCCGGCGCCTGGGGCGCAGCCATGAGCGGGCGCATCGGCGCGATCCTGATTCACGGCCTGGGCGGCACCCAATACGACCTGGGCAGCCTGCACAAGATCCTGCAGCGGGGCGGGGTCGAGACCCATGCCATCACGCTGGCCGGCCACGGCACCCGACCCGAAGACCTGGTCCGGGTGCGTGCCGAGCAGTGGGTCGATGCGGTCGAGGCGCAATACCGCGCGCTGCAGCCGCAGTACGAGCAGCTGCACATCATGGGCATGTGCATGGGCTCGCTGGTGGCGCTGGTGCTGGCCGAGCGGGTGCGGCATACGGCCGCGACCGGGCGCCTGGTGACACTGGCGCCGCCGATCTATATCGACGGGTGGTCCACCCCCTGGTACAGCAGCCTGCGCGGCCTGTTCTACCGGATTCCCGGGGTCGCCACGCGCATGAAGGTGGAAGAGGGCGAGCCTTTCGGCATCAAGAACACGCTGGTGCGGGCGGTGGTCAAGGCCAAGTTCGAGCGCGGCGACAATTTTCACTATCGCTGGGTGCCGTTGATCTGCGTGCGCCAGGTCGACCGCCTGCGGGCCTGGGCCATGGCCGGTGCGCGCAATATCCAGGCGCCCACGCTGGTGGTGCATGCGCGCGAGGACGAACTGACCAGCCTGCGCTCGGCCGATTTCCTGCAGGCCCGGATGCCGGATGCACGGGTGGTGGTGCTGGAAAACAGCTATCACATGATCTGCGTGGACAACGACCGCGACCTGGTGGCCAACAGCATCCTCGACTTCTTCGGCTTGCCGCCGCAGGAGTTCCGCAGCCGCAGGCGCGAGCGCGGTGCGGCCGATGCCTAGAACACCCGTCCCAATTGCAGGTAGATGTTCCATACCCCTTGCTGGCCCAGCGCGGTGCCGAAGTAGAGCGGCCCCACCGGGCTGGTGCCGCCGACGAACAGGCTGATGCTCTGGCGATAGGGGCCGTCGCCGAAGCCGGCGCGACGCTGCCAGACATTGCCCAGCTCGAAGCTGGTGCCCAGCACCGGGTTGCGCAAGCCGGCGATCTGGTAGCGCGACAGATCGCGCAGGTAGGTCAGCCGTCCATACAATAGGTAGTTGCCCGAGAACTGGTCCTTGGCATAGGCCGACAGGTGCTGGAAGCCGCCCAGCGAAAAACCGAGGTCGCCGCTGCTGTCGTCGGCCGACACGCTGCCGGCGCCTTCCAGCGCCACATTGATGGTGTCGGCGCCATTGCCGAAGGCCCACAGGGTGCGCCCCTCTATCGTGCTGTAGCGCGTGTCGTTGCCGCCGAAGCCGCGATTGGCCTCGCCATGGAAATAGTGGCCGCGACGCGGGAACAGCGCATCGTCGAGCTGGTCGATGGTCAGCCGCAGGCGCGCCAGCGGCTGGCGGCTCGACAGGGTGGGGTAGGTCAGCTCGTTATAGGTGGGCGCGTAGCGCGAATAGCGATAGCCGGCGCCCAGGCGCAGTTCGCCCATGTGGCCCAGCGGCACCCCCAGGTCGATGCCGCCCAACAGCGTGTCGATGCGGTATTGGTTCAGGGGCGAGGCCTTCAACGCGGCGCCATCGGCATACAGGTCGACACGGCGGCGGTTGAGTTCGACATAGGGCGCCAGGTAGGTGCCGCCACCCAGCGGCTGGCGCAGTTCGCTCTGCAGGCTGGCCACGCGGTTGCCCAGGATGGCGTCGTTGCGCCACTCCAGGCCGCTGGCATTGAGCCACGGGTAGCGATGGCCGATCTGCAGGTTGTAGCCACCGCCGCCGATGAAGCTGTTCGACAGCCCCAGGCCGAACAGCAGGTATTGCGGCCCCCAGGATTTGTCCTCGGCGTCGACCACCAGCCGGTTGCGTCCATCGGCTTGCCGGATCAGCTCCTGGGTCACATTGTTGAAGTCGCCGTCCATCGACAATTGCGCGAGCCGCTGGTTGATGGCCTGGCCGTCGTAGCGGTCGCCCGGCGCCACCCCCAGTTGCTGCTGCACGTGTGCGCTGGGCACCCGGGTGCCGCTATTGACCTCGATGGCGTCGATGCGGGTGCCAGGCGCCAGGGCAATGGGGTTGCTGGCCCGTCGCGCCAGGTACTGCTGCCATTGCCGGGGAGGCAGCGCCAGCGCCAGCAATGGCCCGCTGTGCTGCCGGGCGGCTTCCCAACCGGCGTTGATGCCGTCCTTGCCGCGCGCGAAATCGGTGAACGACACGCCATCCAGGCTGGGTTCGATCAGGATGTCCTGCGCGCCCAGCAGGCTTTTCTGGGCCTTGACGTTCTGCTGGATCAGGATTGCCAGCATCTGCTGGGCCACCGCCGTGGGCGACTGCAGCGTGTCGGCCGGCTGCAGTGGCGAAGCGATGTTGACCGCGATGATCACGTCGGCCCCCATGTCACGCGCGGTCTGCACGGGCAGGTTGGCCACCAGCCCGCCATCGACCAGGGTGCGCTGGCCGATGCGAAACGGGGCGAACAGGCCCGGCACCGCCATGCTGGCGCGCATGGCGCGCGGCAGGGAACCTTGCTCCAATACCACTTCGGTGCCCGCACCCAGGTCGGTGGCCACCGCCCGGAACGGGATCGGCAAGGCCGCGAAATCGATATTGGCCGGGTAGCGCGCAGTCCAGTTCTGCAGCAGCGTCAGCAGCCTGTTGCCCTGGACCAGGCCCGAGGCCAGCTTGAGCTTGCCGCCGTCGAGACCGGCCGCCAGCGCGATCGGGTATTGGTATTCGTCCTCGCGCTGCGATTGCGGCAGGCGGGCGCGGTCGTTGCGGTCGAAGGCGATGTCGGACAGGTCGATATCGGCCAGGCGCCGCTGCAACTGGTCGGCATCGATGCCGCTGGCATACAGGCCGCCGATCAGGGCGCCCATGCTGGTGCCGGCGATGCAATCGATCGGGATGTGCAGTTGCTCCAGGTACTGCAGCACGCCCAGGTGCGCATAGCCGCGCGCGCCGCCGCCGGACAGCGCCAGGCAGATGCGCGGATGCCGCGCATCGGCATCGGCCTGGGCATCGGCGTCGGCATCGATACGCGCGGCGTGGCTCGCTGGCAGCCAGGCCGCGCCGAGCAGGCAAGCCAGCAGCAGGCGCGGTACGATCGGCATCACGGACCCGGTGCCAGGCCCGGCAGCACGCTGGGCAGGGCGCGCGGCAGTTGGCCCGGTTGGTCCAGGCTGAAGTGCAGGCCGCGGCTTTCGCGGCGCAGTTGCGCGCTGGTCACGATCAGTGCGGCGACATCGATCAGGTTGCGCAATTCCAGCAGCGCGCGCGACACCGGCAGGCGCGCATAGAACAGGTCGACCTCTTCACGCAGCAGCGCAATGCGGCGCTGGGCCCGTTGCAGGCGGGCGTCGCTGCGCACGATGCCGACGTAGTCCCACATGCAGCGGCGCAGCTCGTCGCGATTGATGCCGATGGCCACTGCCGCATCGCCGTCGGCTTCGCCCGGCCGTACCTGGGCTGGCTCCCAGCGGGGGGCGGCGGCCGGCAGCGCGGTGCTGGTCGCCAGCGCGCGCTCGATGTCGATGGCCGCGGCCCGTCCCAGCACCAGGCATTCCAGCAGCGAATTGCTGGCCAGGCGGTTGGCGCCGTGCAATCCCGTATACCCGGTCTCGCCCACGGCGTACAGGTGTGGCAGGTCGGTGCGGCCGGCCAGGTCGGTGACCACGCCGCCACAGGTATAGTGCGCCGCCGGCACTACCGGGATGGGGCTGCGCGTGATGTCGATCCCGAGCCCGGCGCAGCGCGCCATGATGGTCGGGAAATGTTCGGCGATGAAGGCCGCCGGCTGGTGGCTGATGTCGAGGTCGACGTGGGCCAGGCCGTGTTTCTTCATCTCCCAGTCGATCGCGCGCGCCACCGTGTCGCGCGGTGCCAGTTCGGCGCTGGCGCTGTGTTCGGGCATGAAACGCTGGCCGCCCAGCGCACCCAGGGTGGCGGGCAACCTGAGCAGTGCGCCTTCGCCGCGTAGCGCTTCGCTGATCAGCACCGAGCGGGCCTCGGGGTGGTACAGGCAGGTCGGATGGAACTGGATGAATTCCATGTTGGCCACCCGGCAGCCGGCGCGCCAGGCCATGGCGATGCCGTCGCCGGTGGCCGACTCCGGGTTGGAGGTGTGCAGGTAGACCTGGCCGGCGCCGCCGGTGGCCAGCACCGTACGGTGGGCGGCGATGGGCAAGACCTGCGCTTGCCGGTCCTGCACGTACAGCCCGCTGCAGGACCAGCCCAGCGCGGTGCGCTGGCGGATCAGGTCGACCACGCAATGGTGTTCGAGCAGCGTGATGTTGGGGTGCTGGCGTACCCGCTCTTCCAGCGTCAGCTGCACCGCCTGGCCGGTGGCATCGGCGGCGTGGATGATGCGGCGCTGGCTGTGACCGCCCTCGCGCGTCAGGTGAAACCCCAGCTCGGCCTGGATGTCGCGGGTAAACGGCACCCCCTGGTCGATCAGCCATTCGATGGCCTGCCTGCCGTGCTCGACGATGAAGCCGGTGGCGGCGGCGTCGCACAGGCCGCCGCCGGCGGCCAGGGTGTCGTCGATATGCTGCTGGTGGCTGTCGCCCGAGTCGAGTACGGCGGCGATACCGCCTTGGGCCCAATTGCTGGCGCCATCCTTGAGTTCTCCCTTGGAGATGACCACCACGCGGCGCGTGGCGGCCAGGTGCAGTGCAACCGACAGACCGGCCAGGCCGCTGCCAACGATGGCGACATCGAACTTCATGATAGGTCCGCCGGGCGGCCGTGAGGAGAAAGGGCTGATTATAACCACGCCGCGCCCGGCTCATCGGTTTGGCCGCCAGGCCCATGGCCGGTCACGCCAAGGTGGCGTAATCGCCGCTCAAGTCGTCACGCTGCCTGCGCCATGTCAATGTCGGCCGTCGGCGTGGCCGCGCCGCGACGACGCAGCGACCTGCTCAATCCAATCGGTTACACTGGCCGCCTTCGTATCAACACGCCGTAGATTGTCGGATGGATCCTTTCACTGCCAGCACTTCGCTGGCGATAGTACAACTGTGCAGCAGCCTGGTCATGGCCGGGGTTTTCACCAGCACGCCCAGCGAGCGCTGCACGCGCTACTGGGCCTTGTCCGGGGTGCTGGTGGCGCTGGGCATCGTGGTGGTGGTGTCGGGCTATATGGCGGCACCCGGCGTGTGGCGGCAAAGCGCGCTGCTGCTGGGCAATACCGCACTGTTTGCCGGATCGGTGGCGGCCTGGAGCGGCCTGCGCCATTTCTACCAGCGCCCGGCCAAGCTGTGGAACTGGTTGATGGTGGCCCTGTTTGCGGTGCTGTTCGGCTGGCTGCTGGCGCAGGACGTCAGCTTCACCCGGCGCGCCTACCTGGCCGTGGCGGCCATGCAACTGGTCTTCACGCTGGTGTTCATCGAACTGGTACGGGGCCTGTCGGGACCGGCCGCGCGCCACTATGCACGCTGGGGCTTCGGACGCGGCATGGGGCTGGCCTCGGTGCTCACCCTGAGCGGCGCCTATATCGCGCGCATGGTGCTGGCGGCCAGCCAGCCGGCCTTGTTCGAGCCGCCGCAGATGAGTTCGCTGGGCGTGCTGTTGATCTACATGATCCCGATGGGGGGGAGCCTGCTGTTTTCGGCGGCACTGCTGCTGCTGTACTTCGAGCGGCTGGTGGCCGACAAGCAACGCCTGGCCACCGAAGACGAACTCACCGGCGCGCTCAACCGGCGCGAGCTGGTGCGTTGTGGCGAAGTCGCACTGCAGCAGGCGGTGACCCAGCGGCAAAGCCTGACCCTGGCCTTCATCGACGTCGACCACTTCAAGCGTATCAACGACACCTTCGGCCACCTGGTCGGTGACCGGGTACTCACGGCCATTGCCGGGCTGCTGAAGCAGAACTGCCGCCAGGGCGACCTGTTGGGACGCTACGGCGGCGAGGAGTTCTGCGCCGTCTTCCCCGGCCTCGACGAAGGCGAGGCGGCCCGCATCGGCCAGCGCCTGGTGGAGGCGGTGCGCCAGCATCGGTTCGAGCATGGCGCCACCGTCACCATCAGCGTCGGCCTGGTGGTATTGCGCCCGGGCCAGATGCTGGGCTGGGACGCGCTGGTGCACCAGGCCGACGTGGCCCTGTACCGCGCCAAGCACGAAGGGCGCGACGCCTACCGCCTGGCCCAGCCCGCGTAAGCAGGCGGTGGCTAGCAAAAATCGCGGCTGCGCGGCTGTAGCTGGCCCAGCAGGTGGGTCAGGTCTTCCAGCCGGCCCGCCACCAGGTGGCGCACCTCGCCCTGGCATTGCCAACTGCCGAATACCCCCAGCAGGCGCGCATTGAGCACTTCGCTGCGTTGCCGCTCCAGCACTGCCGGCCAGACGATGACGTTGGCCGAGCCGGTCTCGTCTTCCAGCGTCATGAAGATCACGCCCTTGGCCGTGCCGGGGCGTTGGCGCACCGTCACGATCCCGCAGCAGCAGGCGAACTGGCGATTTTGCAGCGTATCGAGTTGTTCCACCGTCATGAAGCGGCGCCGTTGCAACTGCGGGCGCAGCAGTGCCAGCGGATGGCGACGCAGGCTCAGGTTGGTGGCCCGGTAGTCGCCCAGGATATCGTCGGCTTCGGTGGGCGCGCGCAGTTCGGCGGCTTCGTCCTGGCGTGGGGCCGCCTGCAGCAGGTCGCGGTCGGGCACCGCTCCCACCGCATGCCACAAGGCATGGCGCCGGTGGCCGGCCAGGCGCTGCAAGGCGTCGCCGCAGGCCAGGGCCTCCAGGGCGGCGCGATCGAGGTGGGCACGATGCGCCAGGTCCGACACATCGGAAAACGCCTGGCCGGCGCGTGCGGTCTCGATGCGCAGGGCCGCCTCGAGCGGCATGCCGCGCAACAGGCTCATGCCCAGGCGCACCGCTGGCCGGCCACCGGCGGCCGGCATTTCAAGGGTCGATTCCCAATTGCTGCGGGTGACGTCGACCGGCAACACCGTGACGTCATGGCGACGCGCATCCTGCACCAGTTGCGACGGCGAATAGAACCCCATCGGTTGGCTGTTGAGCAAGCCGCACAGGAAGGCTTCGGGTTCGTGGCACTTGAGCCAGCTGCTGAAATAGGTCAGCAGCGCGAAGCTGGCCGCATGGCTTTCGGGGAACCCGTATTCGCCAAAACCCTGGATCTGCAGGAACAGGCTTTCGGCAAACTGGCGCGTATAGCCATTGTCGAGCATGCCCCCGACCAGCCGCTCGAAGTGTGGCCCCATGCCACCCTTGCGTTTCCAGGCGGCCATCGAGCGACGCAGGTGATCGGCCTCGTCGTGGGTATAGCCGGCCGCCTCGATGGCGACCTCCATCACCTGCTCCTGGAAGATCGGTACCCCCAGCGTGCGCTTGAGCACTTCTTCGATGCGGCCGCTCTTCTGGCGATTGTCGGGGTAATCGAAGCTGCCGCCGTTGCGCACCAGCTCACGCCGCTTGAGATAGGGATGCACCATGCCACCCTGGATCGGGCCGGGGCGCACGATCGCCACCTGCACCACCAGGTCGTACAGGTTGCGCGGTTGCATGCGCGGCAACATGCTCATCTGGGCCCGGCTCTCGATCTGGAACACGCCGATGGTATCGGCCCGGCAGATCATGTCGAAGGTGGCGGCGTCGTCGCGCGGGATATCGAACATCGACATCACCTGCGGCAGGCCACGCCACAGGCTCACCAGCTCCAGCGTGCGACGCAGCGCGCTCAGCATGCCCAGCGCCAGCACATCGACCTTGAGCAGGTTGAGCGACTCCAGGTCATCCTTGTCCCATTCGATCACCGAGCGCTCGGCCATGGCCGCATTCTGGATCGGCACCAGTCGCGACAGCTGGCCGCGGGCGATGACGAAGCCGCCGGTATGCTGCGACAGGTGCCGTGGAAACCCCAGCAGCGCGGCGCTGAGCTCGGCCCAGCGCTGTACCTGCGGCAGGCTGGTGTCGAGCCCGGCCTCGGTGAAGCGTTGCAGCAATTGCTCGCGCGAATCGAACCAGTGCTGGGTCTTGGCCACGGTGTCGACCAGTGCCGCATCGACCCCGAGCGCACGGCCCACTTCCCGCAACGCCCCGCGCGGACGATAGCTGTGGACGGCCGCAGCCAGGGCCGCGCGCCGACGACCGTACTTGCGGTAGATGTGCTGGATCACTTCTTCGCGGCGCTGGTGCTCGAAGTCGACATCGATGTCAGGTGCCTCGTTGCGCTGCTCGCTGATGAAGCGCGCAAACAGCAACCGCGTCTCGACCGGATTGACCTCGGTGATGTGCAGGCAATAGCACACCGCCGAATTGGCGGCCGAGCCGCGGCCCTGGCACAGGATCCCGCGCTCGCGGGCAAACACCACCAGGTCGTAGACCGTCAGGAAGTACGCCTCGTAGTCCTTCTTGGCGATCAGCTCCAGTTCGGTCTCGATCTGTTGCCGCACCCCCGCCGGCACGCCGCGCGGGTAGCGCCGCTGCGCGCCGGCCAGGGTTTCCTGGCGCAGGTACTGGGCCGGCGTCATGCCCAGCGGCACCACTTCGTCCGGATATTCATAGGCCAGTTCCGACATCGAGAAACTGCAGCTGCGCGCGATCTCGATGGTCGCCGCCAGTGCCGCCGACGGGTACAGCTTCGCCAGTCGCGACAACGGACGCAGGCATTGTTCGGCATTGGGCGCCAGCGCGTAACCGCATTGCTGCACCGGCTGCCCCAGGCGGATGGCGCTCAGCACGTCCTGCAGGGGCTTGCGCATGCGATGGTGCATCAGCACCTCGCCCACGGCCGCCAGGCCGACGTCATGACGCAATGCAGCCTGGGCCAGCAGCGCATGATGCACGTCGTCCAGTGGCCGGTACAGCCGCGCCAGTCCCAGCCATCCGCGCGGCCCGAACAAGCGGGTGAACCAGCGCAACTGGGTATCGAGCACGGCCTCGTCGGCTGGATAGTCCGGCACCAGCAATACCTGGCAGTCGGGCAGGGCGCGCAAGTGCGACAGCGACGGCGGTGGTGCGGCCAGGTCGTCGGGTGTGAGCAGGTAGCTGCCCTTGGCGGCGCGGGTGCGGGCGCGCGTGACCAGTTCGCACAGGTTGCCGTAGCCCTCGCGGTTCTGGGCCAGCACCACCAGCGTCATGGCCGCCAGGGGCGCATCGGAGGCATCGCAGGTGAGCCGGAAGCAACTGCCGATCAGCAACCGGAAGTCGAGCCCGATATGCTTCTTGCGTAGTTCCAGCAGGGCGGCATGGGCGCGTACTACCCCGGCCAGCGTGCATTCGTCGGTGATGGCCAGGCCCTGGTAACCCAGCTCGATGGCGCGTTCCACCAACTCCTGGGCATGCGAGGCGCCATGCAGGAAGCTGAAATTGCTGCGGCAGTAGAGCTCGGCATAGGAGGCCAGCGGCAGGGGCAGGGAGGATTGCATGGCGATCTCAGCCGAACAGGCCGTGCAGGAACCATTGCGCCGGCGCCCCGCTGGCGGGACCGGCGCTCCACTGGCGGAAGATCCAGTAATAGACATGCCTGGCGTCATGCGCGGTGTAGTAATCGCGGGTCACCGGCTGTCCTTCCCACCAGCCGGCCTCGATGCGCTCGACCGGCGAGGCCATGGTGAGCGCGCCGCGGTAGACCGGCAAGTCATCGTGCAGGGCCAGTGGCAGTGGCGTATCAAGCAGCCACAAGGGGCGTGGCGGCAGGTGCGAGGCAGCCGCGCGCAATGCGTGGCGTGGTGCCGGGCGCTGCAGCACGCTGAGCCAGCGGTTGCTGGTTTCGGGGCGGTGATCGGCTTCGGGGGCCGCCTGCAATACGTGTTGCGCCCCCAGTCGCGCCACCAGCAGTTCGATCAGGCGGCGCTGGTCGTCGACCGAGCCACCCGGTTCGGGAAACAGGGTGTCGCTCACCGGCGCCCGCGGCGCCACCCGTTCGGCACTGAGCACCATGGCAATGGCGGGCGCGCCCAATTGCCCGCGCGCCAGTCGTTCGCGCAGCAACAGCAAGAGGTGGTCTTCCTGCCAGGTGGGCGCGGCCAGCGACAGCACGATGTCGGTCGGTGCGATGGCCTGGCGACCCCGTTCGTGTTCCAGCAGCAGGCGCAGTTGCTGCAGCGCCAGCTGGCGCGCCGCCAGCCATCCGGCCAATTGGGTCAACAGGCGCTGGGCGTGGCGTTCCAGCAGCTCGGCCTGGTCGATACGGTCGGGCAATTCCAGGCGCATCCGGAACGCCGGCGGGGCACTGATCCAGCGATGCAGTTCGGGCACCTGGCCGTAGGCCCGGTCGAGCATGTCCAGCATGGGTTTGCCGCAGCGTCGTTGCAATCCGGCGCGTGGCAGCCGGCGCAGTTCACCCAGCCATCGGCAACCCAGGCCATGCAGCCAGTCCAGGTGCGGCAGGGCGGCGCTGAGCAGGGCCACCGGCAAGCGGTCGAGACGGCGATGCAACGAAGCCATGCCGAGCGTGCGCACGTAACCGAAGCGCGCCAGCAACCAGGCGCCGGTGGCGCTCACGGCGCAGCTGAGGGTGGCCGACAGCCCGAGGCGGGCGATGCTGGTGCGCACCTTGCGGCACAGCGCGCGAATGCCGCCGAACAGGCGCAGGCTGGCCCCCACATCCAGCAGCACGCAGTCGTGTTCGGCCAGCGTGACCTGCGGCGTGTACTGCAGCAGCGCCAGGGCGGTGTCCTGCAACAGGACGCTCTCGCGGGCGATATCGCGTTCGTGCGAGCTGGCCTGGGGCGACAGCAGTTGCACGCTGCCCCGACGCATGCCCTCGGCCACGCCTTGCGCGCGCGCCGCCGCCGACAGGGCGCTGACGCGGTCCTGGTGGAATACCACGGCGGCGATCTCATCGTCCCAGTTCGGGCGAAAGACTTCGAGCTGTAGCAATGGCAGGTGAACGGCGATCCACAGGGACATGGCGTTGCAAATTCGGAGAAGGCGACAGAGGAATGAACAGGCGCTTGTCGCGCCGTGGCCCACGACGTTTGATGAACCCGATTTCCAGGCCATCGCGCGCCGGATGCAGCGCCAGCCGCAAGGGTGCCGGCGAGGACTCGGCGGCGCACGACATCGGGCGCATCATGAAAAACAGCGTGGCGCTGGATTGCGCGGCCAGTTGCAGGCGCCGCAATGCCTCGCCGCGCAGTCGTGGTTGCCACATCAGCAACGCATGGCAACATCCGGCCCGCAGCACCTGCTCGGCCGCCCACAGCGCATCGCGCTGCTGCGCCTGCAGCTGCAGCAGGCGCTGCGGCGTCACGCCCAGATGCATCCAGCCGGGCGCATTGACCGGATGCGGTGGCTGCAGCAGGGCGATGCGGCCGTGCTGGCCAGCCTCGGGGCGGTCGGCCAGCACCGGACGCAACAGGCGCAGTTCGCCGATGCCGCTGTAGGGCAGCAGCAACTCGATGAGCATGCCGTTGGGCCAGCCGCGCTCGGGCAGCTCCGCGTCCAGCGCATCGAAGCCGGTCGGCACCCCGCGCGCGCCACCGCGCGCCAGCTGGGAGGCTAGCCATAACGAAGGATGGATGCGCTCGGGAGCACCCATGCCGGACCTGGAGCTGAGCATGAAAAAGGTAGGCTCTCAAAAAATATCGAAAAATTCAGTACTGTATAAATATACAGTACTTGGTTCTTCTATTCCAGCCTTGCCTTGTCTTGTGCTTGATCGCCTTATGGACATAGCAGGGATTTCCCGGCCTGCCGGAGACAGCAAAGATCCTGTGGTTGCAAAGTTCTTCCATTGTCCCGCCCAGGACATGCGGGTATAACGAGGCCCATGCTATTGACTACCTTGCTCCTTATCCTGCTGGTGGCAGGGGTGTTTGGACGGTACCAGCGCTTGCTGCTGAGCCGGACCCTCATGGCGACCGCGTTCGTCCTGCTATTGGCCATCGGTTGCGGCATACTGCCCCAGCGCCTGCTCGAACACTTGCAGGCGCCCTTTGCCAGCCCGGCACAGCTGCACTGGCAACCGCGCAACGCCATCGTCATGCTGGGGGTGGGCACCGAACAGGTGCTGCCTGGCAATGGCGTGGAAGTCGGCATGTTCGGCCATGGCCGGTTGAGCAAGACCCTGGCCTTGTACCGCCACTGCAGGCAATCCGGCAACCGCTGCACCGTCGTCGTCAGCGGCGGCGATGCCCGCCATCATGGCGCCTCCGAGGCTGCCGTCTATGGCGTCTACCTGAACGAGTTGGGAATCGACAGGGCAGACCTGGTGCTCGAGTCCAGCAGCATGAATACGTGGCAGAACGCGCAATTCACCGCGGCTGTCCTGCGGGACCGGGCGCACGACCAGGTGCTGCTGGTCAGTTCCGGCGTGCACCTGATGCGAAGCCTGCTTTATTTCGAGCACGCCGGTGTCACGGCCCTGCCGGTACGCGCCGATTACCTGGCGGCCATTCCTTGCTGGATACCCTGCAGTTACAACTTCATGGTGACCGAGGTGGCGTTGCACGAATACCTGGGCCTATTGCGCTACCGGCTCTACAGCAAACTCGGCTGGAACAGCGCGGTCACAAGACCGGGCGCCCTGTGATGCGAGCTGGTCGGCCTGGAGGGCAACGGGCGCGGTTGATTGCCGCACGGTAAGCTCATCTTCACCGATTCCTTCAATTCCTACGGTCGAGGCCTACAGTAGCTGATGGCCTTGACTGATAGTTACATCCGTCGATGCTTTCTACACTGCAAACGTGGACAGAAGGCTCGATCGGCCGGCTGTACGCTAATTGAACCCTCATCCGACCATTCCAGACAGACAAAGGAGTCAGACATGGCAAATGCACAAAATCCCGGTAGCAACAGCAACCGTGGCTTTGCAGCGATGGATCCGCAGAAACAACGTCAGATTGCGAGCATGGGCGGCAAGGCAGCCCATGCTAAGGGCGCTGCCCATGAGTTCACCTCGGCCGAGGCACGCGAAGCGGGTCGTAAGGGTGGCCTGAACAGCCATGGTCGCAAGAACGCCAATGCAGCCAACGGCGCGGCACAGATGACGCAAAGCACGCCCCAGTCGTCATCGGCCTCGTCCCAGCAGCCGCAATCGGACAACGTGGTGCAGCACCAGGCTTGAACTGCAGATAATTGACAAGAAAAAAACGGAAAGGCGCGCTGAGCGCCTTTTTTGTTGGCCGCTGCGTTTATCGGGCCTGGTGATGGACCAGGTCGTCCCACACCGGTACCAGTGCCAGCGTCAGCAGCACAGCGGCCAGCGGCAGCGTGGCCATGAAGCCGATAGCCGAGAAGCCGATGGCGCCAATGACCCCGCCGCAAAAGAACATCAGCAACAGCATGCCCAGCAGCAAGAACCTGCGCGGCGATGGCGCCAGCGCGCGCTCGGTGCGTGCGGCCACGCGCCAGTAACACATGCGGCCGATCTCGATGCCGAGGTCGGTCACCAGGCCCGTGACGTGGGTGGTGCGGATTTCGGCGCGGGATATCTTCGTTACCAGCGCGTTCTGCAAGCCCATCACGAAGCACAGCAAGACCACCGTCGCCGTGACGACATGCAGGTGCTGTCCCTGCAACTGGTGCCCCATGACGCCAAAGGCCAGCAGCAAGCCGGCTTCCAGCAGCAGCGGCATGGCGTACTCGCTGTGCCGGCGGCGCTGGCGCCCCCAGTTGACCAGCACCGCCGCTGTCGCCGCGCCCAGTATGAAGGCCAGCAGCGAAGCGGCCCCGCTGGCCAGCAGCATGACCTGGCCCAGCACCAGGTTGTCGGCCAGCGCCGAAACGATGCCCGACATATGCGATGTATATTGGCCGACTGCCAGAAAGCCGCCGGCGTTGACGGCACCGGCAACGAAGGCCAGGCAATAGCCCAGGTGGCGATTTGACAACTCCGAGCGCGTAGGACTGGTCAGTTGGCGAAGATAATCGATCGGCATTAAATTTCCCGGTGGCAATGGACGAGCCGGTCGCTGGCGCAATGCCCTGCGGCTCATCTTCAAGTCATCTTACGCCTATTGAAGGACTCGTCTCATGGTGGTGCCGAAGGGAAATGACTAAGCTTTGAGGAAGCAGCGATAAAGTCGGGGCTGGTGCGAACCAGGCCAGGCAACTCAACCACACAAGGAGAACCGCATGTCGATACCAGTCGATCTGCCCGGCGGGCAGAACGTACACGAATGGCCCGCGCCCAATCTGCAGGCCGGCGTCGAGGAATTGCCCGGGGGCGGGTTCAGGGGCGTGGTGCTGATCGGCGCGGCCGATGGCGGCGATGCGCATACCCATGTATTGGATAGCCTGCATGAGCTGCGCGAATCGGCTTATCGCGAGGCGGTCGAATATGTCGAGACACAACGCGGCATCCACGGGGCCGTACGCGACGACCAAAGCGCGCATCTCTGATAGGCGCTGGCAAGAGGAAAAAAAATGGCCGCCCGGGGGAGGCGGCCAGAGGGGGAGGGGATATAGACGCCAAAGATCGGGGGAATCTCTGATGAATTTCTGCTTATGAAACGACTCGTGGGGATAAACCGATTGGGGGAGGACATGTTCATGGCCGGTCGGAGGGGGACGTTCCGGCTAGAAGCTTTTGTCCATCGGTTTCGAGTACGTGAACGAATCATATAGTCGCAGCGCAAAAAAAAAGATCGGACAGTGCCGTATTGCCGTGTCAGAAAAACCCTTACAGAATGCGCCGTTTCATGGCAAGTCTAACTGCGGCCCAGGTTGACCTCTGCCAGGTCGGCATTGACCACTTCGGGCAGTTCGCCAGCATTTGATGTCGCACTGCGGCGACGCGGCGCGGCCGGTAGCGAGATCTCGCCCAGCGCCCCAGCGATGCCGGCATTCTGTGTCTTGGCTGCAATATCCCCCAGGCTGACCATGCCGACCAGCTGGCGCTGGCGATCCAGCACCGGTACCCGCCTGATCTGGCGCTGGACCATGTCGTCGAGCACATCGTCGACCGGTTCATCTTCGTAACACCACACCACATCGTGGCTCATGATATCGCGCAAGGTGCTGTCGCGGCCCAGGTCGGGTGCCACCGCGCGCAGCACGATGTCGCGGTCGGTCACCAGGCCTGCCAGCTGTTCGCCGTCCAGTACCATCACGGCGCCGATATCCAGCTCGTCCATCGTGCGCGCGGCCAGGGTAATGGAATCGTCAGGGCGCAACGTGTGCACGCTGCGGGTCATGACATCGGCAATGGTGCGGGTAGGGTGCATGTCGTTCTCCATGATAAAAAGGAATAAAAGGGAAAAGGCAGGGAAAAGGGGATCTGCAACCAGACTAGGCAAGGCGCGCCCATGATGCAATGCATCAATCGCCTTAATGGCAGTCAGCCGATTCGCGCATGCGCATACCCGAAGCACTGACCATGGACCTGTCCTACAGCAACTTGCGCACCCGGCTGACTGCCATGGCCACGGTGGAGGCTCATGATGACGCCATGAAACCTGAACTGACCGACCTCATTGGATGGGGCGCCACCATCGTGCTGCTGTTGACGATTTCGTCGCAGGTCTACCAGCAATGGCGCAGTCGCTCTACCCAGGGCGTGTCGCACTGGCTGTTCGCCGGGCAACTGGTGGCATCGGCTGGATTCGTGACCTACAGCATGCTGCAGGGAGACGTGGTGTTCGTGGTATCGAACATCTTCCTGTTGTTGACCGCCTTGCTGGGCCAGGTACTTTACCTGCGCAACCGCCGTCGCAACGACCAGTGAAGCAAGCTCGGCCGGGTCGATCCTTGCTGCCTGGCACTTACCGGCGCTTCCGGGATTCTTACACCCGTCGTTGGCGCTGTCTGATGCAAGCGCCACCGTACAGCCATTACAGTGAAGCAATCCGTATTCAATAACCATAGGAGAAACGCCATGCAACTCCAGACTCAATCGCCAACCCGACTGCGCCGCGCCGCCGGCGCTGCCGCCCTGTGTTTCGCCGGCCTGGCCCTGGCCGCCGGTGCCGTCCATGCGCAGAGCGTCAAGGGCAAGGACAAGAGCTTCCTGGTCAATGCGGCCGAAGCCGGCAATGCCGAGGTTGCCGCCAGCAAGATCGCACTGGAGAAGAGCCAGAACCCTGACGTGAAGAAATTCGCCCAGAAGATGATCGACGAACATACCAAGGTCGGCGCCGACCTGAAGCAACTGGCCTCGAGCAAGGATGTCAGCGTGCCCAGCGAGCCCAGCATGGCCCAGCGCGGCAAGATCGCGATCCTCGACAAGCTCAGCGGTACCACCTTCGACAAGCGCTACGCCAGCATGATCGGTGTCACCGCGCACAAGGATGCGGTCAAGCTGTTCCAGAAGGCAAGCACCTCGGCGCAAGATCCGGAAGTGCGCAGTTTTGCCGTCAAGACCCTGCCTGACCTGCAAGAACATCTGCAGATGGGCAACGATCTCAAGGCCAAGGTCGACGCCGTCAAGTAATCGACTTGTCGCGCCGGGACCGGTTTGAAGCGGGCAGGATCGCACTCCATGCGATGCTGCCCAACTTGCATGAGCGTTTTGCATTTCTCCAAGGAGTGCAGCATGAAACTGGCATTCGACAAGTTCGTCCCGCGCGTGGCCAAACTCGACAAGCATAAGTACGCCGCCTATGTCGACATCCACGTCGATCACCTGTGGGACATGGCGGTAGCCAATTGCGGCGTGCGCATTTGCAGCAAGCGCAAGCAGGCCGAAAAGGTTGCCCAGCAACTGGTGGCCTTGGCACGCAAGACGCAGCAAGCCACGCACAAGCCGCATCACTAGGAAATCCGCATGTCCGATACGCTCGTTCCCCAGCACCAGTCCCATCAGCCGGGCAGTGAAGCGGCCATGGACCCCGCGCCGCGCTACGCCCCACCGCCAACCGGGCCGCAACTGGCCGGCAAGGTGGCCTTGATCAGCGGTGGCGACAGCGGCATCGGTCGCGCCGTCGCCTTGGCCTACGCCCAGCAGGGCGCCCGC
This sequence comes from Herbaspirillum sp. YR522, assembly GCF_000282575.1. Taxonomy (GTDB): domain Bacteria; phylum Pseudomonadota; class Gammaproteobacteria; order Burkholderiales; family Burkholderiaceae_D; genus Herbaspirillum. Next base: position 10,921 of record NZ_AKJA01000102.1, on the reverse strand, counting down.
CTGGCGCTGGTGTACCTGGACGAACACGAAGATGCGCGCCAAACGCAGCGATTGGCGCAGCAATACGGCACCGAATGCCTGTTGCTGCCGGGCGATATCACCGATCCCGATTTTTGCACGACTGCCGTGCAGGCCGTGGTCGAGAAATTCGGGCAGCTCGATATCCTGGTCAACAATGCCGCCCAGCAGTACCCCCAGGCGAGCATCGAAGACATCTCGCCGCAGCAGCTGGAGCATACCTTCCGCACCAACGTGTTTTCGATGTTCTACATGATCCGCGCCGCGCTGCCGCTGTTGCAATCGGGCGCGCGCATCATCAATACCGCCTCGGTGACCGCCTATCGCGGCAGCAAGCACCTGCTCGACTACGCTGCCACCAAGGGCGCCATCGTCGCCTTTACCCGTTCATTGGCCCTGCAACTGGCCGAGCGCGGCATCCATGTCAATGCGGTGGCGCCGGGCCCGATCTGGACGCCGCTGATTCCCTCCAGCTTCAGCGCCGAGGAAGTCGCGAAATTCGGCAGCAACGTGCCGTTGGGCCGCCCTGGCCAACCCGACGAGGTGGCACCCGCCTATGTGCTGCTCGCCACGCAGGGTGCCTCGTACATGACCGGGCAGGTGTTGCATCCCAATGGCGGCGAGATCGTCAATAGCTGACTTCAGCTGACTTCAGCTGACTTCACGCAGCAATCGAGCCTCGTTGGCAGGTTGCCGCAATGCCCGTGAGTTCACACGGCTCGGCCTGTTCATTGCATGCCTTCCTGCGGCATTTTCAAGACAAATCCGATCCATGACGACCAATACCAACAGGGCCCTGCTTGTGCAGGGCCCTGTATCGGGTACGTCCGGCCTGGCCACTTGATCCAGCCCCCGGCGGGGGCCGACGCTGCGCTCAGCCTGCGTCTTGCTCGGCCTGGCCGCGCGCCACGGCAAAGGCTTCGTTCTCGTGCTGCGGCGGGGCCGCAGGCGCGGTGCCCTTGGCGCTGAGGCGGCCTTTCTGGGCGATGGTAGGGTCGCCATCGGTGGCGGCAACGGCAGGGCTGTTCTGCTCGCGACGTTGCTGTTCATCGAGCAGCTTGAGCAATTCATTGTTGAAGGCAGGGATATCGTCAGGCTTGCGCGAAGAGACGAAATTCTCGTCGCGCACGACTTCCTGGTCGACCCACTGGCTACCGGCATTGCGAAAATCGTCCTGCAGGCTGGGCCAGCTGGTGACGGTGCGTCCCTTGGCGATGCCTGCCGAGATTAGCAACCAGCCGCCGTGGCAGATCGAGGCGATCGGCTTTTCGGCATCGTTGGCGGCGCGAATGAACGTGCGTGCCTGGGGCAGCATGCGCAGGGCGTCGCCATTGACCACGCCGCCCGGCAACAGCACCGCCGAATAATCTTCGGCGCGGGCTTCGTCGATCGACTTGTCGACCGACACCACCTCGCCCTTGTCGACGTGCTTGAAGCCTTGCACGCTGCTCTTGCGGTCGGAAATGATATGCACCGTGGCGCCGGCCGCCTCCAGCGCCTTCTTGGGTTCCAGCAACTCCGCCTGTTCGAAGCCATCGGTGACCAGCACCGCTACCTTGAGATTGTCAAAACGATTTGCCATGGGATTCTCCTATGAAGTTGCAATTGATCGGCGCGACGCAAAAAAGGCGGCCGGAACTGCGGGCCGCCCTGGTGTCAGCAGCCATGCCTCAGGTCTTGCCGGCCTTTTCGGACTGCTTGACCTGGTGGCTGTTCTGGTGATCCTCTGCCGCGTGCGGCATCTCAGGCGCCTTCGTGATGCGCGTGATGTTGGATGTAGCCACCGGGTCGCTATTGGGAAAGCTCATCTCACTTGCCTCGTCCAGCGCCACTTCCGACGGGGTGTCGTACTTGACAGGGCGCGTTTCCTGTTTTTTTTCAGTCATGGGATTCTCCTTTAGAGTGCCAGTCATTGCAGGTTACCGTCACCCATCGTTGGCGGCTATAAGATGGCCGCCCAAGCGAGTGTAAGAAAGCCGGAAGAATTCACGGCCATGGCGCCGGGGTCACATCTTCATACTGCGCACCTCCGGCCGCCGGTGGCGCGCTCAGGTCGCGTGGTTTTTCGCCGGGGTGCAACATGGCGCCCGTCATCAGCTCGAGCTCGCGCCGCGCCGCCGCAAAAGCGGTCTCGGTCAGCGGCTGCTCGGCCACCGGCCAGTGCTCGATGGCCCCCAGCCGATAGGCCTCGAAACGGGCGTGCAATTCTTGCGCATATTGCTGGCGACGTTGGTGGTCGGTAGCGTCGGGATGGGTCATGTCAGGCTCCTTTCATCGCAATCAGGCTTTCCTTCACTTTGGCCAGGCCAAAGCGCAGGATCTGTTCCATCTTGATGTGCGGCATGCTGGGCAGTTCGTCGGGGTCGATGAACACGTTGAGCACGGCCGGCCCCGGCGCGGCCAGCAATTGCGTGATGCCGGCCTCGAGTTCGTCGGGGGTGCGGGCAGTAAAGCCGGCGCCGCCACAGGCCACGGCAAATGCGGCAAAGTCGGGGTTGGGAAACTCGGCGCCGTCGAAGGCGGGCAGGCCGGCTTCTTCCATCTCCAGATGGACCAGGCCCCATTGGCGATTGTTGAAGACCACTACCTTGACCGGCAGGCGGTGCTCGACGCTGGTCATGAACTCGCCCAGTAGCATGGTGAAGCCACCATCGCCGACCGCCACGATCACCTGCCGCTTGCGGTCCAGGCTCTGGATGCCGTTGGCCTGGCCCAGCGAGGTGCCGACCGCGGCGTTGTTGAAAGAAGCCAGCAGGCGCTGGCGCGCACGCTGGCGGATCCAGTTGCCGCACCACAGCGTCACCACCCCGGTATCGACCACGAACACGGCGTCACTGCGGGCATGCTCGCCCAGCTCGCGCGCCAGGCGCTGCGGCTTGATCTTCTTGTGGTGGCGCTTGGCCTCGGCCTTGGTGTCCAGCGTGGCGTTCCATTTCTCGCGCTCGGCATTGGCCTGCTGCAGCGATGCGCTATCGGTCTTGCCCGTCACGCGGGCCAGCAGTTGCCTCACCGTGGGCGCCACCGAACCGGTGATACCCACTTCGACGGCCGCCCGGCGACCCAGTACAAAGCCGCGCTGGTCGACCTGGATGATGCGGCTCTTGGTCGGCAGGAATTCGGAATAGGGATAGTCGGTGCCCAGCATCAACACCACCTCGGCCCGCTGCAGGGCATCGGTGCCGGGGGCGCCGCCGATCAGGCCGACGCCGCCGATCCATTGCGGGTGGTCGTAGGCCACCATGTCCTTGGCCTTGAAGGTATGCATTACCGGCGCCTGCAGTTTCTCGGCCAGTGCCAGCACATCGTCGATGGCGTCGCGGCAGCCGTTGCCGGCGAAGATGGCCACCGACTTGGCGCCGTCGATCAGTTCCACGGCCGCGTCCAGCGACTGCTCGGCCGGCGCCAGTTCAAGCGGCGGTTGCAGCGTATTGACGCTGGGCACCGGCTGGCCGACCTTGGCGCCGATGACATCGGCCGGGATATTGAGGTGCGCCACGCCCTGTTGCGCCAGGGCCTGGGCGATGGCCTGGTGGATCACCGCTGGCGCCTGCTCGGCGCTGGTGACGGTCTGGGTATAGACGGCCACGTCACGAAACAGGATATCGGGATTGTTTTCCTGCAGGTAATCGGTGCCGCGCCGCGCCGCCGGCACCCCGCCCGAGATGGCCAGCACCGGCGCGTGGTCCTTGCGGGCTTCATACAGCCCGGCCACCAGGTGGTTGGCACCGGGGCCGGTGGTGCCGCAGCACACCGCCAGGCGCCCGGTCAGCTTGGCCTGGCCGGCGGCAGCCAAGGCGGCGCCTTCTTCGTGGCGCACGCCGATCCATTCGATGCGTTTGTCGCGCCGCAGTGCCTCGGTCAAGGGGTTCAAGGCGTCGCCGACCACCCCGAAGATCTGGCGCACGCCGATCTCGTAAAGGGTATCGACAAGAATGTCTGCAACGGTGGCGGTCATGAGGGCTCCTCTGGCGATGACAACGAAGAGCATCAGGTTATGCCAGCCGGCGACTCGTCCATATCGGACCCAGCGGTAAATGCCTGTAGGAGAACTCATAAGCCAGGCCACGCGGCGGGCCCGAACCGCGTGCGATAACTGGCTGTCCTACGGCAAGTTCATCCTCAGGCCGACTGTGTCGGCGGGGCTTGCGCACGATACTGCCGGCATCTGGTCAGGGAGGAAATTGCCATGCGACGTGCACTATGGAAAGGCGCCATCAGCTTCGGACTGATCAACATCCCGGTCGAGCTGTACACCGCCGAGCAACACGACGAGCTCGACTTCACGATGCTCGACAAGCGCGACCTGTCGCCGGTGGGGTATAAGCGCTACAACAAGAAGAACGGCCGCGAGGTGGCCTGGGAGAACATCGTCAAGGGCTACGAATACGAAGACGGCAAGTTCGTCCTGATGTCGGACGAAGACCTGCGCCAGGCCAACGTCGAGGCCACCCAGAGTGTCGATATCCAGAGCTTCGTCGAGATCGAATCGGTGCCTATCCTGTATTACGAGCAACCGTATTACCTGGCGCCCACCAAGGGCGGCGACAAGGCCTATGCGTTGCTGCGCGAGACGCTGCAAGCCAGCGGCAAGATGGCCATCGCCCAGATCGTCATCCGTACCCGCCAGCACCTGGCCGCGCTGATTCCCCAGGGTGACCTGCTGCACCTGATCACGCTGCGCTATCCGACCGAACTGCGCCCGCCTGATGACCTGAAATTGCCGGCACGCAATGCCAGGAAGTCGGGGGTGTCGAAGCAGGAGGTCGATATGGCCCGGGCCCTGATCGACCAGATGTCGAGCCAATGGAACCCGGAGCAGTTTCGCGATACTTATCGCGATGACGTCCTGGCGCTGATCAAGAAGAAGATCAAGAGCGGGCAGACCCACGAAATGGCCGAGGCCGACGCGCAATCCGCGCCGGCCAGTGCCGCCGGTAGCGGCAAGGTGGTCGACCTGATGGCCTTGCTCAAGAGTAGCCTGGAAGGCAAGGGCAAGGGCAGGGAGGTCGCCGACAAGCAGGCCACGGTCCATGCACTTCCCACGTCCAGGCAGGCAACCAGGACCGGCAAGGCGGCCAAGCCGAGCGCCAAGCGCAGCACGGCAAAGAAAGGCACCGCCAAGACCGCCACGGCCAAGGGCACGGCCCGATCCGGTACCGCCAAGAGCCGTACCCCGGCCAGGAAACAGGCTTGACATGATGTCAACGATATTTCCCGGTTGCAACGATTAGAGGCGATGTCCTACATGAGCTTCATCGTCCTGCCGACTGAGCAGTTGGCGCCTGAACTTCATAATCCACTTTAACTTTTTCAGGGGGTGCCATCGCCGCGCTCCCGTACTGCAAGCTTAGATATAAGAATGTCCCAGATGATGAATCACTCCAGCTATCGCCACTCGCTCAACCACATGCTGACCAGCCATTTGCTGGGTGGGGGCTACCCGGCGTTGATGCCGGGCGCACCGGCGATGGCGCGCAACCGCGACGGCCAGCGCACCACCGCCACCTTCAATGCCGCCCAGCCGGCAGCGCATCGGGCTGCCACCGCCAATTATCCGATCCATATCGAGCGCGCCAGCATCGACAGCCTGCCGCAGGCCTGCGGCGTGTACGTGCTGCGCGGCGCCAACGACATGCCCTTGTATGTGGGCCGCAGCCTGAACCTGCGCGGTCGCGTGCTGGCCCAGTTGAACAACCACGACGAGCAGATGCTGGTGCGCCAGACCCGCCGCGTGGAGCATCACCGTTGCGCCGGCGAGATCGGCGCCGAACTGCTCGAAGCCCAGTTGCTGCGCGAACTGCGCCCATTGCATAACAAGAAGGCACGCGACAAGCGTTGCCTGTTTACGCTGCGCCTGGATGCCGAGGGCCGCCCCGGCGTGGCGCGGGTGTCGGAACACGAAGTGGCGGCCAATCATCCGCTGTTCGGCGTGTTCGGATCGGAACGCGCCGCCCAGGAGGCGCTGCACCAGTTGGTGGCGCAACACGGCCTGTGCTCGTTCGTCACCGGGCTGGAGCCGTCCACGGGCGAGGGCATGGCCTGCTTCGGCCGCCAGATCCGTCGCTGCCGCGGCGCCTGCACCGGCGAGGAGTCGCACCATGACCACCAGCAACGCCTGAACGCAGCGCTGGAAGAATTGCGTATCGTGCCCTGGCCCTTCGTCGGCCGCATGGGCATCGTCGAGCACCAGGATGGCTTGCGCCAGGTGCATGTGGTCGACCAGTGGCGCTACCTGGGCACGCTGGACCACGAGCATCGTCAATTGACGATGCGCAGCTCGCAGAAAAACCGCCCGGGCTTCGATCTGGACAGCTATAAGATCATCATCCATCGCCATCTGCTGGGCCAACTCGAGTGGCGTCCCGTCGCCGCGTAAAAAACTGCAGCCGAATTGAACATTTTGCGCTGCAGCGCATCCATACCTGCGTTTGACCGTCCACCGATCAGCTGGCCTGCCTGAGCGCAGTGTCGCCTGCCGGTCCCGGGCGGTCGCCGTGCCGGCTGCGGCCTGTGCCGTTGCAACGCCATTCAATCCCCCTCAAGAGGAAACCCATGCAACGCAAAATGCATTCGCTTGCAGCAGTCATGCTGTGTTCCTTGCCCTGGGCCGTCGTCCACGCCCAATCCGCCGGCTCCAGCGCTGGCGGGCCCGGCGCCATCGATTGCGCCCCCGGGCAGGCACTCGACAAGGAAAAACTGGCGGCCTACCTGCTCAAGACCTATCCGGTCAGTACCGCCTACCTGTCGGTGGGCGATCATCCGGCGCCGTTGTCTTCCTACCGTGCGCTGGCGTCGTGGCTGCTGGCCAAGCGCGCGGCCGAAAAGAGCGCCGGTGCGGCCAGCTGCAGCGGCGACAGCTGCAACGTCGATCACCTCGGCGAGGACCTGCAAGGCCTGCTCGACGGCAAGGACGCGCAATTCAAGTCTAGCGGCAAGTCCGATGCTCGGGCCTTCCTGGCGCAGGGCAATACCACCGCGCTGGTCTGCACCGCGGCCGCGGCGCGCCCGAGCCTGCCGCATTCGGCAGCCGCCGCCAGCATGGTGGCCGCCGCCGCCACCGGGACCGCCGGCCAGCCTACCGTGGCCGCCACGCCCGCGGCCGCGCCTGCCGCGCCGGCCCGTGAACCCAGCTGGTTCGACAATGTACGGGTGCGCGGCAACCCCGACCAGCTTTCGATCGACCGCAGCAATGCGGCCGGCTATGCCTCGGTGGAGCGGGCGCGCCTGTCGCTGGCCAGCGATGACGTGGCGCAGTCGCGTACCAACGACATCGTGGTCTACACCGGCTATTCGTTCGGCAAGCGCTCCTTCGGCGAGCCCGGCAGCACCTACGAGGCGGTGCCCTACGTGGGCCTGAAGCAGAACCGGGTCACCGTCTACACCGATGGCAACCCCAATGCCACCACCACCCGCACCAGCCAGTTCGGTATGCTGTCGGGGTTCCATTTCACGCATGCCGACTCGGGCAATACCGAAGACCTCACCGCGCGGCCCGACTACCTGATCAACAATACCGACGGCAGCCGCCTGCTGACCGTCAACTTCACCTATACGCCGGTGCGCCAGGGGTGGTTGAACGACTTCGTGCGCTGGAGCAACGGCCTGGCCGTCAAGCCGATCCTGATCGGCCAGAGCCGCAACGGTACCTATCTCGACCGGGGCGACCCGGCGGTCTACGACCAGCACCAGGATTTCGTCCGCCTGGGCGCGCAGGCCGGTTTCACGCTGGCCTCGACCAACCCGGCCTTGCCGTTCGACTTCACCACCACCTTTACCGGCCTCAAGGCGCTGCAGGGCGACCGCAGCATCCATTACTGGAAGGCCGTGCTGACCTACAACCTCAACCAGAACATCGGCGTGAGCCTGGATTACTCGAAGGGCTTGCTGCCCGATTCGGGCGACCCCGAGCGCAAGTGGAACGTGGGCCTGTCGTCCAAGTTCTAGGTCAAGTTCTAGGCCGGCAACGCCGGCAACGGCAGGATGCGATCGTCGGCCACCAGGTACAGCCGTTGCCCGGCTTGCGGCGTGACCTGGTAGCCGCCGGTAAAGGCACCGAAGGCCGGCAACAGGGCGCCGTGCCGATCGACCACGAAGCAGGGCAGGCGCAGGGCGTCACCGGCGGCGGCCAGGCGGTAGACCGGATGGACGTGGCCGGCCAGTACGAAGGCGCCCGGCAATTGCCGCGGATGGTGGCACAACGCCAACGGTCCCAGGTGCCATGGTTCGTCGACGATGCGCATGCCTAGCGCGGCCGGCGGATCGCCGGCGTGCAGGTCGTGGTTGCCGCGCACCAGCGTCAGTTCCAGCCACGCATGACGGGCGCGCCATTGCGCCAGCTCGGCCATCGTAGCCGGCGCGCGGCCGGCGCGGGCATGCAGGAAATCCCCCAGGAATACGATGTGCCGTACCCGATGGCGCGCCACCAGTGCATCGAGCGCGTCGAGATTGGCGCGCGTGGTGCCGTGCGGCACTGGAACGCCACTGGCGCGAAAGGCAGCGGCCTTGCCGAAATGCACGTCTGCCACCACCAGGATCGCACGCTGCTGCCACAACAGGGCGCGTTCGGGCAGCATGGTCAATTGCTGGCCCTCGACCTCGAAGCGGTCGCTGCTCATGGCATGCTCCGGTCGGCCGCGCGTTCGAGTTCTCCCAGCATGCGGGCTACCCGGTCCGACATTTTCTCGGTCGACAGCTTTTCGCGAAAACGTTCGACCATCAAGCCGAAGGCCAGCGGCGTCGGGCGCGCCAGTGGCATCAGTTGCAACCGGCGGCTGCGCAGCTCGGCCAGCGTCTGGCGCAACCGTTGCAGCTCCAGTTCCTGCTCCAGCACCTCGCTCTGGGCCTGGGTCAACAGCAGGTTGCCGCTGTCATGCTTGCGAAATACCTCGAAGAACAGCGCCGCCGACGCCTGCAACTGGCGCGTACTCTTTGCCTGTCCCGGATAGCCCTGGCTGACCAGCCCGGCGATGCGGGCGATCTCGCGAAAGCGGCGCTGCGACAACTCGGTCGCGTTCAGGCTGGCCAGCACGTCGGCCAGCAGGTGGTCGTCGGAAAACAGCGTGGCCGCGGCCTCGGGCATCAACAGGGCCGGGTCCGGCGGCTTGGCGCCCAGCAGCTCGAAGCCGTAGTCGTTGACCGAGATCGACCAAGTGGCGCTTTGCTCGCGGCTGATGCGCCAGGCCAGCAGAGCGGCCAGCCCCACATGCACCAGGCGCCCGGCCAGCGGGTAGAAGAACAGGTGATGTCCTTCGCGGCTCTTGAGCTGTTCCACCACCAGGCGTTGCGCCGTGGGCAGTGCCGACCAGCGTTGCTGTATCGCCAGCAGCGGCTTGACGGCCTGCATCTCGGGGCCATCGTAGTGGCCTTCTTCGGCTTGCTGCAAGCGGTCCAGCACGGCATGGGCCAAGGTATCGGACAGCGCCAGGCGGCCGCCCTGCCAGCGCGGCACGGCACCGCTACTGCTGGTGGAGCGCCGGACCCAGGCCGTCATCTCGTGCACCCGCACGAATTCCAGCATGCGCCCGCCGAACAGGAAACGGTCGCCCGGCCGCAGGCGCGCGATGAAGCCTTCCTCGATGGTGCCGATACGCCCACCGCGCAGGTATTGCACATGCATGCTGGCATCGGCCACGATGGTGCCGACGTTCATGCGGTGGCGGCGCGCAATGGCCGCCACCGGCACGCGGTAGATGCCCTGTTCGTCCGGCTGCACCCGCTGGTATTCGGGATAGGCGGTCAGGCTCTGGCCGCCGCGCACCACGAAGTCCAGTGCCCATTGCCACTGGTCATGGCGCAGGTGGCGATAGGACCAGGTCTGGCGCACTTCGTCGAGCAGCGCATCGGGGCTGAAGCCGCCGCCCAGCGCAATCGTCACCAGGTGCTGTACCAGTACGTCGAGCGGACAGTCGGGTACCGGCCGCTGTTCGATGCGCCCGGCGGCCACCGCCGATTGCAGGGCGGCCGACTCCAGCAGCTCGAGGCTGTTGGTCGGCACCAGCGTGGCGCGCGCGGTGCGTCCCGGTTGGTGGCCGGAGCGGCCGGCGCGCTGCAACAGCCGCGCCACGCCGCGCGCGCTGCCGATCTGCAAGACCCGTTCGACCGGCGTGAAGTCGACCCCCAGGTCCAGGCTGGAAGTGCACACGACGGCCTTGAGACGGCCCTCGCGCAGGCCGGCCTCGACCCATTCCCGCACTTCACGGTCGAGCGAGCCGTGGTGCAGCGCGATCAGGCCGGCCCAATCGGGGCGCGCCGCCAGCAGGTTCTGGTACCACAGTTCGGACTGCGAGCGGGTATTGGTAAACACCAGGGTGCTGTTGCTGTGCTCGATCTCGGCTACCACCGCCGGCAGCATCTGCAGGCCCAGGTGGCCGGCCCAGGCAAAACGCCCGGCCTGGGGCGGCAGCAGGGTATCGATCTCGATGCGCTTGCGCTGGCCGGCCTGCACCAGCACGCCGGCATCGCCGGCCGCGCCTGGTCCCAGCAGGGCGCGCATGGCCTGCTCCAGATTGCCCAGCGTGGCCGACAGGCCCCATATCACCAGTTCGGGCCGCCAGCGGCGCAACCGCGCCAGCGCCAGTTGCACCTGCACGCCGCGCTTGTTGCCCATCAGCTCGTGCCATTCGTCGACCACAATGGCGTCGAGCCGGTCGAAGCGTTGCTGGGCATCGGCCTGCGACAGCAGCAGCGACAGGCTCTCGGGCGTGGTCACCAGCACCTGCGGCAAGCTCTTCATCTGCCGCGCGCGCTCGCCCGAGGAGGTGTCGCCGGTGCGCATGCCGGCCTGCCAGTGCGGCAGCAACGCCGGCAGCGGCGCCTGCAGGGCGCGCAGGGTATCGGCGGCCAGGGCGCGCATCGGGGTGATCCACAGGATGCGCAGGCCGCCGACCGGCCGCTTTGGCGGCGG
>NZ_AKJA01000101.1 GCF_000282575.1 Herbaspirillum sp. YR522 | reverse complement strand
AGCCGCCGCCAAGCCGGCGGTCCCGCCCGAGGACGTGCTGCTGCTGCGCGAGATCCGCGATGCGCTCAAGAAGCAGTAAGCCAGCCTGTGGTGCTCATACCGGATTGTCGATATCGATGAACCGGTGCTCGATACCGAAGTGCTGGGCCGCGTAGGCGCCCAGCGCCTGCACGCCATAGCGCTCGGTGGCATGGTGACCGGCAGCGATATAGACGGTGCCGGTCTCGCGCGCCAGGTGCACCGTGGGCTCGGAGATCTCGCCGCTGATGTAGGCGTTGGCGCCGGCGGCGATGGCGTCGTCGAGCATGCCTTGCGCCGCACCCGTACACCAGGCGATCTGGCCCAGCGGCTGTTGCGGGTCGCCGATCAGCAGCGGCGCACGACCCAGGCGTTTTTCGATCAGGGCGGCGAGATCGGCTGCGGTCTTGATCGCCGCCATGCCGGAGCGGCCCCACCAGCCGAGGTCGTTGTCGCCGAAACGCCCCTCGGGCAACAGGTCGAGCTGGCGCGCCAGCTGGGCATTGTTACCCAGTTGCGGATGGGCATCGAGCGGCAGGTGATAGGCGAACAGGTTGATGTCGTTGGCCAGAAGCAGCCTCAAGCGCCGTTGCCGGATCCCGACCACGCGCGGGTCCTCGCCGCGCCAGAAATAACCGTGATGAACCAGGACCGCATCGGCCTTGAGGTCGAGTGCCGCCTCCAGCAGCGCCAGGCTGGCAGTGACGCCGCTGACCACCGAGGCGATCCGGGAACGCCCTTCCACCTGCAGGCCGTTTGGGCAATAATCCTTGAATTGCGCGGCATTCAGGGTCTGCCCCAGGAATGTCGATAGCTCGTCTCTGTTAATCTGCCGGGTCATTCTCTTTCCTCTTTCAATTTCAATATGCGACGTCTATGGCTGTTGTTTGCCCAAACCGTAACAGTAGGTTTGGCTTTGTGGTTCATTGTAGCGACCCTCAAGCCCGACTGGGCATCGGGCAGCTCCAGTTCGCGTGCCCGCCCCGCCGCTTCCACCGTGCAGATGCAGGAGGCCACGCCAGATGCACCGGCGCTGACCTCGTATCGTCACGCCGCGCGCCAGGCGATGCCGTCGGTGGTCAACATATTCACCACCACCGAGGCACGTCCGCAAAAAAGCCCGTTCCAGAATGATCCGTTCTTCCGCAAGTTCTTCGGCGACCAGTTCGACGACCAGCAGGGGGAAGACAAGCAGTCCAGCCTGGGCTCGGGCGTGATCGTCAGCCCGCAAGGCTACATCCTGACCAACAACCATGTGGTCGAGGCGGCCGACCAGATCGAGGTGGCGCTGGCCGACGGCCGCAAGGCCACCGCCAAGGTGGTGGGTATCGATCCCGAGACCGACCTGGCGGTGATCAAGATCGACCTGCCGAACCTGCCGGCGATCACCCTGGGACATCCCGAGAACAGCTCGGTAGGCGATGTGGTGCTGGCCATCGGCAATCCCTTCGGCGTAGGCCAGACCGTGACCATGGGCATCGTCTCGGCACTGGGTCGCAACCACCTGGGCATCAACACCTTCGAGAACTTCATCCAGACCGATGCCGCCATCAACCCGGGCAATTCGGGCGGGGCCCTGGTCGATACCAACGGCAACCTGCTGGGCGTCAACACGGCGATCTATTCGCGTACCGGCGGCAACCTGGGTATCGGCTTTGCGATTCCGATGTCGACCGCCAAGACCGTGATGGAATCCATCATCAGCCACGGCCAGGTGGTGCGCGGCTGGATCGGTGTCGAGCCGCAGGACATCACGCCTGAACTGGCCGAGAGCTTCGGCCTGGGCAAGAAGACCGGCGCCATCATCGCCGGCGTGCTCAAGGGCGGTCCGGCCGATCGTGCAGGCATGAAGCCGGGCGACATCCTGGTCAGCATCGATGGCAAGCCGGTGGTCGACACCACCGAGATGCTCAACGTGATCGCCCAGCTCACTCCTGGCCAGGCGATCGACATGACGGTACTGCGCCGGGCGCAGGAGACCAAGCTGTCGATCACGGTCGGCAAGCGTCCGCCGCCGGTGCGCACCGACGACGAGGAAGAAGAGTAGGCATCATCGATGGCTGCTGCCGCGCTGGTTCGGCACAGCCAATCCCACCGGAGACCGATTTCCATGCATGTGCGTGACCTGACCCGCTTCCTGGCGGAACTGAGCGAGAACAACAACCGCGCCTGGTTCGTGATGAACAAGCCGCGCTATGACATCCTGCGCGCCGAGTTCCTGGCGCTGACCACGCAACTGATCGCCGACATCGCCAAATTCGATCCGGCGGTGGCGGGATGCAACCCCAAGAAGGCGCTGTTCCGGATCAACCGCGACATGCGTTTTTCGCACGACAAGAGCCCCTACAAGACCCATTTCTCGGCCGCCATCACGGCCAGCGGACTGAAGAAGCCCAGCCAGGGCGGTGGCCCGGCCTACTACTTCCACATCGATGCGGCCGGCACGTTGCTCGTCGCCGGCGGCGAATACCTGCCGCCGCCACCGCGGCTGCGTGCCATCCGCACCCGCGTCGTCGAGGACGCTGCCGGCTTTACCAGGATGCGCAAGAACAAGAAGCTGGTGGCGACCTTCGGCGACCTGCAGCAGGAAGGCATGCTGTCGCGCCCGCCCAAGGGCTTCGATGCCGACAGCCCCAACCTCGACTACGTCAAGCGCAAGAGCTTCATCGTCTGGACCGAGACCGACGTCAGCAAGAAGGTCCCCAAGGACCTGGCCGGCGATGTGCTGGCCGGCTTCAAGGATGCCTATCCTCTGGTGGATTGGCTGCGGGGAATCGCCCTCTACACACCCGAGTAGATCACCATCCCGGTGGCGCAATGAAAAACGCCGTTCGCAGACTGGCTGCCAACGGCGTTTGCTGATGCTGATGCTGCTGCGGCAAAGGCGCCAGTTCGGCGCCGCGCTGGCTAGTCGGCAACCGACGAGCTGGGCTCCTCGGTGCTGTCCGGTGCGCGCGTGACGCGCTCGAAGATGGGCGCGATCAACAGGCCGATCTCGTAGAGCAACACCAGCGGCACGGCCAACATCAGTTGGCTCATGATGTCCGGCGGCGTCACCACGGCGGCGATGACGAACGCGCCGACGATCACGTACGGACGGATCTGCTTGAGCTTGACCAGCGGCACCACCCCCATGCGCACCAGCACCACCACGATCACCGGCACTTCGAAGGTCACGCCGAAGGCCACGAACATGGTCAGCACGAAATCGACGTAGGCATCGATATCCGGCGCCACTGATACCGACTTGGGCGCGAAATTGTTGATGAAAGGAAATACCACGCCGAAGACGAAGAAGTAGCAGAACGCCACGCCGACCACGAACAGCAACGACGAAGACACCACCAGAGGCGCAATCAGCCGCTTCTCGTGGGTATACAGGCCGGGCGCGACGAAGGCCCACACCTGGTACAGCACCCAGGGCAGGGACACCAGCACGGCCGCCATCATGGTGACCTTGATGGGGATCAGGAACGGGGTGATGACGCCGGTGGCGATCATCTTGCTGCCGGTGGGCAGGGCCGCCAGCATCGGCGCGGCCAGCACATCGAAGATATGGGCCGCGAACGGCATCATGCACAGGAACACCACCAGCACCACCGCGGCCGCCTTGACCAGGCGGCTGCGCAATTCGATCAGGTGCGAGATGAAGGTGTCGTCGCCGGCGGCCGGATTGTTTTCTTCAGCCATGGATTTGCAGCAGGATCAAAAGGGACGCGACGTATCGCATCCCGGGATTAAAAGAAGCCGGCCGATTTGCCAGCGCTGATCGGACGATACCTGGCCACGCGGGCCGAGGCCGAAATCACGCGCGTCTTGCGCCCGTTGTGCTGCTTGTACCAGGTTGGCACGGCCGTGGTGCGCGCCAGCTTCTTGCGCCTGAAGGCACGCGCCTTGATCGCCAGCAGGTCGGCGCTGGGCGCGCGCTTCCAGCTGTCGCCACCGGTACCGGCGCCGTCGTAGGTCGCGCCTTCGCCGGTGCCGTTCCAGGCATCGTTCAACTGCGATTCGGTTTCCGACATGCTCTTGTTGAAATCGCTGGACACGGCGCTGGCCGCCTGCTCGACATCGGTGCGCATCTTGCGCAGCTCTTCCAGCTCGATCTCGCGGCTGACCTCGCTCTTGACGTCGTTGATGTAGCGCTGGGCCCGGCCGAACAGGGTGCCGGCCATGCGCGCCACCTTGGGCAGCCGCTCGGGGCCGATCACCACCAGCGCGACCACACCGATGAGGGCCAGCTTGGTAAGGCCGATATCAATCATGAGTCTTTCTGGGCAATTGAGTGCAGATTAAGCAAGGGCCAGGCCCGATGACAGACGGGCCGGCACCCGTCAGGAGAAAGCAGGCCCGGCGGGCGCTGCCACGGGCAGCACCGGCCAGGGCCGGAATACGGATCAGGTGCCGGTCTTGTCCTTTTCCTTGGCCTGGACGTCGATGGCGGCATCCTTCTTTTCCTCGTCGCCACTCTTGACGCCGTCCTTGAAGCCCTTGACGGCCTTGCCCAGGTCGGACCCCATGTTGCCGAGCTTCTTGGTACCAAACACCAGCATCACGATCACCAAGACAATCAGCCAATGCCAAACACTGAACGAACCCATTCTATTCTCCTAAGCGGACATCCCTGTCCCAGTCTGTAAAAACGTTCCCTGTCCTACGCCCGTCAGATCGGGCTTGTCATTGTTGCACGCGCACGCGCCACGGTTGCGGCCCGCCAATCACATGCATGTGCAGATGGTACACCTCTTGCCCGCCATCCGGTCCGGTGTTGAACAAGGTCTTGAAACCACCGCTGGCCTGGCCGGCGGCGTCACGCAGGTAACCGCAGCCCTGTTCGGCCGCCAGCTTGGGCGCCAGCGCCGCCATCTTGCCCAGCAGGGCCTCGTCGGCCGGGCCGCAGTCGGCCAGGGTTGCAATGTGACGGCGTGGCACTACCAGGAAGTGCACCGGCGCTGCCGGATTGATGTCGTGGAAGGCGATCACGTCCTCGTCTTCGTAGATCTTCCTGGACGGGATCTCGCCGGCCGCGATCTTGCAGAATATGCAGTTGTCCAACTCGTTCTCCTGGTGGATGGATCGGACTCAGTCCGGGCGCGCGGCCTTTTCAGCCAGCCCGGAGAGGCCCTCGCGGCGGGCCAGCTCATCGATGACGTCCTGTGGCTTCAGGTCGAACTGTGCCAGCAGCACCATCGAATGGAACCACAGGTCGGCACATTCGTAGAGCACCTTGGAACTGTCGCCCGAGACCCGTGCGTCCTTGGCGGCCATCACGGTCTCGGTGGCCTCTTCGCCGATCTTCTTGAGGATGGCATCGTCGCCCTTGGCAAACAGCCTTGCCACGTACGATTGCTCGGGATTGCCGCCATTGGCGGGCTTGCGCGACTCGATCACGTCGGCCACGCGTTGCAGGATGTCACTCATGATGTCTCGCCCGGCTCCACGCCCTTGCGGGGTTTCCCGGCCTTTGCCGCCGGCGGGGTGGGCGTTGCGCCACCGGCGCCGGGTGCCAGGTCCTTGAGCACCGGCTCCACGGTGACCCACTCGCCGTTGGTGGCGTCGCCCTCGAGCTTCTGGAAGAAGCAGGAGTGACGTCCCGTATGGCAGGCGATGCCGGCGATCTGCTCGATCTTGAGCAGCACCACGTCTTCGTCGCAGTCGAGGCGGATCTCGTGCACCTTCTGGAAATGCCCCGACTCTTCGCCCTTGTGCCACAGCTTCTTGCGCGAACGGCTCCAGTACACGGCTTCACCGGTCTCGACCGTGCGCGTCAATGCCTCGCGGTTCATCCAGGCAAACATCAGCACGTCATTGGAACCGACTTCCTGGGCGATCACGGGCACCAGGCCCACTTCGTCCCAGCGTACCTTGTTGAGCCATTTGGCGCTGATGCTCATGCCAGCCTCATGGAAATGTTCTGGTCGGCCATGAAGCGCTTGGCTTCCTGCACGGTGTGCTGGCCATAGTGGAAAATGCTGGCGGCCAGCACGGCGTCGGCGCGTCCGCGCGTGATGCCGTCGGCCA
The DNA here is from genome assembly GCF_000282575.1 of Herbaspirillum sp. YR522. Classification (GTDB taxonomy): domain Bacteria; phylum Pseudomonadota; class Gammaproteobacteria; order Burkholderiales; family Burkholderiaceae_D; genus Herbaspirillum. The sequence continues at coordinate 44,780 of NZ_AKJA01000101.1, read as the reverse complement.
GGTCCTGCAGGCCGCCGACGCCGCCCGAGGCGATCACCGGGATGGCGACCGCTTCCGAGACCGCGCGCGTGAGGTCGAGATCGAAGCCGCTCTTGGTGCCGTCGCGATCCATGCTGGTCAGCAGGATCTCGCCGGCGCCCAGGCGTGCCATGTTGCGCGCCCAATCCACCGCGTCCAGGCCAGTGGCGTTGCGTCCGCCGTGGGTATAGACCTCCCAGCGGCCGTCACCGGCGCGCTTGGCGTCGATCGCCACCACGATGCACTGCGAACCGTACTTGCCGGCGGCATCGGCCACCAGTTGCGGATTGGTCACGGCCGAGGTGTTGATGCCGACCTTGTCGGCGCCGGCGTTGAGCAGGCGTCGCACATCCTCGACCGAGCGCACGCCGCCGCCCACCGTGAGCGGGATGAAGACCTGCGAGGCCACCGCCTCGATGATGTCGAGGATCAGGTCGCGGCCATCCGAAGAAGCCGTGATATCGAGGAAAGTCAGTTCGTCGGCGCCCTGGTCGTCGTAGCGACGGGCGATCTCGACCGGGTCGCCGGCATCGCGCAGCTCAAGGAAGTTGACCCCCTTGACCACGCGGCCGGCCGTCACGTCCAGGCACGGGATGATGCGTTTAGCAAGTGCCATGTCATTGACCGCCGGCTTGGCCGTCGGCGTCTTGGGCGAGAGTCAGTTCGTCGGCGCGGTCCTGGGCCGAACTCAGGTCGAGCGTGCCTTCGTAGATCGAGCGGCCGCAGATGACAGCCTCCACGCCTTCGTCCTCGACTTCGCACAGCGCTTCGACGTCCTTGATGTTGTGCACGCCGCCGGAGGCGATGATCGGGATCGATACCGCCTGCGCCAGGCGCACCGTGGCTTCGATGTTGACGCCGCCCATCATGCCGTCGCGGCCGATGTCGGTGTAGACGATGGCTTCGCAGCCATAGCCTTCGAATTTCTGGGCCAGGTCGATCACCTCGTGACCGGACAGCTTGCTCCAGCCGTCGGTGGCGACCTTGCCGTCCTTGGCGTCCAGGCCGACGATGATCTGGCCGGGGAAGGCGCTGCAGGCGTCGTGCAGGAAGCCGGGGCTCTTCACCGCCGCCGTGCCGATGATGATGTACGACAGGCCATCGTCGAGATAGCGCTCGATGGTGTCGAGGTCACGAATGCCGCCACCCAGTTGCACCGGGATCTCGTCGACGTCGTTGTCCCGGGCGAATTGCGCCACGGCCTTGAGGATGGCCTTGACCGCCGATTCGTTCTTGGGCTTGCCGGCAAAGGCGCCGTTGAGATCGACCAGGTGCAAACGGCGCGCGCCCTGGCGCAACCAGTGCATGGCCATTTCTCCCGGGTCTTCGGAAAATACGGTGGCTTGTTCCATATCGCCTTGTTTGAGGCGGACGCAATGACCGTCTTTGAGGTCGATGGCGGGTATCAGCAGCATGGCTACGGGTGGGCTTGTCAGTGAGGGGTTGGGATGAAGACCGGTGGCGCCCGTGGCGCCGACTTGCCTTTAATGCAAAATCAAGGCTTCCAGTGTACGAAATTCCGATACAGCTGCAAACCCGCAGATGCACTTTTTTCAGGATGGAACTGGGTTGCAAAAATGTTATCTCGTGCCACTGCACAGGCGAACTCGCGTCCATAGGGAGTCTGTCCGACCACCTGCGACTGCTCGCCCGGCACCGCATAGAAACTATGCACGAAGTAAAAGAATGCATTATCGGCAATACCATTCCACAGCGGGTGCGGCGCGCTCTGGCGCACGTGGTTCCAGCCCATCTGCGGCACCTTGAAGCGCGAGCCGTCATCCTGCACCAGGCCGTCCAGCTCGAAGCGCACCACACGGCCGGGCAGCAGGCCCAGGCCGGGCGTATCGCCCTCCTCGCTCCAGTCGAACAGCATCTGTTCGCCCACGCACACGCCAAACAGCGGCTTGCTGCGCGCGGCCTCGAGCACCGCTTCCTGCACTCCCGACTCGCGCAGGCTGCGCATGCAGTCGGGCATGGCGCCCTGGCCCGGCAATACGATGCGATCCGCGGCCTTGATGTCGGCGACCTCGCCGGAGATACGCACGTCGGCCTCGGGCGCGACATGGCGCAGTGCCTGCGCCACCGAGCGCAGGTTGCCCATGCCGTAATCCACTACAACAATTTTATTCATATCGAGATGACCGGCCACGACGCCGGCGCACGGGTGTGATTACAGGCTGCCCTTGGTCGATGGAATGGTGCCGGCGGCGCGATCATCGAGTTCGATCGCCATGCGCAGCGCGCGGCCGAATGCCTTGAACACGGTCTCGCACTGATGGTGTGCGTTCAGGCCGCGCAGGTTGTCGATGTGCAAGGTCACCTGTGCGTGATTGACGAAGCCGTGGAAGAACTCGCTGGTGAGGTCGACATCGAAGCCGCCGATCATCGACCGCGTGAACGGGATATGGTACTGCAGGCCGGGACGCCCCGAGAAGTCGATCACCACCCGCGACAGCGCCTCGTCCAGCGGCACGTAGGCATGGCCGTAGCGGCGGATGCCCTTCTTGTCGCCGATGGCCTTGGCAAACGCCTGGCCCAGCGTGATGCCGACGTCTTCCACCGTATGGTGGGCATCGATATGCAAGTCGCCGCGGGCGTGGATGTCGAGGTCGATCAGGCCGTGCCGGGCGATCTGGTCCAGCATGTGATCCAGGAACGGCACGCCGGTGTCGAGCTTTTGCTTGCCGGTGCCATCGAGGTTGATCGCTACGCGGATCTGCGTCTCGTTGGTGTTGCGGACGACTTCTGCGGTTCTCGGTGTAGACATGGTCAGGGTAATGCGGGGTTCGGACGAAAGGGATGAGTGATTAATCTGGTGCCGAAGACGACACCTGCAAGGCCTCTGCCAGCGCTGCCAGCAGGAGCAGGTTTTCGTGCTCGGTGCCGACCGTGATGCGCAAGCAGTTTTGTAACAATCCGTGCATTCTACCGGCATTTTTGACAAGCACCTTGCGCGCGACCAGCGCGGCGAAGACTTTATCGGCATCCGGCACCCGGATCAACACGAAATTGGCAGCCGACGGGAACACCTCTACCCCGCCCAACTGCGCCAGCCGGGAAGACAGCTCGGCGCGCGCGACGCGCAACCGGGCGGCCTGCTCCTGCAGCACATCGAGATGCTCCAGCATGAACAGCGCCGCGGTCTCGGTGAGCACGTTGATGTTATAGGGCGGCCGCACCTTGTCGAATTGGCGCAACAAGGCCGGCGCCGCCGCCATGTAGCCCAGCCGAATCCCGGCCAGGCCCAGCTTGGAGACGGTACGCATGAGCACCAAGTTGTTGAAGCGCGGCAATGCAGGCATCAGGCTATGCGGCGCAAACGGCCCATAGGCCTCGTCCACCACGACGATGCCGAAGGGCGCGGCGGCGGCCACGATCTGCAGCACCTGCTGCGCGTCGAACAACGTGCCGGTGGGATTGTTCGGATAGGCCAGGTAGGTCACCGCCGGGCGGTGCTGCGCCAACGCGGCCAGCATGGCCGGCAGGTCGAGCGTGAAATCGGCGCGCAAGGGCACGCCGACGTACTCGAGTCCGGCCAGCCGGGCCGAGGCCGCGTACATCACGAAGCCGGGCTCCGGGGCCAGCACCTTGCGGCCATCGCCGGCGCAGGCGGTCGAGATGATGGAGATCAGTTCGTCCGAGCCATTGCCCAGCAGCACATCGTAGCCGGACGGCACCTGCTGCTCACGGCAGATGGCTTGCTTCAACGCCAGGTAGGACGGCACCGGGTAACGGTTCAAGGCCACGTCGGCCAGCCGCAGCGCCAGTTCCTGGCGCAACTGCGCCGGCAGCGGATAGGGATTTTCCATCGCGTCGAGCTTGACCATGCCGGCCGCATCGGGCACGTGATAGGCCGATTGCGCGCGCACATCGGCGCGGATCACGGTGGCGACCAGTGGATCGAGGCAGGCGGGGTCAGTCGGTGACGGGTTCATCTTGGGGGCTCGTGGCTTGCAGCGCATCCAGCCGCTGGCGGGTCAGTTCACAGTAATCCGGATTGAGTTCGAAGCCGACGAAGCGCCGGCCACAGCGGCGCGCGGCCACCGCCGTGGTGCCGCTGCCCATGAAGGGGTCGAGCACTACGCCGCCCGGCGGGCAGGACGCCTTGACCATGCGTTCGACGATCTCCAGCGGCTTCTGGGTCGGATGGTCGGCACGCTCACGGTGTTCGCGATGCAGGCGCGACACGCTCCACACGTCCTTGGGGTTGTATCCCATCTCCAGCCATTTGGCGCCCACGAAGATGGAGCGCGAGCGGGCTTTCTTGGTCTGGGCGTCGTAGGGGATGCGGATCGCATCGAGGTCGAAGAAATAATCCTTGGCGCGGGCGAAGAAGCCGATGGTGTCATGCACCGACGAATAGCGGCGGGTACTGCCGCCCATGGAAGGTACCCGGCGATCCCAGACGATTTCGTTGAGCATCGTCATGCGCTGCTTGAGCATGACGAATATCTCGGGCGAATAACGCCAGGTGAGGAAGATATACAGGCTGGCATTGCCCTTGAGCTTGGGCAACGCGGCGTCGATCCAGCGCTCGGTCCAGGCCAGGTAGGTGGCCGCCTCGAGCTTGTCGGAGTCGTTGCCATAGTCCTTGCCCAGGCCGTAGGGCGGGTCGGCGATGAGCAGGTCGATGCTGCCGTCGGGAATGCGCCGCAAGCCGGCCAGTGCGTCCTCGCAATGGATACGATCGATCCAGCCTTCGTCCGCGACCGCCGTCATCGCATCATTTCAGGCGCAATTCGGCCGAGCGCGCGTGGGCCTGCAGCCCCTCGCCATAGGCCAGCTCGGCGGCGACCCGGCCCAGCGTCTGGGCACCCGCCTCGGACACCCGGATCAGGCTGGAGCGCTTCTGGAAGTCGTACACGCCCAGCGGCGAGGAGAAGCGCGCGGTGCGCGAGGTGGGCAGGACGTGGTTGGGTCCGGCGCAGTAGTCGCCCAGCGACTCGGACGAAAAACGGCCGAGGAACATCGCGCCGGCGTGGCGAATCAGGTCTGCCCACTGTTGCGGCTCCTCGGTCGAGATCTCGAGGTGCTCGGCGGCGATCAGGTTGGCGATCTCGCACGCCTCGTGCATGTCGCGCACCTTGACCAGCGCACCACGGTCGGTCAGCGAGGTGCGGATCACGTCGCGCCGGGGCATGCCGTCGAGCAGCCGGTTGATGCTGGCTTCGACGCGGGCGATGTAGCCGGCATCCGGACACAGCAGGATCGATTGCGCCAGTTCGTCGTGCTCGGCCTGCGAGAACAGGTCCATGGCGATCCAGTCGGGGTCGGTGCTGCCGTCGCAGATCACCAGGATCTCGGACGGGCCGGCGATCATGTCGATGCCGACCACGCCGAACACGCGCCGCTTGGCCGCGGCCACATAGGCGTTGCCGGGGCCGACGATCTTGTCGACCTGGGGGATGGTGGCGGTGCCGTAGGCCAGCGCACCCACGGCCTGGGCGCCGCCGATGGTAAACACGCGGTCGACGCCGGCGATGGCCGCGGCCGCCAGCACCAGTTCGTTGTGCACGCCATCGGGGGTCGGCACCACCATGATCACTTCGGCTACGCCGGCGACCTTGGCCGGAATCGCGTTCATCAGCACCGACGACGGATAGGCCGCCTTGCCACCCGGCACGTAGATACCCACGCGGTCCAGCGGCGTGACCTTCTGGCCCAGTTCGGTGCCATCCGCTTCGCGGTACAGGAAACCGTCCGAGCCGCATTCCTTCTTCTGCCGCTCGTGGTACGCGCGTACGCGGTCGGCCGCCGTCTGCAATGCGGCACGCCGGGTCGCGGGCAAGCCTGCCAGGGCCGCCTGCAATGCCGCAGGACCGATTTCCAGCGCCGCCACCGACGCCGCCTGCAGGCGATCGAAACGCTGCGTGGCATCGAGCACGGCGGCGTCGCCGCGTGCCTTCACGTCGGCCAGGATGGTGGCTGCGGCGCGATCGATGGCTTCGTCTTCGCTGGCTTCGAAGGCCAGCACGGCGGCCAGCTTGTCGCGAAAGCCGGGTTCGGTCGAATCGAGTTTTCGGATGGCAATGCTCATGGGGTCTACCTGGGAGTCGGCTCGGTCAGTCGGTATCACTTTTGGCGGGATGCCTTTTCAAACGCATCCAGGATCGGTTGCAAGCGCTCGCGCTTGAGCTTCAGGGCGGCCTGGTTGACCACCAGGCGCGACGAGATCTCGATGATGTGCTCGACCTCGACCAGCTTGTTGGCGCGCAGCGTGCCGCCGGTGCTGACCAGGTCGACGATGGCATCCGACAGGCCCACCAGCGGGCCCAGTTCCATCGAGCCGTACAGCTTGATCAGGTCGACGTGCACACCCTTGGCCGCGAAGTGCTCGCGCGCGGTCTTGACGTACTTGGTGACCACCCGCAGGCGTGCGCCCTGGCGCACCGCGCTGGCGTAGTCGAACCCTTCCTGCACCGCGACCGACAGGCGGCACTTGGCGATATTGAGGTCGATCGGCTGGTACAGGCCTTCACCGCCATGTTCCATCAGCACGTCCTTGCCGGCCACGCCGAAGTCGGCCGCCCCATACTGCACATAGGTCGGCACATCCGAGGCGCGCACGATGATGACCCGTACCGCGGGGTCATTGGTGGGCAGGATCAGCTTGCGCGACGATTCGGGGCCTTCGGTGACCTTGATGCCGGCCGCTTCCAGCAACGGCAGGGTTTCTTCGAAGATGCGGCCCTTGGACAGGGCCAGCGTCAATTGTTGAGTCATGTTCTCTATCTGCTTATTTGACGCGTTCGATGTCGGCGCCGATCGACGACAGCTTCAGTTCCATCCGGTCGTAGCCGCGATCGAGATGGTAGATGCGCTCGATCAGGGTTTCGCCCTGGGCCGCCAGGCCGGCGATCACCAGCGAGGCCGAAGCACGCAGGTCGGTCGCCATGACCGGGGCGCCGATGAAGCGCTCGACGCCGTTGACGATGGATGTATTGCCTTCGATATCGATCGCCGCGCCCAGCCGGTTGAGCTCCTGGACGTGCATGAAGCGGTTCTCGAAGATGGTTTCGGTGACATGGCTGGTACCGTCGGCGATGCAGTTGAGCGCCATGAACTGGGCCTGCATGTCGGTCGGGAAGCCCGGGTATTCGGTCGTGCGAAAGCTCACCGCCTTGGGGCGCGCCGCCATCTGCAGCCGGATCCAGTCGTCGCCCGAGGTCAGGATCGCGCCGGCTTCGCGCAGCTTGTCGAGGGCGGCGTCAAGCAGCCCGGAACGGGTGCGACGCAAGGTCACGTCGCCACCGGCGGCGGCCGCCGCGCACAGGAAGGTGCCGGTCTCGATACGGTCGGCAATGACGTCATGGGTGGCGCCGTGCAGGCGCTCGACACCGTGGATCACCAGGCGGTCGCTGCCGATGCCGTCGATCCTGGCGCCCATCTTGACCAGCAGGTGGGCCAGGTCGCCCACTTCGGGTTCGCGCGCGGCATTCTCGAGCACGGTCTCGCCCTCGGCCAGTACCGCCGCCATCAGCAGGTTCTCGGTACCGGTGACGGTGATCATGTCGGTCACGATGCGCGCGCCCTTGAGGCGCTTGGCCTTGGCATAGATATAACCGCCATCGATATGGATCTCGGCGCCCATCGCCTGCAGGCCCTTGATGTGCTGGTCGACCGGACGCGAACCGATCGCGCAGCCACCCGGCAACGACACCTTGGCCTCGCCGAAGCGCGCCAGCAACGGCCCCAGGGTCAGGATCGAGGCGCGCATGGTCTTGACCAGCTCGTAGGGCGCTTCCAGGCGGGTGATGTCATTGCCGTTCAACACCACTTCCTCGCCGTTTTCCTGAACCCGCAGGCCCATCTGCTTCATCAGCTTGGTGATGGTGAGCACGTCTTGCAGATGCGGGATGTTGGTCAGGCGCAGGTCATCGGCCGTGAGCAGGCCGGCGCACAGGATGGGCAACGCCGCATTCTTGGCGCCGGAGATGGTGACTTCGCCTGACAGGCGCTTGCCGCCGCGGATGAGGAGCTTGTCCATGGTGCTGGGCCTTATTTCTGGAATTCTTCGGGGGTCAGTGTCTTCATCGACAAGGCATGGATTTCTTCACGCATGCGGTCGCCCAGCGCGGCGTAGACCAACTGGTGGCGCTGGATGCGCTGCTTGCCCGCAAACGCCTCGGAGACGATCACGGCGTTGAAGTGCTGGCCATCGCCTTCGACTTCGATGTGTTGGCAGGCCAGGCCGGCGACGATGTAGCTTTTGACGAGTTCAGGAGTGGGTAGCATGATTCGGCTCTTCACAAGGATAGGATGACTGGGCCAGGCCGCTCAGTGTGCGCCTGCGCGCAATTTGTAACCGCTCTTGAGCATGCGCACGGCCAGGGTGGCCAGGGCGACGAAGAACACGGCGACGATGGCCAGGCTGGTGGTGGGCGCGATGTCGGACTGGCCGAAGAACCCGTAGCGGAAGCCGTCGATCATATAAAAGAACGGGTTGAAATGCGATACCGCCTGCCAGAACGGCGGCAGCGAATGGATCGAGTAGAACACGCCGGCCAGGAAGGTCAGCGGCACGATCAGGAAATTCTGGAACGCCGCCAGCTGGTCGAATTTCTCGGCCCAGATGCCGGCGATCAAGCCCATCGTGGCCAGGATGCCTGCGCCCAGCAAGGCGAACAACACGATCCACCATGGCGCGACGAAATCGAGATGACCAAACCAGGCCGTCACCACGAACACCCCGGCGCCGACGATGAGGCCACGCACCACGGCGGCCAGCACATAGCCACCGAACAGTTCCCAGTGCGACAGCGGCGTAAGCAGCACGAACACCAGGTTGCCGGTGATCTTGGACTGGATCAGCGACGACGAACTGTTGGCGAAGGCATTCTGCAACACGCTCATCATCACCAGGCCAGGCACCAGGAAACCGGTGTACTGCACCCCCGGATAGACCTGCACATGGTCTTGCAGCACATGGCCGAAGATCATCAGGTAGAGCACGGCGGTCAGGATGGGCGCGGTCACGGTCTGCGTGGCGACCTTCCAGAAACGCAGGATTTCCTTGTAGAACAGGGTCTGGAATCCGGTCATTTTTCTTCTCCCATGATCTGGATGAAGACGTCTTCCAGGTCGGCCTGCTGCAGTTGCATGTCGTCGAGCTCGGCGCCGGCCTGGCGCAACGCGGCCAGGATCGGCTCGACTTCGTTGTAATCGGTCACCCGCAGGGTGTACTTGTTGCCCCCCAGCAGTTCCTCCGGCCGCGTCACCAGCGGCTTGAGGCCATCCGGCAAGGTGCCCTGCCTCAGGCGCAGCACCAGTTGCGAACCCGAGATCCGCTTGATCAGCGCGTCGGTCGAATCGAGCGCCACCACACGCCCGAGCTTGAGCATGGCGATGCGGTTGCACAAGGCCTGGGCTTCTTCCAGGTAGTGCGTGGTCAGCACGATGGTGTGGCCTTCCCGGTTGAGGCGGCCGACGAATTTCCATAAGGTCTGGCGCAGCTCCACGTCGACCCCGGCGGTGGGCTCGTCGAGCACGATCACTGGTGGCTTGTGCACCAGCGCCTGGGCCACCAGCACACGCCGTTTCATGCCACCCGACAGCGCGCGCATGTTGGTGTCGGCCTTGTTGGTGAGGTCCAGGTTGTCCATCACCTCGTCGATCCAGCGGTCGTTGTTCTTCAGGCCGAAGTAGCCCGACTGCATGCGCAGCGTCTCGCGTACCGTGAAGAAGGGATCGAATACCAGTTCCTGCGGCACCACGCCGAGCTTGGTGCGGGCGCTGCGGTAGTCGCTGACCACATCGTGGCCGTGGATGCTGACGCTGCCGGAGTCGGCGCGGTTCAAGCCGGCAATGATCGAGATCAGTGTGGTCTTGCCGGCGCCATTGGGACCGAGCAGGCCGAAGAACTCACCTTCCTCGATTGCCAGCGAAACGCCACCCAGTGCTTGCAGCGACTGGTAGCGCTTCTTGATGTCATTGATTTGCAATGCGGCCATGATGCCTGGACAGCCTTAGAGTTCGTTACGTGCAGGAGGAAATATGAGGCGGCGGCTCCGTGACGCCACGAAGGCGCAACGGCACGGACCTTGAAAGCGGGAACCGCGACGCGATAAAACCGGTGATTATAGGGGAATTCGGGTTCCCGGGCCGGTCAGCCGCGCCAAGCGCGCAACACTACCGCGGGAAAAAGCTGCCGTCAGTGATGTCGATCGGTAGCGGAGGTGGGCGCCGAGACGGTGCCGTAGAGCAAGCTCGACACGCCATACAGGTCGGCCAGGCTTTGCAGGTTGGCCGGCAGGATGCCGAAATCGAGCGCGACGCCGCGCTTTTGCGCCTCGCGCCGCCAGGCCAGCAAGGTGGCCACGGCCGATGAATCGACCACCACCACGCCGGACAGGTCGATGCCCGCCTGCCCGCCTGCAATGGCCGCCAGGCCGTCACGCAGGACGGCACTGGCGTTCTTGAAGGTCAGCGAATCGGCGGGCTTGAACATGGCGGTTCCTGGCAGGGTGAACGGTCGACGACGTGTTACTTCTTGCCAGCGCGGGCGGCCAGCTGCTTGTTCTTGTCCGACAGCGCCTTGATCAGGCCATCGATACCGCCCTTGTTGATCTCGCTGGTGAAGGTGCCCTTGTAGGCCTCGACCAGCCATGCACCCAGCACGTTGACGTCGTACAGCTTCCAGCCATCGTTCTTCTTCTCGAGACGATAGCTGATCTGGATCGGCTCGCCGCCGCGCGAGGAGATCACCTGCGAATTGACTTCCACATCGGTGTCGGCAGCGGATGCACGCAGCGGCTTGAACTCGATCTTCTGGTCACGTACCTGCGACAGCGCGCCGGCGTAGGTATAAACCAGCAGGCTGCGGAACTCGGTGATCAGCTGGTTCTGCTGCTCGGGCGTGGCCTGGCGCCAGAAACGACCGGCGGCCAGGCGTGTCATGTGCTCGAAGTCGACATACGGCAGGATCTTCTGCTCGACCAGTTGCATGATGCGATTGTTGTTGCCGGACTGGATGTCCTTGTCGCTGCGGGCAGTGTCGAGCACTTCGGAGCTGATCCGCTTGACCAGCGCATCGGGGGCTTCCTGAGCGCTGGCGGCGCCAGCAAAGGCGAACGCCGAGGCGGCCAGGGTAACGGCGAGGAATTTGGTGAAGATCTTCATAAGTCTATCCATTCAGATTGAGCCGAACGCAGCAGGCCTGTACAAAACGACAACCCACGGGCAGGCCGGCTTTTTTAGATGGTGCGTTCCCGCAAAAATTCAAGGCGAGCGACTGCGGGGGCAGGCACTCGCCTTGGGGCCAGCCCATCGATCAGGGCTTGACCGCTTCTTGCTTCTGCTGATCGCCGCCGCCACTGCGGCTGCCGCTGATCTGCGACTGGCGGCGTTGCAGGTAGGCATCGCGCACGAAGTCGTATTTATCCAGCGCTGCGTCTTCCAGCAGTGTCGATGCGTCCAGCAACTGGGCGCGACGGTCGATCACGCGCACCACGCTACCCACGTTGCGCCAGCGGGTCGGCCGCTTGTAGGTCCACAGGTCGCCATACAGGTCGATCGGCAGGCCGGCCGTATCGCGCAGCGTGGAGGGGCCGAAGAAAGGCAGCACCACGTACGGACCGGAGCCCACGCCCCACTTGCCCAGCGTCTGCCCGAAGTCGGACTTTTCGCGCGGCAGGCGCGCCTCGGTGGCCACATCGAGCACGCCACCCAGACCGAAGGTGGTGTTGATCGCCACCCGCATGAAGGTCGACACGCCCTGTTCGATACGTCCCTGCAGCAACTGGTTGATCGACGACCACAGGTCGCCGATGTTGCCGAAGAAGTTGCCGATGCCGGTCTGCACCGGTCCAGGCACGACCGTGTCGTAGGCTTGCGCGGCGGGTTTCAGGGCGACCCGGTCGACGCCGTCGTTGAAGCTGAACATGGCACGGTTGAAGCCCTCCAGCGGGTCATTCGGGTTATTGCTGGTGGCGCAACCGGTCAGGGTTGCCGCCAGTGCCAGTGCGGCGATGCGTGCTGCGTATTTCATTTTGGTTCATCCTTTCCCTCGGCCGCCTTGCTATAGAGAAACTGACCGATCAGGTTCTCCAGGACAATGGCGGACTGTGTCATTTTTATAGTGTCGCCCGATGCCAGGTTGGCCGTATCGCCACCCGGTTCGATCCCGATGTACTGCTCGCCCAGCAGACCCGAGGTGAGGATCTTGGCCGAACTGTCTTTCGGAAACTTGTAGTTGTCGTCCATGTTCACGATGACAGTGGCGCGGAACGTCTGGTCGTCGAAGCGGATCGAATCGACCCGGCCGACCACCACGCCGGCGCTCTTGACCGCCGCGCGTGACTTCAGGCCACCGATGTTATCGAAATTGGCCTTGACGGTGTAGGTTTTCTGGCCGAACGACAGCGCGCTCATGTTGCCCGCCTTCAATGCCAGGAACACCAGCGCAGCCACGCCCAGCAGCACGAAGATGCCAACCCAGACGTCCAGTGATTTACGTTGCATATCAACCCTTTTCATTCATGGCCGGCATCTCGCCCGCCTTCTTATGTGTTCTGCGCCAGCGCTTGGATCCACTCAGCTGAACATCAGCGCGGTGAGCAGGAAGTCCAGTCCCAGCACGGTGAGCGAGGCGATCACCACGGTGCGGGTAGTGGCGCGGGCCACGCCCTCGGGGGTCGGTTGCGCCTCGTAGCCCTGGAACAGCGCCACGAAGGTGACGGCGATGCCGAACACGATGCTCTTCAATACCCCGTTGGCGATATCGGCCCAGACATCGACGCCGCCCTGCATCTGCGACCAGAACGCGCCCTCGTCGACGCCGATCATCAGCACACCGACCACGTATCCACCGATGATGCCCACGGCGCTGAAGATGGCTGCCAGCACCGGCATGGCGATCACGCCCGCCCAGAAGCGGGGCGCCACCACGCGCTGCAGCGGATCGACCGCCATCATCTCCATGGCCGACAACTGCTCGCCGGCCTTCATCAGGCCGATCTCGGCGGTCAACGAGGTGCCGGCGCGTCCGGCAAACAACAGCGCGGTCACCACCGGGCCCAGCTCGCGCACCAGCGACAACGCCACCAGCAGGCCCAGCGCCTGCTCGGAGCCGTACTTGTTGAGCGTGTAGTAGCCTTGCAGGCCCAGCACGAAGCCCACGAACAGGCCCGACACGGCAATGATCACCAGCGAATAGTTGCCGATGAAGTGGATCTGGTCGGTAATCAGGCGCGGGCGGCGCAACAGCCCGACCGAAGCGCCCAGCATATTGACGAACATGCGCGCGGCAAAACCCACGCCGCCGATGAATTCGCGCACGCTGCGACCGAGCCCGCCGAGCAGGTTGGCGATCATGGGCGCCCCTCCAGGCCGAGATCCTCGGCCAACGACTTGCCGGCATAGTGGAACGGCACCGGACCATCGGTCTCGGCATGCACGAACTGCTTCACATAGGGATCGGTGGACTCACGCATATCGGCCGGCGTGCCCTGGGCCACGATCTTGCCCTGCGACAGGAAATAGACGTAGTCGGCGATGCCGAACGATTCGTTGACGTCGTGCGAGACCAGGATCGAGGTCGAGCCCAGCGCATCGTTGAGGCGGCGGATCAGGTTGGCGGTCACGCCCATGGAGATCGGATCGAGGCCGGCGAAGGGCTCGTCATACATGATCAGCAGCGGATCGAGTGCAATGGCCCGCGCCAGCGCCACCCGCCGCGCCATGCCGCCGGATATCTCGGCCGGCTTCAACTGGGCCGCATTGCGCAGGCCGACCGCGTTGAGCTTCATCAACACCAGGTCACGAATCAGCTGCTCATCGAGGTCGGTATGTTCGCGCAACGGGAAGGCCACATTGTCGAACACCGTCATGTCGGTAAACAGGGCCCCATTCTGGAACAGCATGCCCATCTTGCGGCGCAGCAGATACAGCTGGCGGGTGGCCATGCCGGGGACATTCTCGCCATCCACCTGCAAGGTGCCCTCTTGCGGCTGCAACTGGCCGCCAATCAGGCGCAGGATGGTGGTCTTGCCGGAACCGGAGCCGCCCATGACCGCCACGACCTTGCCGCGCGGGAAATCCATCCGCAGTCCGGTGAGGATGGGACGGTCGCCATAGCGGAAATGCAGATCGCGGATTTCAACGATGTTTGGCAAAGCGGCTTTCGGAGAATGCTGGGAAAAGCGACATTGTAGAGCAAATTTGTAAAAGCGCTTTCAAGGCGGCAACACCAGATGTAAAACGTTTGCAACAAAAAGGGGCAGTTTCCACCCTTTCGAATCATTTTGCCGCCACTTGGCACCCGTTACCGACAAAGTCCGTTACTGACAATTCAGTCAGTTAATTTGTTGCGGTGCGCTGGCGAGGGCTTGCCGTGGCGTGCGCGCAACGCTAGGGCATCCCCGTGCGCCTTGATACAATGGAGGTTTTGCTTTTCGGAAGAATTCTGTCATGAGTCTCAAATGCGGCATCGTGGGCCTGCCCAACGTCGGCAAGTCCACTCTCTTCAACGCGCTGACCAAGGCTGGCATCGCCGCCGAGAACTACCCGTTCTGCACCATCGAGCCCAACGTCGGCGTGGTCGAAGTGCCGGATCCGCGCTTGACCGCGCTGGCCGAGATCGTCAAGCCCGAGCGCATCCTGCCGGCCACGGTCGAATTCGTCGACATCGCCGGCCTGGTGGCGGGCGCGTCCAAGGGCGAAGGCCTGGGTAACCAGTTCCTGTCGCACATCCGCGAGACCGACGCCATCGTCAATGTGGTGCGCTGCTTCGAAGACCCCAACGTGATCCACGTGGCCGGCCGCGTGAGTCCGCTGGACGATATCGCCGTGATCCAGACCGAACTGGCGCTGGCCGACATGGGCACCGTCGAAAAGGCGATCCACCGCGAACAGAAGAAGGCCCGTTCGGGCGACAAGGACGCCGCCAAGCTGGTGGCGCTGCTCGAACGCATCATGCCGGCGCTGGACGAGGCCAAGCCGGTGCGCGCGTTGAACCTGGACGCCGAGGAAATGCTGCTGATCAAGCCGCTGTGCCTGATCACGGCCAAGCCGGCCATGTATGTGGCCAACGTGTCCGATAGCGGCTTCACCGACAACCCGTTGCTGGACCAGTTGACCGCCTATGCGAAAGAGCAGAATGCCCCGATCGTGGCCATCTGCGCGGCCATCGAAGCCGAGATCGCCGACCTGGACGACGCCGACAAGATCGACTTCCTGGCCGACATGGGCATGCAGGAACCGGGCCTGGACCGCCTGATCCGCGCCGCCTTCAAGCTGCTGGGCCTGCAGACCTACTTCACCGCGGGCGTCAAGGAAGTGCGCGCCTGGACCGTCCCCGTGGGCGCCACCGGCCCACAGGCGGCCGGCGTGATCCACACCGACTTCGAGCGCGGCTTCATCCGCGCCCAGACCATCGCCTACGAAGACTACATCGCCTTCAAGGGCGAGACCGGCGCCAAGGAAGCGGGCAAGATGCGCGCCGAAGGCAAGGAATACGTGGTCAAGGATGGCGATGTGATGAATTTCCTGTTCAACGTCTGAGCAAGAACCCGCCGCTCGCAGACATCCGCAGTAGCACCGAAGCCCCGCGACTGGCAAGTCCGGGGCTTTTTTGATGGAGGCAATCGGATGTCGTCACGCCCGCTACTGCCCCAGCAAGCGCCTGCGCAATCCCTGGTCGCGCGTGCCCGGACCAAGCCAGATATCGAAGAATGCCCGCGCCAGCGCCGGGTCGTCGATCTCGCCCAGCAGCTTGTCGGCGTCGTAGAGCTGCATGCCGCGGCCCGGCAGGTAGACGCCAATCAACTGATCATCGCGCGCCACATCGACCAGCGTCCTTTCCAGCGCCGCCTGCCAGCGCAGCAGCGTATCGGACGCGATCGGCGCAGCGCTCAGGCGCCGGATTTCATCGATGCTGGCGCTGGCCAGCCGCTGGCGGCTGATCGACATGTGATAGGTCAGTTGCAGGGCGAACGGTCGGGTCGGGTCAAACGGGGCTTGTGCACTCCACAGCCCGGCCCGGTAGATGTGCAGGCCGAACCAGGTCATCTCGCCACTGCCCAGTAGTTTCGCCTGCGGCACCGCCTGTTGCCACGCCTGGTCGGCGCGGGCCGGCCCACCCGCCAACGACAGCGACAACACCACGCAATGCACCGCGCCGGCAATCCAACGTAGCCCGATGCCCACCGTCAATCCTTGCGGAAAAACAGGCTGACCTGGCCCACCTCGATGCCGAACTTGCGCATGCTGGTGCGATTGATCATGGTCTTGTCATCGATCAGGTACATCCAGTCATCCATGCGCATGTCGTAGGTGGTGTCCTTGACCGGCAACACGAGCGTGTAGCGCCAGTGCAAGGTGTTACCCGCTACCTCGCCCACGGCCTCGCCCTTGACATCGCCGGCGCTGCCGCGCCAGGTGCCGTCGTCTTGCCGGTCCAGCGTCCAGATCCGCTGCTGGGTTTCGCCGTCGTCATAGCGGAAGCGCTCGTCCAGCGTCAGCTTGCGCCCTTCGGCACGACCTTCGATGACCACGTGGAAGCGCCGTGCCACGCTACCGTCGCGTTTCTGGAAGATGCCCCAGGCCTGGGTGCGGCCGGCGAAGAACTGCGCCGGGTCGAACTTCGGTTGCGCCTGGGCGTAGTCCTTGATGTCCTGCGACGCACAGGCCGCCAACAACCAGGGCAGGCACAGCACAACCAGGGTCTTGAGCAATCGGGTCATCGGGCTCTCCTGAAATGGGTCGAGAGCCAGCTTACACGCAAAGAAAAATGAATGCTACCGATTAGTAATTTACTTTACCAAGTGGTATTATTGGAATGAACACCGCCACCAGCACCGGATCAGGTCCTTAAAAACGGGTACTATCTCTGCTTTTCCGATAAACAGGCGCGCAGCACCTGCTTTATGGCAATCACGCCTGGCATCTTGGCCGGCGCAACCGATCCGGCAGCACATCATGAGCAAGAAAACCCCGAACGATTCGGGTCGCCCCCAGGGCAAGCGCCTCCCTTCCGAACCCGCCGGACAAGCCACGGCCATGCCGCACGAGATCCGTCCCGGCCAGTCCATCGAGCTGCTCAAGGAACTGCACATCCTGACCCGCGACGGCAAGCTGAACCAGGACAGCCGCCGCAAGTTGAAGCAGGTCTACCACCTGGTCCAGTTCATCGAGCCGCTGCTGGCCGAAGTGCTGCAGGACCATCCGGACGTGACCCTGGTCGACCACGGGGCGGGCAAGTCCTACCTGGGGTTCATCCTGTACGACCTGTTCTTCAAGGCCTTGCAGGGCGCGTCGCACATCTACGGCATCGAGACCCGCGAAGAACTGGTGCGCAAGTCCGAAGAACTGGCCAGCCGCCTGGGATTTGGCGGGATGTCGTTCGTCAACCTGTCGGTGGCCGATTCGATCACCTCCGATCGCCTGCCGGGTGCCATCGACGTGGTCACCGCCTTGCATGCCTGCGACACCGCCACCGACGACGCCATCCATTTCGCGCTCCACAAGAAGGCCCGTTTCATCGTGCTGGTGCCGTGCTGCCAGGCCGAAGTGGCTTCGGTACTCAATCGCAACAAGGGCAAGTCGCTCAACAACTCGCTGACCGAGATCTGGCGCCATCCGCTGCACACCCGCGAATTCGGCAGCCAGGTGACCAACGTATTGCGCTGCCTGCAACTGGAAGCGCATGGCTACAAGGTCAGCGTGACCGAGCTGGTGGGCTGGGAGCATTCGATGAAGAACGAATTGATCGTCGCCCAATACCGCGACCTGCCGCGACGCCGACCGACCGAGCGATTGCAGGAGGTATTGCGCACGCTGGGCCTGGAAGAGATGGGCCAGCGCTTCTTCGTGCCCGAGGCGGCCTGAGCAGGAACGGATCTTGCAGCGCCGACCTCGGTAACGCTTTTTTGGCGGCAAGACTACAGCGGGGCTGGGTCCTGCCGTAAACGCAATGCAGCAAGACGTGCCGCATGCCTGGGGCGTGCGGTAGGGGAGCCGGGAGACCGGTGGGCAAAGGGGGCCGGCCTGGCCGGAAAACGCACATGACATCCGCTGTCGACACGGAAATGCTTATCGCCGACAACCAGCAGCTGCGATCCGAATTGCAGGATCTATTGCAGCAGGCACACATCAACCAGTCGATCATCGAACGGCACCAGGCGTTCGACCTGAAATTGATCAGCGCCAGCGAATTTCGCGAGTTGATCGATACCATGCTCAATGGCATGCCGGGGGTGTTCAACCTGGAAGCGGTGACGCTGTCGCTGATCGATGGCGACTATGCCATCCAGCGCATCTTGCGTGACCTGCAGATCGGCATGCAGGAGTTTCCCAACCTGCTGTTCCTGAAGGAACCGATCACCTCCTCGCCCGAGGACGACCACCTGGCGGCCGAAAAGCCGCGCCTGGGTCAATACGTGGCCTGGCAGCACGAGGTCTTGTTTCCCCGCTACCAGCCGGTCAGCGTGGCGGTGTTGCCGCTGGTGCGCCAGCACCGGCTGCTGGGTTACCTGGCGCTGGGAAGCGCCTATGGCGAGCGTTTCACCCGCACGCTGGCGACCGATTTCATCGAACGCCTGGCCACGGTGGTGGCGATCTGCCTCGAAAACGTCATCAACAACGAGCGACTCAAGCATATCGGCCTGACCGACCCCTTGACCGGGGTCAACAACCGCCGCTACATCGAGCAACGCATGCACGAGGAAGTCGCGCGCGGCCAGCGCGAACGCTCGGCCTTGTCCTGCCTGTTCATCGACATCGACCATTTCAAGCGCGTCAACGACAATTTCGGCCACCAGAGCGGTGATGACGTGCTGCGCGAAGTCGCCGGCCGGATCAAGAAAGAACTGCGCCTGTCGGATGCCCTCGGCCGCTTCGGGGGCGAAGAGTTCGTGGTGCTGCTCACGCATGCCACCCGCGAGGATGCGGCCCGCATCGCGGAACGGATTCGCAGCGGCATCTGCAGCCGCGGCATCATGATCGAGGGTTCGCGCGACCCGTTGCGCATCAGTGCCTCCATCGGCACCGCCTCGCTGGTGCCGCCCGACCGCAACCGCCCGGCCGAGGAGGTCAAGCAGGCCATGCTCAAGGCGGCCGACCAGGCCCTCTACCAGGCCAAGGAAGGCGGTCGCAACCGCGTGGTGCAGGCGCCATGAAAAAAGCCGGCAATGCCGGCTTGTTCAACATACAGCCACGGATGGCGGCGGCCTTCAGGCGGCGTTGCCCTTGGACTGCGACTGCAGTTGCTCGAACTTGACCATCAGCTGCTCGGGGCTTTCGCGCCAGGCCGGATCGAAAGGGATGCACGACACCGGGCACACCTGCTGGCACTGCGGCTCGTTGAAATGCCCGACGCACTCGGTGCACTTGCCGGGATCGATCTCGTAGATCTGCGGCCCCATGAAGATCGCTTCGTTGGGGCACTCGGGCTCGCACACATCGCAATTGATGCAGTCGTCCGTGATCATCAGTGCCATGGCCACTCCCAGTTGCGCATGCCGCCACGGGGGCATGCCTTCACGTCGTCAAACCCGTCTGTGCTGCCGTTCATTGCCTTACCCTGCCTTGTTGCGTTGGCTACCACAGTCCAGGGTTACCCTTCCTGCTTCGCTATCTTGGTCTTGAGCCATTTTTCGACCGACGGGAACACGAACTTCGATACATCCCCGCCGAGAATGGCGATCTCGCGCACGATGGTGCCCGAGATGAATTGATATTGGTCCGACGGCGTCAGGAACAAGGTCTCGACGTCGGGTAGCAGGTAACGATTCATGCCGGCCATCTGGAATTCGTATTCGAAGTCGGACACCGCGCGCAAGCCGCGCACGATCACGCGCGCGTTGTTCTGCCGCACGAAGTCCTTCAACAGGCCGGAAAAGCTCTCGACCTGCACATTCGGATAATGGCCCAGCACTTCGTTGGCAATCGACAGGCGTTCCTCGAGCGAGAAAAACGGCTTCTTGTTCTTGCTGTCCGCCACCCCCACCACCAACTTGTCAAACAACCCGGACGCGCGACGGACCAGGTCTTCATGGCCACGCGTCAACGGATCGAATGTCCCTGGATATACTGCTGTCACCATGGGTGTCTCCTCACCGGCAAATCAATCAGAACGCGCATTATGCCTCAATTCCCCGGGCACTTTTGCGTTGCAATAAATGATAGAAGACCATCCCCGCCTTGTCTGAGCGCAGTACCTCCCAATCGTCCATCCATCGCGGCGCATCGTCGCCGTCGAGCGCAAACTCGGCCTCGGCGTAGACCAGGCCCCGCGGCGCCAGCAAAGGCTGGCACAGCGGCAACATCTTCTCGAGCCAGCCGCCGTTGTAGGGCGGATCGACGAACACCAGCTGGAATCGGCCGGCGCGGTGCTGCGCCAGGTTGCGCACCGCCGAGAGCGCATCGGCGCGCTGCACGCTGACCTGGGTGGCACGCAGCTTGTCGCGCGTGGCTTCGAGCTGGCGTACCGCTGCCGTGCCCAGTTCCACCATCGTCACTTGCGCCGCGCCGCGACTGGCCGCTTCAAAACCCAGCGCGCCGGAGCCGGCGAAGAGGTCCAGGCAGTCGACACCTTCCCAGTTGCCGTCCAGCAGGTGCGTAAGCCAGTTGAACACGGTCTCGCGCACCCGGTCCGGCGTGGGCCGCAGGCCTTCGGCGTCCAGTACCGGCAACGGTGTGCGTTTCCACTGGCCGCCGATGATCCGGACCTGGCGGGGCACCACCCGGGGCGCGGCGGGCCTGCCCGCGCCGCGCTTTGCTTGCGTCTGCTTCATGCCTGCCCCTTCACTTGGCGGCGGTCGGGGTATCGGCGTCACCCACCACCACCGTGGCCAGCTCGGCCGCATGGATATGACGGGCGAACGCGGCGCGCACATCCTTGACGCTGACGGCCTTGACCTGGTCGATCCAGCGGTCGAGATAATCCAGCGGCAGCTGGTAGAACCCGATCACCGACAGGTTCTCGATCAACTTGGCATTGCTGTCGATACGCAGCGCAAAGCCGCCGGCCAGGTTGTCCTTGGCCGCCTTCATCTCGGCCGCCGTCGGGCCTTCCTCGAGGAAGCGCGCCAGCGTGGCGCGCACCACCTTCAGGGCTTCGCCGGTCTGCTCCTTCTTGGTCTGCAGTCCGATCTGGAACGGCCCCGGCTGGGCCAGCGGCGAGAAGCCACTGTAGACGCTATAGGTCAGGCCGCGCTTCTCGCGCACCTCGTCGGTCAGGCGCGAGACGAAACCGCCGCCGCCCAGGATGTAGTTGCCGACGGTCAAGGCGAAGAAGTCCGGATCGCCGCGCTTGAGTGCCGGCGCCCCGATCAGGATATGCGACTGCGACGCCGGGTGCGCAATGCGCTGTTCGCCGCCACGCGGCGCGGCCACCGGGGGCAGTGCCGGCAGTGTCGCGCCCTGCGGCAGGTCCCGGGTCAACTCGACGGCGATCTGCTCGGCCTGGGCACGGGTAATGTCGCCGATCATCGAGATGACTGCGCCATTGGCGACATAGTGAGTACGATGGAAAGCCACCACATCGTCGCGACCGATGGCCTGCACGCTGGCCTCGGTGGCATCGACGGCATACGGATGGCTGCCGTAGATGGCTTGCATGAAGGCCTTCTCGGCAATCGATTCGGGCTTGGTGAGTTCTTCGCGGATGCCGGCGATGGCCAGGGCCTTGTCGCGGTCGAGGCCGGCCTGCGGAAAGCTGGGGTGCGCCAGCGTGCGCGCCAGCAGGGTGACGGCCGTATCGCGCTCGGTGGCCGACGACAGCGTACGCAGGGTGACGCCCGCACGGTCCTGGCCGGCGCCGATATTGCGCTCGGCGGCGACGTCGGCGAAGCCGTCGAGGATCTGCGCCTCGGACAGCTCGCGCCCACCGCCGGCCACACCGCGGCTCAGGCTGGCCACCGTCAATTCGGCCAGGCCGGCGCGTCCGGCAGGGTCGCGCCGCTGGCCGGCGTCGAACTGGACGCTGACGTCGAGCATCGGAATGCTGTGGTTCGACACGAACAGCACACGCGCGCCATTGGGCAGGGTCCAGGACTCGATCTGCAAAGCCGCCATCGCTGGCGCCGTGACGCAGAAGGAAAGGAACAACAGGGCAAGGATTTTTTTCATGAGGCTCAAGGAAAATGGATGGCAATCAGGCCGCAGCGCCGCGTCCGGCACTGCATCAGCCGTGTTACTTCTTTTCTACCCACTGCAGCACCGGCTGCCACTGGTCGAGGTCGCGCTGCACACGCGAGGGTGCGATATCCCACAGGGTCAGGCCGTGCGCGGCGAGCTGGACGTAATTCTGCGTGTCGCGCAGGTATCCCAGCACCGGCAGCTTCAGGCCATCGATGAAACGATGCAACTGCTCGGCCGAGCGGGTACGTGCGTCGACCCGCATGCCGACGATGCCGACATCGATCTGGCCTTCGCGCACCGCCTTTTCATCGGCCAGGCGACGCAGGAAATCCTGGGTGGCGAGGATGTCGAAGATCGACGGCTGCAGCGGCACCAGTATCTTGTCGGCCATCTTCAGGGCATCCCCCAGGCGCCAGCCGTGCAAGCCGGCCGGCGTATCGAGCACCACATGCGACGTGCCCTTGGGCGGCTTGGCGATATAGTCCTCGCTGACCTCCCAGGTGGTGATCGGGCGCGCTTGCGGCGGGCGCAGGGCCAGCCAGGCGCGGGCGGATTGCTGGCGGTCGATATCGCCCAGCAGCACGCCATGCCCCTGGCTGGCGAAATACCCCGCCAGGTTGGTCGACAAGGTGGTCTTGCCGACACCTCCCTTGGGATTGGCCACGACGATGACAGGCATGTTTTTCTCCGTGAAGAACAGCGAACCGTAGCAAGACGAGACCGGCCGTCAGTGCAACAGGCCGGCCGGCGGCGGGCTCGGCTTCTTGCCCTCCAACGGCAGCGGCACCAGCGTGGCAACGGTCAGGTTGTCGTCCTTGAAATACTTGGCGGCCACCGCCTGCACCTGGGCCGGCGTGACCGTCTTGAGGCGGTCGATGATGCGCTCGATATTGCGTTGCCCGATGCCGGTGGTTTCCATCATGCCGATCTCCATGGCCTGGCCGAACACCGAATCGCGCTTGTAGACCTGGGCGGCGATCAATTGCGTCTTGACCCGCTGCAACTCCTGCTCGGATACGCCTTCGCTGGCGATGCGGGCGACTTCGCCGCGCAGCAGCGCTTCGAGCTGCTCGCTGCTCACGCCCTCGGCCGGGGTCCCCTCCAGCGTGAACATGACCGGCCCGCGGGCCACGCCCATGTAGCTGGCGCCGACGCTGGTGGCCTTGTTGCCGGTACGCACCAGGTTGGCGGTCAGGCGCGCGTTTTCATAGCCGTCGAGCACTGCCGAGAGTACATCGAGGGCATACGCCTCCTGGTCCTGCTCCACCTGGCGCAGCGCGGGCACCTTGAATCCCAGCACCACATAGGGGTTCTCGGCCGGCGCCTTGACCGTCACCCGACGCAGCCCCAGCTGCTGCGGCTCGTTCTGGGGCCGGCTGGCCGGGCGCGGGCGGGCGGCGATCTTGCCGAAGTATTTCCTGGCCAGCGCCAGCACGCGCTCGGCATCGACGTCGCCAGCCACCACCAGGGTCGCGTTGTTGGGCGCATACCATTGGCGATACCAGGCGGCGAGGTCCTGCACCTTCATGTTGTCGAGATCGTCCATCCAGCCGATCACCGGGTGGTGGTAGGGATGCGCGGTCCAGGCGACGGCGTTGAGCGCTTCGTTGAGCAAGCCCATCGGCTGGTCGTCGGTGCGCCAGCGGCGCTCTTCCATGACGACCCGGATTTCCTTGGAGAACTCGGCGGCATCGAACTGCAGGTTGGCCATGCGATCGGCCTCCAGCGCCATGATGGCTTCCAGGTGCGACTTCTCGATCTGCTGGAAATAGGCGGTGTAGTCGTTGGCGGTGAAGGCGTTCTCGCGCCCGCCCATCTCGGCCACCAGGCGGCTGAATTCGCCCACCTTGTGCTTGATGGTGCCCTTGAACATCATGTGTTCCAGCGCGTGCGAGATGCCGGTGGTGCCGTTGAGCTCATCCATCGAGCCCACCTTGTACCAGACCATCTGCACCGCGGTCGGGGCGCGCCGGTCTTCCTTGACCACCACCTTCATGCCATTGCCGAGTACGAACTCGCGGGCCGTTTGCGCCTGCGCCAGGGCGGCGCACATACCGAAAAGGCCGACGGCCAGGATTGCTGTGATCTTCAAATTCATGGGCTGGGCTCTGATAAAATGCGGGATTCTTCGACCCAGGCTGCCGCTCAGGTCTTATGGACGGGCAATTGTAACCTGTCCCATGCGCTTGTCAGGGCATGCCAGACCCGCCCGCGCCGCTGTCGTCACCCAACAGACCCATACGCCACCCGATGTTCAGTTTCTTCAAGAGAAAGCCGAAGCCGGAAGCCCAGCCGGAAGTGCCGCTGACGCCCCCGACGGCCCCCGAGACACCCGCCGCTCCCGCCGCATCCCCCGCCCCTGTCCCCAGCCCGGCTGCCACCGCGCCGGTCGTACTCGACGTGCCTACCCCGGCGGCGCTGGCCGCGGCCGCCGCCATCGAGGAGGCCGAAGCCGACATCGTGCCTGCGCCCGCACCGGCTCCCGAAGCCAAGCGGTCCTGGCTGACGCGGCTCAAGTCGGGGCTGTCCAAGACATCCAGCAACCTGACCACCTTGTTCGTCGGTGCCCGCATCGATGACGATCTCTATGAAGAACTCGAGTCGGCGCTGCTGGTGTCGGACGCCGGGGTCGACGCCACCCGCTGGTTGCTCGACGAGCTCAAGAAAAAGGTCAAGGCCGAACGCCTGACCGAGGCGGCCCAGGTACGCACGGCCCTGCGGGCACTGCTCATCGAGTTGCTGCGGCCGTTGCAACGGCCGCTGGTGCTGGGCCGCGAACAGCCGCTGGTGATGATGATCGCCGGCGTCAACGGCGCCGGCAAGACCACCACCATCGGCAAGCTGGCGCTGCACCTGCAGGCGCACCAGCAATCGGTGCTGCTGGCCGCCGGCGACACCTTCCGCGCCGCCGCGCGCGAACAGCTGGCGGTCTGGGGCGAGCGCAACAACGTCTCGGTGATCGCCCAGGAATCCGGCGACCCGGCGGCGGTGGCATTCGATGCCGTGCATTCGGCCCAGGCACGCGGCACCAACGTGGTGATGATCGACACCGCCGGACGCCTGCCCACCCAGTTGCACCTGATGGATGAACTCAAGAAGATCAAGCGGGTCATTGCCAAGGGCATGGCCTCGGCGCCGCACGAGATCCTGCTGGTGATCGACGGCAATACCGGCCAGAACGCGCTGGCCCAGGTCAAGGCCTTCGACGACGCCCTGGGACTGACCGGGCTGGTGGTGACCAAGCTGGACGGCACCGCCAAGGGCGGCATCCTGGCCGCCATCGCCAAGACCCGCCCGGTGCCGCTGTATTTCATCGGCGTGGGCGAGCAGATCGAGGATCTGCAGCCGTTCGACGCCACCGAATTCGTCGACGCCTTGCTGAGCTGAAAACCATAGATGATCGAATTTTCCCGGGTATCCAAGCAATATGCGCGCGAGGTGTACGCCCTGCGCGACATTTCGTTGTCGGTGCAGAAAGGCGAACTGCTGTTCCTGGCCGGACCTTCCGGTGCCGGCAAGTCGACGCTGCTGAAGATGATCGCAGCCATCGAGCGCCCCAGCGCCGGCAGCCTGTCGGTCAATGGCCAGGACATCGGCGCCATCAAGGCCTCCGGCCTGCCCTACCTGCGCCGCAACCTGGGACTGATCTTCCAGCAGCAGCGACTGCTGCTGGACCGCAACCTGCTGGCCAACGTGATGTTGCCCCTGATCGTCACCGGCGCCTCGCGCGCCGACGCCGAGCGCCGGGCCCGCGCCGCCCTCGACAAGGTCGACCTGCTCGACAAGGCTGGCTCGGAGCCGCAGGAGCTGTCGGGCGGCGAGCAGCAACGGGTGGCCATCGCCCGCGCCATCGTCAACCGTCCGCAGATCATCCTGGCCGACGAACCGACCGCCAACCTCGACCGCGCCAATGCCAACAAGGTATTGGCGGCATTGAAGTCGTTCCACGGCGTGGGCGTGACCTGCCTCATCTCGACCCATGACGAGCAATACCTGACCGGCGCCGACCGCATCGTCTACCTGGACCAGGGACGCAT
Organism: Herbaspirillum sp. YR522; assembly: GCF_000282575.1. Classification (GTDB taxonomy): domain Bacteria; phylum Pseudomonadota; class Gammaproteobacteria; order Burkholderiales; family Burkholderiaceae_D; genus Herbaspirillum. Next base: position 18,645 of record NZ_AKJA01000101.1, on the reverse strand, counting down.
CGTCGACGGCTGGCATAACGGCGTGGCCAACCCGGTCGAGGTATCGCCATGAACTGGTTGCGCCAACACCTGGCCGCGATGGCCGACGCCCTGCGCCACCTGCTGCGCTCGCCAGGCAACTTCCTGCTCAACGTACTGGTGGTGTCGATCGCGCTGGCGCTGCCGTTCGCCGGCCTGTCGGCACTGGAAAACGTACGTCCGATTTCCGAACAGATGTCGGTCGAGCCCGAGATCAGCATCTTCATGAAGCTCGACGCCAGCCGCGAGACGGCCCAGGCCATGGGCCGCACCATCGAACAGGTACTCAAGCAGAGCGATACGGTGGGCAAGACCGAATTCGTCCCCCGCGAAAAGGCCTTCGACGCGCTCAAGAACAAGAGCGGCATGGGCGACGTCCTGGCCACGCTGGGCAGCAACCCCTTGCCCGACAGCTATGTGCTGCGCCTGCCCGGCTTCGAGAACGCCATGGACGCCGGTCGCGTCGATGACATCGCCGGCAAGCTCAAGGACCAGCCGGGCGTGGAGTCGGTGCAGATCGACTCGGCCTGGGTCAAGCGCCTGGCTGCGCTGCTGCGCATCTTGCGCCTGGTGCTGCTGTTCCTGGGCATGACGCTGGGCGCGGTGGTGGTGGCGGTGGTGTTCAATACCATCCGCCTGCAGGTGATGACCCAGAGCGAAGAGATCGAGGTATCGCGCCTGCTGGGCGCGACCCGGTCCTTCATCCACCGCCCCTTCTACTACACGGGCGCCTTGCTGGGCCTGTGCGCGGGCGTGGTGGCGCTGGGCCTGGTGGTGGCCGCGCAGCAGCCGCTGAACGCCGCCATCATCGATTTTGCGCACCTGTATGCGTCCGAATTCCAGCTGGCGCTGCCCAGCCCGGTGGCCATTGCCCTGCTGCTGGCCACCAGCGCCCTGCTGGGCTTGCTGGGGGCCATGATCTCGGTACGGCGCCACCTGGCACGCATGGGCTGAGCTGGCTGCTGCTGCGGCGGCTGTACCGCATCTTCGGCCGCCCTTCTGGATCTGGCGGATGATGCCGACCGGCTGCAAACTTTGTTACACCTTTTTGCGGCCGCATTTGACCGCCATCGCAACTTTGTTTCTCGAATTGCTTCTAAGATGGCAGGGATGAATGCAATCGTTATCAGAATTGCAATAGAGCGAGTCTATCGGGGCCTTCCAAAACTGCAATTAGCACTCTCAATTGACGAGTGCTAGAATACCTTATCGAAATGCTCCAGTTTTAGCATTACCGCCATCCGTACGTGGCTTTCCGTCGGGACCAAAGGAGAAATCAATGAAATCTGCGTCTGCACAAACTGCACTCATGCCGGTCGAGTCCAATGCGCTCGCGCTCGGTTTTTCCGGCACCCTGGGCAATATCGATGCATATATCTCGGCAGTCAATCGCCTGCCGATGCTGACTCACGAAGAAGAAATGAGCCTGGCTCGCAAGTTGCGCGACAACAATGACCTGGGCGCGGCCCAGAAGATGGTGTTGTCCCACTTGCGCCTGGTAGTGTCGATCGCCCGCGGTTACCTGGGCTATGGCCTGCCGCACGCCGACCTGATCCAGGAAGGCAATATCGGCCTGATGAAGGCGGTCAAGCGTTTCGATCCGGGCCAGAACGTGCGCCTGGTGTCGTACGCGATGCACTGGATCAAGGCCGAGATCCACGAGTACATCCTGAAGAACTGGCGCCTGGTGAAGGTCGCCACGACCAAGGCCCAGCGCAAGTTGTTCTTCAACCTGCGCAGCCACAAGTCGGGCCTGGACACCATGACACCGGCCCAGGTCGATGCATTGGCCAAGACGCTCGACGTCAAGCGCGAAGAAGTGATCGAGATGGAAACCCGCCTGTCGGGTCGCGACATCGCGCTGGAGTCGCCCACCGACGATGAAGATGACAAGTTCGCACCGATCGCGTACCTGTCTTCGGAGAGCTCGGAGCCGACCCGCGTAATGGAAGCCAAGCAGTACGATCGCATGCAGTCCGAAGGACTGGAAGCTGCACTGTCCAAGCTGGACGACCGCTCGCGTCGCATCGTCGAAGCGCGCTGGCTGGCCAACGACGACGGCTCAGGCGCCACGCTGCACGAGCTGGCCGACGAATTCGGCGTCTCGGCCGAGCGTATCCGCCAGATCGAAGCGGTGGCGCTGAAGAAGATGAAGACCTCGCTGCAGGCGTTTTCCTGATTGGCGACATTTATTCGCAGCAAACAGAAAAGGCACCCTCGGGTGCCTTTTCCTTTTTCCGCATCCGGGGCGGCCGGATCAGGACAACAGCAACTTGATATCGTGGGTCAGCGTCTGCGGCCCCTGGCCATGCTTGACGAACAGCCGGATGTGCCCCTGCGGGTCGAACACGTAGCTGCCAGCGGTATGGTCCATGGTATAGCTGCCCGGCTCCTTGCCCGGCACCTTCTGGTAGAACACCTTGAATTCGCGGCCGACCTTCTCGGTGGCGGCCGCGTCGCCGCGCAGGCCGAGGAAGCGCTTGTCGAACGCCGGCACGTACTGCGACAGGATCTGCTGCGTATCGCGCTCGGGATCGACGGTGACGAACAATACCTGCACGCGCTCGGCGTCGGCCCCCAGTTCCTTCATCACGTTGGCCATTTCCACCATGGTGGTGGGGCAGACGTCGGGGCATTGGGTATAGCCGAAGAACATGACCACCACCTTGCCCTTGAAGTCGGCCAGGGTGCGCGGCGTGCCGTTGTGGTCGGTCAGCGCGAAGTCCTTGGCGTAGTCGAGCCCGGTGACATCGGTGTTGTTGAACTTGGCCTCGGGCTTGGAGGGGCCGCATGCCACCAGCAGCGTGGTGCAGGCGGCCAGCAGCATGGCCCTCAGGATTGGCTTGATCATCGCTTAATCAGAAGGTACGGAACAGGAAATAATGGTCCACCAGCAGCACCGCGAACAGGATCGACAGGTAGATGATCGAGTAGGCGAACGCGCGACGGGCGACCAGGTCGGTGTAGTGCCGATAGATCTGCCACGAGAACCAGAAGAAGATCGCGTCCAGCACGATGGCCGTACCCAGGTAGATCAGGCCGCTCATGCCGATGGCAAACGGCAGCATGGTGGTGGCCACCAGGGCGATGGTGTACATCAGGATATGCAGCTTGGTCACTTCCATGCCGTGCGTGATGGGCAACATCGGCAGGCCCGACCTGGCGTAGTCGTCGCGACGGTACATGGCCAACGCCCAGAAATGCGGCGGGGTCCAGATGAAGATGATCATCACCAGCACCCATGCCTGCATCGGCACGTCATTGGCCATGGCCGCCCAGCCCAGCGCCGGCGGCATGGCGCCGGCCAGGCCGCCGATGACGATGTTCTGCGACGTCGCCGGCTTGAGCAGGATGGTGTAGATGATGGCGTAGCCGAGGAAGGTGGCAAAGGTCAGCCACATGGTCAGCGGATTGACCAGCGCATACAGCACCCACATCCCCAGGCCGCCCAGCACGCCCGAAAACACCAGCGTCTGCGGTACCGTGATCTCGCCGCGCGCCATCGGGCGCCGCGCGGTACGGGCCATGCGCGAGTCGATCTCGCGCTCGACCAGGCAGTTGATGGCGAATGCCGCCCCGGCCAGCAGCCAGATCCCCAGCGTGCCGAATACCACCTTGCGCCAATCCGGCAACTCGGGCGACGACAGGAACATGCCGATCACGGCACAGAACACGGCCAGCTGCGTCACGCGTGGCTTGGTCAGCGCCCAGTACTGGGCAATACGATTGGGTTGGGCAGTCAGAGTGGTCATGTCAGGTGGCAGCGGCTGGCGCATCGTCCGGGCTGGCGGCGCCAACGGGAGCGAATCTAGCCTTGTAGTTTAACATGACCAGTAACAGCACCAGCAGCGCCGCACCGCCGTTGTGCACCACGGCAATGGCCAGCGGCCAGTTGAAATAGATGGTGGCGAGCCCGGTGGCCAGCTGCAAACCGATGACCAGCAAGAGCCAGCGGGCGGTGCGACGCAGTCCGCCATCGCGCATTGCCCGGTGTGCCAGCCATACAACATACAAGATCACGACAAAGGCAAAACTGCGGTGCACCCAGTGGATCGCCGTGAGCGCCTGGAACGGCAGGTAGTCGCCTGCGGCCGTCATGCCCAGGTGACGCCAGAGTGTGAAACCGTGCTCGAAGTCCATGTCTGGCACCAGCTGGCCATTGCACAATGGAAAGTCGCTGCAGGCCAGCGCTGCATAATTGGTGCTGACCCAGCCGCCCAGGGCCACCTGCAGCACCAGCAACAGCAGGCCGACGGTGGCCGGCGCGGCCAGCGACCGTCCCACCCGGGTCAGCGGCAGGTGGGTCTCCTGGCGCGCCGCCATCCACGCCAGCATCGCCAGCAGGGTCAGGCCCAGCAACAGGTGGATGGTAACGATCACCGGTTGCAGCTTCATGGTTACGGTCCAGGCCCCGAAGGCGCCCTGCAGGCATACGAAACCCAACAGCGCGGTGGGAAAGCCGGGGCGGAAGTCGCGCGCGGTGCGGCGCGACTTGAGCCAGCGCTGCCAGGCGATCGCCACCATGGTGATGATCAGCACCCCGACCGCCATGGCCAGGTAGCGGTGCGTCATCTCGATCCAGGCCTTGGCCACCGTCACCGGCCCGGTCGGCATGGCCTCCTGGGCGGCGCTGATATGCTCGTGTGCCAACAACGGGTTGGAATGACCATAGCAACCCGGCCAGTCCGGGCATCCCAGGCCGGAATCGGTCAGGCGCGTGAAAGCGCCGAACATGATCAGGTCGAAGGTCAGGAACAGCGTCACCCACACCAGCTTGCGGTACTTGTTGGCGTCGTTGGAGACCCACACCAGCGTCAGCGGGATCAGCGCCACCAGGAGGCCCATCAGGCCCAATTGAATCAACATCGTTTGAATCTCTTCCCTAGAAAAATCGTCATGTCCGGCCCCGGCCCCGGGCCGTCAACCGATGGCCGAGGCCCGCAGCAGCTTGGAGATGTCCTTCTTCATGCGCCCCGGATCGGGATCCTTCGGAAAGCGCAGCATCAGGTTGCCCAGCGGGTCGATCAGGTAGATATGATCCTCGGCCATGGTGGTCGCCTCCACCGGCAGCCAGGAGCGCAGGCGCGCCGCATCCACCCGCAGCATGTCGGTACCGTCGAATTCGCGTATCAGCATGGTCTGCACCGGCTCGCGGTCGACGATCAGCCAGACGCGCTCGATGCGGTCCATTTCCTTACCTTGCATCAATCTGAGCTGGCGCATGGTGAACAGCTTGTTGCGACAAACCTCGGTACAGTCGCCGCGATCGACCTGCAGCATGACCCACTTGCCCCGGTAATCCTCGAGGCCCGCCCGATGGCCGTCCAGCGCCGTGCTGCCCAGGTCGGGGATCGGATGTTGCCGGGGATCGATCAGGGTCCCGTAGTTGTTGCGCCCTTGCGGCTTGATGACGTAATAGGTGAGATAGGATGCGATCATCGGCGCGGCGCACACGGCCACCACCAGCAACAACTTCCAGCGCCCGCGCCGGCGACGCCCCTGGTCTGCATCCGATACTGCTTCAGGCTTTGTCATTGCGTCCACGCTTGAATCCCGTCACAAGGAAAAAAATCAACGCCATCGCCGCCAGTGCGTACCACTGCAATGCATAGGCGCGGTGGCGGTCGACGCCCAGCGATGGTAGCGGCCAGTCGCGCACCAGCCCATCGTCGGACGCACCGGTCTGCTCGATGACCGCCGTCGACAGCGGCAGCGCGCTGGCCTCGGCCAGCGCCACGATATCCAGATTCTGCAGGATCGCCCCCGGCCGTGGCGTATCGGGCTGCCCCAACTGGAGCACATGACCGGCGCCCCGCCGCAGCACGCCCTGTATCCGGACCTCGCCGGCGGGCGTGCGCACCTGCGGCAGGCGGGTGCGATCGACCGCGTCGCGCGGTGCCCAGCCTCGTCCCACCATGACCACCTGGTCCGAGCCCGCTATCCTGAACGGCATCAGCACATGAAACCCGCTGACCCCGGCATGCGGCCGGTTCTCGAGATAGATGCTCCATTGCGGGATGAACCGGCCCGCCAGCAGCACCTGCCGGAACTCGGCCTGGTCGAGCGCGCTGTCGGGCGGCAGGGCCAGCAGGGGCGCCTGCCTGGCGCGCGACTCCAGGCGCTGCTGGATCTCGGTCTTTTCTTCGGCGCGACGACTCTGCCACTGGCCCAGCATGACGCCGGCGGCCGCGACCATCAAGGTGGCGCACAACGGTACCCAGCGAATTCGGAATCTGATTGGCATTACAATGGCCGGAAAATATTTAAACAGTCGCGTCAGCAATCGCCCCGCCCGGCGACCAGGCGCGGCAGGAGACAGAAGGATTTTACCCGTATGAAAATCTTCGTCGCGATTGCCTTCATCCTGATCCTCGCCAGCCTGGCGTCGGCGTTGATATTCCTGATGCGCGACAAGGGCAAGAGCAACCGCACGGTACAGGCGCTGACCTGGCGCGTGGGCCTGTCGGTGGGCCTGTTCCTGCTGATCCTGCTGTGCTACAAGCTGGGCTGGATCCAGCCCACCGGCATCCGCTAAAAAAAAGCCGCACCCCAGGTGCGGCTCGTGACGGGCGCCGACGCCGCCGTTGCGCTAGAGCCAGTACACCACCACGTACAGCCCCAGCCACACCACGTCGACGAAGTGCCAATACCAGGCTGCGCCCTCGAAGGCGAAATGATTGGTAGGTGTGAAATGGCCACGCAAGTGCCGATACAGCACCACCGACAGCATGATCGCCCCCATCGTCACGTGAAAGCCGTGAAAGCCGGTCAGCATGAAAAAGGTCGACCCATAGATGCCCGAGGTCAGCTTCAGGTTCAGCTCGCTATAGGCATGGATGTATTCATAGGCCTGGAAGCCCATGAAGATCGCGCCCAGCAAGATGGTCAGGAACAGCCATACCGAGGTGGCGCGTCGATGGCCGGCGCGCAGGGCGTGGTGCGACAGGGTCAGCGTCACGCCCGAGCTCAGCAGCAGCAAGGTATTGATGGTGGGGATCGGGAACGGTCCCATGACATTGAAGCTTTCGATGGTACCGGCCGGCCCGGTGCCGCCCCACTGCCCGGTATATTCGGGCCACAGCACCTTGTGGTCGAGGTCCGCCAGCCAGGGCATGGTGATGCTGCGGGCGTAGAACAACGCACCGAAGAAGGCGGCGAAGAACATCACCTCGGAGAAGATGAACCAGCTCATGCTCCAGCGATAGGACAGGTCGATACGTTCTCCGTACAGGCCCGATTCGGATTCGTGGATGGCCTCGCCGAACCAGTAGTACAGCACCACCAGCACCATCAGGATACCGACCAGGTTGACATACGGCGCCCAGGCGGCGCCATTGACCCAGGCCGATGCCCCGATCATGGTGACCAGCATCGAGATGCCAGCCAGCAGTGGCCAGCGCGATGGCCCCGGAACGAAGTAGTACGGCGCCTTGGCTTGCTGTGAACTCATGTGCTTCTCCCGATTCGGTTTCGAGGTATACCTGATCTATCGTGCCTGCATCCATTAAGCCTGCGCCAACACCAGCTTGACCACCAGCAACAGGCCCAGCACCAACAGGGCTGCTGCGATCACCCCGGCAATGAGCACATGCAACGGGTTCAGCCGCGCCGCATCCTGCTCGTAGCCGCGCTTGCCGCGCACGCCGAAGAACGACCACAGCACCGCCTTCATGGTGGCGCCGAACGATGCGCGGCGGCGGCTGGCCTGCTTCAGATCATCCATTGCCGCGGCCACCGATCTCGAAGAAGGTGTACGACAGCGTGATGGTGCTGACCTCCCGCGGCAAGCCGGGATCGATGTAGAACACCACCGGCATCTGCTTGGCCTGGTTCGGTCCCAGGGTCTGCTGGGTAAAGCAAAAGCACTCGACCTTCTTGAAGAAGGCCGCCGATTGCTGCGGCGCATAGCTGGGGATGGCCTGGGCGTCGACATTGCGCGCCTGGGTGTTGACCACCTCATAGGTCACCTGCACCATCTCGCCCGGATGCACCTTCATGCTGCTGACCGTGGGCCGGAAGCGCCACGGGCCTTGCGCATTGCCATCGAACTCGATGGTCACCGTGCGCGAGCGGTCGACCTGGGTATTGGTCGGCGCCTGGGCGGTGACGTCGCGCGGCGTCAACAGGTTCACGCCGGTCACTTCGCAGATCTTGCGGTACAAGGGGATCAGCGCGTAACCGAAACCGAACATCAATACCGCCACCACCAGCAGCTTGCGCAGCATCACACGGTTCAGGCCGAGGCCACGCCGTTCGCCGCTCATTTGGCAAACCAGATGCGGTTGATGAAAATACCGACGAAGAACGCCAGCGCCACCAGTGCCAGCAGCAGGCCGGTGCGCGCGTTGTTCGGTTTCTTGCGTTCAGGCATGGCGTCCCCAGTGAGGTGCAAGGCTTACTTGACGATGGGCGGCTCTTCGAAGGTATGGAAAGGCGCCGGGCTCGGCACCGTCCACTCCAGTCCCTCGGCGCCCTCCCAAGGCTTGGCCTCGGCCTTCTGGCCGCCCTTGATCGACGGGATCACCACGCAGAACAGGAAGTACACCTGCGACAGGCCGAAACCGAAGGCCCCGATCGACGCCACCATGTTGAAGTCGGTGAACTGCGCCGGGTAGTCGGCATAGCGCCGCGGCATGCCCGCCAGGCCCAGGAAGTGCATCGGGAAGAAGGTGACGTTGAAGGTGATCAGCGACGCCCAGAAGTGGAACTTGCCGCGCCATTCGTTGTACATGAAACCGGTCCACTTCGGGCCCCAGTAGTAAAACCCGGCGAACAGCGCAAACAGCGAGCCGGCCACCAGCACGTAGTGGAAGTGGGCCACCACGTAGTAGGTGTCCTGCATCTGGATGTCGATCGGCGTCACCGCCAGGATCAGCCCGGTGAAACCGCCCATGGTGAAGACGAAGATGAAGCCGACCGAGAACAGCATCGGCGTCTCGAAGGTCATCGAGCCGCGCCACATGGTGGCGATCCAGTTGAAGATCTTCACGCCGGTCGGTACCGCAATGAGCATCGTGGCGTACATGAAGAACAGCTGGGCCGTCACCGGCATGCCGGTGGTGAACATGTGGTGGGCCCAGACGATGAACGACAGGATCGCGATCGAGGCCGTGGCATACACCATCGACGCATAGCCGAACAGCGGCTTGCGGGCGAACGCCGGGATGATCTGCGAGACGATGCCGAAGGCCGGCAGGATCATGATGTAGACCTCGGGGTGGCCGAAGAACCAGAAGATATGCTGGTACATCACCGGGTCGCCGCCACCGGCGGCGTTGAAGAAGGAGGTGCCGAAATGACGGTCGGTCAGCGTCATGGTGATGGCGCCGGCCAGCACCGGCATGACGGCGATGAGCAGGTAGGCGGTGATGAGCCAGGTCCAGCAGAACATCGGCATCTTCATCAGCGTCATGCCCGGGGCGCGCATGTTGAGGATGGTGACGATGATGTTGATCGAACCCATGATCGAGGACGCGCCCATGATGTGCATGGCAAAGATGCCCATGTCCATGCCCGGTCCCATCTGGGTCGACAGCGGCGCATACAGCGTCCAGCCGGCGGCGGTGGCACCACCCGGCGCCAGGAACGAACCGGCCAGCAGCAGCGCGGCCGGCGGAAGCAGCCAGAACGAGAAATTGTTCATGCGCGCAAAGGCCATGTCGGAGGCGCCGATCTGCAGCGGAATCATCCAGTTGGCGAAGCCCACGAAGGCCGGCATGATGGCGCCGAACACCATCACCAGTCCGTGCATGGTGGTGAGCTGGTTGAAGAACTCGGGACGGAAGAACTGCAGCCCGGGATGGAACAGCTCGGCCCGGATCAGCAGGGCCAATACGCCACCCGACAACAGCATGGTGAACGAGAACCACAGGTACAGGCTGCCGATGTCCTTGTGGTTGGTGGCCAACAGCCAGCGCCGCCAGCCGTGCGGATGATCATGGTGGCCGTGCTCGTGCCCCGGATCGTGCGGATGGGCAGGTGCGTGGTCGACGGTGGTGGTCATGTTGCGGTCTCCGATGCGGTATGCGATGCGGTGTGCGCTTCGTGTTCGGTTATTTGCGGCTGGCCACGACTTCTGCCGGCTGGACGATGTTTTCCTGCGCCTTGTTCGACCAGCTGTTGCGGGTGTAGGTGATCACGGCGGCGATCTCGGTGTCGTTCAACACCCCCTTCCAGGGCGGCATGGCGTTCTTGCCGTTGAGGACCACGTTGATCTGCGCCGCGCGCGGGCCGTTGACCACCGGGTCGCCGTCTAGCGCCGGGAAGGTGCCTGGCGAGCCCTTGCCGCTGGCCTGGTGGCACACCGCGCAATTGGCCAGGTAGACCTTTTCGCCGCGCTGCTTGAGCTCGTCGATGGTCCAGGTCTTGCTCGGGTCATCGGCACTGGCGGCCATTTCCTTCTTCTTCTGGTCGACCCACTTCTTGTAGTCGGCATCGCTGACGACGTTGACCACGATCGGCATGAAGGCGTGGTCCTTGCCGCACAGCTCGACGCACTGGCCACGATAGGTGCCGATCTTCTCGGCCCGGAACCAGGTGTCGCGCACGAAGCCGGGGATGGCGTCCTGCTTCACGCCGAAGGCGGGAACGGTCCACGAGTGGATCACGTCATTGGCGGTGGTGACGATGCGCACCTTCTTGTTGACCGGCACCACCACCGGATTATCGACTTCGAGCAGGTAGTTGTCGTTCTTCTTGATGCTGGGGTCGGTGATCTGCTCGCGCGGCGTGGCCAGGTTGGACAGGAAAGAGATCCCCTCGCCTTCGCCCTTGAGGTAGTCGTAGCCCCATTTCCACTGCATGCCGGTGACCTTGATGGTGAGGTCGGCGTTGGAAGTGTCCTTCATGGCCACCACCGTCTTGGTGGCCGGCAGGGCCATGCCGATGACGATCAGGAAAGGCACCACGGTCCAGGCGATCTCGACGTAGGTGCTCTCGTGGAAGGTGGCCGGCTTGTGGCCCAGCGACTTGCGGTGCTTGAGGATCGAATAGAACATCACGCCAAACACCGCCACGAAGATCACCAGGCAGATGATCAACATCAGGGTGTGCAGGTCGTAGATCTGCTCGGCAATGCGGGTCACGGGCGGCTGGAAGTTCATCTGCATGACTGCCGGCCCTCCCTGGCTGTCAACCACCGCCAAGGCCGGCAGGGCCGCCATCAGCAATGATGATCCGAGGGTCAAGGTCTGAAGGCGCTTCGCATGTTTCATGGATTTCCTCAAAAGCCCGCGATGACAAGAATCTGGTTGGACCGACAGTCCACGATCGGCGCGCATGCAGCGGCAACGCCGGACGCAGCCCATCTAGCGACGGTAACGATCAGGATGGTCCAGGCCCCCTGGACGAAGAACGCCGACAGGTTCGTCAGCGATACGGTACAGAAAATTGCGGTGACCCACGCCTGCCGGCGTGGCGCAATCGAGCAATTGCGCTTCAATATCCATTCCCGCGTCTCCATAGCACCTCGCCAGCATCATAGTCGGTCGAGCGTGTCTCGTGGTCGAACCACCAGTAGACCATGCACTCGCCGTGGCGCGCGCAGTGTCCGCTATGCGGCTCTTTATATTTTTAACCATTTGAGTATAAGGGGTAACGCCGCGAACGATCAAGCAGCCGTCAGGCAGCCTCCCGGTGACATGTCGACAACTGTTGCATCAGCCGGCCCCGGCCGCGCTTATTTCCTCGGAAAGTCCAGCCGAATGATCGATTCGCCCGCCGCCGTGGTGCGCGGCACCGGACGGAAGGCATGGCCATAGACCACCTCGAAGGTCAGCGGTATCTTGCCGTCGCGAGCGCGCATGGCGTCCAGGGCCTGCAGCAAATGCTGGTACTGGCTGCGCGAAAGCAATCCGCGGCGCCGGTTTTCGAGTGGGTTGCCGCCCCAGGCGCGGACATCGGCCAGCAGCCGCTGCGGCGTGTCGTAGGTGACGGTGATGGTTTCCATATCCATCACCGGCGTGGAGAAGCCGGCATTGACCAGCATGTCGCCGAAATCGTGCATGTCGACGAAGGGCAAGGTATGCGGCGCAAGATCGATGCGCTCGAAGGCCGAGCGCACCTCGCGCAGGCTATCGGGCCCGAAACAGGAAAACATCAGCAAACCTTCGACCCGCAGTACGCGGCGCCATTCGGCAAATACCCGGTCCGGCTGAGGATGCCAGTGCAACGCCAGGTTGGACCAGACCAGGTCCAGGCTGTTGGGGGCCAGCGGCAGTTGCGCAAAGTCGCCGCAGGCCAGCTGCGGGCCGTTGGACGAGGAGGTTCCGAGCCAACGGTTGACCGATCCGAACAAGCGGTCCAGCGACGACTGTGCACTGCGCTGATGTTGCGCCGCTACATCGAGCATGCCAAGCGCGCCATCCAGGCCCAGCACCTGCGCCTGCGGATAGCGTTTTTGCAACACCGGCAGGTCGGCGCCCTCGCCGCAGCCGGCGTCCAGGACCTGGCGCGGCTCGATCCTGACCAGTGCCAGCCGCTCCTGCATCCGGTTCGATACCTCGCGGCGCAGGAAGTCCGACTCCGCCACCCGCTGGGGCCGGCCGAAATGGCGACGCACCAGCGGCAGGTCGATCGGTGCGCTGAGCTTGGCGCTGGCGGAAGGTGGGGCAACGGACATCGGCGGGCGGGACTGGTGAGATAATTGCGCGTAGTTTAGTCGAAATCCTTTTTTCCCGGGCGCACCATGATCAGCAAACCGCATAAGCCGGCCACACCCGGCAAACCGCCATTGAACGCGCTCGAGCGTGCGCGCCAGAACGCGGCGCAGAAAGCGGCGCTGAAAAACGCGGCCAAGCCGGGCCGCAACTGGCTGCTGCGTACGCTGGCACGCGTGCCCCGCCTGTTGCCGTCGAGCTGCGTGCTGTGCGGCCAGGATGGGCGCGATACCCTCTGCGCACCTTGCCGCCAGCGTTTCTTCACGCGCCAGCACCGGCGTTGCGTGCAATGCGCCCTGCCCATGCCGGTGACCGGCAGGGATCCACGCTGCGGCGCCTGCCTCAAGGACCGTCCCGCATTCGACGCCACCATCGTCGCCACCGACTACATCGGCCCGGCCGACCAGATGGCGTTGGCATTGAAGTTCGGCGGCGACCTGCGGGTAGCGCCCCTGCTGGCCGACCTGATCGGCAACGCGGCGCTGCGCGACCCGCTGCCGGGCAGCGACATCCGGTTGCCCCTGCCGACCATGCTGGCACCGGTGCCGCTGGGCACGGCCAGGCTGCGCGAGCGCGGGTTCAACCAGGCGCTCGAGATCGCTCGGCCGCTGTCGCGCCTGCTCGAGATCGACTTGCATCCGCAATTGCTGGAGCGGGTGCGCGACACCCAGGCCCAATCCGGCCTGCCACTGTCGGCGCGGGCGCGCAACACCCGCAATGCGTTTGCCGTGCCCTATCGACTGTCGGACCACGTCAAGGGACGCCACGTGGGTATCGTCGACGATGTCATGACCACCGGCCAGACGCTCAACGAAGTGGCCATCATCCTCAAGCGCCACGGCGCCAAGCGCGTGACCAACCTGGTCTTCGCGCGGACCCTGGCCTTGTAGGCCATCCCTTTCATCTGGAGAAGCATTTGTTTCACGTCGTACTGGTCGAACCCGAGATCCCGCCCAACACCGGCAACATCATCCGCCTGTGCGCCAATACCGGCGTCCAGTTGCACCTGATCGAACCGCTCGGCTTTCCGCTCGACGACGCCAAGATGCGTCGCGCAGGGCTGGATTACCACGACTACGCCACCATGCAGGTGCATCCCGACTGGAACAGCTTCCTGGCGCGTCGCCGCGCCGATCCGCTGTTCGACCCCACGCGCATGTTCGCCATGACCACCCACGGCTCGACGCCCTTCGCGGGGTTGGCCTTCCAACCTGGCGACACCTTCGTGTTCGGGGCCGAAACCCGTGGCCTGGCGCCGCAGTTGCGCGAGTCGTTTGCCCCCGGCCAACGCATCCGACTGCCGATGCGGCCCGACAATCGCAGCCTGAACCTGTCCAATACGGTAGCGGTGGTGGTGTACGAGGCCTGGCGGCAGAACGGCTACGCCGGCGGTAGTTGAGACGCCGCGGCACAGGCTGCCGCCGCAAACGGTCGGTCGACGTTCAACACAAAAAAATGCCGTCCGGCGTGCAAGCGGACGGCATTTGTTCACCTGGCCGGCATTGGTCCGGGCCAGGGCCTGTCTATCCCAGCAGCAATGCGTCGTCGGCCAGCTTCTCGCCACGGGTCTGCTCGAACATGCGCAGCAGGTCCGGCACATCCAGCCCGGCGCGCTCCTGGCCGGCCACGTCGAGCACCACCCGTCCCTGGTGCAGCATCACGGTGCGATCGCCATAGTCGAGCGCCTGGCGCATGCTGTGCGTCACCATCATGGCGGTGAGCTTGCTCTCGGTGACGATCTTGGCCGTCAGTTCCATCACGAAGGCGGCAGTCTTGGGGTCGAGCGCGGCGGTATGTTCGTCCAGCAACAGGATGCGCGATGGCTGCAGCGACGCCATCAACAGGCTCACCGCCTGGCGCTGGCCGCCGGACAGCAGGCCGATGCGGTCGGTCAGGCGATTCTCGAGGCCCAGGTTGAGGATCGCCAGCTTCTCGCGAAACAGTTCGCGCATCTTGCCGCGAATGGCGAAGTTGAACCCCCGACGGCGCCCGCGCGCCATCGCCAGGGCCATGTTCTCTTCGATGGTCAGGGCTTCGCAGGTACCGGCCATCGGGTCCTGGAACACCCGCGCCACCAGTCCGGCCCGGTCCCACGCCTGTTTGCGGGTGACGTCGACCTCGTCGATCTCGATCTTGCCCGAATCCATCAGCAGGTCGCCCGAGATGGCGTTGAGGAAGGTCGACTTGCCGGCGCCGTTGGAGCCGATCACGGCCACGAACTGGCCGGTAGGGATTTCCAGCGACAGGCCACGCAAGGCAGGATTCTCGATCGGCGTGCCGGGGTTGAAGGTGATCTTGAGATCATTGGCTTTGAGCATCTCAGGCTCCCTTCTTGAGCAGTTTCAGCTTGCGCTTGCCCATCGGCAGCACCAGCGCCAGCATCACCAGCACCGCCGTGACCAGGTTCAGGTCTTGCGCCTGCAGTCCGATGAAGTCGCTGTTGAGCGCCAGCGCGATGAAGAAACGGTACAGGATCGCCCCCAGGATGACGGCCAGCGTGGTCCACACCAGGCGCCGTGCCGGCAGGATGTTTTCGCCGATGATCACCGCCGCCAGGCCGATGACGATGGTGCCGATGCCCATCGAGATGTCGGCGCCGCCCTGGGTCTGCGCAAACAGCGCACCGGCGAACGCCACCAGTGCGTTGGCCAGCGCCATGCCGGCCAGCGTGGCGCGCCCGGTGGCGATGCCCTGGGCGCGCGCCATGCGCGCATTGGCGCCGGTGGCGCGCATGGCCAGGCCGATCTCGGACGAGAAGAACCAGTCCAGCAGCAATTTGACACCGGTCACCACCACCAGCAGGATCAGCGGACGGGCGATGTAGTCGGGGATCCACGCCGGCTCGAGCACGGTGAAGATGGTCGGTTCGGAAATGAGCGGGATATTCGGCTTGCCCATGACCCGCAGGTTGATCGAATACAGGGCGATCATCATCAGGATGCTGGCCAGCAGGTCCATGATCTTCAGGCGCACATTGAGCCATGCGGTGATGAAGCCGGCCAGGGCGCCGGCCAGGATTGCCACGAAGGTCGACAGGAAGGGATCGAACCCGGCCGCGATCATGGTCGCGGCGACGGCGCCGCCCAACGGGAAGCTGCCGTCCACGGTGAGATCGGGGAAGACCAGAATGCGGAACGAAATCAGCACTCCGAGGGCGACCAGGCTGAAGATCAGGCCGATCTCGAGCGCGCCCCACAGGGTATACAACGACATGACAGGACTTTCAAAAAAAACACATTCGGCATTGGCGTGTTGCGCAAATGCCGAATGTCTTCTGCTGGGCGCCCGCCGCCAGGGCGGGCGCCCGTCTTCAGTTCAGGACCTTGGTGGCCGACTTCAGGAACTCCGGCGCCAGGGTCACGCCTTGCTTCTGGGCGGCGGCGGTGTTGATGTACAGCTCCAGGTTCTTGCTGGTGGACGACGCGATGTCACCGGCTTTCTCACCCTTGAGGATACGCGCCACGACCTTGCCGGTCTGGCGGCCGAGGTCGTAGAAGTTCACCCCCAGGGCCGCCACCGCACCGCGCTTGACGCTGCCGGTGTCGGACGCCACCAGCGGGATCCTGGCGTCGTTGCAGACCTTGGCCAGCGACTCGAATACCGAGACCACGTTGTTGTCGGTGGTGCTGTACATCACATCGATCTTGCCGATCAGGCTCTTGGCGGCAGGCGCCACATCGACCGAACGGGGCGCGGCAGCCTCGACCAGGGTGATGCCCTGCTTGTGCAGCTCGCCCTTGATGTTGTTGAGCGCCGAGACCGAATTGGCTTCGCCCGGATTGTAGACGATACCGACGCGCTTGGCATTGGGTACCACGCGCTTGATGATCTCGACCTGCTTGACCGGGTCGAGCATGTGCGACAGGCCGGTGACGTTGGTGCCGGAAGGCTTCCAGTCCTTGACCAGTTGCGCCGCCATCGGGTCGGCAATGGCCGAATAGACCACCGGGATGGTCTTGGTGGACGCTACCATCGGCTGTGCCGACGGGGTGCCGATCACCACGATGGCGTCCGGATTGTCACCGACGAATTTCTTGGCGATCTGGCCGGCGGTGCCGGCATTGCCCTGCGCGCTCTGGAAATCCCACTTGAGGTTCTTGCCGGGCTCGAAGCCTTCGGCGATCAGTTCGTCCTTGGTACCGTCGCGCACGGCGTCGAGCGCCGGGTGTTCGACGAAGGAAGTAATGGCGACCACCTTGTCGGCCGCCAGGGCACCGGCGCACACGACGCCCAGCGCCAGCGCGCCTGCAATGGCGCGCAACGATGTGGATAACTTAAACACGGTCCTCTCCTCTTTCAGTGGTGTCGTGGCCTGGGCGACGGCGTCGCCTGGCCCCTTATCGTGAATTTGACGCGATCAATCCCGGCAAAACCCTACGCTGCCGCCCCCTTGGCCGGTGGCGGCAGGCGCTACTTTAACTTATTGCTTGATGACCGTCTTGGCCGACTTCACCAGTTCGGGCGACAGTGTCACACCCTGCTTCTGGGCGGCGCCGGTGTTGACGAACAATTCCAGCTTGCTGCTGGTGGCCGAGGCGATGTCGCCCGGCTTTTCACCCTTGAGCACCCGTACCACCACCTTGCCGGTCTGGCGGCCCAGGTCGTAGTAGTTCACCCCCAGCGCGGCGATGGCGCCACGCTTGACGCTGTCGGTATCGGACGCCACCAGCGGGATCTTGGCATCGTTGCCGACCTTGACCAGCGCCTCATAGGCCGACACCACGTTGTTGTCGGTATTGGTATAGATCACATCGACCTTGCCGATCAGGCTCTTGGCGGCGCTGCCGACATCGACCGAACGCGGCGCGGCCGCTTCCACCAGGGTCATGCCGGACTTGCCCAGCAGTTCCTTGAACGCCTTGACCACCACCGCCGAATTGGCTTCGCCCGGGTTGTAGACCATGCCCACGCGCTTGGCCGCCGGCACGATCTTCTTGATCAGTTCGAGCTGCTTGTCCAGTTCGAGCACGTCGGACACGCCGGTGACATTGGTGCCGGAAGCCTTCCAGTCCTTCACCAGTTGCGCGGCCACCGGGTCGGTCACGCCGGAGTAGATCACCGGGATGGTCTTGGTGGCGGCCACCAGCGCCTGCGCCGACGGCGTGGCGATGGCCACGATCGCGTCGGGCTTGTCACCGACGAACTTGCGGGCGATCTGGGCCGCGGTACCGGTATTGCCCTGGGCGCTCTGGTAATCCCACTTCAGGTTCTTGCCGGCCTCGAAGCCGGCGTCCTTGAGCTCATCCTTGACGCCGTCACGTACGGCGTCGAGCGCCGGATGCTCGACGATCGCGGTGACCGCCACCGACTTGTCGGCCGCCATCGCGGGCGCGCTGCAGACCGCGGCCAGGGTCAATGCGCCAACCAGCGCGCGCAGTGTCATGTTGCTCGAGTAGTAGGACATGGATTGCCTCGTGAAAGTGGTGGCCAATGGGCGAAAAGTGGGTAAGTCTAGCCTAGCGCACCCCAACAATCAATTTGCGCGGCGTCATTATCGGGCTGGAGCCCACGTCCAGGCTCAATGGCGGCAGTTGCTATAATCGCCCGGCGCCCGTGGGGGGCGCGACGGAACAACACAAAGGAATGCACATGAAGCAGTTGATGCAACACGGCGTGGCGGCACTGGCCCTGGCAACGGCAATGGCCGCACCGGCCTTGGCGCAGGCCCATGAATACCATGTCGGCAAGCTGGACATCGGCCACCCCTATGCACGCGCTACCGTGCCCGGCCAGCCGGCCGGCGGCGCCTATCTCAGCATCGAGAACAAGGGCACTGCAGCCGACCGCCTGGTGGCCCTGTCCACACCGGCGGCCAAGACCACCGAGATCCATACGATGGCCATGGAAGGCAATGTGATGAAGATGCGCGCAGTCGACGGCGCGCTGGAAATCAAACCCGGCCAGAAGATCAGCATGCAGCCAGGCAACGGCTATCACATCATGCTGATGGGGCTGGCCAAGCCGCTGGCGG
>NZ_AKJA01000100.1 GCF_000282575.1 Herbaspirillum sp. YR522 | reverse complement strand
CGCTGCCCTTTTCCAGCACGCACACGCCGACTTCCTTGCCCGACTGGACGGCCAGCTGTTTGAGGCGGATCGCCGCCGACAATCCGGCCGGCCCGCCGCCGACGATCACCACGTCATATTCCATGGCCTCGCGCGGGCCGTATTGTTGCAGCAGTTCTTGAGCAGAAGTCATGGGTGTCCCGTTATCTTTATAAAAGCGTATTTGCGAACGATCGTGCTATTGTTAAGCATTTTCCGCAATGACGCCAGGGCCTACGCATTTATTTATCGCCTCCGATAAATGAAAGTTTTTCCGGCCCCGCTGTGTTTTCAGGCAATGACGCGTATTTTATTGGATTGGCGGCCGCCGAGGTGGCCGATGTCAGTTACACCGGATCAATGACCGCACTAATAAGGACAGCAATGAGCATTCAAGACGCAGACGTCACCTTCCACTTGCTGCACACCGCCCGCATTCCGGTGCGCTGGGGCGACATGGACGCGCTGGGCCATGTCAACAATACCGTCTACTTCCGCTTCACCGAGCAATGCCGGGTCGAGTGGCTCGATACGGCGGTGGGGCCGACCGTGGGCGGCGACAGCGGGCCGGTGATCGTCAGTGCCCATTGCAACTTCCGGCGCCAGCTTAAATATCCGGCCACGGTGGCTGTGGAGATGTTTGCCGGCAAGCTGGGCCGCTCCAGTGTGGAAACTACCTACCTGATGCGCGACGCCGACCGGCCCGACATCATCTATGCTGATGGCGGTGCCAAGATCGTCTGGGTTGATTTCGTCAAGGAAAAATCGATGGCCCTGCCCGAGTCATTGCGGCAGATCCTGACCGGCTTGTAAGTTTGACGAAAGGAAACTGCGACAGAATCGGCCCGACACTCCCGTCAACCGCCACAGAGCGGGGGAGCGACAAGCACTTGGCCGCCTGGCTCGTGCTAGCCAACAATTAGAACCCTGGAGGAAGACATGACATACAAGACCCAAGCCTTGGTAGCTGCCGCATTGATGAGCCTGGCGCTATCTGCCCAGGCCGCCGACCCGATCAAGATCGGCGTGACCGGCCCCTACACCGGTGGTTCGGCCCCGATGGGCGCGTCGATGCGCGACGGCGTCAAGCTGGCGGTGGCCGAGATCAATGCGCAGGGCGGCCTGCTGGGCCGCCAGCTGCAACTGGTCGAACGCGACGACGAAGCCAAGAACGAGCGCGGCGTGCAGATTGCGCAAGAACTGATCAACAAGGAAAAAGTCGTCGCAACGGTGGGCTTCATCAATACCGGCGTGGCGCTGGCTTCGCAGCGCTTCTACCAGGAAGCCAAGATCCCGGTGCTCAACAACGTCGCCACCGGCAGCGTGATCACCAAGCAATTCGAGAAGGACAAGGACAACTATATCTTCCGCACCTCGGCCTCGGACCAGATCCAGGCCAAGATGATCGCCGACGAAGCGGTCGACAAGCAGAAGTTCACCAAGGTCGCGATCCTGGCCGACTCCACCAACTACGGCCAGCTCGGTCGTGAAGACCTGGAGAAGGTGCTGGCCTCCAAGAAGATCACCCCGGTCGCCGTCGAGAAATACAACATCAAGGACGTCGACATGACCGCCCAGCTGCTCAAGTCCAAGCAGGGTGGGGCGCAAGCGGTGCTGACCTACGGCATCGGCCCGGAACTGGCGCAGATCGCCAATGGCATGGAAAAGCTGAACTGGCACGTGCCTATCATCGGCTCCTGGCCGCTGTCGATGGGTAACTTCATCGACAATTCGGGCAAGAACGGCAACGGCGCGCGCATGCCGCAAACCTTCATCCAGGACGGCAATACTCCCAAGCGCAAGGCGTTCATCGAAGCCTACCAGAAAGCCTACAAGGTCGACCGCATGCCATCGGCCGTGTCGGCCGCCCAGGGCTACGACTCGATCCTGCTGCTGGCCGCTGCCATCAAGCAGGCCAACAGCACCGACGGCGACAAGGTGCGTGCTGCCCTGGAAAGCCTCAATACCAAGGTCGAAGGCGTGGTCACCACCTATGACAAGCCCTTCACCAAGGACGACCACGAAGCCATCAAGCCGGGCACGGTGGTCATCGGCGAGGTGCGCAACGGTCGCGTCGTGCTCGGCAAGTAACATCGTCCTACGACTTGCAGCCACAGCAATGAAAGGCCAGTCCTTGGCGATCCGGGGACTGGCCTTTTTCGCACGACCGGTTGCCATCGGACTGACACGCATAGCAGCGTGTGGTCCGGCTGGCCGCAGGTCAACTCCGCCACCCGGCGGCAGCCGCTTCTTGGGAACTACAATGGATATCCTGTTACAGCTGGTCTTTTCCGGCATCGCACTGGGCATGATCTATGCGGTCATCGCATTCGGTTACCAGCTCACCTTCGCCACCTCCGGCACCCTCAATTTCGGCCAGGGCGAAGCGCTCATGCTGGGCGCACTGGTCGGCCTGTCGGTGGTGGGCAACATCCACGGCGGGCCTTACCTCAACTACTGGCTGATGATTCCCATCGTGCTGGTCTTCGGCGGCCTGCAAGGCATGTTCGTCGAGTGGATCGGCGTGCGTCCCGCGATCAAGATCAAGTCGGAATTCGGCTGGATCATGTCGACCATCGCGTTGGCGATCATCTTCAAGAACGTCGCCGAGAACATCTGGGGCAAGGACGACCTGCCTTTCCCGTCGCCGATCTCGGGCACGCCGTTCCAGGTGTTGGGCGCCAATGTCCAGCCGATGCAGGTACTGGTGGTGATCGGCGCCTTGCTGATCATGGCCGCCGTCGAGCTGTTCAACCGCAAGTCGATCTACGGCAAGGCGGTGGTGGCCACCTCCAACGACCGTGACGCCGCAGGCCTGATGGGCATCAATACCAGCATGGTGATCACCTTTTCGTATGCGCTGTCCTCGGCCACCGCCGCCTTTGCCGGCGTGCTGGTGGCGCCGCTGACGCTGACCGGCGCCACCATGGGCGCGGCGCTGGGCCTGAAGGCGTTTGCCGTGGCCATCATCGGCGGGCTGACCTCGGGCATGGGGGCTATCGTCGGTGGCCTGATCCTGGGCGTGGCCGAGACCGTCACCGGCTTCTATATCTCGACCGGTTACAAGGAAGTGCCAGGCCTGTTGCTGCTGTTGCTGGTGCTGGCGGTCAAGCCTGCAGGCCTGTTCGGCAAAACTGCGATCAAGAAGGTCTGATGCGATGAACAAGAAAATCCTGCTGCTTTCGGTGCTGGGCCTGATCGTGCTGGCCGGCATCCCCCTGGTGGTGCACAACCCGTATTACCTGCACCTGATCGAAACCATCCTCATCTATGCCATCCTGCTGTTCGGGCTGGATATCGTGGTCGGCTATACCGGCCAGGTCTCGCTGGGCCATGCCGGCCTGTTCGGCATCGGCTCGTATGCCGTGGGCGTGCTGTTCTTCAAGCTGGGCATGCCGATCTACGCGACGTTGCCGGCAGCCATCGCGGTCACCGCCGTGTTCGGGGCGATCCTGGCGCTGCCGGCGTTGCGCGTGACCGGGCCCTACCTGGCGATGGTCACGCTGGCCTTCGGCACCATCATCCAGATCCTGATCAACGAGATGACCTTCCTCACCGAAGGCCCGC
The DNA here is from genome assembly GCF_000282575.1 of Herbaspirillum sp. YR522. Classification (GTDB taxonomy): domain Bacteria; phylum Pseudomonadota; class Gammaproteobacteria; order Burkholderiales; family Burkholderiaceae_D; genus Herbaspirillum. Next base: position 38,847 of record NZ_AKJA01000100.1, on the reverse strand, counting down.
TCGGCATCAAGGTCGCCAAGCCGATGGTGGGCGGCGACAAGATGAGCGAGGTGCAGTTCTTCTACCTGGTGGCGATCCTCACGGTGCTGGCCATGGGCGTGGTCCATCGCATCCTCAAGTCCAACCTGGGGCGAGCCTTCCAGGCGCTGCGCGACAGTCCGATCGCGTCCGACTGCATGGGCGTGTCGGTGTACCGCTACAAGGTCTATGCCTTCATCATCAGCGCTGCGCTGGCGGGCTTGTCGGGCGGCTTGTACGCCTATTCGGAAGAGTACATCTCGCCCAATACCTATAACTTCGAACTGACCATCCTGTTCCTGCTGGCGGTGATCATGGGCGGGCGCAAATCGCGTATCGGTTCGCTCATCGGTGCCCTCATCGTGGTGATGCTGCCCAGCCTGCTGTCCGATATCGACTTGTTCCGCAAGATCGCCAGCGTGCTGGCGGTGGTGGTGGTGGCCGGTGCGGTGGTGTCGCTGGCCAGGAAGACCAAGACCGTGCGCACCGTAGCCGTGCCGGTGGTGGCGGTGGTCTTGATGGCGGCGTTCTCGTTCAAGCTCGAGAACATTACCGATTGGCGCCTGACCGTGTTCGGCCTGATGACGCTGTTCGTGGTGTATTACCTGCAGGATGGCATCGTCGGTTTCTGCCGCGGCCTGTTCGGTCGCACCTTGACCACGGTGCCGCCGGTGGCGCAGCAGATCACCGGTGATCGCCAGGTCGCCGTCATCACCACCGACTCGGTCAAGGATGCCGGCGCCACGCTGCTCAAGGTGAACCAGATCCTGATGCAGTTCGGCGGCTTGAAGGCGCTCAACAAGGTCGACCTCGATGTGCGCAAGGGCACCGTGCACGGCTTGATCGGGCCCAACGGCTCGGGCAAGAGCACCATGATGAACGTGCTCACCGGCATCTACCGGCCCACCGATGGCAGCGTCGAATACGATGGTCGCCAGATCTCGGGCAACACGCCTTCGGCGATTGCGCTGGGCGGCGTGGCGCGCACCTTCCAGAACGTACAGCTGTTCGGCGAGATGACGGCCACCGAGAACGTGCTGGTGGGCCTGCACCACACGTTCACCAGTAATGTCGTGGACGTGATGGTCAACACCCCGCGCTATGCACGTCACGAGCGCCAGGCACGCGAGCGCGCCGCCGCCATCCTGGAGTTCGTCGGCCTGGCCAACCTGGCCAACGAAGAAGCGCGCAACCTGCCCTACGGCAAGCAGCGCCTGCTCGAGATCGGCCGCGCACTGGGCCTGAACCCGAGCCTGCTGTTGCTCGACGAACCGGCCGCGGGCCTGACCGCGCCCGACATCAAGGACCTCATCGCCATCATCCGCAAGATCCGCGAAGCCGGCATCACCATCATCCTGATCGAGCACCACATGGATGTGGTCATGTCGATCTGCGACACGGTGACCGTGCTCGACTTCGGCCAGAAGATCGCCGAAGGGCGACCGGCCCAGGTGCAAGCCGACCCCAAGGTGATCGAAGCCTATCTCGGCGGCAGCGCCGGCGATGATCACGATCCACAACCGACCCCTGCGGGAGCCTGAACATGCTGACCATTTCCAACTTGCACGCGTCCTATGGCAAGGTCGAGGTGCTGCATGGCATCTCGATGGACGTGCCCAAGGGCAAGGTCGTGACCCTGATCGGCTCCAACGGCGCCGGCAAGACCACCACCATGCGTGCCATCTCCGGCATGATCAAGCCCCGTGGCGGTGAAGTCACGCTGGGCGGCAAGGACATCACCGGCCTCGATTCGCACCGCATCGCCCGTTGCGGCCTGGCGCATTCGCCGGAAGGGCGGCGCGTCTTCGCCACCATGAGCGTGACCGACAACCTGCTGCTGGGCGCCTTCCCGCGCTTTACCCGCGCCCGCCCCAAGGGCGATATCGCGCACGACCTGGAGCGCGCGCTGGAGCTGTTCCCGCGGCTCAAGGAACGCCAGGCCCAACTGGCCGGTACGCTCTCCGGTGGCGAGCAGCAGATGCTGGCCATGGCGCGCGCGGTGATGCTCAATCCCGAGGTGATCCTGCTCGACGAACCTTCGATGGGGCTGGCGCCGATTTTGGTGGAGGAAGTGTTTCGCATCATCGCCCGCCTCAAGGACGAAGGCGTGACGATGCTGCTGGTCGAGCAGTTCGCCGCGGCTGCCCTGAACGTGGCCGACTATGGCTATGTGCTGGAGAACGGCCGTATCTCGGTACATGGCCCGGCCGACAAGCTCAAGGGCGACCCGGCCGTGAAGGCTGCCTACCTGGGCGGCGGGCACTGACCGTTGCGCGCCATCGGGCGTCACCGCATGACGCCATCCTGCATTGCGCAGGATGGCGTTATTTTTTTGCCATCCAACATGCGCCCGGGCGTTGTTGAACGGTCAAGCCCGGGCATGGGGGCTTGCGCGGTGGGAATTTGTAAAGGAAAATCAAGAAAATTGCCAGCCAGCCACACGCCCTGGCGCACCGGATACAACGGCTCGCACGTCGCGCAAGCGGACAGCGTGTCGGGTATATTTAGGGGGAGACATACCTCTTCGAAGACTGATTAAGGCGCCCGCTGGGCGCCTTTTCTTTTGTGACGCGGCGGGCCCGTTGCCGGCCCTGCGCGCCGCGCCGGTGGCCGACGCTGGAACTATGTGTCGCCGCATTTCACCTATCGCTATCAACGATAGTCGAGGGGAAATCCATGCCGCAGATCGGTTTGAATCCACATGCATTGGACCAGTTCGATATCGCGTCGCTGGCACGACAACTGTCATCGCCGCCGTCGGCGCCAGCCCCATCCGGGTTGCAGGAAAACAGCCATCTGCCGGCTCCGCTGGCCGGGCAGGGGGGCAGTCGTCATCCACTCCAAGCCTCGCCGTTGTTTACCTTGCTGCCACGAGAACTGCGCAATCAGATAACCGCCTATCTCGACACGGCGGCGAAACTGGATTTCAAATTGACCTGCCGCCAGGCGTATGCGGAAGGTGTTGAACTGCATTTCGACGCCACGATCACCAGCGGTGACAAGCTGACCCGGGCGCTGACCTTCTTCAACGAAGGCCAAGGCCGGCTCGACAGCATGCGCATCGAGGCCAAAGGCACCCCGGACAACTACCAGCGCAGCCTAGCGATCCTCGGCCAACGGCTCTCCCGCGTCCAGGTCGACCTCCCGCTGGAAACACCCGCGCTGACCAACCTGGTCACGGTCGAGCTGGACCAGCTCAGGCAGCTGCATGGGCCCGGGTTCAAATCGCTCAAGAGCCTGGACCTGGTCGGCTGCCGCTTTCGCGACCAGGGCCACGACGTACCGCAACAGGCCGTTGCCATTCTCGGCGGCCTCGCACTGGAGCGGGTGCGGCTGGTCAACAACGACTGGCTCACCATGGCCCACCTGGACCAGCTCTATCAAGCCGGCACCCGTTCGTTTTCGCTGGTCGGCAACCCGCGCCTGACGCAGCAGGACCTGGAGCAATTCGCGGCCAGGGATGGTGTCGACCTGGATCTGGCGGCAGATGCCAGCGAGTTGGCCGACAGGCAGGCAAATACCAGGACCGGCGAATTCGATCGCGCCTACGCCGATCCCGATCGCAGGTTGGGCATGCAGTTCTCCGCGCAAGGTCGCGCCACCGCGATGTCGCTTATCTGAGCGCCGTCACCGGCCGGGCGCTGACATCGGGGCCGTCCAGCGGAGCGACGGCGGCCGGATGCGGGGCGTTCACACGATCGAATCGTCGACACCGCCGCTGTCACCGCCGTCGGCCAGGTCGATGTTGCTGAGGTCGTCGAAGTCATTGCCGGACGACGCATCCTGCCTGTCGCTGCCGCTGTCGCTGTCGCGTGTGCGGTCGCGCTCGGCGTCGCTTCCATAATAGTTATTGACGGTGGTGTTCTCGACCGGAGCGCTGGCTGCGTTCTGGTGCCCCAGCCCACCGCTGCCATTGCCATTGATCAGGTGCTCGATGCCCTGAAACAGGAAAGCGCCGCCGGCGACACCGGCGGCGGTCGCGGCCACCGTGCCCAGCGTGCTGCCCAGGCCGCCGCCGAAGAACCCGGGCGCAGGTGCTGCCGCGGCGGGTGGTGCCATCGGCGCGTTGACTGCCGGCGGTGCCGTCTGTGCGCTCGGGACATAGGCCGGTGCGGGCGCCGCAGCCGCACGCAGCGGCGCGCCGGCGGCATTGCCCCAGGCATTGCTGTCGAGAAATCCGGGTGTCGCGGCGGTGCCCGATTGGGCGGCCTGCAACTGGCTCTGCAGCGTGGCGACCTGGGCCTTGGCGGCGCCCAAGGCCTGCTCCACCAGCAGCGCGCGTTGCACCAGCAGGTAGGCGGCATCGGGTTGCTGCGCCACGGCCGCGGCGATCATCGCGGCGGCTTGCGGGGCCTTGCTGATGCCGCGTACCTGCGTCAGTTGATTGAGAAAATCCTGCAGCGTCTGGGTTTCTTGTGGACTCATGATATGGCTCCCTGCCTATGCTTTCACCATCGATCGATATGACACTATGCGACTACGTCAGACTGCAACTTTCAGCTTGCAATTCGATTATGCCCGCAGTGCAGCGATCCGGTTGTGAAGCCAATTGCAACGCTCGAAACAGCTTGTAACAGGCTCTGTCGCTGCGACGACAGCATCGAGACGCCATGCCGGCGACAATGCTGGCCTGCGTTCATTGGACAACCGGATATGGAACACGACAATAACGAAACACCGCCATGCGTAGCGCAATGGGTCGACACGGACGGTGGCCGTTTGCATGCCTGCATCTGGCACCGGGAGGTAGCGCACCAGCGTACGCCCATCGTCATGCTGCACGACTCGCTGGGGTCGGTCGAACTGTGGCGCGACTTTCCGGCGCGACTGGCACTGGCTACCGGACGCGCCGTGGTGGCCTACGACCGGCTCGGTTTCGGCCGCTCCGATAGCCATGGCGGCACGTTGGGCAAGAACTTCATTGCCCAGGAGTGCCATGCCTCGTTGTTGCCGGTGCTGGACCGGTTCGGCCTGGAGCGGGCGATCCTGTTCGGTCACAGTGTCGGCGGCGGCATGGCGGTGGCCGCTGCAGCACAGTGTGCGGCGCGGGTGGCGGCGGTGGTGACCGAATCGGCCCAGGCCTTCGTCGAAGACCGGACGCTGGATGGCGTTCGCCAGGCACGACGTAATTTTTCCGACCCGGCGCAGGTAGCCAGGTTGGCGAAATACCATGGCGACCAGGCGCGCTCGCGCTGGGTACTCGATGCCTGGATCGATACCTGGCTGGCGCCGGGCTACGCCAACTGGTCGCTTGATGAAAAGCTGCATTGCCCGCTGCTGGCGCTGCACGGCGAACGCGATGAATTCGGTTCGGCACTGCATCCGCAGCGCATCGTGGCCTTGGGCGCGCCGGGTGAACTGTTGATGCTCGACGACTGCGGGCATGTACCGCACCGCCAACAGATGGCTATCGTGTTGCCGGCGGTGCAGGCGTTCCTGCAACGCCATGCCGCTACGATCGATCATGCCCGCAGCACCGGTGCCTAGACCGGCCGCGCCTGGATAAACCGGTTCAGGCGCCACACCAGCATGGCCGCCACCAGCGAGGTTCCCACGATCACATAGCCGACGGTATCGAAATGCCGCAGGCGGCCATCGGGGCCCATGGTCACGATGTGGCCGGCGATGACCGAGGCGATGCCGCCCGACAGCTGCTGGATCGATGCGCTGATGGCATTGAAGGATCCGCGCTGGTGTTGCGCGGGCAGCGATGACACCAGCGCCTGGTAGGGGATGATGCGCGAGAAGATGCCCAGGAACAGCACCGCATTGACCACCACGATCACCGGGATGGTGATGGGCTCCAGGTGGGTATAGACCAGGACCATGACGATCGACAGGCCGGTACCGAACAGGAACACCCGGAACTTGCCCAGCTTGTCGGCGGCGCGACCGATGAGCGGGCCGAAGGCGATGGTGCACAAGCCCGTGACCAGGTAGACCGTCGGCAGGTGGTGCAGATCGATGCCGAGGTTGCCGACCAGGTAGGCGCTGCTGAATGGCATCAGCATGAAACCGCCTGTCATCAACAGCGCCGTGGTGGCAAAGGCCAGCAGGTAACGCGGCTCGGCCACGGTGTGCCACAGGTGCAAAAAGGCGCTGTGCTCCTGCTTCAGTTTCAGGTGCTCATTGACCGGTTGCATCTTCCATGCCACCACCAGCCCACCCAGCAGGCCGAGCGCGGCCATGGCGATGAACGGCGTATGCCAGTTCCATTTGTTGGACAGGTACAGGCCGATCGGGATACCCAGCACCTGGCTGGCGGCAAAGGCGGTCTGGATCATCCCCATCACGCGCCCCCGCAGTTGCAGCGGGAACAGGTCGGTCGAGATCGCCAGCACGATCGAGCCGATCACGCCACCGAACAGGCCGGTGACGATGCGGGCCACCAGCAGGCTTTCGAAGCTCTGTGCCAGGCCGCACCACAGGGTGCCGATGACGAATCCGGTATAGAAGAACAGCAGCAGGCGCTTGCGGTCGAAGCGGTCGGCGAAGCCGGCCGTCAACAGTCCCGACAGGCCGGCGCTGAAGGCATAGGCCGACACCACCAGGCCGAACTGCTGGGGCGAGATATTCATCTCGGGCATGATCATCGCGCCCAGTGGCGACATGATCATGAAGTCGAGGATGACGGCGAACTGCAGGAAGGCCAGCAGGCCGACGACGGTCTTCTGGTAGGGCGAGAAGGTGGTGGAGCTCATGTTGTCTTTCTTGTGCAAACAGGCGCCATGCTGTTCGTTGTCGGTGGCGCGGGATGGCAAGGCAGACGTTCCGGAGGGATCGAATATTGTGACCTGCCCGCACACATCGTGGCGAGCAAGCGTAGGGGCAAGCAGGGCAGGATGCAAGCGCTATCTGCTGACACGGGGCTGACACATGGCACCGGCCACGCCACCGCAGCGCAGTCCGGCCGGCGATGGCGTGGCATGGCCCGGTGCGCGCCCATCCGGGCACCGCCCGGACGGGTGCAAGCCTATTGCTTGAGCAAGCTGCACTTCGACTCGGCCACCGAGGTGAACGCCTGGTCGCCCGGGATCGTCTCCAGCAGCTTCAGGTAATCCCATGGTTTCTTCGATTCGGCCGGCGACTTCACCTGGTACAGGTACATGTCGTGGATATTGCGGCCATCGGCCCGGATATGACCCTTGTTGTAGAAATCGTCGATCCTGGTCTTCTTCAGCTCGGTCATCACCTTGGTCGAGTCGTCGGTGCCGGCCGCGGCCACCGCCTTGAGATAGGTGGTGGTGGCCGACCAGGCGGCGGCCTGGTGGGTGCTCGGCATCTTCTTCATCTTCTGGTAGAAGCGCTCGGCAAACTTGCGCGAGGCGTCGTCCTTGTCCCAATACCAGCTGTCGGTCATCATCAGGCCCTCGGCATTGGCCAGGCCCAGCGCGTGGATGTCGTTGATGACCATCAGCAGGCCCACCAGCTTCATCGACTTGGTGATGCCGAACTCCTTGGCTGCCTTGATCGAATTGACCGTGTCTTCACCAGCGTTGGCCAGGCCCAGGATCTGCGCCTTCGACGCCTGCGCCTGTAACATGAACGACGACAGGTCCGAGGCGAACGGCGGATGCTTGACCGAGCCCACCACGGTGCCGCCGTTGGCCTTGACCACCGCGCTGGTGTCGTTGGCCAGCGAGTGGCCGAAGGCATAGTCGGCCACCAGGAAATACCATGACTTGCCCCCCTGCTTGATGACGGCGGTGCCGGTGCCGCGCGCCAGCGCCACCGTATCGTATTCGTAATGCACGGTGTAGGGCGTGCATTCTTCATTGGTCAGGCGCGCGGTGCCGGCGCCGATGTTGATGTAGACCCGTTTCTTCTCGGCCATCACCTTGTTCATCGACAAGGCGGTGGCCGAATTGACGCCGCCGATGAGCATGTCCAGGCCGCGCTCGTCGCTCCATTCGCGCGCCCGGGTGGCGGCGATGTCGGCCTTGTTCTGGTGGTCGGCCGACATGACCTCGATCGGCTTGCCCAATACCTTGCCGCCGAAGTCGGCCACCGCCATGCGGATCGCTTCCAGGCCGCCGGTGCCATCGGTATCGGCATAGGGCCCGGACATGTCGGTGATGAAGCCGATGCGCACCGCATCGTTGGACACCTGGGCCTGAGCGGCGCCGCCGGCACAGGCCAGCGCCAAGGCCAGGGTGGTGGCCGGCAGGCGCTGCCGCCGGCGTGGGGTCGAATGGGGCATGTCTTGTCTCCTTGGTTTTTATCGGCCGTCTTGGGACGGCTCGGGGGTGATACCGATCTGGCGTGGCCTCATTGTGCGCGCTTTTGCGCCAGCAGCTGCGTGGCGTAATCGACCCGCACGTCGTGGCTGGCGACCATCTGCTGCACCAGCCAATCCATCTCTTGCGCTCGCGCGCCGGCGGCCAGCGCGATGTTGCGCGCATGCAGGGCCATGTGGCCACGCTGAATGCCTTCGGTGGCCAGCGCACGCAGCGCCGCCATGTTCTGCGCCAGGCCGACCGCCACGGCCACCTCGGCCAGTTCCTGGGCACTGCCGACCTTGAGGATCTTCAGCGCCTGGCGTGCCGCCGGGTGGGTCTTGGTGGCGCCGCCCACCAGGCCCACCGGCATCGGTACTTCCAAGGTCCCGACCAGGTCGCCGTCGGCGGCGATTTCCCAGTGCGTCAGCGACGTGTACCGGCCGCTGCGGGCGGCATAGGCATGGGCGCCGGCCTCGACCGCACGCCAGTCGTTGCCGGTGGCCACGATCACCGGATCGATGCCGTTCATGATGCCCTTGTTGTGGGTGGCCGCGCGGTAGGGGTCGACGGCCGCGAACTCGTAGGCGTCGACGATGCCATTGATCACTTCCTCGCCGCTGTAGCGGGCCGTGCCCAATACCCTGGCCGACACTTTCACCCGCGCCCGCGCCAGGCGCAGGTCGGCCAGGTTGGACAGGATGCGCAGGCGGACCTTGCCGCCGGTGACCTGTTCGATGTGCCCGGCTACCGCCTCGGCCATGGTGTTGACGGTATTGGCGCCCATCGCGTCGCGCACGTCCACGATCAGGTGGGTCACGACCATGGCGCCGCGCCTGGTGTCGGGGAACACATGCACTTCGATGTCGCGGCAACCGCCGCCGAGCTGGTTCAACAACTGGTCGCGACTGTTGGCGATATCGATGATGGCTTGCCGTTCGCGCAGGATCGCCAGCCGCGCACCGTGCGGGTCCTGCACGCCCACCAGCTGGATCTGGGCCCGCATCAGCGGCGCGCTGCTGGAGGTCTGGAAGCCGCCACACTCGCGGATCAGCTTGGCCATGAAAGAGGCCGCCGCCACCACCGAGGGCTCTTCGACCGCCATCGGCACCAGCACGTCGCGTCCATTCAACTGGAAGTAACCGGCCACGCCCAGCGGCAGCTGGAAGGTGCCGATCACATTCTCGATCATGCCGTCGGCGGTGGCCAGCGGCAGCGCCGCGGGGTTGCCCAGCAGCGCCTGGTCGTCGGCATCCAGTGCGGCCAGGCGCGCTACCTCGGCCAGGCGTTGGTCGGGCGTGAGCTGGCGAAAGCCGGGCAGGCGGGAATCGGGAGCGGGTGCGCTCATGGCATGTCTCTCTTTATCGTCCAATGATGGCCGGCGAGGCCGGATTGCGTGCAGAATACCAAGCCTGTACCAATGATTTTGGGTACAGTCGGGGCCAACAGTGGTGCAACTGTACCCAGGACAATCGCCTTGCGATGCAACACATGCCTTTATTGGAAGACGACCATGGCCACGCCATCCCGCCCACGCAACACGCTCACCGGCAAGTTGGTGCAACTGATACGGCAGCAGATCGAGGAGGGCGTGCATGCGCCGGGCAGCCGGCTGCCGTCGATCCGCGAGCTGGCGCGCCGGCATGACTGTGCCAAGAACACCATCGTCAACGTCTTCGATGAGCTGACTGGCCTGGGTGTGGTCGAACCGCGGCGCGGGGCGGGCTTTTTCGTGTGCGCGGCCCAGCCGCCGTTGAAGGAAGACGACGAGGGCAGCCTGAGTCGCGCCATGGACGTGGTGTGGCTCATGCGCGAGCAGTTGAAAAGCGATCCGCAGCATTTGCGCCTGGGCGATGGCTTTCCCCCGCTGGAATGGCTCAACGACGTGCGGCTCGACAAGTTCCACCACAAGGTGGTGCGCACCGGCATCGGTGCCCTGTTCGGTTATGGCAGTCGCTTCGGCTACCTGCCGCTGCGCCAGCACCTGGCACACAAGCTGGCCCAGCACGGCATCGAGGCCACCACCGGGCAGATCGTGCTGACCCATGGCGCCAACCAGGCGCTCGACATCGTGATCCGCAACTTCGTGCGCCCCGGCGACCGGGTGCTGGTCGACGAACCCGGCTACTACATGCTGTACGGCAAGTTGAAACTGCAGGGAGCGCGCATCATCGGCATACCGCGCCTGCCCGATGGACCGGACGTGGAGGCGCTCGAGCGCGAGCTGAAGCAACCCGGAAAGGCGCCGCTGTTCTTCACCCAGTCGCTGGCGCACAATCCGACCGCGTCCGACACCTCGCCCCACAAGGCGCACAAGATCCTGCAACTGGCCGACCGCCATCACGCCGTGATCGTCGAGAACGATGCCTTCGCCGACTTCAAGCCGGCCACCGCAGCGCGCATCTCGACGCTGGACCAGTTGCGCCGCACGATCTATATCGGCAGTTTTTCCAAGTCGGTGTCGGCGGCATTGCGGGTCGGTTTCATCGCCTGTCATCGCGACCTGGCCAGCGACCTGGCCGACATCAAGATGCTGGTGCATGTAAGCAGTTCCGAGTATTGCGAACGCACCCTCGACGTGATCCTCAGCGATGGCCATTTCAGTCGCCACACCGCCCGCCTGCGCGATCGCCTGACCCAGGCCAACGAACAGGCCCAACATCTGCTGGAGCAACTGGGCGCGCAGCTGTTCTGTGCGCCGCAGCAGTCGATGTACCTGTGGGCGCGCTTTGCGGCTTATCCGGACGCCAAGCTATTGGCACAGGGCTTGATGGCGCGCAACGTGGTGCTGGCGCCAGGCAGCATCTTCTGCCTCGATACCGAGCCGCAGGTGCCATGGTCGCGTTTCAATGTCGGCTTGCTGGCCGACGAACGGTTCGCCCAGGCCATGAGAGAACTGTTGCGCTGACCCGACGGGCGGGCTGTCGCGGGGCTGCGCCGGCGCCCCGGAAAGCTGCGCCGTGCCTGCTTTTGCGAAGTAGGGGCGCATTCGCCGTCTGTTCCCCGTTTAGCTTGATTGTTCGGCGGCCGGTGGCGTGCGATAGTGTGCCCAGCATGTCACCCATGCGCCAATAATCAAAAAGCCAACAAAAGCAATCAAGAAGTGGCGTTGCACAGACGCCATGATCCGGGACCTTATCAAATGAACTTCATCGGTAACATGAAAATCGGCAAGCGGCTGACGCTGGGCTTTGCCGTCATCCTCGCCTTCTCCGTGGTCATCGCCGGCATCGGCGTGTGGCGCCTCGAAAACGTCTCGACCGCGACCCGCGAGATGATGAGCGCACCGTTGATGACCGAGCGCCTGCTGAGCGACTGGTACACCAACCTGGCCACCGGCATCCGCCGCACCATCGCCATCGCCAAGAGTACCGATCCGGCGCTGGGCCCTTACTTTGCCGCCGAAGCGGCGGCCTCGTCCAAGAGCTCGGGTGACTACCAGAAGAAGGTCGAGGCCCTGATGAGCTCGCCCGAGGAGCTGGCGCTGTTTGCCAAGATCGGCGACCTGCGCAAGGTCTACCTGTCCTCGCGCGACGAGATCAACAAGGCCAAGGCCGCGGGCAACAACGAGGAAGTCGAGCGCTTGCTCGACAAGGTATTCGTGCCGGCCGCGACCGCCTACCAGGACGCCATGCGGGCGCTGGTGGAATTGCAGCGCACCGAGATCGACGCCACGGCCAGGCAGATCGACGCCATCGCCGCCAACAGCCGTCTGCTGATCATCGTGCTCGAAGGCCTGATCCTGTTGCTGGGCCTGGTCAGCGCCCGCTATCTGACACTGGGCATCACGCGCCCGCTGGACACGGCCGTCGGTATCTCGCAGCGCGTCGCCCAAGGCGACCTGTCGGGCGAGGTCGCCGTGCGCTCGCGCGACGAGACCGGCCAGCTGCTGCATTCGCTCAACGCGATGAACAGCAACCTGCGCGGCATCGTCAGCAATGTCCGCAGCGGTACCGACACCATCACCACCGCCTCGGCCGAGATCGCCGCCGGCAACCTCGACCTGTCCTCGCGCACCGAGCAGCAGGCAAGCTCGCTCGAAGAGACCGCCTCGGCCATGGAAGAACTCATCTCGACCGTGCGCCAGAATGCCGACAACGCCCGCCAGGCCAGCCAGCTGGCGGTCTCGGCCTCGGAAGTGGCCGAGCAGGGCGGCGGCGTGGTGAGCCAGGTGGTGCAGACCATGGGCTCGATCAACGATTCGTCCAAGAAGATCGTCGACATCATCAGCGTCATCGATGGCATCGCCTTCCAGACCAATATCCTGGCGCTCAACGCGGCGGTGGAAGCGGCACGCGCCGGCGAGCAGGGGCGTGGCTTTGCGGTGGTGGCCTCCGAAGTGCGGTCGCTGGCGCAACGTTCGGCCTCGGCCGCCAAGGAAATCAAGCAGCTCATCAACGATTCGGTATCCAAGGTGGACGACGGCAGCCGCCTGGTCGAACAGGCCGGCGCCACCATGCACGAGGTGGTTACCAGCGTGCGCCGGGTGACCGACATCGTGGCCGAGATCAGTGCCGCCAGCGCCGAGCAGACCAGCGGCATCGAGCAGATCAACCACGCCATCACGCAGATGGACCAGGTGACCCAGCAGAACGCGGCCCTGGTCGAGCAGGCCGCCGCGGCGGCCGCGTCGATGCAGAACCAGGCCGACGGCCTGGCACGCCTGGTCAGCGTCTTCAGCTTCGACGGCAGCGCTCCGGTGGCGCTCACCCGGGCGCCGGTCGACGTCACGCCACGCGTGCGTTTGCCGGGCGCCTGAACCGGGTCAGCCCAGCGCGGCTGATCCGAACCGAACCTCGAACTGCGCGCCCGGATGGGTATTGGCCACATGCAGCGTCCAGCCGTGCGTGCGGGCGATCTCGGCGCAGATCGACAGCCCCAGCCCGGCGCCTTCGTCGCGCCGGTTGGCCCCGCGCCAGAAGCGCTTGAACAAATGCGGCATGGCATGGCGGTCGACCCCCGGCCCCTGGTCCCTGACGCTCAGGCTGAAGCGGTCGGCATGCACGCTCACGGCGCCGCCCCGAGGGCTGTGATGAATCGCGTTTTCCAGCAGGTTCTTGACCAGCACCGATAGGGCGCCGGCATCGGCATTGATCAGCTCGCGGTTGGCCTCGTCGCTGGCGATGAAGACGATACGGACCTCCCGCGAGCGCGCCAGGCGCGTCAGCTGTTGGCACACCTGCGCCAACACGTCGGCCGGGTCGAGCGCCTCGATCAGGTAGTTGTGCTGTTCGCTGGCTTCGGCCAGGTGCAGCAACTGATGCACATGGCGTGCCATCTGGTCGATGTCCTTGAGCAGCATGCCGGGCTGACCCAGCTCACCCAGTTCGACCTGGCCGCGCATGAGCGCCAGCGGGGTCTTCAATTCGTGGGCCACATCGGCCAGGAACTCCCGCTGCTGGCGATAACCCTGTTCCAGTCGGTCCAGTGCCTGGTTGAAGCCTTCGAACAGCGGCGTCAGCTCGCGCGGCAGGTTGGCCACCGACAGGCGCGCCGACAGGTTGTCCGGGTCGATGCTGGCCGTGGCCAGTGCGGCCCGGCGCAAGGGCTTGAGCAGGTAATGCAGGCTCGCCACCACCACGATGGAAAACAGCAGCATGCAGACCACCACGGTCACCAGCGTGAGGCGCCGCATCCGTTCGGTGCCATCGTCGAGCGTGATCCGGTGCAGCCGGTCGCTGCGCATCACCTGCAGGAACATCGCGCGGCCATCGTGTTCGATGCGTCGGGTCAACACCTCGGCCGCAATGTCGTTGTTCGACAGGCTCAAGCGCACGGCGGCGGGATCGAAGGCCGAGCCGGGGCGGGCGAAGGCGCTGGTGCCGCCGTCCGATGCCAGCAGTACGCGCCCCTGCAGGTCGAGCACCCGGTAGACGCAATCCTGGATCAATACCCGGTAGCAGGCCTCGATACGCTCGTTGACGTCCAGTTTGTAGGGCTGGCCGGCGGGGTCGTATTGCAGGCCTTGCATCACGCGTTCGGCACTGCTTTCGAGCTTGTGCTCGACGATCCTCTCGGGCAACCAGCGTTGCAGCGCAGCGACTCCGCCCACCACCGCGGTGGTGGCCAGTGTGAGCAACAGCGCGGTCACCCCGAGCAGGCGCAGCGATAGGTTGTAAGGGCGCCTGGCGCGTGGCGAGGCAGTTGCGCCAAGGGCAACAGGGCGCGCCGTTTGCGGCGGCAGCGGGGCCAGGCTCATGCTGCCTCCCCGGTACGTCGCAAGGCATAGCCCAGGCCGCGCTGGTTGGCGATCTGCACTTGCGATCCGATCGCTGCCAGCTTGCGCCGCAGGCGATGCAGGGCCACATCCAGCGCATTGGGCGTGACCGGCTCGGCGATGCCCCAGGCCGCTGCTTCCAGTGCCGTGCGCCGCACCGTAGCGCCGCTGGCGCGCACCAGCAACAAGACCAGTTGCAACTCGCTGGCCGACAGCGAGATCGATTCCTCGGCGCAGCACATGCGGGCGTCGAGCGGGTCGATGCGCAGGTCGTCGTATTGCGGCTGCAGGCTTTGCTGGCGTGGCGAGCGCCGCATCAGTGCACGCACCCGGGCCACCAGCTCTTCCATCGAAAACGGCTTGGCGAGGTAATCGTCGGCGCCGGCTTCCAGGCCGCTGACCCGGTCGTGCAATGCGTCGCGTGCGGTCAGCATCAGGCAGGGCGTGTCGATCCGCTGCGCGCGCAGGCGCCGCACCAGGTCGAGGCCATCGCCGTCGGGCAGGTTGCGGTCGACCACCAGGGCGGGATAGTCGATCTGCGCCAATCCCGCATCGGCCTGCGACAACGTGCCGTAGACGTCGGTCTCGATGCCGGCGGCGGCCAGTGCCTTGACCACCAGCGCGGCCATGCGCTCGTGGTCTTCCAGCAGGGCGATGCGGTTCATCATGGGGCGGCCTAGAAACGATAGAGATAGCCGGCGCGCACCGCGGCGGCGTGGGAACGGTCGACCAGCGGGCTATCGGTGATGCCGCTGCCGAAATGGGTCATGCGCACATCGAGGAACAAGGACTGGCTTTGGGTGAGCGAATAGTCGGTGCGCAGGCCACCCAGCAGGTTCGTGGTCGAGCCGCCGCGATAGGCGGCACGCTGCGCCGTGGCTTCGTTCTGGCGCACCCCGAAGTAGTAGTCGACATAATTGCTGCTCATCCAGTTGGCTCCGAGGTACGGCACGAAGGTAAAGCGACCGCTCTTGAAACGATGCTCGGCCAGCAGCTTGACGGTCTGGCCGCTGCTGTGGCCGGAGGCATCGGTAAGCCATTCCAGCGACAGGTCGGCATAGGGGTTGCGCCACATCGCATGGGCCCCGGCCCAGAAGCCGCCCTTGCGTTCTTCCATGCCGCTCAGCACGGGGGCGTCGCCGGCTTCGTAGCCATCGTCGGCATACTTGGCGCGCAGGTCGAACGATACCGGGCCGAGGCTGCCCAGCTTGAGGTCGGCGGTGGTGCCGGCAAAGCGCAAGCGGCTGCCATTGTACATAAGCCAGGGCAGGGCCCGGGTCTTGTTGCCGTAGCCGCGATAGGGCGACTGCTCGACGCCGGCGGCGGCACCCAGCGCCCAGGTGCTGGCTTGCGGATCGGTGGTGGCAGTGCCCTGCTGGGCGTACGCCGCCGGCAGGGCCAGCAGGGTGGCGAGGGTGGTCAGGGCGAACAGGGGACGGCGGGCGATGCGGTGCATGGAGGCTCCGTGGTGGTGGTGAGACCGGATCATCGGCCATGGCGACTTACCGGATACTTACCGTGCCTGCGGCGCTTTCAAGCAGCGCGGTTGCCGGCCTTCCAGTAGTCGGCCCGGGCATAGGCATGGCGCAGGAAGTCGACCAAGGCGCGGATGCGCAGCGGCAGGTGGCGACGCTGCGCGAAGACGGCATAGATCGACGGTGCCGGTGCCGCGAACTTGTCCAGTACCGTGGTCAATTGCCCGGCCTCGAGCGCGGCGCCGACCTCCCACATCGAACGCCATGCCAGGCCGCGGCCTTCGAGGGCCCAGTCGTGCAGCACCTGGCCGTCGTTGCATACCATGTTGCCGCCCACTTTGAACAATGCCTGCTTGCCGTTCTGGCGCAAGGTCCAGCCGCGCTGGCTGCCCTCGCTGCTCATGGCCAGGCAATTGTGGCGCACCAGCTGATCCGGGGTCTGCGGCGTGCCGTGCCGGCGCAGGTAGGAGGGCGCGGCCACGATGACGCGCTGGTTGTCGGCCAGCTTGATGCTGACCAGGTTGGAATCCGACAGCGGCGCGATGCGGATGGCCACGTCTATCCCTTCGCCGATCACATCGGCAATCCGGTCGTTCAGGTTCAAGGTCAGGGTCAGGTCGCGGTGCTCGGCCAGGAAGGACGGCAGCAGGGGGGCGACGTGCTGGCGTCCGAAGCCGGCCGGGGCCGAGATCAGCAGGTGTCCGCTGGCGCGGGCGCTACGCTCGGAGACGGCCGATTCGGCGTCTTCCAGGTCGGCCAAAATACGCTGGCAATCCTCCATGAAGGCGGTGCCTTCGTTGGTCAGCATGATCTTGCGCGTCGTGCGTTGCAGCAGCTTGACGCCCAGCCGCTCTTCCAGCGCATCGAGCCGGCGGCCGATCATGGCCGGCGCAATGCCCTCGGCGCGCGCCGCCGCCGACAGGCTGCCGCGGGCGACGACATCGACGAAGGTGGAAATCTGCTTGAACTGGTCCATGGCCTACTCATCACATTGGGGTCGGCCATTATGAATACACTTGTGACTTAAACGCAAAGATAAATTTATAAATGATGTCACTCATAACAATTTAGTTTAAATATACTGCGAACATACATTGTCGGAGGGAGGGCGGATCGCGCACGACTTCAGGCACAATCCCGAAGTGTTCTTTTTCTAATTTGAGGAGTCCAGCATGACGCAATTGAAGCTGCCGGCCGGCATGGAAATTTCCGGCGAGATCAAGCCGGGTTACGAAAACATCCTGACCTTCGAGGCCCTGTCGTTGGTCGCCAAGCTGTCGCGCACCTTCGAATCGCGCCGCCAGGAACTGCTGGCCGCTCGCGCCGAGCGGGCCAAGCGCTTGGACGCCGGCGAGCGTCCCGATTTCCTGAAGGAAACCGAATCGGTGCGCAGCGGCGACTGGAAGATCGCGCCTATCCCCAAGGCGCTCGAATGCCGGCGCGTCGAGATCACCGGCCCGGTCGAGCGCAAGATGGTCATCAACGCCTTCAACTCCGGCGCCGACAGCTACATGACCGACTTCGAAGACTCCAATTCGCCGGTCTGGGATAACCAGGTCAGTGGCCAGATCAACCTGTTCGATGCGATTCGCCGCACCATCTCGCTGGAGTCCAACGGCAAGAGCTACAAGCTCAACGACAAGATCGCCACGCTGGTGGTGCGGCCACGCGGCTGGCACCTGGACGAAAAGCACGTCACCGTCGACGGCAAGCGGATCTCGGGCGGCATCTTCGACTTCGCGCTGTTTCTGTTCCATAACGCCAAGGAGCAACTGGCGCGCGGTGCCGGCCCTTATTTCTACCTGCCCAAGATGGAGTCGCACCTCGAAGCGCGGCTGTGGAACGATATTTTCGTGCTGGCACAGGACGAGGTCGGCCTGCCGCAGGGCACCATCAAGGCCACGGTGCTGATCGAGACCATCACCGCGGCCTTCGAGATGGAAGAGATCCTGTACGAACTGCGCGAGCACAGCGCCGGGCTCAACGCCGGGCGTTGGGACTACATCTTTTCGTGCATCAAGAAGTTCAAGAACGACAAGGACTTCTGCCTGGCCGACCGCGCCAAGGTCACCATGACCGCGCCCTTCATGCGCGCCTATGCACTGCTGCTGCTGAAGACCTGCCACAAGCGCGGCGCGCCGGCCATCGGCGGCATGAGCGCGCTGATCCCGATCAAGAACGATCCCGAGAAGAACGCCGTGGCCATGCAGGGCATCATCAACGACAAGCGTCGCGATGCCACAGACGGCTACGACGGCGGCTGGGTGGCGCACCCGGGCCTGGTGGAGGCGTCGATGAAGGAATTCGTCGCGGTGCTGGGCGACAAGCCGAACCAGTTCGACAAGCAGCGCCCCGATGTCGACGTGAAGGCTTCCGACCTGCTCGATTTCAAGCCCGAGACGCCGATCACCGAAGCCGGCCTGCGCTACAACATCAACGTCGGCATCCATTACCTGGGCGCCTGGCTGGCCGGCAACGGCTGCGTGCCGATCCATAACCTGATGGAAGATGCCGCCACCGCCGAGATCAGCCGTGCGCAGGTGTGGCAGTGGATTCGCAGCGCCAAGGGCACGCTCGAGGATGGTCGCAAGGTCACCGCCGACATGGTGCGCGCGATGATTCCGGAAGAGTTGGCGAGGGTCAAGGAAGTGGCCGGCTCGGGCGCCACCTATGATCGTGCGGCGACGATCTTCGAACAGATGTCGACCGCGGAGCAGTTTGCCGAATTCTTGACGTTGCCGTTGTACGAAGAGATTTGATTTTTTTCCGCTGCACCGTCGGCAGTGCGCAGCGACATCTGACGGCTGGCTTGGAGTGAACGGACAAAAACGACCCGCCGGAACCTGGTTTCGGCAGGTCGTTTTATCTCTCGCTTGTTGCCTGACGCCATCGGCGTTCAGTCAAGCCTGACTTCCTTGGCTTGATTATCCTGCAGTGTCGTCACGATCAGGTTGGCATGGGCGTAACCGTAAAGTTTGCACCGCGTGCCGCCGGCATGAACGGTCCAGACCAATGGGTACAGGTTTCCATTGCGGTCCTGGACAACATCGTTCCTTTCAGCGGTAGCGGTGATCTGGCTCATCGTGACACCATGAAAATTCAGGCGCATCTGGGAAGACCTCTCGAGATGATCCATGATCTCCACCGAGCCGCTCGCCGGAAAAATATTAACGTCCAGTTCCAGGTCGCCGGCCAGCACTAGCTTGTCCTGCTTTTTTCCGAGCCATGTCTCGGCTTTGTTGTTTGAGCTGCCCTCTCGCGTAGACAAGATGATCAGGCTGTTTCCGCTTCCGCCGGAAATCTGGACCTGGCTGCTGTTGAACAACTCCAGCTCGATGGTGTGATTGCCCTCAGCGCCGGCGATGAATATGCCGTCGTAGGCGGCAATTCCCGGTGCGCTCGATACGTTGTTGGTGCCATTGCCCAGGAACAGCGCCAGATTTCCCTGTCCGAAACGAATCGAATTGTCTCCATTTCCCAGCTTGATGGCACGTAGTTCTGAACCTGTCGACACATCGATTTCGGTGTCCAGTTTCATGGGCCCCAGCAGTACTTCGAAGCCTCTAATGGTGCCTCGCTCTGTGCCCTCCCTGTCGGCCCGGTCGGCACTGGCTTCATCGCCCCGGATCCTGAGGTTGCGGTATTCGGTGGTATTGAGCAGCGAGTACGCCAGGGTATCGGCGTCACCGGCGCCACCGTCAGCGGATCGGGCAATACCGGTGGCATACAAGTGGTCATTGCCGGACCCCATGTCGATGTTGCCGCCGTGCACATAGGCGATGTCGTCGCCGCCTTTGAGCTTGATGTCATCCTCTGCGCCGCCGCCTGGTTGGTAATCCGATATGTAGCGGTCGCGCTGATCTGTCCCGGTGACATGATTGGTCGCATTCGAGCCGGTCCAGAGATGTATGTTCCTTGCCTGTCGCATATCGATTGCCAGCGGCGCATCGCCGATATAGTTGCCGAAATTGGCCGTGTTGAACTGGCCATTGCCACCATCGATATGCGACAACATGCGCTCCAGCGAGAAGGTGGCGTTTCCTGCCCCATTGATGATCCTGCCTCCTGAAATTCCCTGTACGTCATAGATGGTGTTGGCGTTGGAGAGGCTGTTATTCAAGGTCAGCTTGGGAACGCCTGCGGCGAATGCCGCATGTCCTCTACGTATGTATAACAGTGCTACGCGTGGATCGTTGGCTTGTCCAGTCCGTACCCCAGGCCTGTCGGTGAAATTCCTGCCTGCCAGCCCTGTCTGCAGATTGGCATTGTTGAAATTCACATGTGCATTTGTCTCGCCCCGTTCCTGGCTGGCCGCCAGCGAGACGGCGTGCCAGCCACGCTCGGAATAGGCGACCCAACCGATGATGTCCCGAGATTGTTGCAGGGTTCGGAGACGGGCATGCGGTTGTGGATTGTGGATGGAGTAACTGAAGGTGGCATTCTGGGGCACGATGTAATGGAACTGCGACACGTTGCTGGGGCGCGAGGATCTGAGCGACGGCGCAAGAATGGTGTTGCGAGCGCCGAATTCTTCGATCGATTGCGATGCCAGCCGGGCGGCAACCTCGCTAGACTGCCAATTGGAGTCTGCGATCACCGCGTCGCGCACCAGCGGCACGAACATGCTGACGATGGGTACCGTTTCGGCAATCGACATCTGGTAAAGGCGGTAGGCGAGATTGGCCTTTGTCGTCAGTCCTTGTGCGCGGTAGGATTGATAAAGGGAATAGTAGCTCTGTACGCGTCCGGCGGCCGTGAAATCCGGCAATGCGAATGCGAAGACGGTGCCAATCAGCGGGAACTGCATGGCAATGAGACTGACGACTGTATTGGCGGAAAGCTGAGCGACGGCGAGGCCAATTTGAGACGCCGATGCGTTGTTTTTCTGCATGTTTACGATATCCAAGGCGCCAGCGGCGAGATTCAAACCAAGGCCGCCGCTGAGCAAGCCGCGGGCGACAGCAGTGGGCAACCTCCCGGACACCATCAACGGAGTCAATGTGGCAGAAAGAAATGCGGAATCTGCGGTCAGTTTAATGATGAGGGAATGTTGCGCAGTGCTGGCCAGATTGCCGCGGTGAGCGAACTTATAGGCATCGCCTGCCAACGCCAGAATATCGTTGATCAGATAGAAACTCTGCCGTCCCGTCTCTTTCAATGATTCCTTTGCGCCTCGGTAGGAGAGCAGGCTTCTCTGCGCGCCTTGCGACAGCATGTTGATCGCCATCTTATCCAGTGCGTGCAATTGCGCGGTAACCGGCCTTCCGTTGCGCAGGTCTTGCAACGGGATGTTATCGGTTGCTTGGGGGCGCTTTCTCAAGTTGGCCGAGAAGACACTGTTGACCGCATCCTTCCATGGCATTTTCTTGTCGAAGTGTTTCTCGATTATGGCTAACAGGTAAGTGGACGGGACTTTGGTCGCGGCGAAGAACTCACTAGCGGCACTCAATTGCTCGTTAAGCCGTCGTATGGTCGAATTGGTGTAACGCGCATTAATTGCATGGGTCGCGAAGTTCAACGTTGCTGGAATCGAGCCCAGCAGACGGCCGAATTGCTGTCGTTGCAGTCTCGCGGCCATCCGTTCCTTCAGGTCCCCTAAATCGGTTGCGCTTAACAGGCTTGCGGGCAACTCTTTTAGTTTTTCCTTAAGCATGTTTTGAAATTCGCTCAGGCGCAGGGTCTGCATCAGCTGTAAAAGGACTTCTGCCTCAGCGCCCAAGGCGTTTCGGATGTTATTGACATTATTGATGTGATTTTCTCGATTGACGTGCGACTCCGTGATCCGCGTCACTTCGTCCTTCCACTCATTGAATTTTCGAACCACAGGGTGGTCGTCATTCCACTGGAAGGGATAAATACGGAACGACTCGCGGACTTGTTGTTCCACGCTCTCGATGAAGGTCGTCTTTAATATCGTATTCTCCCTTGATGCGAAATCGGTTGTCAGCCCCGACAGCACGTTTTCGTAGCGTTCGGAGACGACGAAATCCCGCACGGAGGCGACGATGCGGGCATTCGTGATCAATTTCCACATCTCGCGGTTCTTGGCGGGAAGGCCGTTGGGCATGACCTCGACCACATCGTTGAGCAGGGTTTGCACATCGTTGGATGCAGACGCGAAGTAAGTAAGATTGACGGAGCCGGAATTCATCTCCTGACCGAGATATTGCATAGTGGCTTCGACGGAGCTCAATTCCATCTTGAGCTGTTTCATCGCCGTGATGAACTGAGGCTCCAATAGAAGAGAAGTGTCTGGCGCAGGCAATGCGATGTCGAGTGATTGCATCGCATTTTTCAATTTCACGTATTCGTCGTGAGAGCCGAGACTTTCCGCAATGGTGGTATCGCTGTTTTTCTTGGACAGGATCGCCTCGATCTTGCCGATGAAGAACTGCAGCACCTCTGCGGTGTTGGCCAGTTTTTGGACGGTGACGTCTCGTCTGGCAGTGAGCTCGGCCGTATTGGCCACTGCATTCGTAGCGTCATGCTGGTAATCGGCATCCCAGTCGTTTGATCCGTAAATGTCTTCGGGCGTCGCAATGTCGTTGGCGCTCGCCGTTGCGTTGCCAAAGGCCGGCGTGACCCCTGTCGTCGTGTTGATCGAGGTGGTCGCGTTTCCCGAAGCGGGTGTGGCAAGTGTCGCATTGTGACTCGCCGGTGTGATGTCGTCCATGAACGGGGTTGTCGCGTTCATGGGGCTGCCGGATCGTGTTTCACCGCGATTGCGCCAAAGCAGGGAGCCGCCGAAAATGAGCGTGATCCCACTAAGCACAACGGGAATGTATAACTTGCTTGTCCACAGTGAGGCTGCGTTGCCCGCCATGAGGCCAGTGGTAAGCGACGTGGTGATTGCGATTTGACCTGGGCTATATCTCACCGACGGATGATTGTCATTGGTAGCCGGTTCCGGCTCACGCGCGAGGTGTTTGCCGCGCGATACGATATCAGGGGCATCGTCGTAATCCTCTGCAGGATCGCCCTCGTTATTCCAGGAGAAGAAGGCGTCGTCGGCCTCGTCGGCATCGACCGGGCGATCGGCAATTTCGGCCAGATCGATCAATGAAATCAGGGTATGCAGGGTAAGTGCGGCAAGTTGCTCCTGTGTCGTCGATGTAAGCGACTCGCGCATGAAATAATTTGCGAGAAAATCGTTTTCAGGCGCGCGGCAGAGGCGATTCATTTCATCGATGAGCTCTTTGTTGCCACTTGTTTCGATCGCTCCCTCCAGCGACAGGCTGATGCCACCTTGCTGGTTGCTCGCGCTGGCAACATCCGACGTATCCGAAGGAAGTCTGGCAACGCCTCGGATATTCTTGAGCACGCTGGTGGCGGTAAGGATGTGACCGAGGCTGGACACAAGCTTGTCGACC
The DNA here is from genome assembly GCF_000282575.1 of Herbaspirillum sp. YR522. Classification (GTDB taxonomy): domain Bacteria; phylum Pseudomonadota; class Gammaproteobacteria; order Burkholderiales; family Burkholderiaceae_D; genus Herbaspirillum. The sequence continues at coordinate 15,551 of NZ_AKJA01000100.1, read as the reverse complement.
CAGGCTTTTCCTGCCGCAGGTTGCACCTCCGCTCCGAGTGGGGAGGATTGCTCATGCTCGGCAAGCGACATCTGCATGACCTGGGAAAAAAGATAATTGAAGGGATCGCTAACAATATCCTTGAGATTGTCCCTGAGGGCGGCTAATTCGGTCGATACCTTGTCCTTGTTGTCGTAGACGATCATCAGATAGCCTATTAAGATGAATCCGTTTAATGCGGTCCCGTCGTCAATTTCCACCAAATCCCTCAGTGTCTGAGGTGTCAGTTGCTCCCATATCACTCTGGAAAATTCGACAAGGTATGCCTGGGGCAGGATCGCCGCCCACGGGGTGCGCCATAGCACGTCCGTAAAATGCTTAAGCGAAGGCGAGCAGCGAAACGTATCGATGCTCGACAAGAGCGTCGCGGCGGAATACATGGCTGTCGCGCCAGGCAGGCGCGAAAGGCTTGTCTGCAGCAAATGCGTGTGCGCCAGTGTTTTCATCAGGTCGGACAAGCGCCTGATCAGATACACGCCAGTCGATTCAGCCGACTGCGGCGTTTGGACAGGAGGATTTTCGGCCAGCGGGGTGGCATCGAGCGCTGCCGTCAACTTGCCGCGTATCGACAGCGCAGCATCGTCGAGCAACTTTTCTGCCTGTTCCACATTCAATACGTGGCCTGCCGTCGCTTCTGCGGTGGCAATGATGGCAAGGTGGCGCAGTGGTTCGACATCGCCGTATTTTTCCAGTAACTGCTTGTATTTTAGGGTGTGCTGGAGTTCGGCCATGAGCGTGTCGACGTCCTGCAAAGGCGCGACTTCGGCGCGCGACGGCGCCCATAACGGGAAGATGGAGGCGGTTGAAACAGGCGCGCTTTCCTGTACGAAGGATGCGGAAGTCCCTGGGGCGATGCCATTGATCGGGAGATTCAGCGGGACCTGTTCATCCATCCATGCCTGTCTGCTCCATTCGGAAAAATCCTCATCGTCATCGTCTTCATCTTCCTCCGCCAGGTCGTCGAGGAAGTGGAGATAGCCCGCTTGACGTTGTTGCTGTACAAGCATCCTTGATTGTTCGGGAGAGACGAATGTCTTTGGCATGTTTTCTCGCTTGTCCAAGATCGTTGCAAAAGAATTCCGACGAGGGTGAACACGTGCGGAAGATGTATGCTCTGGTCCAGCGTTGCGATGCGTGCTTGATGAAAAGGAGATAGCGCATTAACCCGGCATCGGCGACGACGGCCATCTTTTTCCAAAACGCAGGGTACTCTTCGTTCGGGGCGGCCCTGTCGATCATGAATCGGTTCCCCTTGAAGCGATTCACGACAAGCCGTACATGGCCGCCAATCTTGCCTTGGCGCATCAACCACCCTGCGAGGCCGCACGGCGATCCTATGATCTATAGTCCACAATCGAGCTGTGGGCAAGGTCAGGATGATATCGACGGCGGTGGAGATGGGATGCAGGGAGGTGGACGGTACAACGACGCGCCGGGTGGATGTTGCTGTCAGGACGACGGGCCGGTAGTGGAGGCGCGGTCCGACAAATGAACAGGCGAAAAAAATCCCCGGCCATGGCCGGGGATTTTTTTTAAGTCGGAAGACTTACGCAGCTTGGATGTTCGAAGCTTGCTTGCCCTTTGGGCCAGTAGTGACTTCGAAAGTCACGCGTTGGTTTTCTTTCAACGACTTGAAACCGTTCGACTGGATTGCCGAGAAGTGAGCGAACAGATCTTCGCCGCCTTCATCAGGAGTGATAAAACCAAAACCTTTTGCATCGTTGAACCACTTGACGGTACCTTGTGCCATTACAGACTCCAAAATTTAATTGATTGGGGCTTCTATGCCCGGCTCTTTATCGTTACTCGGGAGGAATGACAGCGAGATGACCGCACTACCAACTCGAAACCTAACGACGGCCTGATTATACTCATTAAATTGAGAATGCAAGCTATTTTCAGAAGCAAACTTTGATTTAATTATTCAATCGTTTTGCCGTGCGCTTTAGTTTTCGATTCATGCCGAAAAATGGTGCACATTTTTTCTGCGAATCCCTTGTCTGGTGCGGGTTTGCGCGTGTCGGTGAGTGTCCTACAGACATGTCCTACACGCCATTGTTCAGTCGTTTATCGGATGCAGCAATACCACCGCTTCGGCGGCAATCCCTTCTTCGCGCCCCAGCCATCCCAGTCGTTCATTGGTCTTGGCCTTGATGTTGACTTGCTGTTCGGCAATGCCCAGGTCTGCGGCCACATGCCTGGCCATGGTCGGGATATGCGGCGCCATCTTGGGCGCCTGGGCGATGATGGTCGCATCCAGGTTGCCCACGGCGTAGCCGGCCTGCGCCACGCGACGCATCGCTTCGCGCAGCAGCACGCGCGAGTCGGCGCCCTTGAACCGGGCGTCGGTATCGGGGAAATGTCGTCCGATGTCGCCCAGCGCGGCCGCGCCCAGCAACGCATCGGTGATGGCGTGCAGCAGCGCGTCGGCGTCGGAGTGGCCCTTCAGGCCCAGGTGATGCGCAATGGTCACGCCACCCAGGACCAGCGGGCGATCGGGCACCAGCGCATGGCAGTCGTAGCCCTGGCCGATGCGAAACGGAAAAGAGGAAGCGGTCATCGGCTTGGATCCTTCAGGAAGAACTCGGCCAGCGCGGCATCCGGCGCCTGCGTGACCTTGAGGTTGCGGGGGCTGCCTGGCACCAGTCGCGGTTGCAGGCCAAGCATCTCGATGGCGCTGGCGTCGTCGGTGATGGCGTCCAGTTGCCCGAGCTGGCGAGCCTGCAGCAAGGCGCGCTGCAGCAATGCATAACGAAACATCTGCGGCGTCTGGGCCGCCCACAGGCCGGCACGCGGCACGGTCTGCCCGGCCCGCCCGCTGTCGTCGCCGCTGGCGCGCTTGAGGGTGTCGACCACCGGCACCGCCAGCAGGCCGCCTACCGGGTCGTCGCCCAGCGTCTCGAGCAGACGATCGATCAGCGACGCGTCCAGGCCCGGGCGCGCAGCATCGTGCACCAGTATCCAGTCGTCGTCGCCGACCTCGGCGCGCATGGCCTGCAAGCCATTCAATACACTTTCCTGGCGGGTGGCGCCGCCCACGCGCAGCACCGTCACGTGGTCCTTCAGTTCGGCTGCCAGCATGTCGTCGATCCAGCCGTCGGCCGGGCTTACCACCACGAAGGCATGCGCGATGCGCGGATGCCGGGCGAAGGCGGCCAGCGCGTGATGCAGCATCGGCTTGCCGGCCAGCATCATGTATTGCTTGGGTGTGGCGGTGCCCATGCGCGCACCCACGCCCGCCGCCGGTAGCAGTGCCAGGTAGCGTGGCGGCGACGCCGCAGGGACGGGGGAATGAGCTGGGTTCATGGAGAAATCTGGCGCACCGTCGATGGCGGCGGCGCCTGGGCAGGCCTGGCTGGGGCCATCGTTTATAATGCGAGGCTGAATTCTAATGCCAAAACCGCTACCGCGGCCGGCATTTGGCAGCGATTTGATCGCAGATCCCTGCCGAATATCCGACCGCTTGAGTCCGATGCCCTTCGACCTGAAAAAATCCCTCCCCAAGCCCGGTGTGCGTTTCGTTCCGCCGGCCGTGCACGGTTCGGCCGATGCCTGCCTGCTGGCGCAAGCCGCGCTCGAACTGAAGGCGCAGGGCCGCATGCTGGCCGTGGTGGTGGCCGGTGCCACCGATGCCCAGCGCCTGCTGGCCGAGATCCCCTGGTTTGCGCCGAGCGCCGACGCCGTGGCCGACCCCGCTGCCAAATTGCGGGTACACCTGCTGCCCGACTGGGAAACGCTGCCCTACGACGCTTTCTCGCCGCACCAGGACCTGGTCTCGGAACGGCTGGCCACGCTCTACGAGGTGCAATCCGGGCAGTGCGACCTGTTGATCGTGCCGGCCACCACCGCCTTGTTGCGCATGGCGCCGCCGCAGTTCCTGGCGGCTTATACCTTCTTCTTCAAGCAGGGCGAGAAGCTCGACGAGGCCCGCCTGAAGTCGCAATTGACGCTGGCCGGCTACAGCCACGTGGGCCAGGTGATGTCGCCCGGCGAATACTCGGTGCGCGGCGGCCTGATCGATATCTTCCCGATGGGTTCGGTGCTGCCGTATCGGCTCGACCTGTTCGGCGACACGGTCGAGACCATCCGCACCTTCGACGCCGATACCCAGCGTTCGCTCTATCCGGTGCCGCAGGTGCGCATGTTGCCGGGGCGCGAGTTTCCGATGGACGAGGCCGCGCGCCTGGCGTTTCGTAACCGCTGGCGCGAGATGTTCGAGGGCGATCCTTCGCGTACCGCCATCTACAAGGACATCGGCAGCGGCATCGCCTCGGCAGGTATCGAGTATTACCTGCCGCTGTTCTTCGAGCAGACCGCGACGCTGTTCGAATACCTGCCGCACGACGCCATGTTTGCCACCGTGGGCGATGTCGAGCAGTCGATCAAGCGTTTCTGGAGCGATACCCGCTCGCGCTGGCAGTTCCTGCGCGCCGACCGCGAACGTCCGGTGCTGGAACCGAAGGCGATCTATCTCGACGACGAGGATTTCTTCACGCTCCTGAAACCCTATGCGCGCTGGGCGATCAAGAGCGACGACGGCCCCTCGGCGCTGTCGGCGCCATTGCCCGAGATCGCCGTCAACCGCCGCCTCGAGGATCCGCTGGCCAATCTGCGGGCGTTCCTGTCGAAGACCGACAACCGGGTCCTGATCTGTGCCGACAGCAATGGCCGGCGCGAGACCCTGCAACAGTATTTTGCCGAATACGACCTGCATCCCGCGCTATGTGACGACCACTTCGGGTTTGTCGCCAGCAGCGAGCCCTTGATGCTGGGGGTGGCGCCGTTGCAGTCGGGCTTCCAGCTGCCGGGCCTGGGCCTGGCCTTCGTCACCGAGACCGAGCTGTATGCCGGCAGCGGGCGTCGTGCCGGACGCCGCAAGCAGCAGGCCACCACCGAAGTCGAATTCATGGTGCGCGACCTGTCCGAGCTCAAGGTGGGCGATCCGGTGGTGCACTCCAACCACGGTATCGGCCGTTACATGGGCCTCATCAGCATGGACCTGGGCGAGGGCGAGACCGAGTTCCTGCACCTGGAATACGCCAAGGAAACCAAGCTCTACGTGCCGGTTTCGCAGTTGCACGTCATCTCGCGTTATTCCGGTGCCTCGCCCGAAGACGCCCCGCTGCATTCGCTGGGATCGGGCCAATGGGAAAAGGCCAAGCGCAAGGCGGCCCAGCAGGTGCGCGACACGGCCGCCGAACTGCTCAACCTGTATGCCCGGCGCACGCTGCGCCAGGGGCATGCCTTCCAGTATTCGGCGCACGACTACGAGGCCTTCGCCGACAGTTTCGGCTTCGAGGAAACCGCCGACCAGGCGGCCGCCATCAACGCCGTCATCAAGGACATGACCTCGGGCCAGCCGATGGACCGCCTGATCTGCGGCGATGTCGGCTTCGGCAAGACCGAGGTGGCGCTGCGTGCGGCCTTCGTGGCGGTGATGGGCGGCAAGCAGGTGGCGATCCTGGCGCCCACCACGTTGCTGGCCGAGCAGCATGCGCAGACCTTTGCCGACCGCTTCGCCAACTGGCCGGTCAGGATTGCCGAACTGTCCCGTTTCCGTACCGGCAAGGAAGTCACGCAAGCCATCAAGGGGTTGGCCGACGGTACCATCGACATCGTCATCGGCACCCACAAACTGCTCTCGGGCGACGTCAAGTTCCAACGCCTGGGCCTGGTCATCATCGATGAAGAGCACCGTTTCGGGGTGCGCCAGAAAGAAGCGCTCAAGGCATTGCGGGCCGAGGTCGACGTGCTCACGCTCACGGCCACGCCGATCCCCCGCACGCTGGGCATGGCGCTCGAAGGGTTGCGCGAATTCTCGGTGATCGCCACCGCGCCCCAGAAGCGCCTGGCCATCAAGACCTTCGTGCGCGGCGAGACCGAATCGACTATCCGCGAAGCCTGCCTGCGCGAATTGAAGCGTGGCGGCCAGGTGTACTTCCTGCACAACGAGGTCGAGACCATCGCCAACCGCCGTGCCATGCTCGAGGCGCTCTTGCCGGAAGCCCGCATCGGCGTGGCCCATGGCCAGATGCACGAGCGCGACCTCGAGAAGGTGATGCGCGACTTCGTGGCACAGCGCTTCAACATCCTGCTCTGCACCACCATCATCGAAACCGGCATCGACGTGCCGACCGCCAACACCATCATCATGCACCGCGCCGACAAGTTCGGCCTGGCGCAGTTGCACCAGTTGCGCGGCCGGGTGGGGCGCTCGCACCACCAGGCCTATGCCTACCTGCTGGTGCAGGATGTGCAGGGCCTGAGCAAGCAGGCGCAGCGGCGGCTGGAAGCGATCCAGCAGATGGAGGAGCTGGGCAGCGGCTTCTACCTGGCCATGCACGACCTCGAGATTCGCGGCGCCGGTGAAGTGCTGGGCGACAACCAGTCCGGCGAGATCCACGAGATCGGTTTCCAGATGTATTCGGACATGCTCAACGAGGCGGTCCGGGCGCTCAAGGATGGCCGTGAACCCGACCTGGCCGCGCCGCTGTCGTCGACCACCGAGATCAACCTGCACGTGCCCGCGCTGTTGCCCAACGACTACTGCGGCGACGTCAACGAGCGCCTGTCGCTGTACAAGCGCTTCGCCAATTGCGCCGCGCAGGATGCCATCGACGCGTTGCAGGAAGAATTGATCGACCGCTTCGGCAAGTTGCCCGAACCGGCACGCGCGCTGGTCGAGACGCATCGGCTGCGGATCGCCGCCAAGCCGTTGGGCATCGTCAAGATCGATGCCCATGCCGAGGCGGCGCTGATGCAGTTCATGCCCAACCCGCCGATCGACGCCATGCGCATCATCGAACTGGTGCAAAAGAACCGCCAGGTCAAGCTCAATGGCCAGGACAAGCTGCGTATCACCGCTGCCATGGTCGACCTCAATGCGCGCGTGCAGCAGGTCAAGACGATCATGAAGGCGCTCGGCGCCTGAATCGCGAATCACCCGTTATTTGGATAAACCAGTAATCGACCCATGAACCTGATCCTGCAAGCACTCACCAGCAACCTGGCCGCCCCGGCCGCCATCGACACCATTGCCGGCATCACCGGCGCGGCCCGGGCCGAACCCATCGCCGTGCGCGCCGCCGGTACCCAGGCCTGGCGCCTCGCCGGCGCGGCCCAGGCGGCCAATGCCGAACTCGATCGCGCCTGCCTGGAGGCCGGCATCGACTACGCCTGGATCGACCCGGCGCGTCGCCTGGCCGATTTCAGGCTGGTGGCCATGGACATGGACTCGACCCTGATCACCATCGAGTGCATCGATGAAATCGCCGACATGCAGGGCCTCAAGCCACAGGTGGCCGAGATCACCGAAGCGGCCATGCGCGGCGAGATCGAGTTCAACGAAAGCCTGACCCGGCGCGTGGCGCTGCTCAAGGGGCTCGACGCGTCGGCGTTGCAGCGGGTCTATGACGAACGCCTGCAATTGTCGCCCGGCGCCCAGCCGATGTTGCAGGCGATCCAGGCGGCGGGCCTGAAGACCTTGCTGGTGTCGGGCGGCTTCACCTTCTTCACCGATCGCATGAAGACCCGCTTGCAGCTCGACTACACCCATTCCAATACGCTCGAGATCGTCGACGGCAAACTGACCGGCAGGGTGGTGGGCGGTATCGTCAACGCCGACGAAAAGCGGGCGACGGTAGAGCGCGTATGCGCCGAGCTGGGCGCTGCGCCCCACCAGGCCATCGTCATGGGCGACGGCGCCAACGACTTGCGGATGATGGAAGTGGCCGGGCTGTCGGTGGCATTCCGGGCCAAGCCGGTGGTGCGGGCGCAGGCAGACGTGGGCTTGAATTTCGTCGGCCTGGACGGCATCTTGAACCTGCTGGGTTGAGCAGCGGTCTGAATGACAGGCCGCCAATGCAACGGCCTTGTTCATGAAAGGAATCGCAATGACGCAGGAACTGGTGCTGGACAACAACACCGAATCGGCCAAGGAGCTGGCGCGGTGGCTCTATATCTTCCATGGCATCTGCCTGGTGTTTTCGCTGGGGGCGCTGTCATGGTTGCCCTTGATCGTCAACTATCTCAAGCGCGGCGAGGTACGCGGCACCTGGCTGGAAACCCACCATCGCTGGCAGATCCGCTCGTTCTGGTGGTACCTGTTCTGGATGTTCGCCGGCGGCCTGCTGTGGGTGACGGTGATCGGCATCCCGGTGGCGTTCCTGGTGTGGACCCTGGCCTGGATCTGGAAAGCCTACCGGATCATCAAGGGTTTTATCGATCTCAACGATAACAAGGCAATGCCAGCCTGACCCGCCGGCAGTGTATCGAACCGATGTTGTCAGTCGACGGCGCCCGCGGGCGCCGTTTTTTATTGCCAGGCGGAAAAGAGGGGCTTGTCGATTCAATAACCGCAGTACGTTGCCGAGATAGTCATCTCGAAACCTTTCGTCCATAATCTCAAAGAATTTCCCGTATTGGCGCAGCGCAAGCGAAAGCGACCGCATCGGTTCAAGCAGGAACCGCGCACTCCTTCAACCCAAGAAAGCCTGCGGCATGAAAAACTGGTCGATCAAGCAACGTATCCTGGGCAGCTTCGCGCTCATTCTCGTGCTCATGGCAACCATGGCCGGCATCTCGGCCTGGAATCTTTCGCGTATCGAGGATGGTGCCACCAGCCTGCGCAAGGATTCGACTCCTGGCCTGTACTACAGCACCATGATCAACGCGGCCTGGTACGAGAACCTGTTGATGGCCCAGCAGATATCGCAGGTCGACGAGACCGACGGCGAGCGGCAGGGCGACATCACGCTGTTGCGCCGCAACGGCGAGCGCCTGGATCGCTTGCAGGAAGACTACGACAAGACCGTCTTCAGCGACGAGGATCGCAGGCTGTTCGCCGAATTCAAGGAGGCACGGCAGAAGTACCGCGCCATCATGAGCGAGGTGCTCAAGATGGATTTCAGCCAGCGCGCCGCGATCAACCGGGTGGTCAACGAGCAGCTTCGTCCGCAGTGGCGCCAGGGCTACCAGCTGACCCAGCGCATGGTCGAGAAGAACAAGGCTATCGCCGATGATGCCGCCGGCGACATCGGCGGCGCCGTGACCTCGGCCAAGTTCGCGATGCTGGTGTCGTTGATGGCAGCACTGCTGGCGGCATTGATCTGCGGTTTCCTGTTGATGCGCGCCATCAACGAACCGTTGCAGCGGCTGATGGCGATCCTCGACGTGATGCGGTCGGGCGATTTCTCGCGCCGCCTCAAGCTCGATAGCGAAGACGAATTCGGCCACCTCGCCGGTGGCTTCAATCGCATGACCGATGACCTGACCTCGCTGGTGGGCCAGGCGCAGCGTTCGTCCTCGCAGGTCGCCACCTCGATGACCGAGATCGCCGCCACCTCCAAGCAGCAGCAGGCGACCGCCGCCGAGACCGCGGCCACCACCACCGAGATCGGCGCCACCGCGCGCGAGATCTTTGCCACCTCGCGCGACCTGGTGCGCACCATGAACGAGGTCTCGGTGGTGTCCGACCAGACCTCGGCACTGGCCGGCAATGGCCAGGCCGGACTGACCCGCATGGAAGACACCATGGGCAGCGTCATGGACGCGGCCGGTTCGGTCAGCGCCAAGTTGGCGATCTTGAACGAGAAGGCCGGCAACATCAACCAGGTGGTGACCACCATCACCAAGGTGGCCGACCAGACCAACCTGCTTTCGCTCAATGCCGCCATCGAGGCCGAAAAGGCCGGTGAGCACGGCCGCGGCTTCTCGGTGGTGGCCACCGAGATCCGACGCCTGGCCGACCAGACCGCAGTGGCCACCTATGACATCGAAGTGATGGTCAAGGAAATCCAGTCGGCGGTGGCGGCCGGCGTGATGGGCATGGACAAGTTCTCCGACCAGGTGCGGCGCGGCATGCAGGAAGTGCAGAGCGCCGGCGGCCAGCTGTCGCAGATCATCTCGCAGGTGCAGGCCCTGTCGCCGCGCTTCCAGCTGGTCAACGAAGGCATGCAGGCGCAGGCCAACAGCGCCGAGCAGATCAACCAGGCCCTGGTGCAGTTGTCGGAGGCGGCCCAGCAGACGGTCGAGTCGCTGCAGCAATCGAGCCAGGCGATCGAGGAATTGAACGTGGTGTCCACCGAATTGCGCAACGGCGTGTCGCGCTTCAAGGTGTCGGCCTGATGCGCCTGCGCTGCCCTTCATGAACCAGAAACTGTTCCTGCTGTTTCACATCGGTCGCGACCGCTACGCGCTGCAGGCGTCGGACGTGGCGCTGGTGTTGCCGCTGGCGCCGTTGAAGCAGGTGCCGGGGGCACCGCCGTCGGTGGCCGGGCTGTTCGCTTACGCCGGGCAGAACGTGCCGGTGCTCGACGTCAGTCGCCTGGCGCACGGCCAGCCGGCTGCCGTGCGCATGTCCACGCGCCTGGTGCTGATCCACTACGCAGTGCCGGGGCGGGCCGCGCAATTACTGGGGCTGGTGCTCGAAAAGGCCACCGATACGCTGCGTTGCGATCCGGCCGATTTCCAGGCGTCGGGGCTGGACAACAAGGAGGCGCCCTACCTGGGGCCGGTGCTGCGTCATCGGGGCGAGTTGCTGCAATGGATCACGGTCGATGCCTTGCTCGATGACGCTACCCGCGAGCTGCTGTTTCCCGCGCAGCCGGCAGGAGAGGCGGCATGAAGACCTTGCACGAGATTGCCGCGCGGCTCAAGGCGGCGATGGGACTCGACATGGCGACCGTGGGCAGCGGCCTGATCGAGCGCGTGGTGCGCGAACGCATGGCGGCCCTGCAGCTCACCGACGACCAGCATTACCTGGCACATCTGCAACCCGGCAGCGACGAGTTGCAACGATTGATCGAATCGGCCGTGGTGCCGGAGACCTGGTTCTTCCGCGACCGTGAAGCGATGCTGGCGTTGGCGCGCATGGGGCGCGAGAAGCTGGTGACCGGGCAGACGACGCGGCTGCGCATTCTCAGCTTGCCGTGTTCCACCGGGGAAGAACCGTATTCGGTGGCCATGGCGCTGTTCGACGCCGGCGTGCCGGCCTCGGCGTTTCACATCGACGCCATCGACATCCGTACGCTGTCGCTTGAAGTGGCCGCCACCGGGGTGTACGGGCGCAATTCGTTTCGCGGGCGCGACATGGCTTTTCGCGACCGTTATTTCAAGCCGCAGCAGGCGCATTGGCGCATCGACGACGAGGTCAAGGCGCAGGTGCGCTTTGCCGCCGGCAATATCCTGTCGGACGACTTCCTGCAGGACGCCTTGCCCTACGATTTCATCCTCTGCCGCAATGTGCTGATCTACTTCGAGCGTGCGCTGCAGCTTCGTGTAGTGGCGATGCTCGAGCGCATGGTCAAGGATGACGGCACCATCTTCGTCGGTCCGGCCGAGGGCGGTCTGATGCTCAGCCCGCGGGTGATTTCGGCCGGTATCCCGCTGGCGTTCGGGTTTCGCAAGCGCGATCCCGGCGATGCGCCGGTCGCCGCTCACTTGCGCGCCATGCCGCCCTTGGCGCCCGTTGCCCCGATGGCGCCCATTGCGGCCAGTGCGCCCAGGCAGCGTGCGGTCGGTAGCGAACGCATGGCGGCGCCGGCCGCCGCTGCAAGCGCGCCCGACATGCTGGCGCAGGCCAGGCGGCTGGCCGACCGGGGCGAGTTCGCTCGCGCCGACGCCTTGTGCGAGCAGCTCATCCTGGCCCACGGCGCCAACGCCGATGCATTCCACCTGAAGGGACTCATTGCCGACGCCGGGGGCGATGCGGCCGGCGCCCAGCGTTACTACCGCAAGGCGGTCTATCTGGATCCGGCGCACCACGAGGCGCTGCAGCACCTGGCGGCCCTGTTGCAGGCGCAGGGCGACCTGTCGGCCGCGCGCTTGATGCGCCAGCGCGCCGAGCGGGTCGAACAATCCACCGTACAGGGAGCCGGCAGCCATGGCTGAACTCGCCCGCCCACCGTCCGTGTGGGCCGACCGCATCGACGATTGCTGGAACCGCATCGGCGTGCGCGGCGACCATTCGTGCCCGCAACTGCTCACCCACCATCGCTGCCTCAATTGCCCCACCTACGCCAGCGCGGCGCTGGTGCTGCTTGACCGGCCGGTCGAGAGCGGCGCGCTGGCGCAGGAATGGGCGCAATCGGCCGAGCAGGCGGCGCAGTACGAGTCGGCCGGTGCCACCAACGGTGTGCGCGAATCGGCCCTGGTGTTTCGCGTCGGTGCCGAATGGCTGGCCCTGTCGACGGCAGCGGTGCTGGAAGTGGCCGATAGCCGCCCGGTGCATTCGCTGCCGCACCAGCGCAACGGCGCGGTGCTGGGCGTGCTCAATATTCGTGGCGCGCTGCGCATTTGCATTTCGCTCGCGGCGCTGTTCGAGATTGTCGATGCATCCATTCGCAACAGCCACCGGCCCTATATGGTGGTGGCGCTGCACGAGGCACAGACGCTGGTGTTCCCGGTCGACGAAGTGGCCGGGGTGCAGCGCTTCGACGCCGACGACGTCGAGCCGGTGCCGACCACGCTGGCGCAGCTCGCCACGCCCTATGCGCGCGGTTTGCTGGACTGGCGCGGGCGCAAGGTCGGGCTGCTGGACCATGGCCTGCTGTTCTATGCATTGGCGCGGGCAATGACATGAGTACGCCAGACCTGAGCCAGATGTCGATGCTGGACCTGTTCCGCTTCGAGGCCGAAAGCCAGATCCAGCTGCTCAATACCAGCCTGCTGGCCCTGGAAGGAGGCGCCGACCCGGCCGAACACCTCGAGGCTTGCATGCGCGCCGGCCATTCGCTCAAGGGGGCAGCCCGCATCGTTGGCCTGGACGCCGCGGTGCGGATCGCCCATGTGCTGGAGGACTGCTTCGTGCTGGCCCAGCAGGGCGAGTTGAGCCTGGGGCGAACGCATATCGATGCGTTGCTGCGCGGCGCCGACCTGCTGGGTCGCATCGCCAATCCACCCGATGGCGACGAAGCCTGGGCCGAGCACGCCGGCAGCACCGAGGTCGATGCCTTCATGGCGGCGCTGTCGACGGTGATGAGCGGCGGCCAATTGCCGGCCCCGCCTGCCGCCGCCAGCGTCGATGCGGCAGCGGTGCCAGGCACGTCCGGTTTGCCGGGTACGCCGGCGGCGGCGCTCACGCCGACGGCGCCAGCGGAGCCGGCAGCGCCGTCCGCGGCCCATGCCTCGGGCAGCGCGCGCGCGGTGCGGGTGAGCGCCGACAACCTCGACCGGCTGCTGAGCCTGTCGGGTGAATCGCTGGTCGAATCGCGCCGGCTCAAGGCGTTCGCCGATGGCATGTTGCGCATGAAGCGCATGCAGCGCGAAGCCATGCATGCGCTCGAATTGCTGCAGCAGAAAATATCGGCCTCGGACCGCGATGAACTGGCCCAGGCCGCGCTGGGCGAGGCACGGGCCCTGATGCAGCAGAGCCAGCATCTGCTGGGCGACCAGTTGAACGAACTGGAAGCCTTCGACCGCCGTTCGATCAATCTCTCGCAACGTCTCTACGATGAGGCCCTGGCGTGCCGCATGCGGCCGTTTGCCGACGGTATCGGTGGTTTTGCGCGCATGGTGCGCGACGTGGCCGGGTCGCTGGGCAAGTCGGTGCGGCTGGACATCGTCGGCCAGGCCACCCAGATCGATCGCGATATCCTCGAAAAGCTCGAGGCGCCACTGGGACACCTGCTGCGCAACGCCCTCGATCATGGTATCGAGGCGCCGTCGCTGCGGCAGGCCGCGGGCAAGCCCGAACAGGGCGTGATCCGGCTGGAAGCGCGGCACAGCGCCGGCATGCTGCACATCGAGGTGGCCGACGACGGCGCCGGCATCGACCTGGAACGCCTGCGCGCGGGGGTCATCAGCCGCAAGCTATCCAACGAGGAAACGGTGGCGCGACTGTCCGAGGCCGAGCTGCTGGAATTCCTGCTGCTGCCCAGTTTCACGTTGCGCGATACCGTCACCGACATCTCCGGGCGCGGGGTCGGCCTGGATGTGGTGGCCGACATGCTCAAGCAGGTGCGCGGTACCCTGCGCATCCATACCCAGGCCGGCACCGGTACCCGTTTCGTGTTGAAGCTGCCGCTGACCCTGTCGGTCATTCGCAGCTTGCTGGTCGACATCGGCGGCGAACCCTATGCGTTCCCGCTGGCCTACGTCAATCGCACCCTGCGCCTGGCGCCGGGGCAATTGCAGACGCTGGAGGGCTACCAGCACTTCACCCATGACGCACGCCAGGTGGGGCTGGTCAGCGCGCACCAGGTCCTGCAGAAGGGGCAGTGGCGCGCCAGCGACGATAGTGTCTGCGTGGTCGTCATCGGCGACCAGGAACACACCTACGGATTGGCGGTCGATGCGTTCCTGGGCGAACGCATGCTGGTGGTGCAGCCACTCGATGCCCGCCTGGGCAAGATCCCCGATGTGCTGGCCGGCGCCCTGATGGAAAACGGCGACCCGCTGCTGATCCTGGATGTGGCCGACATGCTGCGCTCGGTCGAGAAACTGACCTCGTCGGGCCGGCTGGAAGCCTTGCATCACACCGGTGCGGCACAGGTGACGGGGAGTGCGCACAAGAAGGTGCTGGTGGTCGACGACTCGCTGACGGTGCGCGAACTCGAACGCAAGCTGCTGGCAAACCGTGGCTATCACGTCAGTGTCGCCGTGGATGGCATGGATGGCTGGAACGCGGTACGCACCGAGCGCTTCGACCTGGTCATCACCGACATCGACATGCCGCGCATGGACGGTATCGAGTTGGTCACGCTGATTCGCGGCGCACCCAGCCTGCAGTCGCTGCCGGTGATGATTGTTTCATACAAGGATCGTGAAGAAGACCGGCAGCGGGGGCTGGAAGCCGGCGCAGATCACTACTTTACCAAGAGCAGCTTCCACGACGAGAGCCTGTTGCAGGCCGTCGCTGACTTGATTGGAGACGCAACATCGTGAGAATCGGGATCGTCAATGACACACCGATGATGGTCGAGGTACTGCGGCGGGTGATCGCCGAGACCGGGCGCCATGAATTGATCTGGATCGCCCGCGACGGCGAGGAAGCGGTACAGATGTGCGCCTGGCAGCTACCCGACGTGGTGCTGATGGATCTGCTCATGCCCAAGATGGACGGGGTGGAAGCCACCCGGCGCATCATGCTCAACACGCCCTGTCCGATCCTGGTGGTCACCTCCGACATGGGCACCAGCACCGCCAAGATCTACGAAGCGCTGGGCCATGGCGCGCTGGACGCGACCCAGACCCCGGCGCTGATCGGCGCTTCCGCCAAACGCGACGCCGCGGCCCTGGTCGAGAAGATCGACAACCTGGGCCGGCTGCCGCCCGAAGCGGTGGCGCCACCGGTGCGCGCGAGCGCGGCTCCGTTCGTGGCGCCGGTGTCGATCGGCAATGCCGCTGCGGTGCCGCTGGTGGCGGTGGGGGCGTCGGCCGGTGGCCCGGCGGCCCTGGCCCAATTGTTGCGTGGCATCCCGGCCGGGTTCGGCGCGGCGATGGTGATCGTGCAGCACATCGATGCCGCCTTCGCGCCTGGCATGGCCGACTGGCTCGGCATGCAGGCGCGCCTG
>NZ_AKJA01000099.1 GCF_000282575.1 Herbaspirillum sp. YR522 | reverse complement strand
GGCATATGCTGGAAATGACGAGCTCCCAATGACATCCGCATTGCAGGACTGCTAATCCATATGCCGCACCCGATAAATATGAACGCATTCCAAGAACTCCGGGGCAATTTTGCCCAGAGGATGGTTCAGTTTGGGAGCGTGACACGTCAAGTCATGGTGGAGACCAATGGAAGCGTTGGCCAGATAAACGATCTTGGGAGAAAGGGAAGCGCCCCAACAGCATTTGGCCTGATGGACGGGTTCGGAAATGAAAGGAGCAGACATGACACTTAAATTTAATGACTTGCTGGTAAAAGCTTTCTTGGATTGGCCTCAGGAGATTGATTTAAATCCTCTCGTAAAGGGAGGGGATGAACGGTATTCAATTAAAGGCCTTGGTCAAATGTCTGATGCTATATCTAAAGGGTACATTGGCACCTCAGAAGAAGTCATGCTACGCAATCTGCACGATGCAATTTACGAAGTGTTGCATGGTGTAGCAGCTTACACGACGCGAATAAAAATATCTGAATTGCGACCTGAAGCTATCCGCATCAGGTTCGAAAGACGTCTACAGAATGCTCTCAAAATGCCAGAACTTGGTTACTTATCTGAAGATATCAAGCTTGTTAAGAGATATTTTTCTACGAATGAGAAATAGCACTTACACGATGCAATGCATTGTAATGACCCACTGAAAACCTGCTCAGTAGATAATCCTGAAAGGACATCAAATGAGCATGGTCATGGAAGAAGAATTCAAGCGTTGGACAGCCAAGCGCAAAGCCGCGCTGGTAACGGAAATCATCCAGGGCAAAACGACGGTGGCTGAGCCAGCCGGTCATTCGATATTCCGCCGCTGGCCGTGTCATTGGCGACTGATTGACTTCACCACAACCAGAGGCTGCATCAGCACCTTGGCATGAAGACGCCGGCTGGTTCATTCGCATTAGACGCATAAAGTGAGCAGATTTGGCCAGCTCATTACGCTGCTGCTTTCTGGCATATGCTGGAAATGACGAGTTCCCAATGACATCCGCATTGACAGGATTGCTAAAGAGGTTTGGATTATGATAGCCACTATAAACTGGAAAAGCGCGTCAACTGTCGCATTGCTGATTTTTGGCGCAGTCGTCTCGGGAAGTATTGGGGCATGCTCTTACAAGTCACACATTCGACATTCAGCCTTCCAGGCTGTGAAAATCGGGGATACCGAAGCCGTTGTAATTTCTCATTTTGGCACACCGCCCGCAGTGAGAGAAACTAGTGATGCACTGTTTTCTAGATATGCAAGTCGGCCATGTAGCGGAGAGTGCAAGGAGAGGCTCTGGTTCGAGAACCGACTGTCACTCGACACAGAAGCATGGTCGGTAGAACTGGATAAGAATAACCGTGTAATCAAGAAATCGCGCTGGAACTTACCTTAGAATAGAGAGTGCTTGGTGCATCGGGGTCGCGCCCGGAATCTTTATCCTTAGCGAACTTAGAAACTTGGCGCCACCTTGATCGGGCCTGCTTTTTCTTATCAAAGCCAAGGTTTTATTGCCAATGGCGTGGATACGAGATTACGAAATAGATTTCAAAAAATTAGTTTTTGAAATCAAATTTTTGTAATGGACTCATTAAGTTGAAGATAAAAATTATTAAAAAAATATTAGTCCACAATTCATACAGAACATTGAAAATATATGGCACGCATTTTTGTTGAATCTACCGACCGCACGATAATCGATCGTCACTCATCGAAATGGTAAAACTGTGCCAAATTTAATCGTTTTCTCCGATACAAAACTCAAGAACCGTCTTGATCGTCTTTCGTGCAGTAGGATTGTCGTTTTTTCTGCATGCTGTGCAGAGAAGCTTCTACCTGCGTATGCAAGATTCGCAGCTAAAGCGTCCTTGTCGTCGTCACAGGCGCTTCTGTACAGAAACGCGTTGGACTCTGTCTGGAACTGCGTCAGTAGCAAAAATTGGAACCACGCGACTCTTGTGGGGCTTGAACAGGAATGCCTCCACGCCATCCCTTCTCCTGAAATAGCCAGGGAATATCAAGAACCGTACGCTGAGGACGCTGGTGCGGCAGCAACTTTTGCTCTAAGAGCATTACTCACTTGCGATTCGATGAATGCGCTATGGGCCGCCAGGCGCGTCTATGAGGCGCTAGACAATTTTGTTATTTGTACAGTAGCTGGTGTGGAAAGCGACGAACATCTTATACTCGCCCACCCTTTAATCCAAGATGAGCTGAATTTTCAAGATGAGGACCTCACTCTTTTGGAGGCAGTGACTCAAGACGGCGAAACCAATCTTTTTACAGAATTGCGCAAGAAATCTGTGGCTCGATCAAAGTCTATCTTTTAACTGGCAAAAGCGAGAGCATAATCATTTTTGCGTGCCCGTACTCCGCCGCTACCATCAGTAGCATTATGCTCTTCTATTTTTTGATCTTCTAAGAGCCATCACCGCCAAGGCGACCGACGATCAAGGAACCTCTTCCACTTCCTCAACAGCAAACATCCGTGTCAACGGCACGGCGCAACCCGCCTATTACATCCACACCGATCAGTTGAATACCTCTCGGGCCGTCAGCAACCAGGCTGGCGCGGTGGTGTGGCAATGGGATAACACCGATCCATTCGGCGCCAATGTACCGAACCAGGATCCC
>NZ_AKJA01000098.1 GCF_000282575.1 Herbaspirillum sp. YR522 | reverse complement strand
CGGCGGCGGCGCGAGCCAGCCCGCGCGCGGCTGACGCTTTCAGCGAATGGCCGAGAAGCGCTCGGCCAGCCCGGCCCGGCGAAAGTGCTCGACCACGAAGTCGACGAACACCCGGGTCTTGGCCGGCATCAGTCGCGCCGCCGTGAAGTACAGCGACAGCATGCCGGTATCGACATACCAGTCCGGCAGCACCCGCACCAGCGTGCCGCGATCGAGATAGATCACCGCGTGCGGCATCGCCACCAGCGTCACACCCAATCCCATCTCGGCGATTTCACAGGCGGCATTGGGATCGTTCATGGTCATTCTCGGCTTCAACGTCACCGGCGCCTGCGCGCCGGCCCGGTCGCGCAAGGTCCACAGGCGTACGCGTCCGGTCTGTGGCGAGCGGATCAATATGCCATCGTGCAGCGCCAGGTCTTGCGGCGTGCGCAGCCGCGCGTGCCTGGCCAGGTAGGCCGGCGACGCCAGCAGCACACGGTGCGCCGGCGCCAGCTCGCGCGCCACCACACCTGGCGAGAGGTCGATACCGCCGCCGATGGCGGCATCGAAGCCCTCGGCAATCAGGTCCACCGGACGGTTGCTGAAATCCCAGTCGGGCGAAATGGCCGGATAGCGCTGCAGGAAATCGCCCAGCAACGGCACCAGGTATTGGCGACCGAACCCGGTTCCCATGCTGACCCTGAGCGTGCCGGCGGGTTGCCCATCGGCGGTGGCCAGGTTGTTGACGGCGTTGCGAATGGTACCCAATGCGTCGCCGATTTCCTGCAGGAAGCGCTCGCCGGATTCGGTCAGCGTGAGCTTGCGGGTGCTGCGCTGGAATAGCCGCACGCCCAGGTTGGACTCGAGCCGGGCCACGTTCTTGCCGACCGCCGCCGAGCTCAGGCCCATGCGGCGGGCCGCCGCCG
>NZ_AKJA01000097.1 GCF_000282575.1 Herbaspirillum sp. YR522 | reverse complement strand
TTGTCGTTGAGGTCGGCCTGCTCGGTGTCGGTGACCCTGGTCCTTGGCGCGGCATTGGTGATGACGATATTGGCGGGTGCCTTCCATATACCGCGCTCGCGATCGGTCTTGCAATAGGCGGCAGCGACGCACGCCGACGGCGGGATAGGTACCTTGGTAAATGCAAGAATCTGTTTTTTGACCGCGGCATCCGCAAGTGCATAGGCAGCAGGATCGGCAGTTTTCAAGTCGGCCAGCGTTGTCTGCGTCGTGCTGTCGGCGTACATCACCGGAATGGCCGCATCATTGCGCCATGGTGAGTGAGTCAGATATAACCAAGGGTGGTAGAGGCTCCGCTGCGGCCCGGCAGTCAATACGTCCGGTGCAGCGGAAGCTGTCTTCATGTGACGTATGGCAAAGTATCCTTTGCGTTCATTCAACAGGCCCTCCAATGCGTCTTGATAGACATCGGCCGCATCGGTCGGGTCTATTACGGCAATAAGGGAAATTTCCTGGAACTTAAGGATCGAGGTATCGAATTCGGCATCGGTGCGGCCGGCAGACGGCAGGATATAGCAAGGACCGCCGCCATTGATGAAATAATGCTCCAGCGCCATCGCCGAAAAGCCGTATTCATGTCCACACGCTTCGACAGTCGCCCCCGTCGCTGCGATCTTCACCTGCATATTCATCAGATTCGGAAAGGCCCTGCGCAGGTCGGCCATGCCCGATACCTTGAAGCAATCCGCCGTGGTGTATCTCGTTCCGTCGGGCTTATGAAACAGTCCGATCATTGCAGGTACGGTAGGACTGGTCCTGGTCAACACCGTCGCTTCGCCCCGTTCTTCAATAATGACCCCTGGACTAATCATTTTTCCCCCGAAAAAGATTGCAATGGATGTTATTGATTCTGATGCAGTCTTGCCAGCTGCTTGCGAATGTCATTGACAAGTGGCCCTTGGATTCTAGACGCCGTTACGGAATTTGCAAGCGTCAAATTCAGGTGACATGTCGATAACATTGCCGCCATGAAAAATGCCGCGCGGCAAATGCGGCGCGGCATGTTTGGGGAGGCGATGCCGGTTCTCAGCCACGACCTTCCAGGTGGCCGTTGACGACACGAACCTGGTCGCCTACGCGCCAGTTTTCGTTGGTCTGCGGGAAGCTGCGGATCTTGCCGTTTTCCATGCGTACTTCCACCACATGACTGGTCGTGGTGCGCACGCGCTTCTCGACCACGTTACCGGCATAGCCGCCGCCGACGGCGCCGGCAATGGTGGCCAGGGTGCGGCCGGTGCCACCACCGACCTGGTTGCCCAGCAGGCCACCGACCACGGCGCCACCGGCGATACCTACGCCGCTGCCGCTGGGGGTATTGCTGACGGCACGCACATTGACTACCTCACCGCAACTGCTGCAAACGGCTGGCGCCGGGGCCGCGGCGCGTGCCGGTTGTTCTTCGGCCACGCGTGCCGCAGCGCTGTTGGCGGCCAGTTGCTGGCGTTGCTGCTGGGGCGCCGGAGCGGGCGCTTCCTGGGCGACCTGTTGTGGCTGCTGCGGCGCGTTGGCGCTGTTGGAGCTGGGCAGCAAACCGGTCATGGCGGCCACGCCGATCAGGCTGGCCAGGATCACGGCGACGGCGGCGCCTGCCA
>NZ_AKJA01000096.1 GCF_000282575.1 Herbaspirillum sp. YR522 | reverse complement strand
TCTAAAATGGCAAAAGGCAAGTTTGAGCGGACCAAGCCGCACGTCAACGTTGGCACGATTGGTCACGTTGACCACGGCAAGACCACGCTGACCGCAGCGATTGCGACCGTTCTGTCGAAGAAGTTCGGCGGCGAAGCGAAGGCATACGACCAGATCGATGCGGCGCCAGAAGAAAAGGCACGCGGCATCACGATCAACACGGCACACGTTGAATACGAGACTGCAAACCGTCACTACGCGCACGTTGACTGCCCAGGCCACGCTGACTATGTGAAGAACATGATCACCGGTGCGGCGCAGATGGACGGCGCGATCCTGGTGTGCTCGGCCGCTGACGGCCCGATGCCCCAGACCCGCGAGCACATCCTGCTGTCGCGTCAGGTTGGCGTTCCGTACATCATCGTCTTCCTGAACAAGGCTGACATGGTGGACGACGAAGAGCTGCTGGAACTGGTCGAAATGGAAGTGCGCGAGTTGCTGTCGAAGTACGAATTCCCAGGCGACGACCTGCCGATCATCAAGGGTTCGGCCAAGCTGGCGCTGGAAGGCGACACTGGTCCGCTGGGCGAAGGCGCGATCCTGGCCCTGGCCGAAGCACTGGACAGCTACATCCCGACACCTGAGCGCGCTGTTGACGGCACGTTCCTGCTGCCGGTGGAAGACGTGTTCTCGATCTCGGGTCGCGGCACCGTGGTGACCGGTCGTGTCGAGCGCGGTATCGTCAAGGTCGGCGAAGAAATCGAAATCGTCGGTATCCGTGACACCCAGAAGACTACCTGCACCGGCGTGGAAATGTTCCGCAAGCTGCTGGACCAAGGTCAGGCAGGCGACAACGTCGGCGTGCTGCTGCGCGGTACCAAGCGTGAAGACGTGGAACGTGGCCAGGTGCTGGCCAAGCCAGGTTCGATCAAGCCGCACTCCCACTTCACCGGCGAGATCTATGTGCTGTCGAAGGACGAAGGCGGTCGTCACACGCCGTTCTTCAACAACTACCGTCCGCAGTTCTACTTCCGTACGACGGACGTGACCGGCGCGATCGAACTGCCGGAAGGCAAGGAAATGGTCATGCCAGGCGACAACGTGTCGATCACCGTGAAGCTGATCAACCCGATCGCGATGGAAGAAGGTCTGCGTTTCGCTATCCGTGAAGGCGGTCGTACCGTCGGCGCCGGTGTGGTTGCAAAGATCATCGCCTAAG
>NZ_AKJA01000095.1 GCF_000282575.1 Herbaspirillum sp. YR522 | reverse complement strand
ACTGCCCCAGCTGCACTATTTGCCCCAACTACGCATTTCGCAAATTATGTTTTGCTTCTGTCAAAATTGCTTGAAAGGCATCCAGATCGAAAGTCCATGCTCCTGAATGAGGAGCTGGAAATATTTCAATTTGAGTTGTCTGCCCATCTTCACTAGATATTTCTGCAACTTGATCATTTCCAAACCATATTTCGGAAACAACATTTTTTCGATCAGAAATACTAGCAATTTGTAATGTTAGGGATTTCATTTTTTAGGAGGTTCCAAAAAGCCAATGAGTTTGCCATTCGCGTCGTACCTTAGCCCACGACCGTCTGGTGCAACAATATCTGTCACTTGTCCGAATCGCCCAGTATTTCTTTGAGTCGCGATAGTTGCTGGATCATTCAGAATTTCATTTACAACTTGTTGAGCCTGCTCATTAACATCAGCAGGATTTCCTTTAGCGTTTGGGAAAGCGCTTCCGTCGCGATTTCCGTGTTTTTGCAATGCACGACCTGCAACGGACAAATCCCCTTTATCTGCGGCGGTAGCTGCTTGTGCTAAATCATCAATAGATTTCCCCCCCAGAGTTCTTTCCGCACTATTTGCCCCTTTGCCAGATGAGTTGACAGTACCCGCAAAGAACAAGTCGGTCTCATTACCAAGCAGCCGCCCCAGTAGCCCCAAGGCCTTGGTGGCGAACATCCCGCCCAGGATATTTTCTTCGAAAAAATAATCCTTCAACGCGCTGCCGTTTTGCGCCAGGAAACCGTTAATGCGGTCCGCTGGTTTTAAGCGGGATTACCATCAACGCTCCTTCAACGCCCGTCGATACTGGATAGCCTCTCCGACATGCTCGCGCCGCACCTGCTGCGCGTCGTCCAGGTCGGCGATGGTGCGGGCCAGTCGCAGCACCCGGTGGTAGGCTCGCGCCGACCAGTCCAGCCTTTCCATGGCCCGTTGCAGCAGGGCCTCGCCTGCTTCGTCGGCGCGGCAATGCCGGTCGATCTCGCGCGTGCACAGCAGGCTGTTGGGTTTTCCCTGTCGTTGCAGCTGACGCTCGAAGGCTTGCGCCACGCGAACGGCAATGGTGGCCGAGGCTTCGCCATCGGCCTTGCTCGATAGCTGGGCTGGCGGCAATTGCCCTACCGGCACCTGCATGTCGATGCGGTCCAGCATGGGGCCCGAAATGCGTCCCTGGTAGCGGGCAATGGCGTCGGGCGAGCAGCGGCACTTGCCGCTGTCGTGGCCGAGGTATCCGCAGGGGCATGGGTTCATCGCCGCCAGCAATTGAAACCGTGCCGGGAATTCGGCCTGGCGCGCGGCCCGCGAGATGGTGATGCGGCCGGACTCCATCGGTTCGCGCAATACCTCCAGCACGTGGCGGCTGAATTCGGGCAGCTCATCGAGAAACAGTACCCCATGGTGGGCCAGCGAGATCTCGCCCGGGCGCGGCGATCCGCCGCCACCGGCCAGGGCCACCGCCGACGCCGTATGATGCGGCGCCCGAAAGGGCCGCTGCTTCCAGCGGCTGACATCGAAGCCCTGCCCCAGCGATTGCACCGCAGCGGCCTCCAGCGCCTGCTGCTCGGTCATCGGCGGCAGGATGCTGGGCAGGCGCGCGGCCAGCATCGACTTGCCGGTCCCTGGCGGGCCGACCAGCACGATACTGTGGCCGCCGGCGGCCGCCACCT
>NZ_AKJA01000094.1 GCF_000282575.1 Herbaspirillum sp. YR522 | reverse complement strand
CTGGCGCGGCGGCCCGCCGCCGCAGGCGCGCCACCGCGAGCGGGAACACGGTCGCGATCGGCACCATGACCGCGGTCACGGTCCGCGTCATTGCCCGCCAGGCCACGAGCGCCGCGGCGACTGCCGCTAAGCTCGGACCGATGTGAAAACGGCCGCCAACGCACCTGCGCTGGCGGCCGTTCCACGTTTTACGCCATCGGGCGTTCAGACCTTTTCCATCAGCGCCGACACTGCAAAGGACACGATGCCCGCCGTGATGCACCATACCGCCAGCCGGTATTGCGGGATGAACTTGGTGACCAGCGGCAACAGGAAATACAACACGACCGCGATCAGGATGCTGGTGATGAGTCTTTTCATTGTCATGGATGGATTCAACGGGGGGCGGGAGGTGCACCGGGCGCCACCGGCGCGGTGGTGCGGGGTAGCGGCGTGGCACCCGGTGGCAGGCCATCGGTGTCACCCGGTGGATGGCCTGGCGGATTGTCCGGCGCGGCACCGCCATGCAGGTCGAAGAACTCGACGATGGTGCGCGAGGCATTCAGGTTGCGCGAGGCGCGCCCGGCGTTGACCATCGGCGCGGTGGTGCCGGGCCAGTTATGGCCGCCGCCCTTGATCTCCACCAGCACCACCGCTTGCGCGTCGGTCTTGTTGTGATAGGTGTAGCGGCGCACCGAAGTGCCATCGCCGGCATCGTCGGCGCTCTCGGTCAGTTCCGGGCGCGGGTCGGCACCATTGGCCTTGACCCAGGCCTCGACCGTGCGCGCCACCGACAGGCGTGGTGTCTGGGTCGCTTCGCGCGGACCGACGCCACCCAGGAATGGAATGAACGGGTCGTCACTGCCGTGGATGTGGATCACCGGCACGCCCTTGACGATCGATTCGGGCGGCGTGTCGAGCACCGCGCTGACTACCGCCACCGCCTTGAACAGCTCGGGCGCTTCGGCCGCCATGCGGTAGGCCATCATGCCGCCGTTGGACAAGCCGGTGATGAACACCCGCGAGCGGTCGACCTGGCCGTCGGCCACCAGCTTGTCGATCAGGGCGCGCAGGAAGGCCACGTCGTCCACCTTGTGCAACTGCGCATAGCCGCAGCAGCCGCCCGAATTCCAGGTGCGGGCGTCGATGGCCGGACCGGTGCCGTTGGGAAATACCACCATATAGCCGGCGGCCTCGCCGATTTCGGCCAGGCCGGTGGCACGCGCGAGCATCGAACCGTTGGAGCCACCGCCGTGCAACGCGATGATCAGCGGCAGCGGCGTGGGATGGGCCGCCCGTTCGGAGAAGTAGGCGCGCGACAGGTGACCCACCGGCATGGTCTTGAGCGACAGGTCGGCCGCCTGCAGCACGCCGACGCCGCACAGCAACGCCGCGCCCAGCATGACGCGCAACAGCCTGCTCGGGCCACCCGAAGCGTGACGTGAGGCCACGGCTGGCGCCAGGACGACGGCAGGGCGGGCCGGCACGGACATCAGCCCCGTGCGGGGATATTGAGGCCACGCGCCACGGCCGGGCGCGCCACGAACGCCTCGAGGGCGCGGGCGACGTGCGGGAAGTCGTTGAAGCCGACCAGGTCGCCGGCTTCATAGAAGCCCACCAGGTTGCGGATCCAAGGGAAGGTGGCGATGTCGGCGATGCTGTACTCGTCGCCGGCCAGCCACTGGTGCTGCGCCAGCTGCTTGTCGATCACGCCCAGCAGGCGCCTGGATTCGGTGACGTAACGGTCGCGCGGACGCTTGTCCTCGTACTCCTTGCCGGCGAAGCGATGGAAAAAGCCCAACTGGCCGAACATCGGGCCCACGCCACCCATCTGGAACATCACCCACTGGATCACCTGGTAGCGTGCCGCCGCATCCTGGGGCAGGAACCGGCCACTCTTGTCGGCCAGGTACAACAGGATCGCGCCGGACTCGAACAGCGGCAGCGGCCGGGCGCCA
>NZ_AKJA01000093.1 GCF_000282575.1 Herbaspirillum sp. YR522 | reverse complement strand
CCGGCGGCCGCCGCCAGTTCCCCGGAACGGGCGCCGGCGGCAATCACGGCCGCGTCGCAGGCGATCTCGCCGGCGCCCGTCAAGACCGCCTTGAGACGACCGTCCTGCACCCGGAAACCGGTGGCGCGAGCGACTACCCGCTGGGCGCCACGGGCCAGGGCGAACCGCTCCAGCGCCTGCATGTAGGCCCCCGGGTTGCGGCAGTGCCCTGCCTCATCGACATGCACGGCAAAGCCGAAGGCGGGATCGAGATCGGGTTCGCGCTGGCGCAGCGCATCGCCTTCCAGTTCGGTCCAGCCGATGCCCAGTTCACGCCGCACACCCCAGCCGAATGCGTCGCCCTCGAACTGCTGGCGCGACCGGTACACATGCAATACACCTGAGGTATCGATCAGCTGCGCCACCCCGGCGCGCCGCGCCACCTCCAGGTGCAGCAGGCGGGCGTCGACCACCAACGTGCGCAGCGCGGCGGCGGTGGTGCGAATGCGCGTGCGCCGGGCGCTGGCCAGGTTGCGCAGCAGCCATGGCATCAAGCGCGGCAGGTGGCGCCAGCGGATCGCCAGCGGACCGAGCGGATCGGCCAGGTAGCCCGGCACCTTCTTCCACATGCCCGGTTCGACCGGCGGTATCACCGAATGCGACGACAGCCAACCCGCATTGCCATAGCTTGCAGCCTCTTCGCTGCCGGCCTGGTTGAAGTCGAGCAGGGTCACCTGCAGGCCCTGGTCGAGTGCGTGGATGGCGCTCATCAGGCCGACGGCACCGGCGCCGATGATGACCACGTGACGGGGAAAAGTGACTTCGGCAGGCGCGGCGTGTGACATGAGGGTGATCTGGGGCGAATCGACGAAGGCCTGATGATATGCCAAAGCCCGATGTCGGGGGCGCGGCGCCCGCTCGTCGTCCAGCGCCCGCCGGCCCGAATATTCGAGGAAATCTCGGGTTTTTGCTGTGGATAAGTCGAGGTGCGGCCAATACGATGCATTCGGCCAAGCCAACCGGCCGCACTTCAACCAATCCACCCGAAAGAGACCTTCAATGAAAACCACATCGACCATCCTGCTCGCCCTGGCCGCACTGGCCGCTTCCACTGCCGCCAGTACCGCCCTTGCAGCGCCCCTGGAAGCGGGCTGGTACCTGGGTGCCGGCATCGGTCGCGCCAGCCATGCCGTCTCGCCGGGCTTTCCGCCCGATACCCGCATGGACAACCAGGGCAACGCCTACCGGCTGTACGGCGGCTACCAGTTCAATCGCTACCTGATGCTCGAGACAGCCTATATCGACCTGGGCAGCGTGAAGGTGGATTCACCCACCGAATACGCCCGTATCAAGGCCCGCGCAATGACCTTCGGCGTCATCGGCATGCTGCCGGTTTGGTCCGGGTTCTCGCTGACGGGCAAGCTGGGCCTGGCCAGCCTGAATGCCGACGCCGAGGCCGGCACCAAATCGGGATCCAGCCGCAGCGAATCCAGCGCGACCCGGGCCACCATGCTGGCCGGCGTCGGGCTGCGCTACACGATCACGCCCAACATCACCGTCCGTGCCGACTACGACCACATGCAAAAGACCGGTATCTTCGCGCGCGGCGGCAAGCTGGGCAACCACATGATGTCGCTGGGCGTCGATTACCGCTTCTGACGCGCCAAGGCAGGCGCCGACGCCCGCCCGGATCGGCGCCGCTGCCCCGATCCATCCATCAAAAAGCCGGTTGCACGGGCGACCGGCAACCGGCAACGCGATGCAAAGCGCGGTGTGCGCTGTCCGGGCGGCCTTGCTGCACCCGGACATGGAACAAGCCTATTGCACGTTCTGCACGCTGGCTGGCAGGTCCCGGCCATGGTACTTCTTGTAGATGGTATTGAGGTTGCCACTCTTCATGTTGGTCTTGACCCAGGTATCGACCCATTCCTTGAGGCGCGGCTGGTTCTTGTTGAGGGCGATGCCGAGCTCGAAATCCTTCTGCGCGAACTTCAACTCGATGTTCTTGCCGGCGGCCCGCTTCTGCATTTCCTGCAGGTTCGACGGCGTGCTGGAGAACAGGTCGATCTGGCCGGTCACCATCGACGTGATCAGGGTGGCGTCGTCTTCATAGCGGACGATGTCGGCGCCCTTGGCCTGCGCCGTGGTGAGGGTATCGTTGACGGTGGCGCGGGTCAGGCCGATGCGCTTGCCATCCAGGTCCTTGTAGTCCTTGACGGCGATGTTCTTGAGGCCGCCGACGATGATCGTGATGACCGCATAGGGGGTCGAGAAGTCGATCACCTTCTGGCGCTCCGGCGTGATCGACAGGTCGGCGATGACCAGGTCGGCACGATTGGCCTGCAGCGTCGGCACCCGCGCCGCATTGGTGACCGAGACGATCTCGAGCTGCACCCCGAGGTCCTTGGCCAATTGCCTTGCGGTGTCGACGTCGGAGCCGGTGGGTTGCATCTTGTCATCGGCGTAGCTGAACAGCGGCGTGCCCATGGCAATGGCTACGCGTACCTTGCCGGCCTTCTTGATGTCGTCCAGCTGGTCGGCCATGGCGGCATGGGAAAACACGCCGAACATCAGCGCGGCGATGCAGCTACGGGTAAGGATCTTCTTGACTTGCATGGTAGGTCTCCGTTGTCGTTGGGTGGTCTTGTCGTATCGGGCTGGCTTATTGCGCGGGTTACAGGTCGGCCGCCAGGAAGGCCTTCAATTCTGCGGTCTGCGGACGGTCCAGCATCTCGCCCGGGCCGACTTCCCACACCCGGCCCTGGTGCATGTAGATGATGCGATCGGCCACCCGCTTGGCGAAATTCATCTCGTGGGTCACCAGGATCATGGTCATGCCGCCGGCGGCCAGGTCTTCCATCACGCGCAGCACTTCACCGGTCAGTTGCGGATCGAGCGCCGAAGTCACTTCGTCGAACAGCATGACCTTGGGCGCCATCGCCAGCGAACGGGCAATCGCCACGCGTTGCTGCTGGCCGCCCGAGAGCTGCTCGGGATAGGCACCGGCCTTCTCGTCCAGGCCGACCTGGGCCAGCGCGGCCAGCGCCACCTTCTGCGCTTGGGCCTTGCTCTGGTTCTTGACGTGGCGCAGCGCCAGCATCACGTTCTCCAGCACGTTGAGGTGCGGGAACAGGTTGTAGCTCTGGAACACGATCCCCACTTCGCGTCGCAGCAGGTGCAGGTCGACCGCCGGGTCGTCGACCTGGATACCGGCCACCTGGATGGTGCCCGAATCGATGGTCTCGAGGCGGTCGATGCAGCGCAGCGCGGTGCTCTTGCCCGAGCCCGAGGCGCCGATGATGGCGATCATCTCGCCGCGCGCGACCTCGAACGAGACCCCCTTCAATACCTGGTTGGAACCGAAGCTCTTGTAGACCTGGTCGACCTTGACGATAGGCGCGGCCGTGGCAGCGGTCGGCGCCGATGGCGCCGTGCTTGCGGCATTAGCGATTGCTGACATTGAGCTTTCTCTCCATGGATGCACTCCAGCGCGACAGCGGGTAGCACAGTAAGAAATAGAAGGTCCCGACCACGGTGAATACCAGGAAGGGCTGGAAGATCGAGTTGTTGATGATCTGGCCGGCGCGGGTCAGTTCGACGAAGCCGATGACCGACGCCAGCGAGGTCATCTTGATCAGTTGCACCAGGAAACCGATGGTCGGCGGCAAGGACAGGCGCGTGGCCTGCGGGATGATCACCAGCCTCAGGGTCTGCCAGCGGGTCAGCGACAGGCATTCGGACGCCTCCCACTGCGGCTTGGGCATGGCTTCGACACAACCGCGCCAGATATCGCCCAGGTAGGCACTGGTGTAGACCATCATGGCGATCCCGGCCGCCACCAGCGCCGGCAGCGCAAACCCATAGACCGACAGCCCGAAGTAGACGATGAACAGCAGGATCAGCAGCGGGATACCTTGTATGCATTCGATATACAACAGCGCGATATTGCGCAGCCAGGCCCGCGGCGAGATACGCGCCAGCATCACCACGAAGCCGCCGATGCTGCCCAGCACGAAGGCCAGCAGCGACAGCACCACGGTCCACCAGATCGAATCGACCAGGTACCAGAGGTGGGTCCACGAGAACGAGCCGATCATGATGCGCTCCCTTCGACGGTCTCGCGCGGCTGCGAGTGGCCGTGGATGAACGGCACATGCGACACCGGCGTGAGCGCGCCGGCGGCATTGGCCATGGGCAGGTGCGGCAGCGTCGACTGCGGGCTGCGGCGGGCCAGGTGGGCAGCGCGGCGGATGGTGCGGCGACGCTTGAAGATGTATTCGCCGAAGGCGTAGGCCAGCAACTTCACCAGCACCGACAGCACCAGGTACAGGGCGGCCACGACGATATAGGTTTCCAGCGAACGGAAGGTGTCCGATTGCACCGTATTGGCAATGGCGGTGAGTTCCTCGGCCGAGATCTGGGAGGCCATGGCCGAGGCCTGCATCATCAACAGGAACTGGCTGGTGAGGGCCGGATAGACCCGCTCGATGGCCGGCTGCAGCATCACATGCCAGCGTATGCGCCAGGTCGACAGGCCCAGGCATTCGGCGGCCTCGATCTGGCCGCGCGGCACCGAGTCGATACCGGCGCGGATGATCTCGGCCGCATAGGCGGCAATATTGATGATCATGGCCAGCACCGCAGCGGCGAAGGTGGGCATGTGCACCCCAAGGCTGGCCAGGCCGAAATAGAGCAGGAATATCTGCACCAGGAACGGCGTATTGCGTACCGCCTCGATGTAGGCGCCGCAGGCGCGCGCCACCAGGATATTCTTGCTGCTCTTGGCAAAGGCGATGATGACGCCGATGGAAACGCCCACGATCACTGCCACCGTGGTCATCTTCAGGGTCAGCCAAGCGCCCCGCAGGAACACTGGCCAATACGGCGCGAGGCTGCTGAAGTCGAGTGAGAAGTTCATGGATTCCGTTGGTTGAATCAAACCGGTTCAAAGCCGCGAAGGGCACTCACGATTGACGGCCAGCACCCCCTCATGATGTATGACAACATACGATTCAATTGAAGAGCACCGGTCCGCCGCAGCGCGTGGCGGGACGAGCTGACTACGTTTTTTCCAGGGGATCGAAGGGGCCGACGGTGGTAAAGGCGCCACCCTGCAGCACCGCCACCGGGTCGTCCGCTGCCGGCCTGGGCTGGGCCTCGACCTTGTCGCGGAAGATCTCGGAGCTGTCCTTGGGTGCATAACCCAGGTGCGCCGCATGGCGGTTGTCCCACCAGGTATGGGCGTTGTCGGACATGCCATACACCACGGTATGGCCCACGCCGGGCGCAAACAGCGCGCGCCGCAGCAGTTGCATGAAGTCGTCCACGCTCATCCAGCTGGCCATCATGCGGCGGTCGCGGGCCTCGGGGAAGATCGAACCGATGCGGATGCTGACCGTCTCCACGCCATAGCGGTCGAAATAGAACTGGGCCATGTCCTCGCCGTAGGACTTGGACAGGCCGTAATAGCCATCCGGACGGCGCAGGTCGTGGGTATCGATCTTCTGGTCCTGGCGATAGTAGCCGGTGACGTGGTTGGAACTGGCGAAGATGACCCGCTTGACCCGGTGCCGGCGCGCGGCTTCATAGATGTGGAACACACCCTTGATATTGCCCTCGAGGATTTCTTCGAAAGGCCGCTCGACCGACACCCCGCCGAGGTGCACGATGGCGTCGCAGCCGGCCACCAGGGCATCGACCGCAGCGCGGTCGGCCAGGTCACAGGCGACCAGTTGTTCGAACTCGGCCGGCGCGCCCAGCGCACCGCTATCGATGGCACCGGCCAGGTCCGACAGCCGCACCTGGTCTGCCAGCGCGCGCAGCAGGGGTCGTATGGTCCGGCCTACGCCGCCGGCGGCACCGGTCAGCAGCAGGCGGCCATAGCGCGCGCTCGCCAGCGTGCTTTCCCATGCCAGGTCGGGTGCGGCAGGCGC
>NZ_AKJA01000092.1 GCF_000282575.1 Herbaspirillum sp. YR522 | reverse complement strand
ACGGCGTTGCTGTTGCTGCCGACGGTGGTCGCAGGGTTGGCAGTACTGGCAGTCGACGCGGTCTGTGCATAGGCCACTGGCGCCGCCAGCATCGGTGCCATCAGCACCAGGTGACGCGCGGCCAATGCCACGGCATTCAATCGGAAAACGGAATTGCGTTGGCGCTTCGATGCCTGGACCTGCCTCATGATGTAGCCTTTCGTGTGAAATATGAAAACCGCAATGCGCGCATAGGCGAAAGCGAAACGTTCTTATTTCGATGACACACGAAAATCGAAAAGGGATCAGCAGCAGAAATGAAACTGGAAAGAAAACATCGGCCCGCACTCCTGTGGACCGATGCTGCGGCAAACCGACGCTGGTGACGTTCGACGATGTCCGCGCCTATTCGTAGGACATGACGACCGATGCGAGACCATTGGCCTTGCCTGGCGTGACTGCCGCCACCGCCCCCGGCTTGTAATATCTCGCCTTCAACGGGATCGAGAGGCTTCCGCCGGCGCCCTGGATGGATGCGTAGCCGCGGGCGTCATATCGTTGCGAAAAGGCCAATATGGTCTGATCGATGTCGTCATGCGCTATCTGGATCCCGATACCGCGAGCGGAATCGCTCCCCGCGGTCACGGCCATCACTTTGGCCGCAGCGTCGAGCATGGGGTTGGTGTTGAGCAAACTGAAACGGATGCGGCTCATCATCGCCGGACAATTATTGGCCACGATTGAAAAACTCTTCCACGGAGCGGTCTTTTCCCCTCTGCCTGCCAGGGTACTCGCTGCAACACTGCCCATCGGCACCGTGATATTTGAAATGGCACATGTGAGCGCACTCACGACCGCGGTGGCAGACGCACTGACAGTGTGATTGTTCGCAAATTGCAAGTTCCCCCCGCGCCCGAGAATGACCCAATCCAACGTACCGATATCGCCGCTGAAAGAGGTCGAAC
This sequence comes from Herbaspirillum sp. YR522, assembly GCF_000282575.1. Classification (GTDB taxonomy): domain Bacteria; phylum Pseudomonadota; class Gammaproteobacteria; order Burkholderiales; family Burkholderiaceae_D; genus Herbaspirillum. The sequence continues at coordinate 5,681 of NZ_AKJA01000092.1, read as the reverse complement.
CGGTCCGGAGTGGTCCCGAGGTCTTGACCAGGGCAGCGGTAATCGAAAAATCAAAAGTCTCCGAAGCGCGGGTGATGGGCTTCAATAAAAGATCAAAGAAGCGTCCATTGACCGATGTCGAGCTGGTCGTGCAGATTGCCGATGACCCGGTGCCTCCCGGTGGTACGGGCGTGGCGGCGAAGCTGATACCTATGCTTGGAATGGTATTGGTGCTCAGAAAATTGGGGTTGCCATTTACCACGCAATTGGCGACATTGGGCCTGAATTTGACAGCGATCCTGTATCCACGCGGCAAGCCTGCACAGGACATACGGTATGAAATGGTGCGCCGTGCAATTTCGGTTCCGCTCGAAGAGTCGCGGGGCAACTTGATTGTTTGCCTTCCAAAATCCAGCGTACCCGTGCGCGCCAGGGAACAGCTTTGTGCCTGCGCCGAAGTCGTCAGACCAAGGGCAGTGACCAACAAAAAAAGAGTAAAGAGATTTCGCACGCTGCATTCCGGGATGAATTGATTAGAACAAGTCGCGATAGCGACACCGTAATCAATCATCGCCATTGAGAAAAATGGCCGATATAGGAGTCGTCTCAATTTGGCGTTGCATCGGGAAATTCTCGAATGCCGCGTAATGCCTTTTGGGGGAAGGCGACGGTTTGCGTCGATCCGGATCGAGAAAGCGGATGATCTCCACATACGCCCTTGATGGCGACGCGAATTACACCAGCGTAAAATTCCAGCGCAAAAAAAAATCGGCCCACATCACTGTGGGCCGATCTTCTTGAAACCTGGTGCTGGCTGCAGGACTTGAACCCGCCACCCCCTGATTACAAGTCAGGTGCTCTACCAGATGAGCTAAGCCAGCAAAATCTAGCCAGCGAGTATAACCTACTTAATGCGGGTTAGTACAGGCCTGCCACCTTTTTTTGGTGGTTCGGGATCATCATCGTCGCCTTCGCTGGCAACACTCTTCTTCTCGGGGTCGGAAACGGGGACCGACGACAGCACCGGGGGCGTGTCGGCAGGCACATCCTCTTCAGCCACCGCGGTGGCCGGGTTGGGCGCCTCGAAGGCCATGCCCTGACCGTTTTCACGGGCGTAGATGGCGATCACGTTTTCGACCGGGATCATGATGTCGCGCGAGACACCGCCAAAACGGGCGCTGAAGCTGATGCTGTCGTTTTCCATCTTCAGCGCACTGGTCGCCTCGAAACTGATGTTCAACACGATCTCGCCATTCTTGACGAACTGCATCGGCACGCGCGTGCGGCCATCCACCACCACGGCGATATGGGGCGTATAACCGTTGTCGGTACACCATTCATAGATGGCGCGCAGCAGGTAGGGCTTGGTCGAGACTTCTTGCATGACTTGAAATGATCTGCAATGACGGCATCGGGCGGCCAGCGCCCGGGTCGTCATCTGCCGGCTGGGCCGGGGTTGCGGCGGCAAGCCGAGGCGCGCAATGAGGCCGCGCCTGCGGCACTGCGGCTTAACGGCGCATGACCTTTTCGGATGGGGTCAGCGCTTCGATGTAGGCCGGACGCGAGAAGATGCGCTCGGCATACTTCATCAGTGGCGCGGCGGTCTTCGACAGTTCGATACCGTAATGGTCCAGGCGCCACAGCAGCGGGGCCAGGGCCACGTCGAGCATCGAGAACTCGTCGCCCAGCATGTACTTGTTCTTCAGGAACAGCGGCGCCAGCTGGGTCAGGCGGTCACGAATCTCGTTGCGTGCCTTTTCCTGGCTCTTCTCGGCGGCCTTGGACTTCTCGTTTTCCAGCGTGTGCACGTGGACGAACAGTTCCTTCTCGAAATTGAACAGCATCAGGCGGGCGCGGGCGCGCATGAGCGGGTCGGCCGGCATCAGTTGCGGGTGCGGGAAGCGCTCGTCGATGTACTCGTTGATGATGTTCGATTCGTACAGCACCAGGTCGCGCTCGACCAGGATAGGCACCTGGCCATAGGGATTCATGACCGAAATGTCTTCAGGCTTGTTGAACAGGTCGACGTCGCGAATCTCGAAATCCATGCCCTTTTCGAACAGGACGAGACGGCAACGTTGCGAAAATGGGCAGGTCGTGCCCGAGTAAAGAACCATCATTTTATAGAGCCCTAAAAACAAAAGGGGGGCGAGACGTGTTGACGCTCACCCCGGTACGCGATTCCGCAAAAACTGCGCGAATACGTGATTTTACTTTTTTACTTGACGTTCTTCCAATAGGAAGCGTTCAAACGCCAGGTCAGCACCAGAAACACCCCCAGGAACAACAGCACCCAGACACCCAGGCGCTTGCGGGTGTTCTGCGCCGGCTCGGCCATCCACTCCAGGTAACCGACCAGGTCGGCGACGGCGTTATCATAGTCGATCACACTGAGCTTGCCGGGCTTGATCTGCTCGAAACCGTCAAATTTGTGGATCGTTTTCCCAGCATCGTGGGGGTCTTTCTCATCCACGTACTTCGCTGCACGAATACCTTGCAATTCCCACAACACATGGGGCATGCCGACGTTGGGGAACAACGTGTTGTTCCAGCCGGTGGGCCGACTGTCGTCCCTATAATAACTGCGCAGGTAGGTATAAATCCAGTCCGGCCCGGATCCCAGCTCGGATGCCTTGGCCCGGGCGATCACCGAAAGATCGGGCGGCGTTGCCCCGAACCAGGCCTTGGCGTCTTGCGGCAGCATCGAGATTTTCATCAAATCGCCGACTTTCTCTCCTGTAAACAAGAGGTTAGCCTTGATCTGCTCTTCCGACAGGCCTATATCGCGCAGGCGATTGTAGCGCATCGAGGACGCGGAATGGCAATTGAGGCAATAGTTGACGAACAGGCGCGCGCCGTTTTGCAGTGCGGAAACATCCTTGGTGCGGTCCGGTGCGCGCTCCAGCTTGATGCCACCTTCGCTGGCCCAGGCCAGGGCCGGCACCAGCGCCACGGTGGCGAGCAGTCTCTTGAGCAATGTCATGTTGTTATCCTTTTGGCGGCTGGCTCAGTGCGGATGATAGGTAACACGATCGGGTACGGGCTTGAAGGTACCGGCCGCACTCCACCACGGCATCAACAGGAAGAAACCGAGGTAGATGAACGAACATACCTGGGCGATGGCGGTGCCGATGGCCGTCGGCGGCTGCACACCGAGGTAACCGAGCGCCACGAAGGCGATGGCGAACACGATGTAGATGTATTTGTGCCAGCCCGGGCGATAGCGGATCGACTTGACGGGGGAGTGGTCCAGCCACGGCAGGCCGCCCAGGATCACCACCGATACGCCCATCAGCACCACGCCCCAGAACTTGGCGTCGAACACCAGCATGCCGGCGATGATCACCAGGCCGATCACGATCGATGCCAGCTTGAGCTTGCGCGACAGGTTCGACTTGAACGACAGCAGCGCCACGTAGCACGCCACCGCGCCGATCAGCCAACCCATGAAGTCGGCCGTGGTGGCGCGCAGGATCGAATAGAACGGCGTGAAATACCACACCGGGGCGATGTGCGGCGGCGTCTTGAGCGAGTCGGCCGGGATGAAGTTGTTGTACTCGAGGAAGTAGCCGCCCATCTCGGGGGCGAAGAACACCACCGCCGAGAACACGATCAGGAAGATCGCCACGGCGAAGATATCGTGCACCGAGTAATACGGGTGGAATGGCACGCCATCCAGCGGCACGCCGTTCTGGTCGAGCTTTTCCTTGATCTCGATACCGTCGGGGTTGTTCGAGCCGACTTCGTGCAACGCGATGATGTGCGCCGCCACCAGCCCGATCAACACCAGCGGGATGGCGATCACATGGAACGAGAAGAAGCGGTTCAAGGTGGCGTCGGACACCACGTAGTCGCCACGCAGCCACAACGAGAGGTCGGGGCCGATAAACGGGATGGCGCCGAACAGGTTGACGATCACCTGCGCGCCCCAGTACGACATCTGGCCCCATGGCAGCAGGTAACCGAAGAAGGCTTCACCCATCAGGCACAGGAAGATGCCCACGCCGAACAGCCACACCAGCTCGCGCGGCTTGCGGTACGACCCGTAGAGCAGCCCTCGCACCATGTGCAGGTAGACCACGATGAAGAAGGCCGAGGCACCGGTGGAATGCATGTAGCGCACCAGCCAGCCCCATGGGACGTCGCGCATGATGTACTCGACCGAGGCGAAGGCCAGGTTGGCGTCGGGCTTGTAGTGCATCACCAGGAAGATGCCGGTGACGATCTGGATCACCAGCACCAGCAGCGCCAGCGAACCGAAGGCGTACCAGAAGTTGAAGTTCTTGGGGGCGTAGTACTCGGAGAGGTGGGCTTTCCAGGTCGACGTCAGCGGAAAGCGCGCATCGACCCAGTTGAGCGCCTTGGCCGCGGCCGGTGCGTCGTCAGGCAGTTTCTTCTCGTGGAATGCTCCCATGATCACGCCTCCCCTTTTTCGTCTTTGCCGATGACCAGCTTGTTGTCACCTTCGAACATGTAGCGCGGCACCTGGAGGTTGTCTGGGGACGGCTTGTTCTTGTAGACGCGCCCGGCTAGGTCGAAGGTCGATCCGTGGCACGGACAAAGGAAACCACCGTGCCAGTCATCCGGCAGCGACGGCTGGGCGCCGGTCTGGAAACGCGCACTGGGCGAGCAGCCCAGGTGCGGGCAGATGCCGACCACGACCAGGATGTCCTTGCGGATGGCACGCCATTCGTTCATGGCATACTCGGGCGTTTCGGAAAAATCGGTGCGCTTGGACGCGGGATCGGCTACCTGGGCATCGGCCGCCTTGAGCGAGGCCAGCATCTCGGGCGTGCGCTTGAGAATCCATACCGGCTTGCCGCGCCACTCGACGGTGCGCATTTCGCCGGGTGCCAGGCTCGATATATCGACCTCGACCGGTGCGCCGGCAGCCTTGGCGCGTTCCGACGGTTGCAGGGTGGACACGAATGCCCCGGCGGTGGCCAGACCCGCTACACCTCCGGCCGCGCAAGTCGCAACTAGCAAACCCCGTCGACTTGCATCGACCTGATTGTCGTCAGTCATAAAGACCCCTATCTCCAAAATGTAAGTTAGCGTGGACCTTCTAAGTGACCCTCATGCAACTTTTCGATTATATATAAGCTGAATAGGGTTTTGAAGCTAACGACGGCAATGGTAGCGGCTTTGGAACAAGTGGCTTTTGACGCAGCGCAACCCGCCCTCAGTCTGTCGCGACCTCCCCTTTTACCGCAGTGCGGCGTCGGACGATGTCCAATTTACTTTTTAGGCTGAGCGCGATATAACGCGATTAGCACTAATATTTAATGAATCATTGGCAATCTTTAACAGGAGAAACAAGGATGAGCATGCTCAAGGACTTCCGTGCATTTGCGATCAAGGGCAACGTGGTCGACCTGGCCGTCGGTGTCATCATCGGCGGCGCTTTCGGCAAGATCGTCAGTTCACTGGTGGAAGATATCATCATGCCGGTAGTCGGCAAGATCTTTGGCGGCCTCGATTTCGCCGCCTATTATCTTCCCCTGAACGGCCAGGCCTACGGCTTGCCGCTGGCCGAGGCGAAAAAAGCCGGCGCCGTGTTCGCCTACGGCAACTTCCTGACCATCCTGCTCAACTTCCTGATCCTGGCGTTCATCATTTTCCAGATGGTGCGCGCAATCAACAAGGCACGCGAACTGACCGCCCGGCATGAAGAAGCGGCAGGCGCCGCCAAGCCGGCGGGC
>NZ_AKJA01000091.1 GCF_000282575.1 Herbaspirillum sp. YR522 | reverse complement strand
CAACTCGGCGGCTACCCGCCGCAGTTGCATGCGCTGGCGCCTGAGCTCGCCGTCGACGCCGGCCCGCTCGGCCCGCGCCACGGTCGTGTCGAGCCGCACCAGGGCCTGTCCGGCGACCACCTGGTCGCCCTCGACAACCAACAGGTCACGTACCACGCCGGGTTCGGCAGGTTGCACGATCTTGAGCAAGGTCTGCGGCACCAGGCGCCCCTGGGCACTGGCGACGACGTCGAGCTTGCCCACGCAGGCCCAGGCCGACAACAGCGCCAGCAACAGGCAGACGCTCCACAGCACCACCCGCGAACGTCGCATCGGGTCGTCATGCTGCAGCGCCGCCAGCGGATTGAGCCAGGCCGGGCTGAGCCTGGGCCGCTCCGTGGGGTCGACTGTCGTGGCTGTGCCGGCTGTGCCATCTGCATCTTGCGCGGCAGACGATGGTTCGGGCAGAGACGGGGGACTCATCGCGCGCTGCCCTTGCTGCCGGTCATCGGCTCGACCGTCTCCACGCCCTGCGGGGTGATGCGATAGAGCGCATCGACCTGCAGTCCGGGGGGCAAGCCGTGGGTGATGAACAGCATCGTCACCTTGCCACGCAAATGATTGACGGTCTGGGCGAAGGCCGTTGCGGTGACGCCGTCCAGCGCGCTGGTGGCTTCGTCGAAGATCAGTATCTCGGGTCGCTTGAGCAACGCCCGGGCAATCGCGATGCGCTGGCGCTGGCCACCGGACAGGCCGGCGCCGCGTTCGCCGATCTCGCTCTGGTAGCCCTGCGGCAGCGCCTCGATGTCGGCATGGATCTCGGCCATGCGTGCTGCCTGGCAGACCTGCTCGAAGCCGGCCGCCGGATTGGCCAGCAACAGGTTGTCCAGGATGGTACCGGCAAACAGCGTGGTCTCTTGCGGCACTACACCGAAGTGGCGTCGCAGCTCATTGGCGCCCAGGTGCCGGATATCGATGTCGTTGATCAGGATGCGCCCCTGCTGCGGCACATAGAAGCCTTGCAACAGCTTGGCCAGGGTACTCTTGCCGCAACCCGACGCGCCCATGACGGCCACCGTTTCGCCGCTGCGGATCTCGAGCGACAGGTTCTGGTACAGCCAGGGTTGCTGGTCATCGTACCGAAAGCCGAGCCCGACGATACTGACCTGGCCACGCCGCTGCGCCTGGCGTGTCGCCTGCAGCACATACGGCTCCGGCGGCGCGTCCATCAGGTCGCCCAGCCTGGCCACGGCCAGGCGCGCCTGCTGGAACTGCTGCCACAGGCCGACCAGGCGCATCATCGGCTGCGACAGCCGCGCGGCGAACATCTGGAACGCAATCAACATGCCGGTGGTGAATTCGGGGGACTCCATCACCGTATAGGCACCGATGCCGAGGATCAGCAAGCTCATCGCCTGCTCCAGCAGGCCAGCCACCGTGTCGTAGGAATTGCCCAGCTGGCGGGTCGAGAAGCCGGCCTGCAGGTACGCCGCCAGGAAACTGCGGTAGCGGCTGCGCAGCTGCGGCTCGAGTTGCAGCGACTTGACGGTCTCGATGGCGGCCACGTATTCGGTCACGAAGGCCTGGTTGCGCGCGCCCATCATGAACTGCCGCTGCAGGCGTGCCTGGAACAGCGGCGCAACCGCCAGGCTGAGCGCCATCACCATGGCCAGCACCACCAGCACCATCAGCGCCAGGGGCGTGCTGTAGTAGAACATGATGCCCACGAAGATCAGCAGGAAAGGCAGGTCGAGGATCAGCGTGATGGCAGCCCCGGCGAGGAACTCGCGAATCGTCTCGACGCCTTGCAGGCGCGCCGTGACCACCCCGGTCGGCCGATGCTGGAAGTACAGCGGCGGCAAGCGCAGCAGGTGCTCGAACACGGCCGCGCCGAGGCTGGCGTCGATGCGGTTGCCCGTATGCAGGATCAGGTATTGGCGCAGCCACGACAGCAGGGCCGAGAACAGTGCGAAGCAGCCCATGCCGATCACCAGCACCACCAGCGTGCTGCGCGTGTGATGCACGATGACCTTGTCGATGATGGTCTGGGTCAGCAGCGGCATGCCCAGCGCCATCAGCTGTATGGCCAGCGACGCCAGCAATACCTCTTGCCACAGGCGCCGGTACTTGAGCAGTTCGGGGCCGAACCAGGCGAAGCCGAAGGGGCGGCGCAGCGCGCGCGCGCCGGAGTCGCCGTCGGTCGGTTCGCTCACCCGCGGCAACACCAGCAGCATGTCGCCGGTGTGGCGCTGCGCCAGTTGCTCGATGCCCACTTCGTGAGGGGCGCCTTGCCCGGGCAGTGCGATCAGCGCGGTGGCCTCGTTGCGGGCCAGCAGCAGGCAGGGATGGCCCTGCGCAGCATTATCGCCGGCGGCCGGCCGCAGC
>NZ_AKJA01000090.1 GCF_000282575.1 Herbaspirillum sp. YR522 | reverse complement strand
CGGCCGGCCGCCGCTGCGGCGCGACAGGTCGTGCGTCGAGTGCCGCCAGCATGCTGCGCGAGCGCGCCGCCGCCAGTCGCGCCGCATCGCGCTCGCCCGCCAGGCGGCGCACGTCGGCTTGCGCCACGGTGGGGTCGAGCTCGACCAGCAGGTCGCCGGCCTCGACGGCCTGGCCGTCGCTGACGTGGATGCGCTTGACGGTTGCCGTCTGCAGCGACTGGATGGTCTTGGTACGTCCATCCGGTACGATCCGGCCCTGTGCGGTGGCCACGATATCGATGCGACCGACGATGGCCCACAGCAGCGCCATGAGCATGAAGCCGATCAACAGCCACATGGCCACCCTGGGCGCAGGTGACACCGGTGTCTCCTGCAGCGCCAGCGCGGCCGGCAGGAATTGCAGTTCGTGCGGCAGGCGCCGGGGCGGCGTCATCTGGTGTCGTTGTTGCCAGGCGAGGCGCCATACCTGGCCGTGACGGCGGACGAATTCCCTGATGGCGTCGAGCAATGCGCGGTTCATCGGCTCATCCTTGTTGCAATCGGTGCAGCCGCGCATACAGGCCACCGTCGCGGCCCAGCAATTCGGCATGGGTTCCGGATTCGGCGATCTGCCCCTGGTCCATCACGATGATGCGGTCGGCGTCGCGCACGGCCGACAGCCGGTGCGCAATGACGATCACGGTGCGGTTGCGGCAGATCGCCTGCATGTTGTCCTGGATGATGCGTTCGCTCTCGTAGTCCAGGGCACTGGTGGCTTCGTCAAACACCAGTACGCGCGGATTGCTCATCAAGGCGCGCGCGATGGCGATGCGCTGGCGCTGGCCGCCCGACAGGCTCGATCCCTGTTCGCCGACCATCGTGTCGTAGCCTTCGGGCAGGTCGAGGATGAACTGGTCGGCACCGGCCAGGCGCGCCGCCCGCACCACCTGTTCCAGCGTGGCGCCCGGCTCGCCCAGGGCGATGTTGTCGCGGATGCTGCGCGAGAACAGGACGTTGTCTTGCTGCACCACGCCGATCTGGCGCCGCAATGAGCTGGCGTCGACCAGCGCCAGGTCGATGCCATCGACCAGTACCCGGCCCCGCTCGGGTACATACAGGCGCTGCACCAGCCGCGCCAGCGTGCTCTTGCCGGAACCCGAACGGCCGACCACGCCCACCACTTCGCCGGCGCGGATGTCGAGCGACAGCTGCCGCAGCACTTCGGGCATGTCGGGACGGTAGCGAAACACCACCTGCTCCAGCGTGATGCGGCCGGCAATGGGTGGCAAGGTGCTCTTGTTGCCCGCCAGTTCGGTACGCGCATTGAGGATGTCGCCCAGGCGTTGCACCGACAGCCCGGTCTGCTGGAAGTCGGTCCACAGTTGCGCCAGGCGCATCACCGGCTGTGCCACCTGGCCGGCCAGCATGTTGAATGCGATCAACTGGCCCACCGACAACTGGCCCTCGATGACCAGCCGCGCACCCAGGTACAGCGTGGCCACCGTCACCAGCTTGGAGATCAGCGTCACCCCGCCTGCGGCCAGCGTGCTGATGGTGGCGGTGCGGAAACCGGCCGCTACATAGGCGGCCAGTTGCTGGTCCCAGCTGCGGGTCCATTGCGGTTCCACCGCCATCGACTTGACCGTGTCGATACCGCTGATGCTCTCGACCAGGAAGGCCTGGTTTTCGGCGCCGCGATTGAATTTCTCGTTGAGCCGCTGGCGCAGCACTGGCGTAAGCGATGCCGATACCAGGATGTACAACGGCAACGAGACCGCGACCACCAGCGTCAGCCAGAAGCTGTACTGCAGCATCACCGCCAGGAACACCACCGAGAACAGCAGGTCCAGCAGCACCGTGAGCGCGTTGCCGGTCAGGAAGGCGCGCACGTTTTCCAGTTCGCGCACGCGCGCCACCGAGTCACCGACCCGCCGTGCCTGGAAATACGCAATCGGCAGCGCCAGCAGATGACGGAACAGCCGCGCTCCCAGCTCGATATCGATGCGGCTGGTGGTGTGCGCGAATACATAGCTGCGCAATGCGGTGAGCACCACCTCGAACACGGTGACCGCCGCCAGGCCGGCGGCGATCACATCCAGCGTGCTCAGGCCCCGATGCACCAGCACCTTGTCCATCACCACCTGGAAGAAGAGCGGCGTGATCAGGGCCAATACCTGCAGCGCCAGGCTGACCGCCAGCACTTCGAGCAGCAGGCGGCGATACTTGACGATGGCCGGGATGAACCAGCTGAAGTCGAAGCGGGCCAGTTCGCCGGTGATCGATGCGCGCGAGGCGAACAGCACCAGCTCGCCCTGCCAGCGCTGTCGCAGTTCGGCCATGCTCAGCATTTGTGGACGATGCATGCGCGGTGACTGGATCAATACCTGGTCTTCACTGGCGCGGGCAATGACGAAGAAGTCTGCGGCGTGGGCCGAAGCGCCCGCTTCGGGCCGGCCCAGCGCCACCGCCGGTAGCGGCGTGCGACCCAGGCGCGCCGCGTCGGTCTTGACCCGGCGCGCCTTGAGGCCCAGTTTGCGGGCCGCCAGCTGCATGCCATCGGCATCCATGACACCGCCTCCGGAGACGAATTCATGTGCCAGTTGCTGCGCATCGGCGGCAACGCCATGCAGGCGCGCGATCATCACCAGGCACGCCAGTGCGGTATCTACAACGTCGGGATCGGACTGGTTCATTGCGGTTCGGCGACGGCAGGTCGCGGCCTTGGGAAAGCCGAGATTTTCAAGCCGGTGGCACGATTGCGATATCGCTGGATTCCGAAAACCGGTTTCATAAACGGCGCGCATCGCGATCGCCGCCTAACCGGACCTCAAGGCCCGCTGGGTGCCTCCACAGGCACGCAAGAGCGGGCCGCAGCCCCCGGTTGCAAGGGCTGCGGCAACGGCGCTAGCCGGTTGCGCCTTCGCTGGCCCAGGCAGCCGCAATGGCCGGTGCCAGGGCTTGCCTTACCTCGGCCGGCAGGCCGGCACCATCGGCCGCGGGCGGCGTGAAGTGCGACATGGCCTGCACCAGCGCGGGCACCTTGTCGCCGGGCATGATCTTCTCGTCATCGATCCACAGGCGTGCCACCTGATATGCCGGCCCCAGGAACCAGTCATGGATGGTCACGCCATCGCTGGATCCGACCACGGTAATGCTCAGGTCATCGGCCTGGCGGCTGAACCAGAGGTCCTGTTGGGCCAGGTCCTGGTAGAAGGCCAGCGTGCCTTGGGCCGTCGCCGCGCCTGGCCCGGCAGGGGTCCGGCGGCAAAGGCTGTTGACGTAGAGCTCGTCACGACCGTCGCCGCGGCCGAAGAAGTAGGTGTCGCGGCCCAGTTCGCCGCGCGCGATGAGGGTATCGTCTCCGGGGCCGCCGACGAAACCGCCCGAGCCGATCAGCATATCGTCCCCCGCTTCGCCAAACATCATGTTCCAACCATGTGGCGCGAAGATGATGTTGTCACCATCGCCGGCGTAGATGGTGTCGTCACGGGAAGTGCCCGCCAGGCCGTCGTCGCCATCGGTGCCACCGATCAGCAGTGGCAGCGCGGCAATGGCACTGCGATCCCAGATGGTGCCATCGGCGAATTCGACCTGCATCAGGCGATTGGCGGGTTGCTCGAACCAGTGTTCCAGCGTGACCGAGTTGTCGTCGTCGATGATCAGTTCAAGGTTGCCGGTGCGACGTACAAGATGGATCGACGACGCGGCAATGCCGTCGCCGAAGCGCAGGATGCTGCGCTCCAGGCTGTGCTGCTTGTACTGGCTTCCATGCTGGTCGAGCACCTGTATTGCGCCCAGGTTGCCGATGGTGTCGTGGCCGTCGCCCCGCGCGAACAGGAAAGTGCCGTCGCCGCGCAGCGTATCGTTGCCGGGTCCGCCCGAGATGGTACCCACCCCGTTGATCTCGTCGTCCCCGCTGCCGCCGCGCAGGATATTGTCGCCATGGATGTCGTTGATGATGTCATTGCCGCCACGGCCGTCGATCACGTCGGCGCCGGGCATGCCGTCGAGCCGGTCGTTGCCCTCGGTGCCGGCCAGCGCCGGGCGTGGCGGAAAGCTCCGTTGATCGTTGGTCGTGACTTCGGCCAGCATGATGCTATCCAGGGTAGCCATATCGTTTCCTTTCAGTTCGATGCAAAGGTATCCGTCCATCGCGGGTGATCGCTCGGGACGGTCCGGTGTGCCGCTGGGCGGCGAGGGAATTGTTGAATCCATCGCCCGGCCTGGCGCTTTTCCAGACGCGGATCATCCGGATTTCTGAACTTGTTCGAAGCCGGCCCCGCAGCGGCCGGCCTGACGGCAGCAGGCCGGTGCATGCCGGCCCGGCTACGCCATGCTTGCTTCGAATGCGATGGCCGGCAAGCGCCACAGGCGCTACCATTGGTGTCTTTCCGACCCGCGCCCAGGGAGCCTTTCTTGGAACTCAGACACCTGCGTTACTTCCATGCCGTCGCCAGCACGCTCAGCTTCAGCCGTGCCGCGGCGCTGCTGCACATCGCGCAGCCACCGTTGTCGAGGCAGATCCGCCAGCTCGAGGATATGGTCGGGGCAGTCCTGGTCGAGCGCGACTCGCGACCGATCGCCTTGACCATGGCCGGTCGCTTCTTCTACGAACAGACAGTGCAACTGCTGGCCCGCCTGGAACAGATCGAGGAAGGGACGCGGCGCATCGCCGGCGGCGCCAACCAGTGGTTCAACGTGGGTTTCGTGCCGTCGGCGATGTATGGCATGCTGCCTGAACTGATCAAGCGTTTTCGGCTGCACCGGCCTGATATCGAGATCGGCTTTTCGGAGCTGGTCACCATGGAGCAGGTCGAAGCGCTCAAGTCGGGGCGCATCGACGTCGGGTTCGGACGGCTGCCCATCAGCGACCCCGATATCGCCTGCGTGACGCTGGTGGAGGAACCATTGATGGCGGCCTTCCCGCTGCGCCATCCGTTGCTCAAGAAGGCCAGTGTCAGCCTGGCGCAGCTGGCCAGCGAGCGATTCATCCTGTACCCGGCCCGGCCCCGGCCCAGCTATGCCGACCAGGTGCTGGAGATATTCGCCCAGCGCGGGCTGCATCCCAACATCGTCAAGGAAGCCAACGAGATGCAGACCGCCATCGGCCTGGTGGCGGCCGGCGTGGGGGTGGCCCTGGTGCCGGCCTCGGTCAAGGGATTGCATCGCAGCGACGTGGTGTACCGGCCGTTATCGAACAAGGCGATCTTTTCACCGGTGATCATGAATGTGCGCGCCAGCGACCGCTCTGTGTTGCTCGACCAGTTGCGGTCGCTGGCCGGTGAGGTGGTGCAACAACTGTCGCGTTGATCCGCTGCCTCTCACCGCTTCACACGTGACGTTTGCCCCGGGCCGCGCTCAGCTCCAGCTGGCGGCCAATACCGGCGCCAGGGCCAGGCCGATGCCGTGCTCCAGCCGGCTGGCGCCGCTCAAGGGCGGCGCGAAAGCGGCCATGGCGTGTACCAGGTCCTGCACCTGGTCATGGCGCAATACCCTGTCGTCGCCGGCCATGAAGCGTGCCACCTGGTTGGGCTCGCCCCGATACCAATCCTTGATGGTCAGGCCTTCGCGCGAGCCGACCACGGTCACGGCCAGGTCGTCGTCCTGGCGTCGAAACCACAGGCGCGAGGGGTCGAGCGTCTCGCCGAAGCCCACCGTTCCCTGCGCGCGACCCGGGTTCTCGTCGCCCTGGGCGTACAGCGTGTCATGGCCATCGCCGACGTCGAAGAAATAGATATTGTGCTCGGCCTGGCCCACCGCCATCAAGGTATCGTTGCCATGGCCGCCGTCGAGCACGCCGCGTCCCATCAGGCTATCGTCGCCGGCGCCGCCGTAGATGACGTTGTTGCCTTCGCCGTCGAGCACATAGTCGTCGCCCGAGCCGGCATGGATCAGGTTGTTGCCGGCGTGCCCCTGCAGCACGTCGTCGCCTTCGGTGCCCAGTACGGCGATGTCCATGGCGGCAATGTCGTCCGGGCGCCAGGTGGTGCCATCGGCGAAGTCGACCTGCGCCAACTGGAACGCCGGACCCTTGAACCAATCCAGCAGCGTGACCTGGTCGGTCGGACCGAGGTAGAAGCTCAGGTGGTCGTCGTCGCGCACCAGCGCGACCGCCGCCGGTGTCACTCCGGCCCCGAACCGCAGCGTGCCCAGTTCGGACAGCGACGGCCTGCCATCCATGGTCGAGATGGTGTCGAAGCCGTCGCCCAAAGCGTATTGGTAGATGTTGCCGCTGGCGTCGCCGGCGGCGGCGATGGTGTCATCGCCCGGCCCGCCATGGATGATGCCGGCGCCGATGATGGTGTCGTCGCCCGGCCCTCCGCGCAGCGCATTGCTGCCCTGGTCGTCGTACAGGTAATCGTCGCCGGCCCCGGCGTCGATCAGGTCATCGGCGGCGCCGCCCAGGAGGATGTCGCTGCCGTCGGTGCCGCGAATGGTCGACGGCACCACGGGTGCCGCTGCGGTTGGGTGGTCCTTGTCGCTTGATGTGTGCATGTCAGTGCTCCCAGGTGAAGTTGAAGAAAAACCTCTGCCGTGTCGTCATGAAGACAGGCACGACCCTGCCAAGTCTGGCCATGCGGTGCCGGCGCGCGTGTTTTCCAGCGGTCAATGCCCGGCCAAGCTGATAGAAATGCGAGAGACGATCAGGTCGGGAAAAACAGGCCGGCTACGCCTCGATGGCTTGGCCGGCCGATGGCGCCACTGCGCACTCAACCGAGCTGTTGCGACAGTGCGAGCGTGAAGGCGTCGGCGGCCTCGATATTGGACAGGTGCGATGCCTGCAACTCGACCAGGCGGGCGCCGGGTACCCGCTGGCTCACGAAGCGGGCGTCGTCCACCGTGGTCACCGGGTCGTCACGTCCGGCGATGACCAGCGTGGGCACCGGGATGCGGGCCAGGTCGGCGCGCAGGTCGGCTTCGGCCAGGGCCCGGCAGCAGGCCGCGTAGCCGTTGGCCGAGGATGCTGCCAACTGCTCGGTCATGCGCTTGACCAGCGCCGGCGAACGTGCCACGAAGTCGTCGGTGAACCAGCGCGCCGACGCCCCGGCGGCCAGCGCCGCCATCCCCTGCTCGACGACTTGCTGGGCGCGCGCATCCCACCCCTGGGCATTGCCGATCCGTGCGGCGCTGTTGGCCACGGTCAGGCTGAGCAGGCGCTGGGGCGCATGCAGCCCCAGCCACAGGCCGGTGATGCCGCCCATCGAGATGCCGCAGAAATGGGCTCGCCCGATCTCCAGGCGATCCATCAGACCGATCACGTCGGCCCCCAGCTGTTGCAACGTGTAAGCCGCATCGGCGCCGGTGCCGTCGATGGTACTGCCGCCGTGGCCACGGGTGTCGTAGCGCAGCACCCGCCACCGCTGGCGCAGCACCTCGACCTGCTGCTGCCACATCGACAGGCGGGGGCCC
>NZ_AKJA01000089.1 GCF_000282575.1 Herbaspirillum sp. YR522 | reverse complement strand
GGCCCGCCGGCAGCCGCGCTAACGCGGCTGGTACAGGTACACGAAGGCGTCCACCGCCCTTGCCGCGGACGCGGCCAGCGCCGCAGGCTCGACGTCGGTGACCACATTGAGCATGCGCACGTCCATCCACTCGGCTTCGATCAGAGCCCGGAATTGCAGCGCCGCGATCCATGCGTCGGACCGATGCAGCAGGCCGGCCTCCATTTTCAGCTGCAGGAATGCCGCAATCCGGGTCCATCCGCGCTTGGGGCCCCGCTCGTAGAGCATCGGGCCCAACTCCGACTTGCCGGCGTAGTACATCGTCAGGCGCTTGACCGCGATCACCTCGGGCTTGAGCACGATCTCCAGATAATGTCTGGCCAGTCGCAATAATCCCGCGCGTAGATCGTCTTCGTCGTCGAGTGCGGTGAAAGCCTGTTCGAATTGGCATCCGACCTGCTTCAACATCACCTCCACGAAGATGTCCTCCTTCGAGTCGAAGTAGTTGTAGAGGGTGGCCTTGGAGCCGCCGATGCGCGCCGAGATCTCGGCCATCGAGGCGCCTTCGAAGCCGATCTCGTTGAATACCTCGCTGGCGACATCGATCATTGCCTGCCGTCGTTCTTCACTTTTCTTTCGCATGCCTATTTTCCCGGGTGCGCGCCGCATCGTTGCAATGCCGCAATTGTAGGCGAAGTTAGCATCACAAGCCGGCAACTTCGACGACAAAAGCAGAAATGCATCAAATGGGGAAGATGCGAGCAAATTTTCGCAATTACCCTTGACGCCCGCTTTCGCCCAATACTATACTGAACTGTACAGTTTAAAAAATCCATTGTCATCCACGTCATGAACCCCTCGATCCCTGATGCGCCCCGCGCCGCCGCCACCCGCAAGGCGATGGCCGCAGCCGTGGCACTGGCCACGCTGGCGCTGGCCGGTTGCGCCGGCTTTTCCGACCTCGGCCCGCGCGCCGAGCCCAAGTCCATCGACCATTACCAGAGCGGCCAGGCCCTGGCCGGCACCAGCCCGCTGGCGGCCTGGCCGGCCGACCAGTGGTGGCGCGTGTATGGCGACGACCAGCTCGACAGCCTGATCGGCGAGGCGCTGCAAGGGGCGCCGTCGATGGCGCTGGCCCAGGCACGACTGCTCAAGGCGCAGGGCGCCGCGCAGCAGCAAGGCGCGGCCCTGTATCCGCAGATCAGCGCCAATGCGTCGGTCGATCACATGAAGCAGAGCTACAACAACGGCATGCCGGCCGAGTACGTGCCCAAGGACTACAACAACGAAGCACGCGCGACCCTGGACTTCAGCTACGAGATCGACTTCTGGGGCAAGAACCGCGCCGCACTGGCCGCGGCCACCTCCGAGCTCGACGCCGCCCGGGCCGATGCGGCACAGGCCCGCATCACGCTGGCCGCCTCGATTGCCGCGGCCTACGCCGAGCTGGACCAGCTGTACAACCAGCGCGATACCAATGAAGCCGCACTGACGGTGCGGGTGGCGTCGCTGGACCTGTTCGACCAGCGCTTTGCCAATGGGCTGGAGACACGCGGCACCGTCAAGCAGATGCAGGCGCGGCGCGCCATGGCAGAAGCGGACCTGCGGGCCACCGATGAATCGATCGCCCTGCAGCGCAACAAGCTGGCCGCGCTGGCCGGCGCCGGCCCCGATCGCGGCCTGCTGCTGGTGCGTCCGAAGATCGACCTGTCGCATCCGTTCGCCTTGCCCGAGCAGATTCCGTTGAACCTGCTGGGCCGACGCCCCGAGATCGTGGCCGCACGCCTGCGCGCGGAGGCGGCCGGCAAACAGATCAAGGTAGCGCGCGCCGCGTTCTATCCCAACATCAACCTCAAAGCCTATTTCGGGGTGCAATCGCTGGGCCTGGACCTGTTGACCAAGAACGGCTCGGACATCGGCAGCATCGGGCCGGCGATCTCGCTGCCGATCTTCAATGGCGGCCGGTTGCGCGGGCAGTTCCGCAGCGCCAGCGGCAGCTATGACGAAGCGGTGGCCAATTATGACCAGGCCGTCACCCAGGCGCTGCAGGACGTGGCCGATGTCACCGCCAGCGAGAAAGCGCTGGCCGGCCGACTGGAGAAAGTACAGGACGCAGCCGACGCCGCCCAGGAGGCCTATCGCATCGTCAGCAACCGCTACAACGGCGGCCTGGCCACCTACCTCGATGTACTCAACGCCCAGGACACGCTGATCGGCAACCTGCGCGACCTGTCGAATCTGCGCTCGCGCCGCTTCTCGCTGGATGTGGCGCTGGTGCGCGCACTCGGCGGCGGCTACCAGTCCACTTCGGCACCCACGACCACCACAGAACAGCAAGCCAAAGGTTGAATACCATGTCCCACAACGAATCCCCCATCGCCAATAACGCCGCGGCCGACGCCGCCACCGATGCCACCGATGCCGCCAACGGCGGCAAGCGCAAGAAACTCTTCACCATCCTCGGTGGCGTACTAGTCATCGCCGGCATCGGCTACGGCGCCTATTGGTACCTGATCGGCTCACGCTATGTCGAGACCGACAATGCCTATACCGCCACCGAGATCTCGGTGCTGACCCCGGCCATCAACGGTATCGTGGCCGACGTCAAGGTGGTCGATACCCAGGCCGTCAAGAAGGGCGACATCCTGGTGACCATCGACGATAGCGATGCCAGGCTGGCGCTGCTGCAAGCCGAGGCCGATTTGAACCGCACCGAACGCCGGGTCCAGGGCCTGTTTGCCAACGATGCCGGCCTGGCGGCCCAGGTGCTGGCACGCGAAGCCGAGCAGAAGCGCGCCGCAGCGCAGGTGCTGTCGGCCCAGGCCGACCTCAGGCGCGCCGAAATCGATCTGCAGCGGCGCGAGGCGCTGGCCAAGTCGGGCTCGGTCTCGGGCGAGGAACTGAGCAATGCCCGTACCGCCCTGCTCACGGCGCAGGCCAACCAGAAGGTGGCCGAGGCCGGTGAAGTGCAGTCGCGCGCCAACACCCGTGCCACCCTGGGGGCCCAGAAGGCCAGCACCGTGCTGACCGCCGACACCACCGTCGACAGCAATCCCGAAGTGCTGCTGGCGCGCGCCAAGCGCGACCAGGCGCGACTGGACCTGGAGCGCACCGTGTTGCGCGCGCCGGTCGATGGCGTGGTGGCGCGCCGCCAGGTGCAGGTCGGCCAGCGGGTGCAGACCGGCGCGGCGCTGCTGTCGCTGGTGCCGCTGCAGCAGATGCACGTCGACGCCAATTTCAAGGAAGGCCAATTGACCCGCGTACGCATCGGCATGCCGGTCACCATGAAGGCCGACCTCTATGGCAGCGCGGTCGAATATCACGGCGTGGTCACCGGCATGTCGGGCGGCACCGGATCGGCCTTCGCGGTGATCCCGGCGCAGAACGCCACCGGCAACTGGATCAAGGTGGTGCAGCGCCTGCCGGTACGCATTGCCATCGATGCCAAGGACCTGGCACAGCGTCCGCTGTCGGTAGGCCTGTCGATGGTGGTCGAGATCGATACCCGTGGCCAGATGCAGGCCGGCGACGTCCAACCGCGCACGGCCAGCAACCAGCCGGCCCGGCCAGCGGCGCTGTAGGCCATCGGCATCCTGACCACGAGAGGCATCCATGTCATCCACTGTTACTGCCGGGGCCGGCACCCCGGGCGCTGCGGCGCCGGGACTATTCGAAGCGCCGCTGACCGGCGGCAAGCTGGTGGGCGCCGGCATCCTGCTGGCCGCGGCCAACTTCATCGCGGTGCTCGATACCACCATCGCCAACGTCTCGGTGTCGACCATCTCCGGCGCACTGGGCTCGTCGACCAGCCAGGGCACCTACGTCATCACCTCCTATGCGGTGGCCGAGGCGATCACCGTGCCGCTGACCGGCTGGCTGGCCAACCGCTTCGGCACGGTGCGCGTATTCATCCTGTCGATGATCATGTTCGGCGTCTTCTCGGCCCTGTGCGGGCTGGCCAATTCGCTGGGCATGCTGATCCTGTTCCGCATCCTGCAAGGCTTCGCCGGCGGGCCGTTGATGCCGCTGTCGCAGACCCTGCTGCTGCGCATCTTCCCCAAGGAAAAGGCGCCGGCGGCCATCGGCCTGTGGGCCATGACCACGCTGGTGGCGCCGATTGCCGGCCCGATCCTGGGCGGGGTGCTGTGCGACCAGTACAGCTGGCCCTATATCTTCTGGATCAACGTACCGGTGGCGCTGGTGTGCGGCTACATCGGCTGGCGCATGCTCAGCCGCTACGAGTCGCCTACGGTCAAGTTGCCCATCGACCGGGTCGGCATGCTGCTCATGGTGATATGGGTGGCGGCATTGCAGTTCATGCTCGATGAGGGCAAGGAAAAGGATTGGTTTGCCTCTACCGAGATCGTGGTGCTGGCCGTCATTGCGGTGGTGTTCTTCGTGGCCTTCCTGATCTGGGAGCTGACCGAGCGCAATCCTATCGTCGACCTCAGGGTATTTCGCCACCGCGGCTTCACCGCCAGCGTGGTCACCATCTGCCTGGCCTTCGGTGCCTTCTTCGGCTCGGTGGTGCTGACCCCGCTGTGGTTGCAGGGCTATATGGGCTACACCGCTACCTGGTCGGGCCTGGTGTCGGCCATGACCGGCATCCTGGCCGTGATCGCCGCACCGATGGTGGCCAAGATGTCGACCACCGTGGATGCCCGCAAGCTGGTCTGCATCGGCGTGGTGTGGCTGGGCCTGATGACCTTCATGCGCGCCTTCAATACCACCGACATGACCATCGTGCAGATCGGCTGGCCGCTGTTCCTGCAGGGGGTGGGCCTGCCCTTGTTCTTCGTGCCGCTGACCGGGCTGGCGCTGTCGTCGGTCGACGAATCGGAGACGGCATCGGCTGCCGGCCTGATGAGTTTTTGCCGCACCATGGCCGGCGCCATTGCCACCTCCATCGTCAACACCAGCTGGGAAAACGACACGACCTACTTCCACGCCGAATTGTCGGGGCTGAGCGACCGCATGGGTGACGCGGTGGGGACCATGACGCAGTCCGGCATGTCGGTCGACCAGGCCACCGCGTCGTTGGCGCAGACGGTGCAGAACCAGGCGGTGATGCTGGCCACCAACCATATCTTCATGATGGCGGCGATCTCGTTCTCGCTGGCGGCCATGGCAGTCTGGTTCGCACCCAAGCCCAAGCGGGTGGCCGATACCTCGGCGGCGCACTAGGCTAACCAGGTCTCCCACGAACCGCTCGGCCCCCCTGGCGGATCGGACAGGCGGTCGCTTCGGCGGCCGCCTGTTTTTCATGGCTGGACAACAGGCATTTCCCGGTAGCAATACGCTTGGCGACCCCGGTCCTTGCGCGTACAATTCCGGCTCATGCATGCGGACCTCGGTCCGCATTTTGATTTATGCGCCTGCCGCGCCGCACCTCCCCGACTGCCCGATGACCAAAGACCTCGCCGCTCACACGCCCATGATGCAGCAATACCTGCGCATCAAGGCCGATCACCCGCATACGCTGGTGTTCTATCGCATGGGCGATTTCTACGAACTGTTCTTCGAGGATGCCGAAAAAGCCTCGCGCCTGATGGGCGTCACGCTGACCCAGCGCGGTTCGTCCAATGGCACGCCCATCAAGATGGCCGGCGTGCCGTTCCACTCGATGGAGCAGTACCTGGGACGGCTCATCAAGCTGGGCGAATCGGTGGCCATCTGCGAACAGATCGGCGACCCTGCCACCAGCAAGGGACCCGTCGAGCGCAAGGTGGTGCGGGTGGTCACGCCCGGCACGCTCAGTGACTCCGACCTGCTGCCCGAGAAATCCGAGCGCTGCCTGCTGGCGCTGCAGATCGTGACCGGGCGCCAGCGCAAGCAGGTGCAGGTCGGCCTGTCGTGGCTGTCGATGGCCAGCGGCGCATTGAAGCTCATGGAATTCACCGTCGACAGCGCCTTGCTGGAGACCCGCATCAAGCAGGAACTGGAACGTATCTCGCCGGCCGAGGTGCTGGTGGCCGATGGCCAGCTCGAGCACTGGGCAGCCTTGCTGCCCGGCCGCGCCGTGAATGTGCCCGATTGGCATTTCGACCTGCCCAGCAGCGAAAAGGCCTTGCTCGAACAACTGGGCGTGGCGAGCCTGCACGGCTTCGGCGCACAGGCGCTCGAGGTGGCGGTGGGCGCGGCCGGCGCGTTGCTGCGCTATGCGCAATCGACCCAGGGCCGGGGCCTGCAGCATGTGCGCGCGCTCACGGTCGAATCCGAGAACGAATTCATCGGGCTCGACGCCTCGACCCGCCGCAACCTGGAGTTGACCGAGACCATCCGCGCACAGGACGCCAACGCGCTCTCCCCCACGCTGTTCTCGACGCTCGACCATTGCCGCACGGCGATGGGTTCGCGCCTGCTGCGCCACTGGCTGCACCACGCGCTGCGCGACCAGTCGGTGGCCCGCGAGCGCCATGCGGCAGTCAATGCCTTGATGCGCGCCGACGCCTGCTCGGGCCTGTCGGCCACCCTGGCGGCAGTGCCCGACATCGAACGCATCACCACCCGCATCGCCCTGTTGTCGGCCCGCCCGCGTGACCTGGCAGGCCTGCGCGCCGGCCTGCAGCAACTGGGCTCGCTGCGCAATTACGTCGAGATGTGCGCCCGCGATGCCGCCGCGCCGCTGCTGCAGGCACTGCTCGAAGCGCTGGCTACGCCGGTCGAATGCCTCGACCTGCTGGAGCGCGCCATCCAGCTGGAACCGGCGGCACTGGTGCGCGACGGCGGCGTGATCGCGCGCGGCTACGACGCCGAGCTGGACGAACTGCGCGGGCTGTCCGAGAACGCCGGGCAGTTCCTGCTCGATCTCGAGGCGCGCGAGCGCGAACGCACCGGCATCGCCAACCTGCGGGTCGAATACAACAAGGTGCACGGTTTCTATATCGAGGTCACCAACGGCCAGACCGACAAGGTGCCGGACGACTATCGTCGGCGCCAGACACTCAAGAACGCCGAGCGCTACATCATCCCCGAACTGAAGGCCTTCGAGGACAAGGCCCTGTCGGCGCAGGAGCGTTCGCTGTCGCGCGAGAAATTGCTCTACGAGCAATTGCTGGCCGAGCTGGGCCAGCATATCCCGCGCCTGCAATCCATCGCCCATGCCACCGCGCAGCTCGACACGCTGGTGGCGCTGGCCGATCACGCAGCCCGCAACAACTGGTGCGCTCCGCTGTTGGTGAGCGAACCCAGCATCCAGATCGAGCAGGGCCGCCATCCGGTGGTCGAGAACCAGATCGAGCGCTTCATCGCCAACGATTGCCAGCTCTCGGCCGAGCGCAAGCTGCTGCTCATCACCGGTCCCAACATGGGCGGCAAATCGACCTACATGCGCCAGGTGGCGCTGATCACGCTGCTGGCCTACGTGGGCAGCTTCGTGCCGGCCTCGAGCGCGACCATCGGGCCGATCGATCGTATCTTCACCCGCATCGGCGCGGCCGACGACCTGGCGGGCGGGCGTTCGACCTTCATGGTCGAGATGACCGAATCGGCCGCCATCCTCAACAACGCCAGCGAACATTCGCTGGTGCTGATGGATGAAGTCGGTCGCGGTACCTCGACCTTCGACGGCCTGGCGCTGGCCTGGGCGATCGCGCGTCACCTGATCGATGTCACCCGCAGCTTTACGCTGTTTGCCACCCACTACTTCGAGCTGACGCAACTGCCCGAGATCCACCCCAGCGCCACCAACGTGCACCTGTCGGCGGTGGAGCACAAGGACAGCATCGTGTTCCTGCACGCCGTGCAGGACGGTCCGGCCTCGCAGAGCTACGGCCTGCAGGTGGCCCAGCTGGCCGGGGTGCCGGCGGCGGTGATCCGCGCCGCGCGGCGTCACCTGAGCCAGCTCGAAAACCAGTCGGTCCAGGCCACGCCGCAGTTCGACCTGTTCCATGCGGCGCCCTATCAGCCATGCGAAGAGGAGGCAATAGAAACTTCTGAACAAGCCGCGCCAAATGCAGTCCAACCCGATCCGCAGGCCCAGGCAGTGCTGGCACAACTACAACAACTGGACCCGGATACGCTGACCCCGCGCCAGGCGCTGGACGCGTTGTACCAACTGAAGCAATTGCACGAAAACTGAACGTCGGCGCCTCCACGCCCGACATCCGATCTCCCACATTGGCGCCCGATGTCGATAACGCGACTGCTGACCATTGCCCTGTTCGCCTGCGCGGCCACCCCGGCCCTGGCCGCACCGCAGGATTTTGCATTTGCCGTCATCGGCCATGCGCAGGGCAGCACCGACGGCGCAGCCCTGCTGCAGAAATCGATCGCCGAGACCGATACCGACAACCTGGCGTTCGTGGTGGTCAACGGCGTCAAGTCACCCACCGAAGCCTGTGACGACGGCCTCTATGCACAGCGCAGGGAGATCGTTTCGCACGCCCAGAACGGGGTGATCATGTCGCTGGCCGCCAGTGACTGGCTCAATTGCAACGCCAGGGGCCAGAAGACCAGCACCACCGAACGGCTGACCCAGGTGCGCGAACAGTTTCATACCGGCGAATTCTCGCTGGGCGCCAGCAAGCTGCCGCTGCTGCGCCAGTCGCTCACGGCCAAGTTTCGCAGCTATGCCGAGAACACCCGCTGGGAAGTCGGCAACGTGCTGTTCGCCACCATCAACCTGCCCGCCGCCAACAACCACTTCCTGCTCGATGGCGGGCGCAACAACGAATTCGAGGACCGCCTCATCGCCAACCGCAACTGGCTGCAGCACCTGTTCGCCTTTGCCGCGCTCAAGAAGGTCGGCGCCATTGTGTTCTTTGCCGACGGCAACCTGTTCTCGACCCCGCCGCGACGCTCTTTCTTTCGTACCCAGCGCGATGGCTTCAGCGAGATACGCCGCAGCTTCTCCGACTTCTCGGGGCGCTTTCCGGGACGGGTATTGATGGTGCACGGCGACGTCGCCAGCGGCAAGGCGCCGCCGCGCATCCTGTGGACCGGTAATGTGGGAGTCGTCGGGGTGGGCGAGCGTTGGCTCAAGGTGGTGGTCGACGACCACTTGCCGCAGTTGTTTGCGGTGGCCGATGCCGACGGCGAACGGCGCTGACCGGCGGGCGCCGGTGCCGGTGCGCCAATAACCAAAAACGCCCGCCGGGACCAGCCGGGCGGGCGTTTTCTTGAAGCGGCAATCCTAGTTCAACGGCTGGCTACGGAAGTGGTCGCCTTGCTCGCCGTCGTCTTCATCGTGATGATGGTGATGACCGTGGGCGCCATGCACGTGTCCATGGGAGATTTCCTCGTCGGACGCGGCGCGCACGTCGATGACGGACAGGTCGAAGCGCAGCGCGATGCCGGCCAGCGGATGGTTGCCGTCCAGCACGGCCTTGTCCTCGGCCACTTCGGTGACGGTGAAGATGACCGATTCTTGCTCGTCGTCGTCGGGCGAGCCTTCGAACTGCATGCCCACCTCGATGGGCTGCGGCAGGCGCGACAGCGGCTCGATCTTGACCAGGGCGGCGTCGTATTCACCGAAGGCATCTTCGGGTTCGACCTGCAGCAGGGTCGAATACCCGTTTTCCTTGCCGTCGAGCGCTTCTTCGATCTTGGGCAGCGTGTTCTGGTAACCGCCGTGCAGGTACACCATCGGTTCGCTGCTTTCCTCGATCAGGTTGCCCTGGGCATCGGACAGCTTGTACTTCACGGAAACTACGGTGTTCTTTTCGATCTTCATCGGGAATGTCCTTGTATTGATGTTTGCGGGAGCGACCGCGCTGTACTTGTTCCATCTGCTGCGGAGCACCAGCGAGCCGGTGGGCAGAGAGCGTTCCACCTTGCCAGAGCGCATGACAAGGACTCGTCTGTATCAGTCCGGAATTATACCTGCATCAAACCAGGATGCCGCGCCGCTGCTCGCCGACTGTTTGCGCGCCTATAATGTCGCCATGACAAAAACTGCCTTGCTCGGCGGCATCACGCCCGCCCAATTCCTGCGTGACTACTGGCATAAGAAGCCGCTGCTGATCCGCCAGGCCATTCCCGCCTTCCAGCCCCCCCTCTCACGCCAGGCGCTGTTCGACCTGGCTGGTCGGGACGACGTCGAGTCGCGCCTGATCACTCATCGCAGCGACGGCTGGGACATGCAGCACGGCCCGCTGGCCAAGTTGCCCGCGCTCAAGCAGAAAGCCTGGACCCTGCTGGTGCAGGGTGTGAACCTGCATGACGACGCCGCCGACGCCCTGCTGCGCCAATTTCGCTTCATCCCCGATGCCCGCCTGGACGACCTGATGATCAGCTTCGCCACCGACGGCGGCGGCGTCGGCCCGCATTTCGATTCGTACGACGTGTTCCTGCTGCAAGCGCATGGACAGCGCCGCTGGCGCATCAGCGCGCAAACAGACCTGAGCCTGAAAGAAGACGTGCCGCTGAAGATATTGCGCCACTTCGAACCCGAGCAGGAGTTCGTGCTGGAACCGGGCGACATGCTGTACCTGCCGCCCCAGTATGCGCATGATGGCGTGGCGGTCGGCGAATGCATGACTTATTCGATAGGATTTCGCGCGCCGGCCCACCAGGAACTGGGCGAAGCCTTCCTCGAATACATGCTCGACAGCATCGACCTGCCCGGGCGCTTTGCCGACCCCGAGCTCAAGGCCACCAGCAAGCCCGCCGAACTGCCGGTGGACATGGTCCGACGCCTGCGCGATGAACTCAACAAGATCCGCTTCACCGACGATGACATCACCATCTTCCTCGGTGAATACCTGTCCGAACCGAAGTTGAGCGTCACCTTCGACGCCCCTCCCGAAATTTCATTTGCTCGCTTTTTCCAGGAGGCGCGCAAACGGGGCCTTCGACTGCACCGCAAGACCCAGATGCTGTATCGCGCGTCGCATGTTTTCATCAACGGCGAATCATTCGAGGTGGGGCGCGCGGATAAAGCGATACTGGCACGCCTGGCAGACCAGCGCATACTGGCCAAGAGCGACTTCGCCACGGCCTCCGAAGACCTGCTCGAAGCGTTCCATCAGTGGCATGAAAGTGGCTGGCTCGAACTAAATTGAAGTGTGTTGGAATCTAACCGAAATCAGCTTGACGAGGTCGGCCCGATCTGGCGCAAACCTGCGCCGTTAAAGGCCTTCCAGCAACAGGGACTTAGATGTAAGAACTTACAAATTCTTACTAAAAAGAATCGTTCCGCTGCGAAATCGGCAAAAAATCGCTATAATAACGGACTGGAAAGTTTTCGTTGTCCGGTTTGTTTCGGCAGCAAAAAGAAGCAACAACCGAAATACGAACCGCAAGGTTCGAGCGTACGGCGAGAGCCTCCTGTAGAGCGATAATTACCGGTAATTATTCATCGCACAATTTTTCAAATATTGAAGGAATATTCATGACAAAGTCCCTGTTGATCGCATCGTTGTTGGCTGTTGCCCTGGTTGCTTGCGGTAAGAAGGAAGAAGCACCTGCGCCTGCACCAGCACCTGCTGCCGAAGCGCCTGCCGCTACCCCAGCACCAGCTGCCGAAGCGCCTGCCGCTGCCGCTCCTGCTGCTGAAGCGCCTGCCGCTGCTGCTCCTGCTGCTGAAGCACCTGCTGCTCCTGCCGCCGATGCAAAGCCAGCTGACGCTGCACCTGCAAAGTAATCGAAAGATTATTTTCTAAAAGAACCGGTCCTTCGCGGCCGGTTTTTTTTCGCCCTCAACAAGCGATACCTCACTCCCTGCCTCTGTTGCCGCACTGTCTCTGCGTGCGCCTGCCACGCTTTTCCTGCCCTCGATTAGTTAGATTTTCCGGCCATGCCCACAGCGCCATGGAAAGCCCGCCAATGGCAGGCTGACATGTCCATGACAAGTCCATGACAAGCGGCTGACATTGGCTGCCAGGACAGCCGCACACGGGCGGGAAAACCAGGCCTTGCGGTGCGCATCGATGCGCGGCCTGGCAGCAGGTCGGCCCGCATCGCGACCGGCATGGCTGACAAAATACTGACCTACTCGCGTTTCTGTCAGACCGCTAGCCAGTCGAATCCTTGCTCCTGGCAAGCGATATGCAAGCCATCGAACGACTCACCCATGACCGCTTGCAGCGCGGCCAGCGCCAGCGCGGGCGTATTGTTCTGTGCGCTCAGGTGCGCGCCGACCACCCGGCGCAGCTTGCTGCGATCGAGCGCCTGCAGGATCTCGGCGCTGGTCTCGTTGGCCAGGTGGCCATAGGCGCCGCCGATGCGGCGCTTGAGGAAGGCGGGATACGGTGAATCGTCCAGCATCTGGCGGTCGTGATTGCATTCCAGCAGCAAGGCATCGCACGCGCCCAGGGCCTGGATCAGGTGCGCGGTGGACTGGCCGGCGTCGGTCAGCACGCCGAGTCGACGGTCGCCATCGCTGGCGACGTACTGCACCGGTTCGCGGGCATCGTGGGGGACGGTGTAAGGGATAAGCTGCAGGTCACCGATGGCGATTGCCTGGCCATCGGCGCAGAGTCGGATATCGACTTCGCTGGCATGCGCGGCCACTGCCTGGTACGTGCCATGGCTGAGCCAGACCGGCACCCGGTAGCGACGCGCAAACTTGAACACGCCACTGACATGGTCAGAATGCTCGTGGGTGACGACGATGGCCGAGACGTCGGACGGGTCCAGTCCGAGCCGCAGCATGCGGCGCTCGGTTTCGCGCAAAGCAAAGCCGCAGTCCAGCATCACGGTGGTCCTCGACGCTGGACCAGCGGCACTGGCTGCGGCTGAAATGAGCAGCGCGTTACCTTCGCTGCCACTACCGAGGCTGGGGG
>NZ_AKJA01000088.1 GCF_000282575.1 Herbaspirillum sp. YR522 | reverse complement strand
TGGCTGCCGTATCGTGCGGCAGCCGTCACCACGACTCCGATCATGAAAACCGCCTTCGCCCTGACCCTTTCACTGCTGTGCGCCGCGCCCGCCATGGCCCAGCAGGCCACTGCGCCAACCGACAGCCTGGCCCTGCAGGACCGCATCGTCGGCGATCTCGGCGCCGGGGTATTCCACCTCGAACGCAACGTGCTGGGCAAGAGCGACCAGAACAAGGTCCTGCCCTACGCCTACTTCGACTATGGCCGCTTCTTCGCACGACTCGACACCTTCGGCGTCAAGACCGCGCGCATCGGCGCCGGTTATCTCGAATTCGCCGCGCGCGCCAGCTTCGACGGCTTCGATGCCGAGCGTGGCCTGCGCCGCCGCTCCAACCCGGTACCACTGGGCATCGGCACCTACCAGGAAACCCGCTACGGGGCTTTCTTCCTGAATGCCTTCTATGACGTCAATGACTCCCACGGCTCGCTGTTCGAAGCGATCTATGCCGCTCAATTGACCGCCGGCCCCTTCAACCTGTACCCGCAACTGGGCGTGGAGCGCCGCAGCGCCAGCTATAACAATTATTTCGTCGGCGTGACCGCCAACGAATCGGTCGCCAGCGGCTATCGCCAATACCAGGCCGGCGCATCGACCAACCCGATCCTGGGCCTGTCGGCCGATGTGGCACTGCCCGACAACTGGCGCCTCAACCTGACCTGGCGTCGCAAGTGGCTGGGCAACGCCGTCTCCGACAGCCCGCTGGTGAACCACAAGATCGAAGACATGGCGCTGGTGGCCGTGAGCTATCACTTCAAATAGCCACCGCGGCCACTCGGCCCGGGACGGCCTGAAGCCCTCATGGCGCGATCTGCGCCAGGCTGGTGAGCAGGCCAGGCCCTGCGGGATGCCATTGCAGCCGTTGCTGGGTCCAGGCGCTGCTGGCCGGCATGTCCGAGGCGGCAAAGCCTGCCAGCCATCCGAAATGCGCCGGCGCATCCTGCTCGGGTACGCTTTGCACCGGCAGCCCCAGTTGCCTTGCGATGACCTCGGCAATCGAGCGCAGCGTGATACCCTGCTCGGCCACTGCGTGGTAGCGTGCGCCACGCTGGCGTCTTTCCAATGCCGATACGTACAGCCGGGCCGCGTCCGAGACGTGCGCGGCGCACCAGCGATTCTGCCCTTGGCCGATATAGGCCGAGACGCCCTTCTCGCGTGCCAGCGCAACCAGGTACGTCACCAGCCCCTGGCGGGTGGCATCGTGGATCTGGGACAAGCGCATCACCGACACATTGAGTCCCTGCTGCAGCAGCGCCTGCCCGGCCAGTTCCGAGGCAATGCGCGGATGCCTGTGCGCCGGGTCGAACTGGTCTTCGGTGGCCAGCTGGCCAGGGCCTGCCTGGCCCATGCCGGTACCCGAGGTGATCAGCAATGGCGCCTCGCTGTCCCGCAGGCCCTCGCCCAGCGCCAGGATGGCACGCCGGTCCTTTTCGCAATTGGCCACGAAGTGGTTGAAGTCATGGTCGAACGCGGTGTGGATGACGCCTTCGCATTGGGCGGCGCCCTCGCGCAAGCTCTGAAGGTCTTCGATATCGCCACGGTGCGCTTGCGCGCCGATCGCTTGCAATGCCTGCTCGCCCGCCCGCGAACGCGTCAGCCCCAGCACCTGGTGACCGGCATGGATGAGTTCGATGACAAGCCTGGATCCGATGAAGCCGGTGGCGCCGGTAAGAAATATCCGCATGAGGTTCTCCTTGGTAATGGGAATTGCAGCATGCGCCGTTTTGTTATCCTGTTAAAGTAGTGACCTTATAGGGGTATAACACTCAACAGGATAAGCATGGCCACGACACCGGAAAAGACGCTCGGCACCTATCTGATGGACCGCAGGAGCCGGCTGGATCCGGCGGCGTTCGGGTTTTCAGGCGCGCGGCGGCGCACCTCCGGACTACGGCGCGAAGAGGTCGCCCAGCTGGCCAACATCAGCACCACCTGGTACACCTGGCTTGAACAGGGGCGCGGCGGTGCGCCATCGGTCGACGTGCTCAATCGCATCGCCGCCGGGCTCATGCTGACCGAGCCAGAGCGCGAACATATGTTCCTGCTCGGACGTGGCCATCCACCGGACCTGAAGTTCACCCGCGGTGAAGGCATCACGCCGAGATTGCAGCGCCTGCTGGATGCCTTCGAAGTCAGCCCCGCCATCATCCGCACCTCGACCTGGGATGTGGTGGCCTGGAACCGCGCCGCGGCCGTGGTACTGACCGACTACAGTGCGTTGCCGGTGGAGCAGCGCAACATCCTGCGACTGATCTTTTCCAATTCGCGAGTGCGCCAGCGCCAGGACGACTGGGATGGCATTGCCCGTTTCGTCGTCGCCGCCTTCAGGGCCGACGTCACCAGGGCCGGGGCCACTTCGCAGGCCGCGCTTTTGGTCGACGAACTGAGCCGGACCAGTCCCGAATTTGCGGCGCTATGGCAAGACCATGACGTGCGCGTCCACGGCGAGGGAACCAAGCGCGTGCATCATCCCGGCCTGGGCTTGCTGGAACTGGAGTATTCCGGCTTCGCCGTCGATGGCCGGCCGGACCTGCACATGGTCGTCTACAATCCCACCCGGTCCGATGATGCGGTGCGGATATCGCAGCTCGTCGCTGCCACCTACGACTCACTCGACGCCCGCGCAACGGCTCCCGCCTACTCGGCAATGCACGCATGAACGATGCCGGGTTGCGCCCGGGAAAACCACCCGGGCCATCGGCCATACCGAATAAGCTAATTTTTCAGGTTTATCCAAGGCAATGTTCCGGAACATTGCGATGCGGAAAAATTTTTTGTGAGTTTCGTCGGAAACCCTTTACCAGAGCGACTTCCAGGATTCCTACATCGCAACAAATTTTGATCATTTCGTAACAAAATTTATTGAGATTTTTTGTAACAAGAGTTAATCTCGCTTCGTCTCTTCAAACAAAGTCGCTAGGACAAATACAAATCCGAGACACCCCCTCACGTTCCGGCCACAACAATTCAATCTCCGGAGCGCTCTCCCCCGTGGTTGTGCATTCTCATGAATTAATTCAAAGAAAGAGGTGTGTGATGATGAAGAAATTGTTTTGCAGTGTGCTCCTGGCCACGTCCTTAGTCGCCATTGGCTCCCCCGCCAGTG
>NZ_AKJA01000087.1 GCF_000282575.1 Herbaspirillum sp. YR522 | reverse complement strand
CGGCGGCCGCCGCCACCGGCCTGTATGGCACTTCGGCACATGCGGCCGAATTCACCCTGAAGTACGCCAACAACCTTCCCATATCGCATCCGATGAACACGCGCGCCAAGGAAATGGCCGCCAAGATATCGGCCGAATCCAAGGGCCGCATCGAATTGCAGCTCTATCCCAACAACCAGCTCGGCACCGACACCGACATGCTGTCGCAGGTACGCGCCGGCGCCATCGATTTCTTCACGCTCTCGCCCCTGATCCTGGGTACGCTGGTGCCGGCGGCACAGATCAGCGGCATCGGCTTCGCCTTCAAGGACTACAACCAGGTCTGGGCCGCCATGGACGGTGAACTGGGCGCCCACGTGCGCAAGCAGATCGAGGCCAAGTCGGCCCTGTTCGCCTTCGAGAAGATCTGGGACAACGGCTACCGCCAGGTCACCAACAGCACGCGCCCGATCAAGACCGCCGACGACCTCAAGAGCATGAAGCTGCGGGTGCCGCCGAGTCCGTTGTGGACCTCGATGTTCCGCGCAGTCGAAGCCGCACCGACTTCGATCAACTTCGCCGAGGTGTACTCGGCGCTGCAGACCAGGATCGTCGAAGGCCAGGAGAATCCGCTGGCCATCATCTCCACGGCCAAGCTCTACGAGGTGCAGAAGTTCTGCTCCATCACCAACCACATGTGGGATGGCTTCTGGTTCCTGGGCAACAAGAAATCCTTCGAGCGTCTGCCCAAGGATCTGCAGGACATCATGACCCGCAACATCAACGAAGCCGGGCTGAACCAGCGGGGCGACGTCAAGAAGCTCAACGATTCGCTGGTGGGTGAAATGAAAGGCAAGGGCATGGCCTTCAACGACACCGACAACGAATCGTTCCGTGCCAAGCTGCGCAGCGCCGGTTTCTATGCCGAATGGCACAAGAAGTTCGGCGACGAGCCCTGGGCCCTGCTGGAGAAGTACACCGGCAAGCTGGCCTGACACGATATCGCAGGAGGTTGATGATGGAAGCTGCAATGACTTACCGCGAGCCGGTCAACATGAACCCGGCCGCGCGTGCGCTGGTGGGGTTGAACCGCCTCGTCATGCACGTCGTCGGTGCCGCCGCGGCGGCCCTGGTGGTGGCCGAGACGGTGGTGCTGCTGACCGGCGTGATCTATCGCTACGCGCTGCATGACCCGTTGATCTGGTCGGATGAACTGGCCTCCATCCTGTTCATCTGGCTGTCGATGCTGGGCGCGGTGCTGGCGCTGGACCGCGGTGAGCACATGCGGCTGACCGCCATCATCAACAAGATGTCGGACAAGGGCCGGATCTGGCTCGAGACGGTGGCCGCGCTGGTGGTGTGCATCTTCGTGCTGATGGTGATCCACCCGGCGGTGGATCACGCACTCGAACAGATGGCCATCACCACGCCGGCGCTGGAGATCCCCGACGGCCTGCGGGCCGGCGCCTTGCCGGTGGGAGCGATCCTGATGCTGCTGGCGGCCGTCTCGCGCATGGCGTCGGTCACCAGCCTGCGCCTGCTGGGCTCGGCGCTGCTGGTGGTGGCCGCTGTCGCTGGCGGCCTGTGGCTGGCCAGGCCGGCCCTGCTGGCCATGGGCAACTACAACCTGATCGTGTTCTTTGTGGTGCTGATCGGCTTTTGCGTGGCCGGCGGCATTCCGATTGCGTTCGCCTTCGGCACCGCCACCATGGCCTACCTGGCATTGGCCACCAATGCGCCGCTGATGATCGTGGTCAGTCGCATGGACGAGGGCATGTCGAGCCTGATCCTGCTGTCGGTGCCACTGTTCGTGCTGCTGGGCTCGCTGCTGGAGATGAGTGGCCTGGCCAAGACCCTGATCGACTTCATGGCGTCGTTGCTGGGCCATGTGCGGGGCGGCCTGCAATATGTGCTGCTGGGGGCGATGTTCCTGGTGTCGGGCATTTCGGGCTCGAAGGCGGCCGACATGGCCGCCATCGCACCGGCGCTGTTTCCCGAGATGAAGAAGCGCGGCTCCAGGCCCGAGGAACTGGTGGCGCTGCTGTCGTCGTCCGGCGCCATGACCGAGACCATACCACCGAGCCTGGTGCTGATCACCATCGGCGCCGTCTGCAGCGTATCGATCACGGCGCTGTTCATCGGCGGCCTGATGCCGGCGGCCATCGCCACCATCGCCATCGCGGTGGTGTGCTGGATGCGCGCGCGGCGCGAACCGATGCCCGACGTCAAGCGGGC
>NZ_AKJA01000086.1 GCF_000282575.1 Herbaspirillum sp. YR522 | reverse complement strand
CGCCTGCCGCAGGTGTCCGGCAATGGCGGCGAGGTGCAGGTCGGGCGCGAGCTGGTGGCGCTGCTGAACTTGGCCGACAAGCAAGCCCAGCAGCACGGCGACCAGTTCGTGTCCAGCGAAATGGTGTTGCTGGGCCTGGTGGACGACAAATCCGATGCCGGGCGCGCCGCGCGCGACAACGGCCTGACCCGCAAGTCGCTGGAGGCTGCCATCGTGGCCGTGCGGGGTGGCGCCTCGGTGTCGTCGCAGCAGGACGAAGGCCAGCGCGAGGCCCTCAAGAAATACACGCTGGACCTGACCGAACGCGCCCGCGCCGGCAAGCTCGACCCGGTGATCGGCCGCGACGACGAGATCCGGCGTGCGATCCAGGTGCTGCAACGGCGCAGCAAGAACAACCCGGTACTGATCGGCGAGCCCGGCGTGGGCAAGACCGCCATCGTCGAGGGCCTGGCCCAGCGCATCGTCAACGGCGAGGTGCCCGACAGCCTCAAGTCCAAGCGGGTGCTGTCGCTGGACATGGCGGCATTGCTGGCCGGCGCCAAGTATCGCGGCGAGTTCGAGGAGCGGCTCAAGTCGGTCCTCAAGGAGATCGCCCAGGACGAAGGCCAGACCATCGTCTTCATCGATGAGCTGCACACCATGGTCGGCGCCGGCAAGGCCGAGGGCGCCATGGATGCCGGCAACATGTTGAAGCCGGCGCTGGCGCGTGGCGAACTACACTGCGTGGGCGCCACCACGCTCGACGAGTACCGACAATACATCGAGAAGGACGCCGCGTTGGAGCGCCGTTTCCAGAAGATCCTGGTCGACGAGCCGAGCGTGGAGGCGACCATTGCCATCCTGCGCGGGCTGCAGGAAAAATACGAGGTGCACCATGGCGTCGACATCACCGACCCGGCCATCGTGGCCGCGGCCGAACTGTCGCATCGCTATATCACCGATCGCTTCCTGCCGGACAAGGCGATCGACCTGATCGACGAGGCCGCCGCCAAGATCAAGATCGAGATCGATTCCAAGCCTGAGGTCATGGACAAGCTCGACCGGCGTCTGATCCAGCTGAAGATCGAGCGCGAAGCCGTCAAGCGCGAGAAGGACGAGGCTTCGCAGAAGCGCTTGCAGCTGATCGAGGAAGAAATCGCCCGCCTGGATCGCGAGTACGCCGACCTGGAAGAAATCTGGAAGGCCGAGAAGTCGACCGCGCAAGGCGGCCAGCAACTGCGCGAAGAGATCGAGAAGCTGCGCATCCAGATGGAGGAGGCGACCCGCAAGAGCGACTGGCAGAAGGTGTCCGAGC
Organism: Herbaspirillum sp. YR522; assembly: GCF_000282575.1. GTDB lineage: Bacteria > Pseudomonadota > Gammaproteobacteria > Burkholderiales > Burkholderiaceae_D > Herbaspirillum. The sequence goes on along the minus strand of NZ_AKJA01000086.1, from coordinate 1,119 downwards.
TGAAGTACGGCAAGCTGGCCGAGCTCGAGGCCGCGCTCGAGGTGCAGAACAAGAAGGACGCCGCCGGCGTGACCGGCGAGAAGCCGCGCCTGGTGCGTACCCAGGTCGGTGCCGAGGAGATCGCCGAGATCGTCGCGCGCGCCACCGGCATCCCGGTCTCGCGCATGATGCAGGGCGAGCGCGAGAAGTTGCTGCACATGGAAGAAGTGCTGCATGAGCGGGTGGTGGGCCAGGACGAGGCCATCATTGCCGTCTCGGACGCGATCCGTCGTTCGCGCGCCGGCCTGGGCGACCCCAGCAAGCCCTACGGTTCATTCATGTTCCTGGGCCCCACCGGCGTGGGCAAGACCGAGCTGTGCAAGACCCTGGCGTCATACCTGTTCGATACCGAAGAGGCGATCATTCGCATCGACATGAGCGAATTCATGGAGAAGCACTCGGTAGCGCGGCTCATCGGTGCGCCCCCCGGCTACGTCGGTTACGAGGAGGGTGGTCACCTGACCGAGGCGGTGCGGCGCAAGCCCTATAGCGTGATCCTGCTCGACGAGATCGAGAAGGCGCATCCGGATGTGTTCAATGTGCTGTTGCAGGTGCTCGATGATGGCCGCATGACCGATGGCCAGGGTCGTACCGTGGACTTCAAGAACACCGTGATCGTGATGACCTCCAATCTTGGCTCGCACAAGATCCAGTCGATGGAGGGCAGCGATCCGGCGCTGGTCAAGCTGGCGGTGATGGCCGAGGTGCGCACCCATTTCAGGCCGGAATTCATCAACCGGGTCGATGAGCTGGTGGTGTTCCATGCGCTCGACGAGAAGAACATCGGCGCCATCGCCAGGATCCAGCTGCGCATACTCGAGCAGCGCCTGGCCAGGCTCGAGATCGGACTGGAGATCAGCGACGCGGCGCTGCAGAAGATCGCCGAGGCCGGCTTCGATCCGGTGTATGGGGCGCGTCCGCTCAAGCGCGCGATCCAGCAGGAGATCGAGAACCCGCTGTCGAAGGCCATCCTGGGCGGCAGTTTCGGCCCCAAGGACGTGGTCCACGTCGGGGTGGAAAACGGCCAGTTGAGTTTCACCCGCGACGCCTGATCGTTTATTTCCGAGCCGCAAGCGGCGG
>NZ_AKJA01000085.1 GCF_000282575.1 Herbaspirillum sp. YR522 | reverse complement strand
GACGTTTCTACTTCTGGCGAACATGAGAAATGGGGATTACCCTGTTTCCGCTCGGGAAAAGATATAGTTGCCAGTAGCCAATCAGGCTGCTCTGTAATTCGACGTTTGTCTTTTTTCTAAAATGCCCAAGCCAGACTGAATCCCCCGGTCACGCGCGCCGTCGCGAAATGATCCGGCCTGGCCAGCGGCGTCGCCAGGAACGCATCGTAAGACAGTTTGTACAGCGCGCCGCGCAAGCCGATCGCCGCACCCGTCAACCGACGACCGGTGAGAAACCCGGCGCTGGGGCCGGCTACCTGGCCGGTGTCCACGCCGGCATAGAATTCCTGGCCGCTTTGGCCCAGCGCTGCCGACAGTTCATTGCGGACGAACCAGCCGCGCTCGGCCTGCAATGTCAGATCGCCATCGAAGCCGCGCACCGTATACCGTCCACCGATCGAGAACTGGTCTTGCGGCGGCAGGTTGCCGCGGTTCCACTGTGCCCGCGCAGCGCTGGAGTAGCGCAACGCGACCGGGCCGACCTTGAATGGAACATTGATCGACGCGTCGGCCAGCAACAGGCCATAGCGCGTGGCGATCTGCGGCAGGTCGAACTCGCTCGCAGGTTCGGCGCCTTGCCGGTCCAGCGAGCGCCGATAGGCGAATGTGGCGTCGAGCGTCGAGCTGCCGACGAATTCACGATGATTGATGCCGGTTTCCCACGCGGTGTTGCGCCGTTGCTGCGCACCGATCTCGGTGTCGTCGATGGCATTGTGAGCGTTGCGCACCAAGCCCTTCAGATGAACGGTGGTCTTGCGCACGCTATCGCGGTAGATCAGTCTCGACAGCTTCAGTTCGGTGGTCTGCGACTGGCCGCTGTAGACGAAGTTTTCGAACGCTCCCGATACCGTCTGGTGGTACTTGTTGCTGGAGATGGTGGTGCCAAACAGCCAATAGCCGAACGGCAGCGAGTAATGCACGGTGGTGGCACTACTGCCTTCATCGCCGTAGTGGCCCACGCTGCGACTGAGGTTGACGTAGAAGAGGTCGTTGACGGTCCACCAGTTGTCGTAGGCCAGCGTCAATCCCGCCAGGTATTTCCCGGTGGCGCGCGCGCCACCATCGTCCAGCGTGGCCGACACGCGCAACGGAAAAGCCTGTCGATACTGGATCACCAGGTCGCTCTCGCCGGGTTGAGCGTCCTCGCCTTCGGCGGGCGTGATCTTGATATCGACCTCGGCGGTGGGCACGCGCTTGAAGTTCTCCAGGCCTTGCTCGATATCGCGCAGATTGAGCAGGTCACCTTTGGATATCGGCAATGCATTGGCCGCAGTGCCCCGCACGTCGGCGCCGGGCGCGAAACGGATGGCACGCACACGGCCGGCCACCACGGTCAGCGTCAGCTTGCCCCCGGCCAGGTCCTGCGGCATGGCGAGGATGCGCGTGGTGGTGTAACCGCTGGCGATGACGGCATTTTGCACACGCGTGAGTACCGCATTGACGCCCTTGCTGCCCAGGCAGCGCCCGAGGGCGCCGTCGGCGCCGGTCACGCTATCCAGCGCAAATCTGAAGTGATCGGCCGCATCCCCGTCCAGCGTGATCGAATCGATTTTCTTGCAGGGTTGTTCGTCGTCAGGAAACACCGCTGCCGATATGGCTGCCTTGGACGGGGCGCCCAGACTGACATCGGGGCGCTGCTCCTGCTGCTGGCGCAGCACCCGTTCCCGTTCGCGTTGCAATTGTTCCTGAATTGGCGCGGTCTGCGCGTGAACAGCCGTGATTGTGAAAGCGAGAACAGCCAATGACGCCAGGCCTGGAAGCAATAAGCGGGAAGACATTTGAAATTGTTGTGTTGATCTGACCACAGAGCAGTCGATAAAAATTGTCGCAGTGGAAAGAATGTTGCGAAAAATTCTCAGTTTATTAATCCAATAACAACGAAAAATTCTCGAATCACAAGAATATTTCTAACGGGCACCTAACATAAATTAACATCTTGCCCTTTGGCAAGGTAATTCTTGCCGTCCGGGAACTGCGCCATACGAGCCATCGGGGGGCAAGGCGCGACGCGGAGTCCCAATACAAGAATCCCCCGCGGGGTAGTCACTTGAACCGTCAACGTTATAAGGTCGTCTTCAACCAACGCCGCGGCGAGCCGATGGCCGTCGCCGAAAATGCATCCGGCACCAGCGGTGCCAGCGGCGCGACCGGTTCGTCTGCGTGCAGCGCCCACTCGGGTGCTCCTGCGCCAGCACTGAAGTTTTCGTTGCTGGCGGTGGCCTTGGCCATGGCGATGAATACGGTCGTGGCGCATGGGCAGATCTACAGTGATCGCAACGCGCCGGGCAACCAGCAGCCGACCGTCCTGTCCAGCGCCAATGGCGTGCCGGTGGTCAACGTCCAGACCCCGAACACGGCAGGGGTGTCGGTCAACGCATATCGCCAGTTCGATGTGGGCGCCAACGGCGCCATTCTCAACAATGCACGCACGCCGACCCAGACCCAGCTGGGCGGGCATGTGCAGGGCAACCCCTGGCTGGCTACCGGCACGGCGCGGGTCATCGTCAACCAGGTCAACTCTCCCAATCCCAGTTACTTGCGCGGCTACGTCGAAGTCGCCGGCGACCGCGCCCAGGTCGTGATTGCCAATCCGGCCGGCATCACCTGCTCCGGTTGCGGCTTCGTCAATGCCAATCGCGTCACCCTCACCACCGGGTCGCCCGTGGTGTCGGGCATTGGCCTGGAGGCCTATCGTGTCGCGGGAGGCACCGTCACGGTAGACGGTGCAGGCATGGACGCCAGCGGCACGGAATATGCCGACATCATTGCACGCGCGGTCAATATCAACGCCGGCATATGGGCACAAAGCCTGAAGATCACCGCCGGCCTGAACACGGTCAGCGCCGACCAGGCCAGCATCACGCCGGGCGTAGCCGCCAACGGTGCGGCACCGGGCGTGGCCATCGATGTGGCGCAACTGGGCGGCATGTATGCCAGCCACATCTACCTGAGTTCCACCGAGCACGGCGTCGGCGTACGCAATGCAGGCATGATCGGCGCAGCAGCCGGAGATGCGGTCGTCACCGTTGATGGACGCCTGGAAAACAGTGGCACCCTGAGCGCCAACCAGACACTGTTGGCGCGCGCAGCCGAAGCCGTCGTCAACACCGGCACGATCGGCGCCAACGGCGCGACGACGCTCACCGCCGGCGCGCTCGACAATCGCGGTAATCTGGGCTCGGCACAAGCGGATACCACCGTCTCCGTGGCTGGAACCCTGGACAACAGCGGTACCTTG
>NZ_AKJA01000084.1 GCF_000282575.1 Herbaspirillum sp. YR522 | reverse complement strand
ATAAGCCAGCTCCCACTGGTTCTTTCGACCGCCTTCGGGCGGTTTTTTTACGGCGGATGGTTTCAATCGAAACATTCGGCTGGAGTGCTGAAACAAGCGTGAAACCGCCGATCGGCATGATGTCTACATGGCCAGACGCATACCGCAGGCCCTCTTCAAAGGAAGAACATCATGATCCACGACATGCTCCTCACCGTCCTCCATCCGTTCATCCAGATCGCCGGCCGCACAGTGGGCGCGGCCGAACATCTCGGCCATTATGTCGGGCTGCTCTGATCAACTGTCATTACCTCGCATTCTCCCTTTTGCCGCCTTCGGGTGGCTTTTTTGCGTTTTCCACCGTCATTCATTGCGCACCTTGGATGCCGCAACAGAGCGGAAAAGTCGGGCATCTTTCGAGACTTTTCTCATATTTTATGAATCATCGAATCGATAAGATGGCTACAAGTGATGACAACAACGGATGCCCAAGCCAAGCAAGTCGAGAGCGTCTTTTGCGAGCCGTCACCACAGAAACCCCATGCGCCTGGCAGGCAGCTTGCGATGCAAGACCAAGCCGGAGCGACAAGGGCCTCGCCATTGACCTGTGTATTCTCTATTAGGAGTTTTCCATGAAATCGATCGTGATCTCTTCCCTGGTTGCTGCCCTGTTGTCGCCTGCCATGGTCTTCGCCGCTGACGGCACCATCAACTTCACCGGTTCGGTGGTCGCCAGCACCTGCACCTACGGCGCCTCCGGCAAGTCGCAGACCGTGGCCCTGCCGCGCGTGAGTGCGTCGGCCCTGAGCGCCGCCAATACCACCGCGGGCGATACGGCCTTCGACGTGCAACTGGAAAATTGCGGATCGACTTCCAAGGACGTGGCCATCAGGCTCGAAGGCGGCGCTTTCGATGCTGCCACCGGCAATCTGAAGAACACCGCCACCACCGGCGCCGCGACCAATGTGATGGTGCAAGTGGCTGACCGCAATACCAATACCGCCATCCGCGCACCGGGTAATACGGCCGTCGTCCAGTCGACCACGGACGGCAAGGCGACGATTCCGCTGTTGGCCAAGTACGTGGCCACCGGCCCGGCCACCGCCGGCAGCGTGACCAGCGCGGTGAATTTCTCTATCGTCTATCCATAAGCCAGCTCCCACTGGTTCCTTCGACCGCCTCCAGGCGGTTTTTTTGTATCTGCAGCCCGCCGGGATCGCCGGGCCCGCAGGCCCGGCGGGCCGCGTCGGGCAGGAACCCGGATCGGCAACATCGCCACTCATGACTGTCCAACGTCCACTGCAATGACATCATGAAAGCCAGCGCCCCATCGAGTCATCCATTCGATATGCAGATTCCGAGCGAATCACCCGAACCGGCACGCCGTTTGCCGGTGGCTGCCGGCTACCGGCGTCCACCTCACCGCAATGCGGTGCCACGTCAATTGATACAACAGCAACTGCTGCGCGAGGCGCTCTATCCCGGGCAGGTAAGGGCGGTCGTCGAGCAGCTCCTCAGCGGCCAGGATCGGGGGCGGGAGCTGCCGCCGCAAGCGGTGATCCAGGTCGCCCGGCATATCGACGCCAATCGCAGGGCAGGGCGTCAGGCGTTGCCGCTGGTCACGCTGCAGGAGCTTCATGCCGCAGCCGAGGACGCGGCCCATCCGCTGCAGCACGATGCCAGGTTGTTGCTCGCCACCGCGCTTGGTGCCGGTGAGCTGCCACTGCACGAATGGCTGGCCGCCTACCTGAAAAAGGACTTCGAGCTGGATGGAGAGATTGCCGCGCAACCCGACAGCCGGACATACAACTCTCACCTCCCGTCTATTGCGTTGCGCGCACAGGACTACGGCACGGTGGGGCGCACGCTCATGACGCTGGGCGCGGCCCACCTGTTTGCCAGCGACCTGCAGCCAGGCCGGGAGCAACGCCTGTCATCGGTGATGTGGTCGTTCGACAAATGCCCGCAGGGACATCCGTCCCGCAAGACTTTCATGGCGTTTTACATGGACGATCCGCTGGAAAGCGGCAACGCCTATGAGAAGTGATGCCGACCGGCGTCACTGCGGATTTCAAGTGAAACATTCAGGCACGCTGCTGCAATGCTGCTGTAACCGGGCGCGGGCAAGATGCAATCAACCCGGATGCATCACCCCACGACCCGGGTATTTGCCAGGAGAATGACATGCCCTACCTGTTCCAACTTGCCTATGAGCTGACCCACATGAGCATCCCCACCGCGGTGGCCGGCCTGTTCGTCAAGGTGATCTGAGATCGTCACGTATCGATAAGGGAAAGAGCAATGAGCTATCTACAGTTGCTGCATGCCGGGCCGTTGGCGGAATATCTGCACTATCTCGAGCGGCTGCTTCCTTTTGCGCCGTACTAGCTGTCCGGTAGCGGCGCGGCGCAAAAAAATCCGGCCGTGCCATGGCACGCCGGACCAAAGCCGTGATCCGTTCGCATCAAATCACCGCTGGCACTGCGGGTGACGGCCGGCTCAAGGCCGCCACCCCCTCAAGATGTCAAATGAGTTGCATCAGAACTTGTGACGGATACCGACGTTGAACAGGTTATCGGCGGCGCCGTTACGCGTGACGCGATAGTTGATGTTGTAGTTGTTGGACAGGCGCGACCAGCTGGTATACAGGTTGGTGCGCTTGGACAGCATGTGGCTGTAGCCCAGTGCGATCTGCGTTGCGTCGCGATGTGCGGCGAACTTGTCGTACTTGTGCATGACCGAGGTCATGATCACGTCGGCCGCGCTGAGGTTGATGTTCAGGCCGACCAGCGCATCGCGCGTGTCCAGTGTGCCGACACCCTTGTTGATGGCATAGGCGACGAACGGTTGCAACAGGCCGAAGTTGTAGTTGCCGCCCAACAGCGTGGTCTTGGCGGCATCGGTGCCGGTGGCGTTCTTGGTGTTCTGGTGCGTCAGCACCACCGCCACGGGACCTGCGGCATAGCCGATGGCGCCGGCGACGGTACGGTTCGCGCTGGTGCTGCCGGCGACTTCGCCGAAGCTGTAGGCCGCCTGGCCGTTGATGCCGTTCTGTGCCGCGAAGCTGTAGTTGACGGTGTTGTCGGTACGGCTGCCACCATAGTTGAAGATACGTGCGGAGTCGCCGGCCAGCGTATCACCGAACGGGTCGAACACGGCCGCGTTGGAATACACCACGGTCTGGGTGCGTCCCAGCTTGACTTCGCCAAAGCCGCCCGACAGGCTGACGTACGACTGGCGATTGAACAGTACGCCGGCGGTCGACTGGGCACCGGTGTCGGCGTTGAAGCCGGCTTCCAGCACGAAGTTGGCCTTGAGGCCGCCACCCAGGTCTTCGGTACCCTTGAAACCGACCCGGCTGCCGCTCTGGTTGCCGCTGTCCATGCCCAGGTACGTACCGGAACCAGCGTTCTCGACCTTCAAGCCCATGTCGACCACGCCGTAGATGGTGACGCTGCTTTGTGCACACGCGGCACCGGTGACGGTAGCGAGAGCGGCAAATGCCAGTATTGACTTCTTCATTGATGACCCCTTTAGATTGAACAGCATGTAAAAGCACTTTGGTGCAAGGTTCCTGGCCGCCCCCGGCGGCAGGGATCCATCCGGTGCCACGGCCGCTTCGGCCAGCCCGTTTTTCATGGATGAACGCATGGTAGTGAGCGTGACGACATGCAGCGGTAGACAGAGCCAGGGAAAACCGGCATGGCTGTACTGGTGGGAATTCGATACACGTTTCGATCAGCGACCCGCGTATACGTGCGGGGTGTCGGCGCCGACGTCGATGCGGGCGCCCGGCTGCGGCCCGACGTCGATCATCGACAGGGCAGCAGTGCCCCCGCGGCGTGCGTGAGCGTATCGATACGGGAGGCTCTCTGTTAGAGAAAATCGAGGGCAGCCAGCAGTACAGATGCGCACAGGACCGGAAGAAGCAGCCTGTGGGGCAGCCGTATTTCTTCGTGCCCGAGTGGTGGCGGTACAACAAAAAATATTCCGTGCGCACGGGACCTGGAAAAGCCAGGGCGCCCGCGCCGGAGCCTGCTCAACACAGCGATCCCGACGATGCACCCGGGCGATGCGCGCCGCACCTGAAACGCGCGCGTATGCACCATGTCGACCTGTTTTCCAGGGCATGGAAAAAGAAATCCAGAGATCGTGGCGGGGCGCTGCCTGGCCGGCACGCCGCCTGGTTCAGGCGTGGGCCGGCGGGCAGACACCGGCCAGGAACCTGGCCAAGGCCGGCTCGCCGCTATAGGCCACGTTGAGCCTGAACCATGGCGTTGCCTGCAGGTTGTTGCGAAATACCTTGCCCGGCGCGATCAGGATGCCGGCCGCGGCGGCGCTGCGCCAGATGTCTTCGGAGTCGTCGATGGCCGGGTGTCGGGCCCAGACGAACTTGCCACCGAGCGGGCGACAGAACAACTCGAAGCCGGCGCCTTCGAGCAGGTCGCAGGCGACCTGCTGGCTGTCGGCCAGGCGAAACCGCAGTCGCTCGACGCTACGCCGGTACTGGCCTGCCGTGAGCGCGTGATATACCAGGCGCTCATCGATCTGGCTGCCGGTGATGCTGGCCACCATCTTCACGTTGGACAGTTCGCGCACCAGTTCGGCCGCGCCGGCGATGAAACCGACCCGGGTGGCCGAGGACAGGGTCTTGGAGAAACTGCCCACATACAGCACTCGCGACAGCTGGTCGAGCGTGGCGATGCGCGGCAGCTGCACACCCAGCATGTCGCAATAGACGTCGTTCTCGACGATGCGAAAATCGAACTGCTCGGCCAGCTTCAGCAAGCGGTGCGCATTGGCCGGCGAGATGCAGGACCCGGTCGGCGCGTGCAGCATCGACTGGGTAAACATCATGACTGGCCGATGTTCGCGCGCCAGGGCGTCGAGCCGGTCCAGGTCTGGCCCGTCCGGCAGGCGTGGCAACGGGATCGGGCGGATGCCGTACTGGTGCAGGTTGCTGAACAGGTTGAAGTAGCCGGGGTCGTCCACCAGCACTTTGTCGCCGCGTCGCAGCAGGTGGCGCATGACCAGGTCCGCGGCCTGCGAGGCGCCATTGGTCAGCAGGACCTGGTCGCTTTGGGTATGGATGCCCAGGCCCAGCAGCTTGCCCTGCAGCAGGCTGCGCAAGGGACTGTAGCCGTACGGGTCGCCATACTGGCCGAGGTTGGAGTCGACCTTCGCCGCCAGGGCCTTGAGGCCGCTCTTGATCAGGTCGCCATCGATCCAATCCGACGGCATGCGGCCGCTGCTGGCGCACAGTCGTTGCTGGGGTAGCGTGAAGTGCGAGCGCAGTTGCCAAAGATGGTCGGGTTCGCGATCGTCATCGTTCTGGGCCGGCCGGGTGCCATAGTCGTGCGGGCTGGTGATGAAGAAGCCGCTACGCGGACGCGACTGGAAATAGCCCTGGGCGACCAGCCGATCGTAGGCTTGCGCCACCGTATGGGCGCTGATGTGGTGGTCGCGCGCAAAGCTGCGGATGGACATCGCCCGACTGCCGTCGCGCACGACATCGTCATCGATGAGCTTCTTCATCTGTTCGACGATCTGTTCCACCAACGAGAGTCCTGATTCTCCCGAGATCCTGACGAGAACCATGAATTCCCTTATGCGTATTGTCCAGACCTGGCCATTGCCGTGTCGGCGCCAGGGCCCGGCGGTATCGGCGCCGGGATCGGGCCGATGGCGCCAGGCCAGGCCGTCGCATCAGCGCCCGGTCGGCGCGCAGCCGGGGTTGTCAGCTATTTGCAAGGTTCGTGCCATGCCGGCGATGCCGCTCCCGTGGAGGGCGCTCGATGTCGGGCACTCAGTTGGCGCGGCGAAACGAGAATTGCGAGTAATGCTGCGCCAGCAGTTGCAGCATTTCCGGTTCGGTCAGGGGAGGGCCGTCGACCTTGATGCGGGCCGGAAAGAACGTGCAGCGCTGCGGCTCGATCTTGCCCGACAGGATCGGACTGGCGGCAATGGCGGCCGTGACCGCATAGGGAAAGATGGCGTCGGTGTGGACCAGGTCCGACTTCATCACCAGTCCGGCGCGGATCTGGGTCACCGCCGAATTGTCGGCGATGCAGACCACATACACGTTGTGTATGTTGCCATAGACCTCGGGTTCGACCTGGTAGGTGCAATGCGTGGCCGATTGGTCTGCCTCGAAGAGGCAGTCCAGCAGTGGCATGGCAAAGGCGGCTGAAAATACTGATGCCATTTGATTCTCCTTTTCAAGTCGTGGCGGGCGCCTGTCGATCAGGCCGCCGCTGGTGTTCAGAACGTTTCGGCCAGGCCCTGCGGCAGCCGGATGCCGCCGCCGACGATGCGCAGCAACAGCTCGCCACCGTGGGCCAGGTCGCCGCCCTGCGGCAGCAGCGCCACCGGTGCGTTATAGGATTCGCCACGCGCGGCCGGGGTGGCTGCGGCGGCTGCCGCGGTGACCTGCACTGGCACTGGCGCCGGGGCGCGCAGCGTCAGGGTGCCCTCGGCGTAGCGCAGCACATAGTTGCTCGAGCCCAGTCCCGATATGCTGATCCGGTACTGGCCGGCCTGGCTGGCGCCCTGGGCGTTGCCGCCGTAGACCAGCGACCCGGTCAGCGACGCCGCGCTGTCGCCGCCGACCAGGCCGCTGTATGTCACGCCGTTGCCTCCGCTCCACGCAACGTCGGCCGTGGCGCTGGCGTCGTTGGCGGTAACCGTCAGCGTGGCTGGCACGATGCGTACGCCGGCACCCGTGGTGGCGATGGCGATATCGTAGCCTTGCTGGCCGGAGTACAGGCCGCCCAGGCTGAGCGTGCCGGCGGCGGCAGTGTAGGTGCCTACATCGCGTGCGGCAGTGGTGTAGGCCAGGGCGCCCGACAGCAGCGCGCCATTGGAGGTGGTGTAGCCCAGTACGCCGCCGGTGGTGCCATCGTAGTCGCGCACGGCCGCCGTGGCGGTGACCGTGGTGGGGCGCAGGAAGCTGCGCAACAGCGGCAGCGTATTGCCGTCGTAGATGCGCCATATGCTGGTGCCGGTACTGTTGCCGATGTCCCAGCCGGCTGCCGCGAAGGTCGACGCCAGGCTGGCCTGGCCCGTGCTCAGGCCACGCGAGAGGCCATCGATGACGCCGTCGTTGCCGCCATAACCGACGCCGTTGGCGTCCAGCCAGAACGATGCGCTGATGCGGGACAGCGCACCGTTGTAGCCCACCAGTGCACCCTGGTAGTCGATCGCTGCATGTACCGCCCCGCTGGCGTAGCTGTTGGAGATGAGCGAGCCCGACACGTTGTAGCCTGCCAGGCCGCCCACGTATTGGTTGCCGCTGACGCTGCCCGACGCATAGCTGTTGCTGACCATGCCGCTGCTCGAGCCCACCAGGCCGCCCACGTAGGCGGTGCCGTTGACCGTGCCGCTGCCCACCGAATCGACGATCTGGCCGGAACTGGCGCCGGCCACGCCGCCGACATTGGTCACGCCCGAGACGGTGGCATCGTTGATGATGTGCTCGCTGCGGGTGTAGTTCTGTCCGATCACACCGCCGACGTTGTTGCCACCGGCCACGGTGCCGGTCACGCGCACGTTATAGAGTTCGCCGTAGCTGCTGCCGACGGCGCCGCCGACATTCTCGTTGCCGCTGATGTCGACCTCGGCCAGGTTCAGGTTGCGCACCATGCTGCCGCCGCTGGTGTAGCCGATGAAGCCGACCGCATTGGTCGAGGGGCGTTGTATCGTCAGGCCCGACACGGTGTGCCCCAGGCCGTCGAAGATGCCGCGGAACTCGGCGCCCCAGGCGCCCAGCGGCACGAAGCCCAGGCCGCCGTTCCAGCTGGCGGTGGCGCTTGCATCGATATTGCTGCCCAGTGCGAAGTAGCGGGTGGTGACATTGTCCAGGCTGGCGTTGACGGCCTGCAGCGCCGCCAGGTCGTTGATGACGGTATAGCTGTTGCCGCCGATGGCCAGGCTCGGATTGCTGCCCGACAGGGTGATGGCGGCGTCGCTGACGGTGAAGCGCCCCGATCCGCTGGCGGCGCTGCCGCCATTGGCAGTGTTGGCGTTGATGACCAGTCCGGCATGGTTGCCGGTGGCGGTGATATCGGCCTGCACCTTGACGTCGTTGGCCGCCGTCAGTGTCAGCGTGGTGTCGGCGCTCCAGCCGACGCGGTCGGCGACCAGCAGGTCGCCGCGCCCGGCGCTGGCGCCGCTGCTGCTTTGCAGGACCACGTTGCTGCCGGCCAGGCTGGTGCTCAGGGCCGCACCGCTGATGTCGCCGCCGCTTGCCGCCACCGTGAAGTCGACCGGATCGATCAGCCAGGTGCCGGTGGCACCGTCGGCTGCGCGGGTGTTGACCTGCACGTCGTCGGCCACCTTGACGCGGGCGGCGCTGGTTTCGATGAAACCGCCATCGCCATCGCCAGTGGCGGCCGAGGCGTCGAGCGTACCGCCCACATTGACCTGGCCGTTGTGCATGTCGCCCAGCAGGACGATCTGGCCGTGACGCTGGCCAACGCTGCGCGCCTGGATCACCCCGGTATTGTTGACCACCGCCTGTGCCAGGGCGTCGGCCGCCTGCGCGCTCAACAGTACCGTGCCGCCGTCGGCGACGATCATCTGCCGGTTCTGCGCCAGGGCCTGGGCGGTGCCCTGGTCGATGCGCACCTGGAGCAGGCCGTCGCCATTGAAATCGAGCGTCATGGCGCTGCCGGCGGCCAGCGTGACGTTGCCCAGCCGTGCCGTGAGCGTGCCTTCGTTGCTGACCTGGCCGCCCAGCAGGGCGATGAAGCCGCCATCGTTGGCGGTGATGCGGCCGCGATTGGTGACGTTGCCGGCCGTGCCGCCGAAGCGCAAGCTGCCATTCATGAAATCCTGGTCCGACAGGTCCAGGGTCGACGCTACCAGGCCACCCACATTGACGCTGGCACCGGCGCCGAACAGGATGCCGTTGGGGTTGATCAGGAACACCCGGCCGTTGGCATTGAGCTGGCCCAGTATTTCGCTGGCACCGGTGCCCAGTACCCGGTTCAATGCGATGGCGTCGCGCGAGGGCTGGTTGAAGTTGACCGTTTCGCCGCTGCCGATGTTGAAGCCGTTCCAGTTGATGGCCAGCTTGTCGCTGCCCTGGTTGATGGTAGTGACGCTGCCGTTGCTGGCAATGTTGCCATTGCCGGCGCTGACGACACCGCCAACAGGGGCGGCGCCAGCGCCGGCTGCCACCAGCAGCAGGGCCAGCAGGGCGGGTTGGCCGGCGGCACGACCGGCGGGACGGAGGAGGCGAGGCATGGCGAGGTCCTGTTAGGGGTTGTCGGGAGGGGAGTCAGAAGCTATTGGCCAGCTGCAGCCACAGGCGCGGCAACTTGTCGGGTTCGGCCGTGGCGGCCGATCCGGTGCGCCAGGCCAGCGTGGCCTGTGCCCGAAATCCGTGCGGCAAGGTCCCGCGTGCGCCCAATCCGATCCCGGACAGGTTGCGCAGGTTGGCGCCGTCGGCCGCCAGCGGCGTGTGGTTCAGGCGTCCCCGTGCGCCGTCGGCGAAGGCGAACGCCTGCCACTGCGGGCCCAGCGCGCGCCGCAATTCGACATTGAGCATGAGCGCATCGTCGGCCGGCGCTTCGCCGGAGGGGTAGGCCCGCACCGCATAGGGGCCGCCCATGGAGAACTTTTGGGCCGAATCGAGGTTGCCGGTGGCATATTGGCCACTGAGCTGCAGCAGGCCTTCCCACTGCGATCCCAATGCCTGCAGGCGGGTCGCTTGCAGGCTGCCATGCGCGAAACGACCGGCAGTGCGGTGGCCGATGCGGTCTTCCTCGGAGGTGGCCTGGTCCAGGTGCAGGCGACCCAGGGTCATGCCCAGCAGTGCGCGGCTCTGCCCGCCTCCCAGCCAGCCGTCGGTGCTGTCCACCGTCAGCGCCGGGGTAGCGGCGTCGATGCGCTTGTTGCGACGCGAATCGATCAGTCCTACCCGGTCCTCGAAGCGCTTGGTTTCCAGGCGCAACTGCAGGCCGATGTTCAGGCGCCGGCTGCGTACCAGCGGATAGGCCAGCAGCACGGTGCCCAGCCGTGCATTGCCCGCCGCATCGAGCCGCGAGAAATCGGCACCCACCCGATACGCCATGGCCGCATACGATGCATTGATGGTGGCGCCACTGGCGCCCAGCGGTAACTGGTAAGCCAGGCGACCATAATTGAAGCCGTCGCCGGCGGTGATGGCGTTGAACTGCATCTGGTCGCCGATGCCCAGCAGGTTATTGAGCGCCAGGGCGGCGTTGGCATGGGTGGCACCGGTATAGCGGTTGCCGTGGTTGTCCAGGCTGACCTCGCCTGCGACCTGGCGTTCGTCGCTCACCTGTACTTCGAGGTCGGTGCTGCCCACCGAATTGCCCGGGGTCAGGGCCGAGCGCACCGCCACTCCCGGCAGGTCGTTGATCAGCAGCAGTTCGCGTTCGACCCGCGTGCCTGCCAGCGGCAAGCCGAGCCCGATCCGGTCCAGCCGTTGCCGCAGCACGGCGCTGTCCATGCGCGATGTGTTGTCGAGCCGGATCTCGCCCAGCCGTCCTTCCAGCACCAGCAACCGTACCAGGCCCTGGTCCAGCTGCTGGGCCGGCAGGTAGGCGCGGGCCAGCAGGAAACCATGCTCGCGATAGAACCGGGTGATGCGGGCGGCGGCCTGGTCCAGTGTGGCCAGGCTGCGCTCGGGGCCGATCAGGTCCTGCAACAGGCCGGCCAGCGATTCGGCCGAAAACGCCACTGCGCCTTCGATACGGAAACCGCTGACGGCAAACCTGTCGCCGCTGGCATCGGCCGGGACGGTCGGCGCGCCGGCGGGCGATTCCGGTGGCAGGCCCTGGCTGCCGGGCGCCACCAGTGGCACCACCGGGCGCAGGTCGCGTAGCAGTTCGCCAGCGCCCGGCAGGCTCTGGGCATGGGCCGCGGTGGCGGCCAGCCCGACCACCGGACCGATGACCCATAGCGTGCGCCGTGCACGCTGTCCAACCCCCACGCGCAAGCTTGCGCGCCACTGCTTTGTTGTTTTGAGTGAGGCCACCACGTCGCTTCCTTTTTTTTATCGCCCGGCGAGAATTCCGGGCTATCGACACTGCTGGTTTGTTAGGCCGACGCGGCGAGGCGTTGGCGTGAACGGACTTTAGGGCAATTCGCCGCACGAATGTCTCAACATTCCTCACTGCGTGGAACCGATGCAAAAGTGTCATCAGGGGCGGGCGGCGGGTTGGGCAGGGTCGGGTTGAACGTGTCGGGCGCCTGCCCGCGCGGCAGGTTGATGGGGAGCACGCGGCCGCATCGATCGTGTGCGGCGGGTTGCAATGGATGCGCCGCGATTCCTCCCTGAAACGGCCGCAGGGCAGGTTTGCGCGTCGGCGAAGCAGGGTTTTTTTCGGCCGTTCAGGGGCAGGTGGGAATGTTCAAATATGATGGTGGAAATACAGCGGCAATATGGAAGCGCTGGCAATGTCGCCGGCAACCCTTCCGAATTTGTCGTCCTACGGATAATGGCTATGAAATGGAAGTCTCGTTATCTGCGGCTGATACTCATGGCATGCTGCGTGTTGGCGGCGTGCGCCCAGGTCGCGCCGCAGGCCGCGGGTGTTCATCGGGTCGGCAGCCTGCGCCTGCTGGGCGAGCAGCGCATCGCGCTGAACCAGCCATTTCGCGACACCGTCATCGGTGGGCTGTCGGGCATCGACTACGACGCCACCACCGATACCTGGGTGGCGCAAAGCGATGATCGTTCCGAGATCAACCCGGCCCGTTTCTACGTGCTGCGCCTGCAATACGACCTGCAGGGTTTCCATCGACTGGCGGTGGATGATGTGCGCTTGTTCCGGCAGTCCGATGGTTCGCTCTATCCCGGCGCGGCCGAGCGTGGCAAGCGGGCGGGCGATATCCCGGACCTCGAATCGATCCGCATCGATCCCCGCGACGCCAGCATCTGGGTCACCAGCGAGGGCAGTCGTCACTTCGGCATGTCGCCGTGGGTGCGCCAGGCCGACCGCGACGGTAGATTCCTCGCACAGCTTGCCGGTGATGCCATGTTCGACGTCCACCCCGGGCAGAAGCGGGGTTCGCGCAACAACCTGTCGTTCGAGGGCCTCTCGTTTTCGGTCGACGGGCGTGACCTGTGGCTGGCGATGGAAGGCCCGCTGTATCAGGATGGCAAGCGGCCCACCCACAAGCACGGCGCGCCGGTGCGCATCAGCCGCATCAGCCGCGCTGGTACCATGCTGGCGCAATACGCCTACCTGCTCGATCCGATTCGCTTTGCTGCGGGCGGTCGCTACGCCGACAACGGCGTGTCCGAGATCCTGGCGGTGGACCAGCAGCGGTTGCTGGCGCTGGAGCGATCGGGGGTGCAGGGCAGCGATGGGGTGTTCGATTTTCATATCCGGCTCTACGAGATGGATCTCAGCCAGGCCAGCGATATCCGGGAGGTGGCGTCGCTCAAGACGGCCCCCGGCGTCATCCCTGCAGCCAAGCGCCTAGTGCTGGACTTCGACACGCTGGGCCTGGATCGCGTGGATAACCTCGAAGGCGTGGCATGGGGGCCGAAGCTGGCCAACGGCCACGATAGCCTGGTGTTCATTTCGGATAACAACTTCTTGCCCACGCAGGTGACCCAGGTGCTGGTGTTCGAGGTGCTGCCGCCCTGACGCGGCCAGCCGTTCGTGTCGGCGGTGCCGCCCGTGACCAGGCCGAACCGGGCAGGCGGAAATTTATGTGAGGATTGGCCCGTTCTTTTTCGGGTAACCTTTCGCTCCACGCGCCCGCCCATCACTGCACGGATTGCCCGCACCCATGATCAGAATCCAGCCCCGCCTGCTGCTTCGCCCGTTGCTTTGCCTGTTGAGCCTGCCGCTGGCGGTGGCCTGCTGCCACGCGG
>NZ_AKJA01000083.1 GCF_000282575.1 Herbaspirillum sp. YR522 | reverse complement strand
CGGTGGCCATCACCACCGGCTCGCCACCAAGCAGCTTGAGGTTGTAGCCGATATTGCCGGCACAGCCACCGAACTCGCGACGCATGGTGGGCACTAGGAACGAGACATTGATTTTATGCAACTGGTCGGCCAGTAATGCGTCGGCAAAGCGGCCGTCGTACTGCATGATGTTGTCGTAGGCGAGCGAGCCGCAGATCAGTGAACTCATGGGAGGGTGGTCGAAAAAGTGAAGGAATGCCGCATTGTAGAAGAAAGCGGCATGACTTTCAGGGATAAAACAGGTAGATGCGATATCCCGATACCAGCGCGTTGTCGAGTTCGAAGGTCAGCTTGACCGCTTGCTCGCTGCCAGCGCCGATGCCGTTGTCGATCTGCGCGCTGCCGGGCAGGTAGTCGCGCGGGCGGAACACCCGCCGCACCACCGGTTTCTCGTCGTCATTGTTGAGCGTGAGCTCGATGGCCGGCCAGGCCTGGGCACTGGTGCTGCGGTTGCGCAGCAGCAGCGACAGCGCATAGATGTTCTGGTTCGGTGGCACCACCTGGAGCTCATTGGATTCCAGCGACAACTGGTCGATTTCAGCCGGTACGCCGACCGTGCAATTGAAGGTGGCGCACATGCCGTTGAGCATCGGGCGCAACATCGGGGCGCCGGTGGCGATCTGGTTGCGCCAGTAATAGGTGGCCTGCAACAGCAGCAGCGGCACCATGACCGCCGCCAGCAGGATCATGGCGATCTGGGTGACATGTCCGACGCGGGCGCGCCGCTCGGCCTTCTTGACGAAATCGAGGTCATCCAGCACTGCCGGTTCGGCCTCAGGTTCGGGCTGTGCATCGGTGGCCGTGCCGGGCTCGTCGGCCGGCGTGTCGTCGGGGGCGCCATCCTGCGGCGAACGCCGCGGCTCGTCGTCGGCCGATGGCTTGCTGGGCAGCGGGAAGTCGTCAGGCGCAAGCGCATCCACGCCGGGCAAGGGGGCGCCCAGGTCGGGGATATAGCCGGGACTGTCGGGCGAGCGGAACACCTTGGGCTCTTGCACCAGCGGGATCGGTTCCGTGACTACCGGCGGCACCGATGCAGGTGTCGGTGCAGGTGTCGGTGCAGGCGCAGGTGCAGGTGGCTCGACCGGCGCTGGGGTATTGACCACCGGCAGCGCATCGGCGCCGGGCGAGGCGTTCGTGGCCGGCATGGCAATGGACGCCGGCGCGGCAGGTGGCGGGATGCCTGGCGGCAGCGCCCGGCTGCCCGGTGCGGGATGATAGAGGCCATCGCTGATGCCGGCCTCGACCAGGTATTCGTTACCGTTGAAGACGTTCTTGCAACTACCGCAGCGGACCAGTCCACCGCGCAGTTTGAGTTGGTCGTTGGCGACCCTGAAGATGGTGAGGCATTGCGGACATTGGGTCGCCAGTGCCATGCACTTTACTCCGGCAGGCGGCCTGCCAGCGCCACCCAGCCTTCGTGTTCCGCCCAGACCGTCAGGGTGATGTAGGGCGCATAGGCGGCGATGACTTCAGCGGCTTGCCGCTCCAGTACCCCCGACAGCACCAGCGCGCCGCCTGCGGCCACGCGCCCGGCCAGCATGGGCGCCATCACCTGCAGCGGGCCGGCCAGGATATTGGCCACCACGATATCGAAACGCTCGCCCTCCGGATAGACCTGGGCAAACGGCTCCGGCAGGAAGAAATCGATCTCGCAATGGTTGCGCTGGGCGTTGTACCGGGCCGACTCCATGGCTTGTGGATCGATGTCGACCCCGACCACCCTGGGCACGCCGAGCTTGGCCGCCACCAGTGCGAGGATGCCGGAACCGCAACCGTAGTCGAGCAGGCCAGAGGCCCCCGCATCGGCATTGGTCTCGAGCCATTCCATGCACAGCCGGGTGGTGGGATGACTGCCGGTGCCGAAGGCCAGGCCCGGGTCCAGTTCGAGGATCAGCGCATCGGCCACCTCGGGGGCGTCGTGCCAGCTGGGCACCACCCAGATCCGTTGCCCGATCTGGATCGGCTCGAACTGGGATTGCGTCAGGCGCACCCAGTCCTGCTCTTCCACGTCGCGCGTGGCGAACGGCAGTGCGTAGTCGAGGCCGATGGCGTGCGTGGCGTCGGAGACGATGGTGGCATGGTCGGCGTCGCGCCCGGCCAGTGCCACCACGCGACTGCGATCCCATGCCGCTTGCTGCGGCTCCATGCCCGGTTCGCCGAACAATGGCCGCTCGGCCTCGGTGCCTTCGTCGGCGTCTTCCACCGACACCGACAGGGCGCCTGCTTCCATCAAGGCGTCGGACAATGCCTCGGCCTGGTCACGCGCGACTTCGATGACGATTTCAACCCAACCCATGGCGTCTCACTTCTTGGTAGATTTGTCGGCGTCCGACGCCGGACGTTCAGACAGCTTATGTTCCAGATAATGGATATTGGTTCCGCCTTCGAAGAAACGGGCATCCACCATCAATTCGCGATGCAGCGGGATGTTGGTCGAAATACCCTCGACCACCATTTCCGACAGCGCGATCTGCATGCGGCGGATCGCCTGTTCGCGGGTCGACCCGTACGAGATCACCTTGCCGACCATCGAATCGTAGTTCGGCGGCACGAAATAACCGGCGTAGGCATGCGAATCGACGCGGATGCCGGGACCGCCCGGGACGTGCCATGCCGTGATGCGGCCTGGCGACGGTACGAACTTGAACGGGTCTTCGGCATTGATGCGGCACTCGATGGCATGGCCCTTGAGCTCGATGTCGCGCTGGCGATAACGCAGCTTCTCGCCGGCGGCGATACGGATCTGCTCCTGAACGATGTCGACGCCGGTGATCATCTCGGTGACCGGGTGTTCGACCTGCACGCGAGTGTTCATCTCGATGAAATAGAACTCTTCGTTCTCGTACAGGAACTCGAAGGTGCCGGCACCGCGGTAGTTCATCTTGCGGCAGGCTTCGGCACAGCGTTCACCGATCTTCTCGATGATCTTGCGCGGGATACCCGGCGCCGGTGCTTCCTCGATCACCTTCTGGTGGCGGCGCTGCATCGAGCAGTCGCGTTCGCCCAGCCAGATCGACTGCTTGTGTTCGTCGGCCAGGATCTGGATCTCGACGTGACGCGGATTCTCGAGGTACTTCTCCATGTAGACCTCGGGATTGCCGAAGGCGGCACCCGCTTCGGTCTTGGTCATGGTGACCGCGTTGATCAGCGCCGCCTCGGTATGCACCACGCGCATGCCGCGACCGCCGCCGCCGCCAGCGGCCTTGATGATCACCGGATAGCCGATCTTGCGTGCAATTTGCACGATTTCCTTTGGATTGTCGGGCAACGCGCCTTCCGAGCCTGGCACGCAAGGCACGCCGGCACGGATCATCGCCTGCTTGGCCGAGACCTTGTCGCCCATCATGCGGATGTTCTCGGGACGCGGGCCGATGAAGACGAAGCCGGATTTTTCGACCCGTTCGGCGAAGTCCGCGTTTTCCGACAGGAAGCCGTAGCCCGGGTGGATCGCCTGGGCGTCGGTCACTTCGGCGGCACTGATGATGGCCGGCATGTTCAGGTAGGACAGGGCCGAGGGCGCCGGTCCGATGCAGACCGACTCGTCGGCCAGCTTCACGTATTTGGCTTCGCGGTCGGCTTCGGAGTGCACGACCACGGTCTTGATGCCCATCTCGCGGCAGGCGCGCTGGATACGCAGGGCAATTTCGCCACGGTTGGCGATCAGTATTTTTTCAAACATAGCAGGAGAGAGGCGTCGCCAAATCAAGCGTTATAGAGATCCGGATGGCGGGATTGCGCACCGCGCGGTCGTTCACCGCGCTGGCAGGGCTGCAGATTCCGCTTCGGGCCGCCCGTGGGCGGCGCCATCCGGCTAAGCCGGGATTGCCTTGTGGTGCGTCGGCGACTGCCTAGCCGATCAGGAACAGCGGCTGGCCGAATTCTACCGGTTGGCCATTTTCGACCAGGATCTGCTTGATCACGCCGCCCTTGTCGGAGTCGATCTCGTTCAACAGCTTCATTGCCTCGATCAGGCACAGGGTATCGCCTTCCTTGACTTCCTTGCCGACCTCGACAAATGCCGGAGCACCTGGCGCCGAGGCGCGGTAGAAGGTACCGACCATGGGCGACTTGACGATGTGGCCTTCAGGCACGACCGGTGCCGCCGGCGCCGCCGGTGCAGCTGCCGGCGCGGCTGCCACGGGAGCGGCCACCGGTGCGTAGGCTTGCTGCTGGGGCATCATCACCAGCTGGTTCTGGGCATTCGGGGAAGATTTGACGATCCTGACCTTGCTTTCGCCCTCAGTGACTTCAAGCTCTTCGATGGCCGATTCTGCAACCAGGTCGATCAGTGTCTTGAGTTTTCGTAAATCCATTTGAATCCCTCGGAATGTAGATGAGTTTTAAATAATCGCCGACCGTTCATCGCGGTCGGCAGTATGTGTTGGTCAGCCAGGAGCAGTGTCGCGTGGACGCCAGGCGCGGCGCTACGCTTGATGCAGCCAGTAGTCGACGGCCAATCGGTAGCCGTCCACGCCGAAGCCGCACATGACCGCCCGGGCAATACCGGACAAGTAAGAAAAATGACGGAATTGCTCGCGTTGGTGGACATTCGAGATGTGCACCTCAACGAACGGGATGGCCACCCCGGCCAACGCGTCGCGCAACGCCACGCTGGTATGCGTGAGTCCGCCCGGATTGATCACGATGGCATCGACCGCTTCGCCGCGTGCTGCGTGAATGCGGTCGATCAATGCACCTTCATGGTTGCTCTGGAACGCCTGCAGGTCGGCGCCGGCGGCGCGTGCCTGTGCCTGCGCGCGACTTTCGACATCGGCCAGCGTGGTCGATCCATAGACTTCCGGCTCCCTGGTCCCAAGCAGATTGAGATTCGGACCATTCAGCAGGAGAAGGTGTTTTGCCATCGAGTTTAAGCCCCATTTGACGACGATGCGCGCATTTTGCCGTCAAATGACACCATTTGGCAAGAAAAACTTTCTTTTCGGGGATTTACACCTGGGACAGGTCGCGGCGCAGCTCATCGAACTTCAAGCGGCCCAGATAGATCTTTTTGACTTTGCCGTCCCGGCCCACCAGAACGGTGAAGGGAAGACCGCCGGCCGCATTGCCGAATTGCCTGAGCAGATCGGTGGCGCCGGTACCGGCAACGTAGAGAGGATAGCGGATTTGGTATTTTTGTGCAAATTGCCCGATATTTTCGGCACTATCGATGCCAATTCCCAGAATTTGCACCGGCGCAATGTCTGGCTGCAGGGCCGTCAGTTCGGGCATCTCCTCGACGCAGGGGCCGCACCAGGTGGCCCAGAAGTTGATGAGCAGCGGTTTGCCTTTCCACTGCGACAGCGGCTGGGAGGCGCCTTTCACATCCGGCAAGTTCTGCGACAGCAGGCTCGCCAATGCGCGGTCCTCGGGCGAAAGCGGCGGATTGTTGCGATGGTGCACCGCCAGCCCGGCGCCGATGGCCAACGCCGCCACGGCGACGATCAGGATGATATTGCGCAGCTTCTTCATGGATCCGTGCTTTCTTTGTCGTTATCTTCGTCTATCACTGCCTGCAAGGCGCGGGCGTCGCCGCGTTCGGCGCGCCGTCCGGGGACACTGCGCAGGCTGCCGCGCAGGTCGTCCTGGTCGTATATTGCCAGGTGCGCCAGCTCGGACGCACCACCAGGTTGCGGCAACAGCAGGCTGAGCGTCTCGACCATCTCGCGCCCATTGCGAAAATGCGGCGTCTCGCCCACCTCGAAGTTCACGTCCTGGTTGAGCAGGAATATCTCGACTTCCTTGGCGCTGGAGGCAAACAGCTGGAGATGGATGTCCGAATGGTCGCCGGCGGTGCCGTTCCAGACCGCGCCGGTAATATAAGGGTTGAATTGCTGCAGTTGCTGCATCAGTTTCAATGCCACCTGGCGCAGGTGAAGCAGGCGCGCCGGTTGGGTGTCGGCAAAGAACAATTGGTTGTAGATACGCACTTCTTCTTCGATCTGCTCGTTATCGGGCATGATCTCGCCGCGCACCTTCTGGTTGCCCAGCAATTGCTTCTGGGCGCGACGCTTGGCGCTGCCATAGTCGGCGCCGTCCTCGGCGATCATGCGCGCGGCGGCAATGGCGATCTCGCTGCGAAGGCGTTCGGTTTCCGATGTAAAGAAATCAGGCATGGGCGACATCATACCCGTTGACACCGGCGCTCGCCGGCAGCTCAGGTAAAATCCCGTGATTACACTCAGTTGGAACGCTTGAGTTCTTTATGCACATTCACATTCTCGGCATTTGCGGCACCTTCATGGGTGGCCTGGCAGTGCTGGCCAAGGAGGCCGGGCACAAGGTCACCGGTTGCGATGCCAACGTCTATCCGCCGATGAGTACCCAGTTGCAGGCGCAGGGCATCGAGCTGATCCAGGGCTTCGATCCGTCCCAGGTGGCCCTGGCCCCGGACCTGTTCGTCATCGGCAACGTCGTCTCGCGCGGCAATGCGCTGATGGAAGAGATCCTCAACCGTGGCCTGCCCTACGTGTCGGGTCCGGAATGGATCGGCCGCCACATCCTGCAGGACAAATGGGTCTTGGCGGTCGCCGGTACCCACGGCAAGACCACTACCTCGGCGATGCTGGCCTGGATCCTCGAGCACGCCGGCTATCGACCCGGCTTCCTGATCGGTGGCGTGCCATTGGACTTCGGCATCTCGGCGCGCCTGGGTAGCGATGGACAGGGAGGTGCATCGCCCTTCTTCGTCATCGAAGCCGATGAATACGACACCGCATTCTTCGATAAACGCAGCAAGTTCGTTCACTACCGTGCCCGCACCGCGGTCCTGAACAACCTCGAATTCGACCACGCCGACATCTTCCCCGACCTGGGTGCCATCGAGACCCAATTCCATCACCTGGTGCGCACCGTGCCCGGTATCGGGCGGGTGCTGGTCAATGCGCGCGAGGCGGCCTTGCAGCGGGTACTGGCGCGTGGCTGCTGGAGCGAGCAGGAGCGGTTCGGCGTGAGCGAGGGTGCCGGGTGGGCGATGAAGACCTTTGCCGACGACAGCTTCGAAGTATTCTTCGATGCCGTCTCGCAGGGCACCGTGCAATGGTCGCTCAGCGGCGAGCACAACCGGATGAACGCGCTGGCTGCGATCGCCGCCGCCCGTCACGTCGGCGTGCCGCCGGCGCAGGCCATCGCCGCGCTGGCCCGGTTCCAGAACGTGCGCCGGCGCATGGAGTTGCGTGGCAGCGCCAATGGCGTGGCCGTGTACGACGATTTTGCCCATCACCCGACCGCCATCGCCACTACCGTGGCCGGCCTGCGCAAGAAGCTGGGCGCCGATGGCGGCCGTATCCTGGCGGTGCTGGAGCCGCGCTCCAACACCATGAAACTGGGCACCATGAAAGAAGCGTTGCCGGGCAGCCTGGCCGCCGCCGACCTGGTGTTCGGCTACGGCGCCAATGACGGGCGCGACGCGCTGGGCTGGGATCTCGGCCAGGCGCTGGCGTCGCTGGGTGAGCGCGCGCAGGCCTTCGATGACCTGCCCGCGCTGGTGCAGGCGGTGGCACGGGCAGCGCGCCCGGGCGACCATGTGCTGGTCATGAGCAATGGCGGCTTCGGCGGCGTGCACCAGAAATTGCTGGACGCGCTGGCATGATCCTTTACCTGCACGGCTTTCGCTCTTCTCCCCAATCGTTCAAGGCGCGCCTGATGGCGCAGCGCATGGCCCGGCTGGGACTGGCGCAGCAGTTCGTGTGCCCGCAGCTGCCGGCCTCGCCGGCCGCCGCCATGGCGCTGGCCGAGTCATTGGTCGCTGGCGTCGATGCGGCCCGGCTGGCGGTGGTCGGCTCGTCCCTGGGCGGCTTCTATGCCACCTGGCTGGCCGAACGGCATGGTTGCCGTGCGGTATTGCTCAACCCGGCCGTGACGCCACCGCGTGATCTCCAGTCGTACGTCGGCGTCACTACCCAATACCACAGCGACGAGCCGTTCGAATTCAAGCGCGAATATGTCGACGAGCTGCGCGCCCTGGCTGTGCCGGCCATCAGCGATGCCGGGCGTTACTACCTGATTGCCGCCACCGGTGACGAAGTGCTGGACTGGCGCGAGATGGTGGCGCACTATCCGGGCGCGCGGCACACGGTGATCCAGGGTAGCGACCACGGCATCGCGGAGTTCGCCGACCACCTCGACGCCGTGCTGGCGTTCTGCGGGGTCGCCGCCGACGACGGGCAGGAGCATTGATGCCGCATTCGTGGTGCAGGCCGCACAAGGCGCGCTGGATGTCGCATCCGCAGGCGCTGGCGTCGTTGCTGGCCGGGCAGGGGGGCCATGCGCGTACCTTGCGCGCCTGGCTGGCC
>NZ_AKJA01000082.1 GCF_000282575.1 Herbaspirillum sp. YR522 | reverse complement strand
GCGGGGGAGCCGGCGCGCCTGAAAGTGACACTGCCCCCGCGCGCGCCGGGCATCAACGATTAATCCGTCCCAACCGAACACGAAAAGACCAGCTCCATGACCGATCAACCGACCCTGTTTGACCAAGTTCCGGCGGCGCCCGAGGGAGACGCCTTGACGCTGTCGACCTTCGCCGAGCGCGCCTATCTCGACTACGCGATCTCGGTCGTCAAGGGCCGCGCCCTGCCCGACGTCACCGACGGCCAGAAGCCGGTGCAGCGCCGCATCCTGTACGCGATGAACGAGCTCTCTCTCAATGCCGCGGCCAAGCCGCGCAAGTCGGCCGCGGTGGTGGGCGACGTGCTGGGCAAGCTGCACCCGCACGGCGACCAGTCGGTGTATGACGCGCTGGTGCGCATGGCACAGGACTTCTCGCTGCGCTACCCGCTCATCGACGGTCACGGCAACTTCGGCTCGCGCGACGGCGACGGCGCGGCGGCCATGCGCTACACCGAAGCGCGCCTGACGCCGATCAGCCGGCTGTTGCTCGACGAGATCGGCATGGGTACGGTCGACTTCCAGCCCAACTACGACGGCTCCACCGAGGAACCGCGCCAGTTGCCGGCGCGCCTGCCCTTCGTGCTGCTCAATGGGGCCTCGGGCATTGCCGTGGGCCTGGCCACCGAGATCCCGTCGCACAACCTGACCGAAGTGGCCAAGGCGGCCGTGGCGATGATCCGCAATCCCAGGATCACGCATGGCGAACTGATGGAACTCGTTCCCGGCCCCGACTTTCCGGGTGGCGGCCAGATCATCACGCCGGCGGCGCAGATCGCCGACATGTACCAGAGCGGTCGCGGCAGCCTCAAGGTGCGCGCGCGCTGGAAGATCGAAGAGCTGGCTCGTGGCCAGTGGCAGGCCGTGGTGACCGAGCTGCCGCCGGGCGTATCGAGCCAGAAGGTACTGGAAGAGATCGAGGAGCTGACCAACCCCAAGGTCAAGCTGGGCAAGAAGACGCTGACTCCCGAGCAGCAGGCGCAGAAGGCCACCATCCTCGGCCTGCTGGACGCGGTGCGCGACGAATCGGGCCGCGATGCGCCGGTGCGGCTGGTGCTGGAACCGAAGTCCAAGAACCAGGACCAGACCGAGTTCATGCATACGCTGCTGGCGCAGACCTCGCTCGAAACCAGCGCCTCGCTGAACCTGGTGATGATCGGCGGCGATGGCCGTCCGCGCCAGAAGAGCCTGTCCGACATCCTGGGCGAATGGGTGGCGTTCCGCTTCGACACCGTGACCCGTCGCACGCGATACCGCATGCAGAAGGTGGACGACCGGATCCACATCCTCGAAGGCCGCGAGGCGGTGCTGCTCAATATCGACCGCGTCATCCGCATCATCCGCGAATCGGACGAACCCAAGCCGGCCCTGATCGAGGCCTTCCGCCTGTCGGAACGCCAGGCCGACGACATCCTCGACATCCGCCTGCGCCAGCTGGCGCGCCTGGAAGCGATCAAGATCTCGCAGGAACTGGCCGAGCTGCGCAGCGAAAGGACTTCACTGCAGGACCTGCTGGAGAACCCGTCCTCGATGAAGAAACTGGTCATCAAGGAAATCGAGGGCGACGCCCGCCAGTTCGGCGACGCCCGCCGCACCATCATCGAGGAAGCCGAAAAGGCGGTCTTCGAGCAAAAGCTGGTCGACGAGCCGGTGACCGTGATCGTGTCGCAGAAGGGCTGGGTGCGGGCGCGTACCGGGCATGGCCACGATGCCGCGCAATTCACCTTCAAGGCCGGTGACGGGCTGTATGCGGCATTCGAATGCCGCACCGTGGACAACCTGCTGGCGTTCGGCTCCAACGGCCGGGTCTATACCATTGCCGTGGCCGCCTTGCCCAATGCCCGTGGCGACGGCGTGCCGGTCACCACGCTGGTCGAACTGGCCAACGGCAGCAACCTGCTGCACTACCATGCCGGCCCGGCCGACACCACCCTGCTGCTGGCCTCCGACGCCGGTGCCGGCTTCGTCGCCAAGGCCTCCGACATGTTCGGCCGGGTCAAGGGTGGCAAGAGCTTCTTCACCCTCGACGAAGGCGCGCAACCGCTGGCGCCACGCGTCGTCGCCGCCGGCGCCAGCGCCGTGGCCTGCCTGTCGGCCAACGGCCGCCTGCTGGTGTTCGGCCTGGACGAACTCAAGACGCTGTCCTCCGGCGGGCGCGGCGTGAACCTGATGGAACTCGACCCCGGCGAGAAACTGACGGCGGCCGTCGCCATCAGCCAGAAAGGCGTGACCGTCTCGGGCCTCGGCCGTGGCGGCCGTGCCCAGGAAGTCGCCTTGTCGGCCGCCGCACTGGCACCGCATATCGGCAAGCGCGCGCGCCGCGGCCGGGCGCTCGAGTCGAAGCTCAAGCCTACTACCCTGCTCGCCAACACCTGAGCAACCGCGATCACACCGGCGGCATTTGCTACGATGCCACCGGTCGCGCCTGGTGTTGGGGCAGCATCAGGCGCCAGTCGCTGGTGCGCGTGTAGAGAAACTTTCCATTATCCACGACACGGTCGCCGTAGTCCGTGATGAAGATCCTGCCCAGCTTCGGTGGCGCCGTGCGCACTTTCATCGATGGCACGCCAAGCAGCGTGCCCAATGAGGGAATGCCCAGCGTGGAAGTCTTGTCCAGGTGCGATCCGCCCACCACGGCCAGCCACTTGCCCGGATGGGCGCGTTGGTCCTCCTCGATCTTGCGCAAGGCGTAGTAGTTCATGGCCTTGAGGCGGTCGCCGGAGATATCGACCTTCAACCGCGACGCCGCATAGGTATCGATAGGCTTGATGGCAATGCCGTGGCGCCCGGCCTGCTCGAAGATCTCGACAACCCCACCAGGTGAATCGGTCGACTCCCTCAGATTTTCAGTGAGGTAGTGACGCAGCTGCGGCGACATGAACCGCCCTCGGTTGAATTTCTCGATCTCTTCCCCGATGATATCGCCGGAGAGCTCCATGTATATCGTCTCGACACCATTGGCCTTGAGGTTGGCCATATTGGTCTTCAGGAAGCTATTGACCGCTGTTTCGCCATGGTTTTCGCCGATGAAAAATCCGTCATGTCGTTGGTACACGCTCGACAGTATCTGCTTGTCGGTGGCCCCGCTGAGCACCGTCGGCGCGCCTGCGGATTCACCAGGCAGCGTTTGATTGGGGGCAGTCCCGGCCGGTAGCTCGAACATGCTTTCTTGCGCGACCGGCAGGCGGGAAAAATAGCTGTTGGCGTCGGTGAGCAAGACCCGCGTTTTCGCCGCCCCGCGCGCATTGAGCGTTGCCGCCAGCGACCGCTCTTCGGCTGTTTTCGGGCCATTCCAGGCCAGTTCGCGTTCCTGCGGCGTCAGGCGCATGCCATACAATTCGTCAACGGCCGGCAAGGGTGTCATCGGAACGGACACGAATGCCGGACCAGGCAGGTAATTCGCCTGCGTGCCAGGCTTGCCCCTGGGTATCAAGCGCGGGCCAGTGGGCGCGCCGCCCCGTAGTGCCCCCACCTGCCAACCGTCATCGCTGCGCAGCACTTGCACACCGTGCAACGCCTGCCCCGACTGGTCGGCCACGATGGCGCGTCGGCCTTGATCGGCCAGGCCCTGGATCCGGACCGCATGACCGTCAAGGGCGATGTACGACTTGTCCGCGATCGTATAGACCTGGTTGGCGCCTGGAACCCGGCCCGCCAGGGACACGTCGTGGTCGACCGCAGGCGCGACACGGTAGTCCAGCTGGTCACGTCCGACAGGCTCGGTCGAGCGCGGCATCGCGGTGCCTGAGGTGGCGCCGCGCATGGTGCCGGCTTGCTCGATCGCCGCGTCGGATGTCGCCTGCTCCGCCGCCTCGACGGCGGCACCGGTTTCTTCCGCGGCACGTGCCTCCGCGCCCCCGGGCACGAGCAGAGACGCCGCGTTGATTGCATCGCCGACCAGTTCCAGCTCGCCCTCGGCACGTTGGCTGCCGCGTCCCAGGATGGCCTTGACCAGGCTGCCGCCCACCGGCACATCCTGGAAGCGCTGTATGGTCCGCTGCTTCTGGTATTCGTCGTTGCTGTTGACCTGCCAGTCGGCATCCTCAAGCGCCTTCTCTCGCATGGTCCCGGAAAGAAAATCGAAGGGGTCGCCCTCGATGCGTTCGCTCCTGGACAACGCCTTTGGATAAAGCACCCCGGCAGTACTGGGAATCACCTGCAGGAATTCTGTCTTGAAAAACGTGGCGACCCCTGTACCACCATCGAGTCCATTGGCATCGGTTGCCGAGAAATGGTCGCGGGCAAAGCGATCGACCCAGGCGCCATCCTTGGCGCGCTGGTTGAACCAGGCTTCCAGCTTGCCACGGTCGGCGAACACCTTGAACGGCTGTTGCTCGCCTGGCAGGTAAAGCCCCTGGCGCGACCCACTTTTGTCGAACAGGTAAAGCCCATTGTGCGATGTGCGGCCGTCCATCCTGAGCGCATCCGTCCGTACGCCCCCGCCTTCGACGTTTTCCAGGCCTTGCCGAAAAAATGCATGCTCGCTCTCGTTGAGTTTGCCTGCGCCCAGGGACTCATCGAGCCGCGCCATGGCGGCCTGCCGATGCAAGCCGGCCAGCGCGCTGCCATGCTTGTCCCAGAAATCGGCGACCTGCTGGCGGTAGACATTGGCCAGGTCGTTGCCGCCCTTGGCAGCCGGCAGCATCATCTGCCGATATAGCGCCTGGGCGTCGATCCGGCTGGCTGCCAGGAACGGATTACGTACACCATTTTCAGTGCCATCCTGCCGCGACTTTTGTTCGATCTGCCGCCAGGTATCGACCGTCAGGTGTTTCTTGTTGAAGTCAGCTGCGGTAAAGACGCCAAATGCAGTCGCCCCCTTGCGATTGACCAGCTTGCCGTCGGCAGAATTGAAATTACGGATGAACAGCTCATCGATGGGCGTGCGCTGGATGACCTGTTGCGGCGGCAGCTTGGGTAGGCTACTGGCGCCATCCAGCCCCTGCGGGAGCAGGTCCAGCACCGCCGCGCCCAAGCCGCCAGCGATGGAAAGGTCGGCAATGTTGCGCAGGCGTGTTTCCCAGGTCGTCTTCGGCGGCAGGAAGCTGGCAAGGTAGGTGTTTGCGGGGTCCAGCTCGACGCCGAAATGCTTGCGCAGATAGCCGGAGGCATACTGCGCCGCCGACGATTGCAGATCGGGCTGCTGTGCGGCGATCTGTTCGAGTTGCCGTTCGAGCGCGGACGACCTGGTCAATGGCGCCGCCGCGCTCGTTGCTTCTGCACCGGCCATACCAGGCGCCTCGACCGCGGCCAGTCCTTGGCGCTGCGCGGCTTGCGCTTTTTCCAACACCTGCCATGCCATGCCCTGCGCTTTCTGTACCGCGGCGACATCGCCGCCGTCGTCCACGGCCGCACGCATCAGGTCGAGCTCCTGCTCCCTCTGCCATTTCGTCAATGTCTCGAACGGTGTCGTGCCCAGCGGGGAGTCCGAGCTCAGCAGGGGTGTGGCCTGGGTACTGCCAGCCTGGCGTTGCTTGGTGCGCGATTCCAATCGATGCGACAGCTCGCCTGCCGTCGGCGAGAACGTGAAATGACGCTGCACGAATCGGCGCGCCCAGCCGCTGTTGGCCGCCTTGCCGTCGATCCACTGCCGCGCGGCCTGGGCATCGTCGAAGCCGCGCAACGGGTGACGGGCGCCGGGCAGGTAGAGCAGGTTGCGTCCGCTGTCGCTGTCCTCGATCCGCAACGCATTGTGCGAACGCTGGCCGGCCACGTCCAGCGCATACACCTTGACGTGGTCCTTGGGCTGGCCACCAAGGCCGAATACCGCCAGGTCGATGTCGCGGTTATCGATTGCATCGCTGGCCGAGGCCTCGGTGGTCATATCGAGCGCGATGCGCCTCTGCAACTCGGCCAGCGGCGCCTGGTGCTGGTCCCAGTAGTGTCGCAATTGCTCTTGATATGCTTGCGAAAAGCGCGGTCCGGACTGCCACGCCGCCTCTGCCTTCTTGTACAGGCGTGCGCTGTCGATCCGGCTCGGCACGAGCTGGTCGCCAGCGGCAGCGGGGTGGCTGGCGCGATAAGCCGCCACCGCAGCGGCGTCGCCGGTGGCCAGGGGCGCTCCCTGTGCAATCTGCGCTTGCGTATAGACGCCAAACTCACCGCGCGCGGCGCCCATGTTAGTGCGGTCGTATTGACCAAATCCCTGTGTCAGCACCTGGGCCAGCGAGCGCTGGCCGGCGATGTCCTGCGCGCTGGCAATGCGCAGCTTGCCATTGGCACGGATCGTCGCCTTCTCTTGCGCCGAGGGCTTGTTGAAGCGCACCAGCATGGTACGGTCGCGGTCGGCGCCCTCCAGTCCCAGCGCCGGCAGCAAGGCGTCCACATACGCCGACGCCGCCCGGTCGATGAACGGGTACTCCTTGCGCAGCGCGGTCATGGCGGCATTGGCCTTGGGCTCGTCGACCGACGGGGCGCTGCGCTGTAGCCGCTTGGCCGATGGCAATTGCGGCACCCGTGTCGCATCGACCGGAGCCATCCAGGATGCTGGCGAGGACCCGCTCGATTGAGCGGTCATGACAGGCGCGCGAGGTGTTCGCGGCGCCGGCGACGACGCTTCGCCGCCGGGCCTGGCCGACGCGCCGTCGGTCGCAATGGAAATGGACCCTGCCAGTGCCGGGGTGGTCTGTGGGGAATGAAGCCGTGTCTGCATGAAACCTCCTCGTTGCGTGAGGCAGGCGGCGTGGGCGGCCGTCTGCACAGGAGGAAAGTTTGCCGCTACGGCGACGTCGGATGCGTTACATATCTATTTTTTAATGCGGTCGTACCCGGCGGGCACGCCATGGCCGCAGTCGGGGCGCTGCGGCAGGCACTGCGAGACGTTTGTGGCCCAGGTCATGGCCAGGATATCAATTGGATCCGGGCCCATCGATGTAATGCCGTACTTCGTCGAGCACCGCATTGAAGCGTTCGGACAATTCGCTGCGATGGATGCGGGCATCGTCCGTTGCCGCATTCTTGGTCTGCTGCTCGATTGCCTTGAGCAATGCCGTCAGTGCGTCGGCGCCGACGAGCGCGGTCGAACTCTTGAGGCTGTGCGCTTCGCGCCTGACCACTTCGGCGTTGCCGTCCGCGAGGGCCTGCTCGAGCCGCGCATACGTGGCCGGCGCACTTTGCGCAAAGGTCTTGAACATGTGCTGGCAGGTGGCGACGTCGCCGCCTACCGCGTCCAGTAGCGGCTCTGGATTAATGTGCTGGTATTGAATGTCATTCACGCGTTTCTCCCTGGTGCCCTGGCGCAATATACGCAGGGCAATATGTTTTAGCCATTGTTTTTTTGTTAATTCTTTGGCGCGCGACAAAGGCAGCATTGACCAATGTACTTATAAATTAATCACACCGATGACCTGCGTCAACTGAAAGTTACGCCATCGATGAACAGAATGCACCACCAGGCCGCCGCCGCTGCCAGCGTCGGCGCCGGTCGCAAACGCCGACGCCCGCAAACGCGGGCGTCGAGCTACTGCATTTCAGTCACCCAGGGCTGGTCAGGCGGCGACCTTTTCCAGGCGCTGGACATTGCTGTCGGTGGCACCGATCTCGATCTTGCGTGGCTTGAGCGCTTCAGGCACTTCGCGCACCAGTTCGATGTTGAGCAAGCCGTTCTCGAGGCTGGGGGCG
>NZ_AKJA01000081.1 GCF_000282575.1 Herbaspirillum sp. YR522 | reverse complement strand
GGCGGCCGCCGCCATGCGCTGGCGACGCGGCCCGATGGGAATGGCCACCATGTCCTGTTCCATGCTCTCTTCATAGCGGATGCCCGCGTCGCAACCGGCCTGCACCAGGTCGACGAAGCGGTCCTCGACGATCACCTCCAGCGAGATCTCGGGGTAGGCCGCCAGGAACGCCGGCACGATGCGCGGCAGCACCAGCCGCGACGCGCTCAGCGGCACGTTGAGCCTGAGCCGACCAGCCGGCCGGTCGCGAAAGCCATTGACTACATCGAGCGCCGATTCGATGGCGCCCAAGGCCGGACGCAACTGGTCCAGCAGGCGCTGGCCGGCTTCGGTGGGTACCACGCTGCGCGTGGTACGGTGCAGCAACCTTACCCCCAGGCGCGTCTCGAGCCGCCGTAGCGCTTGGCTCAACTGCGAGGCGCTGTCGCCGCCGTGGCGCGCGGCGCCGCGAAACCCGCCGTGGGTGGCCACCGCCACGAAGGCATTGAGATCTTGCAAGTCGGCCATGTCGGGCACCAGGCTGGGAACAAATGGCCATTGTACGGATTTCGGCACAGGGCGTGCAATTGTGCGCGATTGTAGTACAGGCCGCAGCTGCCTAGACTGGGCCTGTCTACTTCAACCAAGGAAAAACCATGAACCACGCTAGCAACGCCGGCCGATACGCGCTGGGCGACCTGACCGTCAATCGCATGGGCTACGGCGCCATGCAGCTGGCCGGCCCCCATGTGTTCGGTCCACCACGAGACCGCGCGCAGGCGCTGGCGGTGCTGCGGGCCACCGTCGAACTGGGCATCGATCACATCGACACCAGCGACTTCTATGGCCCGCACGTCACCAACGCCTTGATCCGCGAGGCCTTGCACCCGTATCGGGATGACTTGGTGATCGTGACCAAGATCGGCGCCCGGCGCGGCGACGATGGCAGCTGGTTGCCGGCGCAGTCGCCGGCCCTGCTGCAATCGGCGGTGCACGACAACCTGCGCAACCTCGGGCTGGATGCAATCGACGTGGTCAACCTGCGGCTGATGTTCGATGTGGCAGGACCGGTGGAAGGTGATATCGAGCCGCAGATGACTGCGCTGGCCGAACTGCAGCGCCAGGGCCTGGTGCGGCACATCGGCGTGTCCAATGCGACCGCCGCCCAGGTGGCGCAGGCACGCAGCATCGCACCGATCGTGTGCGTGCAGAACCAATACAACCTGGTGCAGCGGGCCGACGACGCACTGATCGCGCAATTGGCCGCCGACGGCATCGCCTACGTGCCGTTCTTTCCGCTGGGCGGGTTTTCGCCGCTGCAATCGTCCACGCTGGCCCAGGTCGCGCAAGAATACGATGCCACGCCGATGCAGACGGCGCTGGCCTGGCTATTGCAGCGCTCGCCCAATATCCTGGTGATTGCCGGCACCTCGTCGGTCGAGCACCTGCGCCAGAACGTGGCAGGCGCCGCGCTGAAACTGTCGCCGCAGTCGGTCGCCGCGCTCGACGGCATCGCCTGAGTCAGTTGCCGGCCGGCGGCGGCCAGGCGCCGCTGGTGATCTTCTCCAGCCAGAACACGCCGATCACGGTCTTGACGTCGGTGATCTGGCCGGTGCGCACCTGTTCGATCAACTCCGACAGCGGTGCCCGGTAGATGTCGAGGAATTCGCCCTCGTCCAGTTGCCGCGGCCCTTCCTTGAGCCCGCGCGCGACATACAGCTCCAGCCTTTCGTCGGCATAGGCGATGGCGTTATGGATGGTGCAGATGTGCTGCCAGTCGGTCGCGGTGTAGCCGGTCTCTTCCAGCAGCTCGCGCTTGGCGCAGGTCAATTCGTCCTCGCCGGGATCGATCTTTCCGGCCGGGAATTCGATGAACACCCGATCCAGCGGATAGCGGAACTGGCGCTCCATCAATACCGTGCCATCGTCGAACAGCGGCAGCACCGTGACCGCGCCAGGGTGCTTGATGTATTCGCGCGTGGCGTGCTTGCCGTCGGGCAGGATCACGGTGTCGCGTTGCACTTTCAGGAAATGTCCGTCGTAGACTTGCTCGGTGTCTTTCCGCGTTTCTCTCAGGTGGGCATCCATGGCGACTCTTCTGTTGGGCAATATGGGAGAGGTGATGAAACAAAGGGCAGCCGGCCCGTGGTGACCGCCTGCCCCTGGACAAGAGATTGTACCGGGTCGCCCCGGTGCGCGTGATCAGTTGTGCTTCTTGCGCAGGTAGCGCAGCACATAACCCGGATAGGCCAGCACCAGGAACACGCAAGCGGTGATGGCATAGAATTCCCACCCCTGCGGAAAGGCATTGCCCTGGCTCGATTCCAGCAGCCGCGCCACGCCACCGACGGCAAAATACAGCACCAGCAGCTCGACCATGCGCAGCCACGTCGGCTTGGTCCACCCGGCCGCACGGCTCAGCGGGACCAGCGCGAACAGTTGCTGGTTGAAGAACGGCAAATTGGCCGCGAGCGCGGCCAACAGGATGATGCAAAGGCTAAACAGCGAGACGTTCATCAAGCCACGACTTTGCTGAGGAAGGTCGCCAGCGTGGTGACGATGGCGTTGGTGCAGGCATCCATCAGGTGCCCTGGCCACAGGCCCAGCAGCAACGCGGCCAGGCCGTTGAGGCTCAGTACCACGCGCACGTCGGGTGCGGCCATGATCTTGCTGGTGTCGACCGGGTCATCGAAGTACATCACCTTGACCAGGCGGATGTAATAGAACGCGCCGATCAGCGAGAACACCACCGCCAGCACCGCCAGCCAGATCTGGCCGGTACCCAGCACCGCCTGCAGCACCGACAGCTTGGCGTAGAAGCCGACCAGCGGCGGCAAGCCAGCCAGCGAGAACATCAGGATCATCATCACGGCGGCAAACCATGGGCTGCGCTGGTTGAGGCCCTTGAAGTCCTCCAGCGTATCGGCTTCGAAACCGGCACGCGACAGCAGGATGATCACGCCGAAGGTGCCCAGCGTGGTCAGCACGTAGGTCACGCCATAGAACAGCGCCGCACTGTAGGCGTTGACGGCCGAGAACAGGTTGCCGTCGACCACGCCGGCCAGCAGGCCCAGCAGCATGAAGCCCATGTGCGAAATGGTCGAGTAGGCCAGCATGCGCTTGAGGTTGCTTTGCGCGATGGCGGTGACATTGCCGAGGATGATCGACAGCACGGCCATGACCATCAGCATCTGCTGCCATTCCACCGCCAGCGGCAGCATGCCTTCGACCAGCAGGCGGAAAGTGATGGCGAAGGTGGCCAGCTTGGGCGCCGCGCCCAGCAGCAGCGTGACCGGCGTGGGTGAACCCTGGTAGACGTCCGGCACCCACATGTGGAACGGCACGGTACCCAGCTTGAAGCCCAGGCCGGCGACCACGAACACGATACCGAATACCAGCACGGTACGGTCCACGGTGCCGGAGACGATGGCGCGGAAGACTTCGTTGAGTTCCAGCGAACCGGTGGCGCCATACAACATCGAGATACCGTACAACAGGAAACCGGAGGCCAGTGCGCCCAGGATGAAATACTTCATGCCGGCTTCGGTGGCGGCGACGTTGTCGCGGCGCAGGGCGACCAGCGCATACAGCGACAGCGACATCAGTTCCAGGCCGAGGTAGATCGACAGGAAGCTGTTACCGGAGATCATCACCATCTGGCCCAGCGTGGCAAACAGGGCCAGCGCATAGAACTCGCCACCGAGCTGGCCGCCCGTGATGCCGCGCACGCTGTTGTACTGGCGTGAATAGACCAGCGTGACGCCGACGCCCAGGTAGGTGAACAGCTTGAGCAGGGCCGACAGCGGGTCCGACACGAACATGTTGTTGAAGGTGTAGACCGTCGCGCCGCTGTTGAGCTCGCCAAGGGTCAGCGCCGCGCAGACCGCCAGCGCCAGCAGCGACAGCAGGTAGGTGATGACGCGCTTGGCTTCCGGCAGGAACATATCGATCAGCAGGATCACGGAGGTCGCGATCAGCAGAAATATTTCCGGATAGACAGGGATCAGATTCATGTTGTTCATTTAGTTACTACCGCTTGTTCGCCGCATGTACGCCGCTTTTCGCATTGGCCTGCCACGATGGGCCCGCCTCAGCTTCGCTTTGCCGGCATTGCCGCACCGGCTTGTCTCGTTGCCGGCGGGGCCTTGCTGCACCCCGCCTTTGCTGCCATACCATCAGGATGGAATCTTCGTCTGCGCCACGTGCTGCAACAGATCGGTCACCGAGGTCTGGATGGTGTCGGTGATGATCGCCGGGTACAGGCCCATGATCATGGTGGCAATGGCCAGCACGCCCAGGATGAAGAATTCACGACCGTTCAGGTCGACCAGCTCTGCCACGTGGTGGTTGGTCACGGCGCCGAAGATGACGCGCTTGGCCAGCCACAGCGAGTAGGCCGCACCCAGGATCAGGGCGGTGGCCGCCAGCAGGCCAATCCAGAAATTGAACTTGACCGCGCCCAGGATCACCATGAATTCGCCGACGAAACCGGAGGTGGCCGGCAGGCCGCAGTTGGCCAGCGAGAACAGGATGAAGAAGAACGCGAAGCGCGGCATCTTGTTGACCACACCACCGTACTGGGCGATGTCGCGGGTATGCATCTGGTCGTACAGCACGCCGATGCACATGAACATCGCGCCCGACACGAAACCGTGCGAGATCATCTGCGCGATGGCGCCCTGCACTGCCATGTCGTTGAACATGAAGAAGCCCAGCGTGACGAAGCCCATGTGGGCGATCGACGAATACGCCACCAGTTTCTTCATGTCCTGCTGCACCAGTGCCACCAGGCCGATGTAGATCACCGCCACCAGCGACAGGAAGATCATGAAGCTCGACAGCGCGTGGCTGGCGTCAGGCAGGATCGGCAGCGAAAAACGCAGGAAACCATAGGCGCCCAGCTTGAGCATGATCGCCGCCAGCACGATGGAACCACCGGTAGGCGCCTGCACGTGGGCGTCCGGCAACCAGGTGTGTACCGGCCACATCGGGACCTTCACCGCAAAGGCGGCCAGGAAGGCGAAGAACAGGATCTTCTGTTCCAGCATCGACAGCGGCAGGGCGTGCCAGGTCGGGATGTCGAACGTACCGCCCGAGACGAAGTACAGGTAGATCAGCGCTACCAGCATCAGCAGCGAGCCGGCCAGCGTGTACAGGAACAGCTTGAACGCCGCGTAGACCCGGTTGTCGCCGCCCCAGACACCGACGATGATGAACATCGGGATCAGGGTCGCTTCGAAGAACACGTAGAACAGCATCGCGTCGAGCGACGAGAACACGCCGATCATGATGCCCGACAGGATCAGAAAGGCGCCCATGTACTGGGCCACGCGCTTCTGGATCACCACCCAGCCGGCCAGCACCACGATCACCGTAATGAACGCCGTCAGCGGCACGAACCACAGCGAGATGCCGTCCAGGCCCAGGAAGTACGAGATGTTGAAGCGATCGATCCAGGGTGTCTTCTCGACGAACTGGTAGCCGTGCGCGGCCGGATCGAAATGCTGGATCAGCGGCAATGTCGCGACCAGGCCGACCAGGGCACCGAACAACGACAGCCAGCGGGCCAGGCCCGGATTGCTGTCGCGTCCGATGGCCAGAACAAGAATGCCGAAGACGATGGGTGTCCAGATCGCCAGGCTCAGGATGGGAAAAGTTGACTGCATCATGGTTGTTATTTACTTGGCGAACGGAAACGGCATGAACCACACCAGGAAGCCCAACACCCCGATGATCATCACGAAGGCATAGTGATAGATGTAACCGGACTGCCACAGGCGCGTGAACTTCGCAAACCAGCCGACTACCTTGGCGCTGCCGTTGACGCCCAGGCCGTCGATGATGGCGCGGTCGCCGATCGACGACAGGCCACCGCCGAGCAGGCGCGCACCGCCGGCAAACACCACTTCGTTGAACTTGTCCATGTAGTACTTGTTGTCCAGGATGGTGTAGATCACGCTGAACTTCTGCTTGAACCAGGCCGGCACGCGTGGGTTGACCATGTAGCAGTAGTAGGCGGTGACGACACCGGCAATGGCCAGCCACAGCGGCGCGGTGGAGAAGGCGTGGAGCACCATGCCGACCGGGCCGTGGAACTCGTGGGCCAGCTCTTCCATGACCTTGTGGTTCTCGCCGAAGAAGATCACGCCCTTGAAGAAGTCGCCGTACAGCATCGGCGAGATCGCGAAGAAACCGACGATCACCGAGGGAATGGCCAGCAGGATCAGCGGCAGCGTCACCACCAGCGGCGACTCGTGCGGCTTCTGCCCGGGCGCCAGGCCGTGGTGGTGCTCGTCATGACCGTGGTCGTCATGGGCGGCATGATCGTCATGGCCGTGCGCATCGTGGGCATGGTCGTCGTGCACGGCATGGGCCGCGGCCGGCGCATGGTGGTCGTCATGCGCGTGCTCCTTGCCGAAGCGCTCCTGGCCATGGAACACCAGGAAGTACATCCGGAACGAGTAGAAGGCGGTGACGAACACGCTGGCCAGCACGGCGAAGTAGGCGAAGCCCGAACCCGCCAGGTGCGATTCGGCAGCCGCTTCGATGATGCTGTCCTTCGAATAGAAACCCGAGAAGAACGGCGTGCCGATCAGCGCCAGC
The DNA here is from genome assembly GCF_000282575.1 of Herbaspirillum sp. YR522. GTDB lineage: Bacteria > Pseudomonadota > Gammaproteobacteria > Burkholderiales > Burkholderiaceae_D > Herbaspirillum. Next base: position 5,003 of record NZ_AKJA01000081.1, on the reverse strand, counting down.
GAACCCAGCAGCGAGGTGATCCAGGTGATCGGCATGTACTTGCGCAGGCCGCCCATGTTGCGCATGTCCTGGTCGTGGTGCATGCCGATGATCACCGAACCGGCGCCCAGGAACAGCAGCGCCTTGAAGAAGGCGTGGGTCATCAGGTGGAACACCGCCACCGAGTAGGCCGAAGCGCCCAGCGCCACGGTCATGTAGCCCAGTTGGGACAGGGTCGAATAGGCCACCACGCGCTTGATATCGGTCTGGATGGTGCCCAGGAAGCCCATGAACAGGGCCGTGATGGCGCCGATCACCAGGATCACCGACAAGGCGGTGTCGGACAGTTCGAACAGCGGCGACATGCGGGTGACCATGAAGATGCCGGCCGTGACCATGGTCGCGGCGTGGATCAGCGCCGAGATCGGGGTCGGGCCTTCCATCGAGTCAGGCAGCCAGACGTGCAGCGGGAACTGGGCCGACTTGCCCATCGCGCCCACGAACAGGCAGATACACGCCACCGTCAGCAGCATCCAGTCCGTACCCGGCAGGGTCAGCTGGGCCAGGTCGGCGCGCTTGGCGAACACTTCGGTGTAGTTCATCGAGCCGGCATAGGCCAGCAGCAGGCCGATACCGAGGATGAAGCCGAAGTCGCCCACGCGGTTGACCAGGAACGCCTTCATGTTGGCCTTGATCGCCGTCGGCCGGGTGTACCAGAAACCGATCAGCAGGTACGACACCAGGCCCACTGCTTCCCAGCCGAAGAACAGCTGCAGGAAGTTGTTGCTCATGACCAGCATCAGCATCGAGAAGGTGAACAGCGAGATGTACGAGAAGAAGCGGTTGTAGCCCTCGTCGTCCTTCATGTAGCCGATCGTGTAGATGTGCACCATCAGCGACACCGAGGTCACCACGCACATCATCAACGCCGTCAGGCTGTCGACCAGGAAGCCGATTTCCAGCTTCAGGCCGGCCACCGTCATCCAGGTGTACAGGGTGCCGTTGTAGGTGGCGCCGTCAAGCACCGCGAACAGGGTCTGCAACGAGATGATGGCAGCGATCAGCACGCCCAGGATGGTCGCTGTATGCGATACCTTGCGTCCGACCACATTGCCGAAGAACCTGGTGCCCAGGAAGCCGGCAATGGCAGAACCCACCAGCGGCGCCAGTGGGACTGCAAGAAGAAGATGTGGGTTAAGTTGCCCCGCCATGATGAACCTTATCGCTTATTGGCTGCCCCGCCCGACCAGCGCGGGGCCTCCCATCTTTAATTGAAATTCAAACCGTACCGCACCGTGAGGGCTGGTCAGCCCTTGAGGCTATCCAGGTCCTCGACGTTGATGGTATCGAGGTTACGGAACAGCACCACCAGGATCGCCAGGCCGATGGCCGACTCGGCCGCCGCTACCGTCAGGATGAAGAACACGAAGATCTGCCCGCCCGCGTCACCCAGGAAATGCGAGAACGCAATGAAGTTCATGTTCACCGCCAGCAGCATCAGTTCGATGGCCATCAGCAGCACGATGATGTTCTTGCGATTGAGAAAGATACCGACGATCGAGATCGCGAACAGGATCGCGCCGAGGATCAGGTAATGAGAGAGCGTAATTGCCATGATGTCTTGTCGCCCTTCTTAAGATTGATTGCCCGAGGCCGGGGTACCGTCGCCGCCGGTGTCGCCAGGCACGCTGGTGGCGCCCGCGTTGCGGGTCGACTCGGCCTTCATGCTGACCAGGCGGATGCGGTCCGCTGCCTTGACCTTGACCGCGTCGGCCGGGTCGAAGTACTTGCTGTCCTTACGCCGGCGCAGCGTCAGCGCCACGGCAGCCACGATGGCCACCAGCAGGATCACGGCGGCGATTTCGAAGGCGTACACGTATTCGGTGAAGATCAGCTTGCCCAGCGGCTTGGTCTGGCCCAGCGTGTCGGAAACGGCCGGTGCCTCGGAAGTCCAGAAGCTGCGCAGCAGCACGGCGGCCATCTCGAGCACGATGATCACGCCGATGGTGGCGGCCAGCGGGAAGTAGCCCCAGAAGCCTTCGCGCATCTTGTCGAGGTTGATGTCGAGCATCATCACCACGAACAGGAACAGCACCATCACCGCCCCGACATAGACCAGCACCAGCACGATGGCCAGGAACTCCGCCTTGAGCAGCATCCAGATGGCGGCCGCCGAGAAGAACGACAGCACCAGGAACAGGGCCGCGTGCACCGGGTTGCGGGCCGTGATGACGCGTACGGCGCCGATCACGAGGATCAGCGAGAACACGTAGAACAAGACAGTTTTGAATTCCATAATCAACCAGAAGTTGGTTTTCTCAGCACCAGGGCCGCCACTGTGGCCGCCCCATCGCGACATTCGCATCCGGCCGGCAGCTCGTGCCGGCCACCCGCCGCATCAGCGGTAGGCCGCATCGGCGGCGCGCGCCTCTGCGATGTCCTTCTCGTAACGGTCACCCACGGCCAGCAGCATCTCCTTGGTGTAGTACAGGTCACCGCGCTTTTCGCCGTGATACTCGAGGATGTGGGTCTCGACGATCGAATCGACCGGGCAGGATTCTTCGCAGAAACCGCAGAAGATGCACTTGGTCAGGTCGATGTCGTAGCGCGTGGTGCGGCGCGAACCGTCGTCACGCTGCTCGGACTCGATGGTGATCGCCATGGCCGGGCACACTGCTTCGCACAGCTTGCAGGCGATGCAACGCTCTTCGCCGTTCGGGTAGCGACGCAACGCGTGCAGGCCGCGAAAACGCGGCGACATCGGCGTCTTCTCTTCGGGGAACTGCACCGTGATCTTGCGCTTGAACAGGTAGCGGCCAGTCAGGGCCAGGCCCTTGAACAGCTCCCGAAGCATCAGGCTGCCGAAAAAATCCTTAATAGCTTCCATGTTTAGCCTCAGCCCTCAATCTTATTTCCAGATATTCCAAGGCGACTGAATCCAGATCGCCACGACCACCAGCCACACCAGGGTCAGCGGAATGAAAACCTTCCAGCCGAGGCGCATGATCTGGTCATAGCGGTAGCGCGGGAAAGAAGCGCGAACCCAGACGTACACCGACAGGAAGAAGAATGTTTTTGCGCCCAGCCAGATCCAGCCCGGGATGAAATCGAGCGCCGAGATCGGTGCCGACCAGCCGCCGAAGAACAGCAGCGCGGTCAGGATCGAGATCAGGATCATGCTGGCGTATTCGGCCAGGAAGAACATCGCGAACGACATGCCCGAATATTCGATCATGTGGCCGGCGACGATTTCGGATTCGCCTTCCACCACGTCGAACGGGTGACGGTTGGTCTCGGCGATGCCCGACACGAAATAGATCACGAACACCGGCAGCAGCGGCAGCCAGTTCCAGGACAGGAAGTTCAGGCCCATGTCGTGGAAGGTACCCTTGGTCTGGGTCAGCACGATGTCGGTCATGTTCAGGCTGCCGGTGACCATCAACACCACCACCAGGCAGAAGCCCATCGAGATTTCGTACGACACCATCTGTGCCGATGCACGCATGGCACCCAGGAACGCGTACTTCGAGTTGGAGGCCCAGCCGGCGATGATGACGCCGTAGACTTCCAGCGACGTGATGGCCATCAGGTACAGCAGGCCGGCATTGACGTTGGCCAGCACGTGTTCAGGCGAGAACGGCACCACCGCCCAGGCGGCCAGCGCCGGCATGATGGTCATCACCGGGGCCAGGTAGAACAGGAACTTGTTGGCCTTGGCCGGCGTGTTGACTTCCTTGAAGATCAGCTTGACGGCATCGGCGATCGGTTGCAGCAGGCCGGCCGGACCGACGCGATTGGGACCCAGGCGCACGTGCATCCAACCGATCAGCTTGCGTTCCCAGTAAGTCATGTAGGCCACGCAGACCAGCAGCGGCACCATCACCACCAGGATCTTGACCAATGTCCACACGAAGGTGAACAGGCTCGGGCCCAGCAATGCCGGACCGGCCGAGTTGATTTGGGCGATCAGCTGATCCATTACGCTTTCTCCACTACGATTGCGCCGAACATGCCGCCCAGCGCCGCGGTCGAGGCGTGGCTGGCAGCGACCCGTACCACGTTCTCGGGCAGCTTCTTGTCGATACCGGCGGTCAGTTGCACACTGCCCTGCCCTTGCCTGACGGTCACGCGCTCACCGGCGAGCACACCCAGCTTTTCGGCCAGGCCGGCCGGCAGCCATGCCTTGGGCGCCTGGCCATCGGCGGTTTGCTGCAGCGGTGGCGAACGACGTGCCACCGGGTCGGCCGAGTAGATCGGCACGTCGGCCACGCGTTCGAGCGCACCGGCGGCCACCGACGCAGCTGCCTGCGGTTGCAGCGTGGCGATGTTGTTCAGGCTGGCCGACAGGTCGGTCTGCTTGCCCAGCAGTTCGTCACGGATGGACTCGGAGGTCTCGTAGTCGAAGTTCGGCAGTTCCAGCAGGTTGCCCAGTACGCGCAGCACCTTCCAGCCCGGACGTGCATCGCCCTGTGGCTTGACGGTACCGTTGAAGCTCTGGGCGCGGCCTTCGGCGTTGACGAAGGTACCCGAGGTTTCGGTAAACGGCGCGATCGGCAGCAACACGTCGGCATAGTCGGCGCCGTGCTTGAAGGCCGACATCACCACCACCATCTCGGCCTGCTGGAGTGCGGCGGCGGCGGCTTGCGGGTTGTAGCTATCGAGTTCGGGTTCGGCGTTCAACAGCAGGTAAGCCTTGCGCGGCTGGGCGAACGCGGCCAATGCGTTGGCGCCACGGCCGGCGGTCGGCACGGCGTTGGCCAGGTAGCCGCCGACGGCGTTGCCGCCCTCGACCAGCACACCGAGCTTGGCGCCGGTCTGTTCGGCAATCCATTGCGCCGCCGCGTGCAGTTGCGAGGCCTGCGGATGCTGCAGGGCGGTGTTGCCCAGGAACACGCCACGGGACCCGCCTGCCAGCAGGGTCGCGGCAGTGGCACGTGCCACGTCGGAGGCTACCACGCCGGCGAACGCGGCCGGTGCAGCCACGCCCTTCGATTCGGCCACCGCCACGGCCACTTCGGCCAACG
>NZ_AKJA01000080.1 GCF_000282575.1 Herbaspirillum sp. YR522 | reverse complement strand
TGGCGCCCCGCCGTTGCCCTGGCCACCCGGCTGGCTGCACCTGTGGAAGAAATCGGGGCAGTCGCCGCTGTTGTGCTACCAGCCGCCCACCGCCGCCAGCCTGCGCATCACTCCGGAGCTTTGACGACGGTCAGTGCCTGGGGGTTGAGCACGTTGGACGGAGTGCCGGCGGCGAAGTCGACGATGTTCTGGAAGGCCGCCCGGAAATACAATTCGTAGCCGTCCTTTTCGACATAGCCCAGGTGCGGCGAAGCCACCACGTTATCCATGCGCAGCAGCGGTGAATCGACCGGCAACGGTTCGCGCTCGAATACGTCGAGCGCGGCCAACCCGGGCCGGCCCTGTTGCAGCGCGGCTTCCAGTGCGCCGGGCTCGACCAGTTCGGCGCGGCTGGTGTTGACCAGGCAGGCGGTGGGCTTCATCGCCGCCAGGTCGGCGGCGGTGACGACGCCGCGCGTGGCGTCGTTGAGGCGCAGGTGCAGGCTCAGTACATCGGCCTGCGCAAAGAACGCGGCACGCTCAGGGGCGACCTCGAAACCATCCTTTTGCGCCTGCTCCATGCTGGGCGCACGACCCCACACCACTACCTTCATCCCGAAGGCGCGGCCATAGCCGGCCACCATGCGTCCGATCTTGCCATAGCCCCAGATGCCCAGCGTGCGGCCCTTGAGTGCGGTGCCGACCAGGTTCAGGTGAGGCGTGGCCGAGACCTGCTGCCAGGCGCCCAGGCGCAGGTTGGCGCAGTATTGGGGCACGCGTCGTGCCGCCGCCATGATCAGTGCCCAGGTCAATTCCGCCGGCGCCGTCGGGTCGCCTACGCCTTCGACGATGGCCACCCCGCGTGCGGTGGCAGCTTCCACATCGACATGGCCGCTGACCTTGCCGGTCTGCGAGATCAGGCGCAGCAGCGGTAGCTTATCGAGCAGTTGCCGGTTCAGTTCGGTGCGTTCGCGAATCAGCACCACCGCATCGAACGGCGCCAGCCGCGCGGCCAACTGCCCCACGCCGCGCACGGTGTTGTTGAACACCTTGACGTCGTGACCGTCGAGCAGCGAGTAGCAATCCAGGTGGCGTACCGCATCCTGGTAATCATCGAGAATGGCGATTTTCATTTTTGGTCTCCGTGAACTTGTTGGCGCGCCGGCGGCGAGCTGCCAAGCATCATAAAGCGATCGAGGCGGCGCTGCATCAAGCCTTCCCGTAGGCGCTGCTTGCTCGCATAACGCCCCGCTGCCGTCACGCCCGCGTGCATTTTTTCCGTTTCGCAGGCCGAGATGAAATAAATCATCCGATAAATGACAATGATATTCACATTGTGAATGACATAATCGCGGCAATCCCGCTAGCAGCCAGGCCCTGACAGGTTTTCGGTAGAATCGATGTTATGCGTATTGGTAATGAAAAAACAGATTTTTTTCAGTTTGTATTTTCCTACTACAAAAGTCGGGTATTTATCGCTACAAATTTCAGTAAATTATTTTTCGTCGGGGTACAATCCTCGCCACCTTTTCTCACTTTTCACTGTCGAAGGGTGACCGCGGCCTGTGCCGGACCCCGGTTTCAGGCAACGTGGCCAGGCGCTGGCCGCCATCGACAAGACCGCCGATCTGCCCGCAGGCGTGGAACTTCCGCCGCCGGCAACGACGATCCTGCCGTGCCAGGACGAATTCTTTAACTTTGTGGCATTGGAGGTAGTACTCATGAACCAACCGATCATGGCAGGCGTTCCCGCAGTGAACGCACCCGCATACGTCAAACACCAGAAGCTGATCAACTGGGTCAGCGAGATTGCAGCGCTGACCAAGCCTGCTCGCATTTACTGGTGCGATGGCTCGCAAGAAGAATACGATCGGCTGTGCGCCGAGATGGTCGCCGCAGGCACCATGAAAAAGCTCAATGAGCAAAAGCGTCCCAACAGTTACCTGGCGTGCTCGGACCCGTCGGATGTGGCGCGCGTCGAAGACCGTACCTTCATCTGCTCCAAGACCAAGGAAGAAGCCGGTCCGACCAATAACTGGACCGATCCTGCTGAAATGCGCCAGACCTTGAACGGCCTGTTCGACGGCAGCATGGCTGGCCGCACCCTGTACGTGGTGCCGTTCTCGATGGGCCCGCTGGGTTCGCCGATCGCCCACATCGGTATCGAGCTGTCGGATTCGCCCTATGTGGCCGTCAACATGCGCATCATGACCCGCATGGGTCGTGCCGTGTACGACGTGCTGGGGGCCGACGGCGACTACGTGCCATGCGTGCACACCGTGGGTGCGCCGCTGGCCGCCGGCCAGCAGGACGTGGCCTGGCCATGCAACGCCACCAAGTACATCGTCCACTATCCCGATACGCGCGAGATCTGGTCCTACGGTTCGGGCTACGGCGGCAATGCGCTGCTGGGCAAGAAGTGCTTCGCGCTGCGCATCGCATCGACCATGGGGCGCGCGCAGGGCTGGCTGGCCGAGCACATGCTGATCCTGGGTGTCGAGTCGCCGGAAGGCAAGAAGCACTATGTGGCAGCGGCTTTCCCGTCGGCCTGCGGCAAGACCAACTTTGCCATGCTGATCCCGCCCAAGGCATTCGGCGGCTGGAAGGTCACCACCATCGGCGACGATATCGCCTGGATCAAGCCCGGCGCCGACGGTCGCTTGTACGCGATCAACCCGGAAGCCGGCTATTTCGGCGTGGCCCCGGGCACCAATGAAAAAACCAATTACAACTGCATGGCCTCGCTGGCGTCCAATACCATCTTCACCAACGTGGCGCTGACCGACGACGGTGACGTCTGGTGGGAAGGCATGACCAAGGAAGCCCCGGCGCACCTGATCGACTGGCAGGGCAAGGACTGGACCCCGGAGATCGCCAAGGAGACCGGCCGCAAGGCGGCCCATCCGAATGCGCGCTTTACGGTCGCCGCGACCCAGAACCCGGTGATCGACGCGGCCTGGGACGACCCGGCCGGCGTGCCGATCTCGGCCTTCATCTTCGGCGGCCGTCGCTCGACCACGGTGCCGCTGGTGACCGAGGCCCGCAACTGGGTCGAAGGCGTCTACATGGCGGCCACCATGGGTTCCGAAACCACCGCGGCGGCCGTCGGCCAGCAGGGTGTGGTACGTCGCGACCCATTCGCCATGCTGCCGTTCGCCGGCTACAACATGAGCGAATACTTCCAGCACTGGCTCGACATCGGCAAGAAGATCGCCGCGTCGCCGGCCGAGTTGCCGAAGATCTACTGCGTCAACTGGTTCCGCACCGACGCCGATGGCAAGTTCGTATGGCCTGGCTTCGGCGACAACATGCGCGTGCTGAAGTGGATGCTGGATCGTATCGAAGACACCAAGGGCGTCAATACCGGCGCCACCGAACATCTGTTCGGCTTCACCCCGCGCTTCGAAGACCTGCAATGGGACGGGATCGACTTTACCGCCGAGCAATACTCGACCATCACCTCGATCGACAAGGCCGCGTGGCTACAGGAACTGGCGCTGCATGCCGAGCTGTTCGACAAGCTCGCGCACAAGCTGCCGGGCGAGCTGGTGGGTGTCAAGGGCAAACTCGAAAAGCAACTGGCTGCCTGATCCTCGGGTCCGATTGCAAACAACCTGCCGCAGCGATGCGGCAGGTTTTTTTACGGGTGTTTGGCGGGCCTTGCTGCGTTGCAGTACCATGAGCGCTGCCGACATCTGCCGATGTCGTGCTTGTGTTGGTGCGCAAAGACGCCATGTGACGCACCCTGGCCGGTTCGACCGATCATCATGCCGGGCGATAGTCTTGCGCCCGGCATCGATAGTTAAATCCAATCAAAAACATTAATTAAATAAAATTGATCTATTTGATTCGGCGTCTTACACTTCTTCCACTGCTTCAAAACAACCCCCCTTAAAAGGAAATGGAAATGTCCCTGATCAACACCACTATCAAACCATTCAAGGCAACTGCATACCACGATGGCAAGTTCGTCGACATCACCGAAGCTACCCTGAAGGGCAAATGGTCCGTGTTCGTGTTCTATCCGGCTGACTTCACATTCGTCTGCCCGACCGAACTGGAAGATCTGGCTGACAACTATGCCGAGTTCAAGAAGCTGGGCGTCGAAGTCTACGGTATCTCGACCGATACCCACTTCGCCCACAAGGCATGGCACGACACATCGGACGCCATCAAGAAGGTGCAATACCCACTGGTGGGTGACCCGACTGCCACGTTGGCACGCAACTTCGAAGTGCTGATCGAAGAAGAAGGCCTGGCACTGCGCGGCACCTTCGTGATCAATCCGGAAGGCCAGATCAAGGTGATGGAAGTGCACGACAACGGCATCGGCCGTGACGCTTCGGAACTGCTGCGCAAGGTCAAGGCAGCCCAGTACGTGGCATCGCACCCAGGCGAAGTCTGCCCAGCCAAGTGGGAAGAAGGTTCGGCCACGCTGACCCCATCGCTGGACCTGGTCGGCAAGATCTGATGACCGCCCTGGCTGGTGCGCCAGCCGTCCGGTAACTGTAAAAGCTTTGGAAGTTGCACTGCCCGCCCGGGCTCCTGGCCCGGGCGACTGAATCTCTCTCAGAGGAAAGTGAAATCATCATGCTTGATGCCAATCTCAAGACCCAATTGAAGGCTTATCTGGAAAAGGTGACCCAGCCTATCGAGATCGTCGCATCGCTCGATGATGGCGCCAAGTCGCACGAGATGCAGGAACTGCTGCAGGAAATCGTGCTGCTGTCGGACCGCATTACGCTGGTCGAGCACCGCGATGCTTCGAACGGGCGCTCGCCGTCGTTCAAGCTGAACCGCCCCGGGACCGATATCAGCGTCGAGTTCGCTGCCATCCCGATGGGCCATGAATTTACTTCGCTGGTGCTGGCGCTGCTGCAGGTCGGCGGGCACCCGATCAAGCTCGACGACAAGGTGATCGAGCAGATCAAGAACCTCGATGGCGACTACAGCTTCGAGACCTATGTCTCGCTGACTTGCCAGAACTGCCCGGAAGTGGTCCAGGCGCTCAACGTGATGTCGATCATCAATCCGCGCATCCGCTCGGTGACGATCGATGGCGGCCTGTTCCAGGCTGAAGTCGAGCAACGCCAGATCATGGCCGTGCCGACCATCTACATGAACGGCGAGGTGTTCGGCCAGGGCCGTACCGGCGTCGAAGAAATCCTCGCCAAGCTCGACACCGGCGCGGCCGCCCGCAAGGGCGAGGAACTGAGCCAGCGCGAGCCCTATGACGTGCTGATCGTCGGTGGGGGGCCGGCCGGTGCGGCCGCCGCCATCTATGCAGCACGCAAGGGTATCCGTACCGGTGTGGTGGCCGAGCGTTTCGGCGGCCAGGTGCTCGATACCCTGGCCATCGAGAACTTCGTCTCGGTCAAGGAAACCGAAGGTCCGCACTTCGCGACCGCGCTGGAACAGCACGTCAAGGCCTACGACGTCGACATCATGAACGTGCAGCGGGCCGAAGCGCTGGTGCCTGGCGACAAGTTGATCGAGGTCAGGCTGGCCAATGGTGGCGTGCTGAAGGGCAAGACCGTGATCCTGTCGACCGGTGCCCGCTGGCGTGAAGTCAATGTGCCGGGTGAGCGCGAATACCGCAATCACGGCGTGGCCTACTGCCCGCACTGCGACGGTCCGCTGTTCAAGGGCAAGCGCGTGTCGGTGATCGGCGGCGGTAACTCCGGCGTGGAAGCGGCGATCGACCTGGCCGGGCTGGTCAAGCACGTCACGCTGCTGGAATTTGCCGCTGACCTGAAGGCCGACGCCGTATTGGTCAAGAAGCTCAAGAGCCTGCCCAATGTCACCGTGATCACCTCGGCACAGACCACCGAGATCACCGGCGACGGCAAGAAGGTCAATGGCATCGGCTACAAGGAACGCGCCACAGGTGAAGTGCGCCATATCGAACTGGAAGGCGTCTTCGTCCAGATCGGCCTGGTGCCCAACACGGAATGGCTCAAGGGCACCGTGGCCTTGTCCCGGCACGGCGAGATCGAAGTCGATGCCAAGGGCCAGACCTCGATTCCCGGTGTGTTCGCCGCCGGCGACGTCACCACCGTGCCCTACAAGCAGATCGTCATCGCCGTGGGCGAAGGTGCCAAGGCTTCGTTGTCGGCCTTCGATCACCTGATCCGTTCGTCGGTGGATGAGGAGCCGGTGGTGGCCAAGCAGGAAGCCGTGACCGCCTGAGCTTGTGGCCCCGGCCAGCAGTAATGGAAAACGCCACCGGCAAGCCGGTGGCGTTTTTTGTCTGGGCCCTCGTTCCTAGCCGATGAACCGGTGGGCGGCCGGGCTTTCGCCGCTGCCTGCGGACGTAAAAAAACGCCACCGTATCCGGTGGCGTTTTCGCGTGGTTTGCGGCGGTTCTTATTTGAACATCAGGCGCAGCGAATCCCAGGCGCGGCCGATGAAGCCGGCCGGGCCCACCGATTCCAGCGCCACCACCGGCAGTTCGGTGACGAGCTTGTCGTCGATGGTGACCTTGAGGGTACCGACCTTGGCATTTTCCGAGATCGGCGCGATCAGCGGGTCATTGCGGTCCAGATGGGTCTTGACCTTGTCAGCGCTGCCCTTGGGGATGGTGATGTACACATCGTTCTTGAAACCGACCTTGATCTTGCCTTGCGAACCCTTCCATACGTCGGGCGTGTCGACCGGCTGGCCCTTGGCGTACAGCTTGACCGCGTCGAAGTTCTGGAAGCCCCAGTTCAGCGCCTTCTGGCTCTCTTGCGTGCGGACCTGGTCGGAAACGGTGCCGATCACCACCGAGATCAGGCGGCGTTCGCCGTTGGGTACCGGACGGTGTGCCGAGGTGATCAGCGAATAGCCGGCGCTGGAGGTGTGGCCGGTCTTCATGCCGTCCACCGTCGGGTCCAGCCACAGCAGGCGGTTGCGGTTGGGCTGGGTGATGTTGTTGTAGGTGAATTTCTTGACCGAGTAATAGGTCTTGTAATACTCGGGGAAATCGTTGATCAGGTTGCGGCACAGGATGGCCAGGTCACGCGCGGTGGTATAGGTGTCCGGGCTGGGCAAGCCGTGTGGATTCGAAAAGCGGGTGTTGGTCAGGCCCTGGCGTTGCGCTTCGCGGTTCATCAGCTGCACGAAGGCGTCCTCGGTGCCCGAAACCGCTTCGGCCACGGCCACGGCGGCATCGTTGCCCGAGACCGAGATCAGGCCGAACAGCAGGTTGTTGATCGAGACCGGCTTATTGGGCTCGATGAACATCTTGGAGCTGCTGGGATCGACCTTCCAGGCGTTGACCGAGACGTTGACTTCCTGGTCGACGCTGAGGCGCTTGTCGCGCAACGCGGCGAAGGCCAGGTAGGCGGTCATCAGCTTGGTCAGCGAGGCCGGTTCGACGCGCATGTCGGGGTCGCTCGAGGCAATGACCTGGTTGGCCGAGGCGTCCAGCAGCAGCCAGGACTTGGCAGCGATGGTGGGGGGCGGCAGGGACTGTGCGGAGGCGGACAGGGCTGAAATGGAAAGTACGGTGGCGGCAAGCGCCGCGAATAGTTTTTTCATCGGTGCGAAAGAAAGGATGCCAGCAGGGGATACATCGTTGCTGAAGTGTTGAAATGGGTGGAATCGGCTCGACGCCGCTGCAGTGCAAGCCCCCTCGGCCTGCAGCGCGAAGATCAATGGCACGCCGGGCATTATAAACGCCAGGGCCGGACACCCAAAGCAAATCCGGACCGCCCGGCACCGACTGGTCAGTCCGTGGAACTGGCCGGACGGCGATGCCAGCTTTCGACCACGACGTTCTTGATATGTTGCAGCTTGCGGTGAAAAAAGTGATCCGAACCGGGAATCACCACCACCGGCAATTCTTGCGGACGTGCCCAGTCGAGCACTGCGGCCAGCGGGATGGTGTCATCCTGCTCGCCGTGGATCAGGATGGTGTTGGCCGGCACCGGCGGCATCGGCCACTTGCCCGCGGCGGTGCCCACCAGGGCCAGGCGCTCGGCGGCCTGCGCCGGGGCATCCTGCAGCAGGCGCTGCTGCAACTGGGCCTGGACGAAGGTGCCGAACGAAAAGCCGCCCAGCGCCAGTGGCAGCTCGGGATGCTGGCCACGCATGTGCTGCAGCAGCAGCGCCATGTCGTCGGTTTCGCCCTGGCCATGGTCATGCACGCCCTCGGACTTGCCCACGCCACGAAAATTCATGCGCACCGCCACGTAGCCCAGTGCCAGGAAGGTGCGGGCCAGGGTCTGCGCCACCTTGTTGTCCATGGTGCCGCCGTACAGCGGATGTGGATGGGCCACCAGGGCCAGGCCGACCGGGCGCGCGAACAGCTCGGCGTCGGGCAGGTCGAGCGCGCATTCGAGTTGCCCGACGGCGCCGGCGATGAAGAAATGCTGGGTATGTGCGTTCATGCTGACATCAGATCTTGAGACGGTCGACGATCTTGCCGCCGACGATGTGGCTATCGATGATTTCGTCGATGTCTTCGTTATCGACAAAGGTGTACCAGGTGCCTTGCGGGTAGATCACCACCACCGGCCCCTCTTCGCAACGTTCCAGGCAGCCTGCCTTGTTGATGCGCACCTTGCCGTCACCGGACAGGCCCAGCTGCTTGATGCGTTTCTTGGCGTGTTCCTGGGCCGCCTGCGCGCCCTTGTCGGCGCAGCAGGTGCGCTCGCCGGGCTTGCGCTGGTTGAGGCAGAAGAAGACGTGGTGTTCGTAGAATGGCTGGTCGCTCATGATCGATATTGACTGTGCGAAGTTGCGTTGTATAGGGGGCGCGGCGGTGCTCAATGATAACCCGGCTCACCGATGTTTGCGGTGCACCGGGTGATAGAGGAACCAGATCGCCAGGAATGGCCACAGCACCGACAGGAACTGCGCCGCGCCGTCGAAATTGAGGAACTTGCCCTGGACCCAGGTCTCGAGCGTGGAGATGTAGTACGGATTGGCCGGCATCGCATTGGTCACCAGCAGGCTCAGGATCAGCGCCAGTGCCGCCAGCCGCCGTTGCGCCGTGGGCGGCGCGAACGATAGCCCAGCGACCATCATGCTGCCCAGCAGGATGCCGCCGACCGCGCTTGGGGAAACCCAGACGAAGGCGTTCTGGGGCGCAAAGAACAAGGCGCACGCCAACGACTTGACGGCGATGCAGGCCAGCAGGTACACCAGCACGATGGCCCGGCGTGGCGCCTGCTTGCGCAACAGCAGAAGCAGCATCAGTGCCGCGCCACTGAGACCGCAGGCCGACACGATGACGTCGGCCAGCCAGTATTGTTCCGCGCTCAACTGGGCATTGTTGATCCAGGTGGTGGCCAGGTCCAGCGGCGTGTCGACCAGGTCCGAGAAGATGGCCGACAGGGGTGGCACCACATGACCCAGTCCGAACAGGTGGTTTTGCGGGTACATCAAGGCCAGCGGCCACAGGCCGACCACCACCAGGCCACGGCTGGCCTCGCCCGAGAACCAGCGCCTGCGCACCGCCAGCAGGCGGCTCTCGAGCAGGAAGTAGCGACTGCTGAGCGCGCCCAGCACCGCGCCGGCAAAGGCGCCGATGGTGTTGGTGACCAGGTCGAGGTTCGATGGCACCCGCGTGGGCAGCCAGGTCTGGCCTGCTTCCATGCCGGCCGACAGCAGCATGCCGGCCAGCGTGGCCGGCAGCACTGCCCATAGCGCTCGCAGTCGCGGGTGCATGGCAAACACCAGCAGCGCGCCCAGCGGGGCGTAGCCGGCGATGTTGGTCCAGACGTCGAAGCCGGTCCAGTAATACGGCAGGCGCGCGCCCAGGTAGTCGAACGGCCCCAGCCCCATGTCGCGCCAGCCCGAAAAGGGGTACCAGCTGGCATAGACGATCAGCACCGCGTAGACCAGCAGGCTCACGCGCGCAAACGAAGACGCCGCTTGCGCGTTGGTGTCGGCGCCGGCGGCGATGGACGAGGTGGGCTCGGCTTTCATGCGCCTGAGGGTACCCGATTTCGGCGCCGGATGCAGCGTCGGCGTCTGCCGTTACAATGCGCGCTATGGACAACAATTCACCATTGCAGTGGACCCCTGCGGCGCCCGCCGCAGACGACTTGCCGTTGGTCGATGCCGGCAAGCTGGCCGCGCAACTGGCCGCTTCCGAGCATGCTCCGGTGCGGCGCGTGGCGGTCGAGGCCGTGGCCCGGACCGGGTCCACCAATGTCGATCTGATGCTGCGCCTGGCCGGCCTGTCGCGGCCCCTGTTGCGGGTGGCCGACAGGCAGTCGGCCGGACGCGGGCGGGCCGGTCGCCCGTGGCGCAGCGATCCGGCCTCGACGCTGACCTTTTCCCTGGCCTGGCGCTTCGAGCGGCCGCTGCAGGCGCTGCTGGGTTTGCCGCTGGCCGTGGGCGTGGCGCTGGTCGAGGCGCTGCAGGTATTCGGGGTCCGGGCGCAATTGAAATGGCCCAATGATGTATTGCGCGACGGCGCCAAGCTGGCCGGCATCCTGATCGAGACCGCCGCCGACGTGCCGCAGCCCGGGTTCACCTGGGCGGTGGTCGGTATCGGCCTGAACCTGGACGTGCCGCCGGGCCTGGAAGCTGAACTCGAACGCAGCATCGGCGCAGCCCCTGAATTGCGCGTGCCGCCGCGCGAGACGGTATTGGCGGTGATCGCCAGTGCACTGGCCAGTTCGCTCGTCGAGTTCGAGCGCCGCGGCCTGGGCGCGTTCTTGCCGCGCTGGCAGGCTTGTCACGCCTACGCCGGACAGGCGGTCAGGATCATCGACCATGGCACCGTGGTGCACGAGGGCATGGCCACCGGCATCGATGCCGTGGGGCGGCTGTTGATCGATACCCACCAGGGCCCGGTGGCGGTGATGGCGGGTGACGTGTCATTAAGGTTGGCATCATGACGCCGCTACTGATCGATGCCGGCAACACCCGCATCAAGTGGGGCGTGCCGCTGGCCCATGGCCTGGGACGCTGGCTGCAGGAAGGCGCGGTCGAACGCGGGCAGGCCGTGCAGCTGGTGCAGGCATGGCAGGGCCTCAAGGACGAGGTCGGGCAGGTGTGCATCTCGAATGTGGCCGGACCGGGATTGCAGGCAGCGCTGACCGAGGCCTTGCAGGCAGTGTTTGGCCAGGCCATGAAGATCGAATGGTTTGCATCGGAGCCGCAGCGTGCCGGCGTACGCAATGCTTACCGCAATCCTGCGCAACTGGGTTGCGACCGTTTTGCTGCGGCCATCGGCGCGCGCGCCCTGTTTCCGGGCCAGGAATTGGTAGTGGCCACCTGCGGCACCGCCACCACGGTCGACGCGGTGAGCGCCGATGGTGTTTTCCTGGGCGGCATGATCTTGCCGGGGCTGGCGATGATGACCAATTCGCTGGCCGCCAACACCGCGCAGCTGCCGCATATCGGGGGCATCAGCACATCGGTGGGTCCGTTCGCCGACAATACCGGCGACGCCATCGTGGCCGGATGCATCGCGGCCCAGGCCGGGGCCATCGAGCATGCGCTGCGCCAGCGGCGCCAGGTCGGTGCTGCACCGCTGCGCTGCGTGCTGGCCGGGGGCGCGGGGCAACTCCTGGTGCCGCATCTGGCGCTGGGCGATGCCCGGCTGGAAAAGGTGGATAATCTGGTGCTGATCGGATTGCAGGCGGCCCTGGCCGCCGATCAAGACCATTGACGACGAATGCGAGGATGAAGCTAAAACTGTTCTTCTGGTTGCTGCTGGCAGGTAATTGCGTGCTGTTCGGGTTGCAGCGCGGTTACTTGGGGGCGACTGCCGCCGAGCGGCGCGAACCGCAACGCCTGACCCAGCAACTACGTCCCGAATCGCTGGCGCTGCTGCCGGCCAACAGCGCCAAGCTGGTGGCGCCGGTGCGTGTCCAGGAGCCGGCCCCGACGCCGTCGGAGCCTGCCACGGCGGCGCCGGCGCCGGCGGTTCCGGCTGCGGCGCTGGCGGCGGCCTCGGTGAGCCCTTCCTGCACCGAGGTCGGCAGTTTCAGCGCGGCCGACGCGCAGCGTTTTTCACGCCAGTTGGCCGGGCTCAACCTGGGCGACAAGGTGGCGCAGAAGCTGAGCCAGGATGTCACCAGCCATATGGTCTATATTCCACCGCAGGACGGACGCGAGGGCGCCGAGCGCCGTACTGCCGAGTTGCGCCGCCTGGGCGTGGGCGACTTCTATGTCATTCCCGAGAGCTTCCCCAACCCGGCCTTGCGCTCGGGCGTGTCGCTGGGCATCTTCCGTACCGAAGAGGCGGCCAAGGCCTATATCGGCCAACTCATCTCCAAGGGGGTACGCAGCGCGCGCATCATCGCGCGCCGCTCAGGGGCGGGCAAGCAGGTGTTCCAGTTGCGTGACCTGAGCCCGGACGCACGCAGTGCCCTGAACCGGATCAAGGCGGATTTTCCCGAACAGGAAATCCGTGGTTGCAGCGCTTGAGCGAACCAATGCCGCCAACCGTTGCCGATACCGCACAGGCGTACAAAGCATGACAATTTCCGCGATCTTTCCATGTAAAATCGCGCATTCTTTTAGACCCGGCAACCACAGGACACCGCCATGACCACCGACCTCAGCAAGGTAGCACCCCAGATCAAAGCCGAAATCCTGGCTGAGGCGCTGCCTTACATCCGCAAGTTCCACGGCAAGACCATCGTGGTCAAGTACGGCGGTAACGCCATGACCGAAGAAAGCCTCAAGCATGGCTTCGCGCGCGATGTGATCCTGCTCAAGCTGGTGGGGATGAATCCGGTGGTGGTGCACGGTGGCGGGCCCCAGATCGATGCCGCCTTGAAGAAGATCGGCAAGCAGGGCACCTTCGTGCAGGGCATGCGCATCACCGACGAGGAAACCATGGAAGTGGTGGAGTGGGTGCTGGGCGGCGAGGTGCAGCAGGACATCGTGATGCTGATCAACCACTACGGTGGCCAGGCCGTGGGCCTGACCGGCAAGGATGGCGGCCTGATCCGCGCCCGTCGCATGAAGATGCCGGACAAGGAAAAGCCGGGCGAATTCCTCGACATCGGCTTCGTGGGCGAGATCGAGGCGATCAACCCGGCGGTGGTCAAGGCCCTGCAGGATGACGCTTTCATCCCGATCATCTCGCCCATCGGCTTTGGTGACGATGGCCAGGCCTACAACATCAATGCCGACGTCGTCGCCGGCAAGATCGCCGAGATCCTGCATGCCGAGAAGTTGATCATGATGACCAATATCGCGGGCGTGCAGGACAAGAGCGGCAAGCTGTTGACCGACCTGTCGGCGCGCGAGATCGACGAAATGTTTGCCGACGGCACCATCTCGGGCGGCATGCTGCCCAAGATCTCCTCGGCGCTGGACGCGGCCAAGTCGGGCGTCAATACGGTCCACATCATCGATGGCCGCATCGAGCATTCGCTGCTGCTGGAAGTGCTGACCGAGCAGGCTTTCGGCACCATGATCCGTTCGCATTGAGTACGCTTGCCACGAGGCAAAAAGGGATGAGCCTGGCTCATCCCTTTTTTATTGTGCATGCGGCCTGGAAGCCGCCAACCGGTAAGTCAATAGAGCTGCTCGACCACCAGCCCCTTCTGGCGTAGCAGGGCGGGGATTCCGCGGGGCCCGACCAGGTGCAGGATGCCGACTGCCGCCACGGCCTTGTCGTATTGCATGAGCAGCGCGGCAATGCGATCGGCCAGGCCGGGATTGCGGCCCTCCAGCAGCACCTCCAGGGCAAAGCGGTTGGCGAACGAGTCTTCCTGGTGCAATTCCTCCAGCGCCCGCTGCAACGCGGCATGGTCGGCATGGCGCCAGGCGTCCACCAGTGCCGAGAGGCGGCGGTTGCCTTGTGCGTCTTCCAGGTCGTCGACGGTGTCGGCCAGGAACTGCTGCTCGTCGGACGTGCCCAGCGCGCCCAGCAGCCCCAGCTGCTGTTCGGCGCTTTCCAGCTCGAGCACCGGACGGCCACGGCGGCGCATCACGTCTGCCAGGTGGTTGTCGACCGCCAGCGCGGTCTGGAAGCCGGCGGCTTCAAAGGCTTGCACGGTGAGCGTGATGGCCAGCATCCAGGGCCGCAAGTGCTGCAGCGGCGCCTGCGGCAAGCCGGCTTGCCGCAGCGCTGCCTGGGTGCGCTGCGCCAGCGCTGGCGGCAGGACGTCGGTGAAACGCTGGCCACCGGGCAGCAGGCCATATCGTTGCACCGCCTGCTGCATCACGCCCTGGCGCGCGGGGTCCAGTTCCAGGGCTAGCGCGGGTGCCGCTTGCAGCGCTTCCATGATGCGTGGCTCGAGCGGATAGAAGTCGGGTTGTCCGACATGGATCGTGCCAAACAGATAGAGCGACCGGGTGCCATCCGAAATGCGCCAGAGGGCGCCGCGTGCCGGGGCGGCGGCGTGCGCCGACGAGGGGGCCGGTGCTGCCCGGGCGGCAGGCACATAAAGCCAGGACAGGCAGGCCAATGTCACTATAATCAGTCGTCCTGCAAGTTGCTTCACTGCTTTCTTCCTTGTTATTCGTTGCTATGCGCGTCGCTCGCGGCGCGCCGTTCAGATTTATGGCGTCCAATACTACACCGCTCTGGTTGTTCGATCTCGACAATACCCTGCATAACGCTTCACATGCGATCTTTCCGGCGATCAACGCCAACATGAACCGTTACATGACGCAGGTGTTCGCCGCAGGCGGGCATCCGTCGGACGAAGCCACGGTCAACTTCCTGCGCCGCCATTACTGGCGG
>NZ_AKJA01000079.1 GCF_000282575.1 Herbaspirillum sp. YR522 | reverse complement strand
GGTCCGCCAGCCGCAGGCGCGGCCGGCAGCAACGGCAATGTCGCCGACGCTGCGTCAGGGTATTTCATCGATGGCCTGTTCCGTGCGCCCAATACGACCGCACCGGCGGCACCCGGCGGTGCTCCCGCCCCGGCTGCGGATGCCGCTCCGCTGGCCCTGCCAGCCGGTCGTGGACCGGATGAAGGACGCGACGGCACCAGCCCGGCACAACGCATGGAAGTGGCACGCATCTTTACCTATGCCCTGAGCAATGGTGCGCTGACCGATGCCGACCGTACCTACGTGGCCCAAGTGGTGGCGCGCCGTACCGGCATGAGCCAGGCCGATGCGGAAAAGCGTGTCAATGACACCTTTGCCGCCTACAAGAAGTCGGTCGATGACGCTGCCGTGAAGGCACGCGAAGCCGCCGATGCCGCGCGCAAGGCTGCTGCCTATGGCTCGATGTGGATGTTCCTGTCGCTGCTGTGCGGCGCCTTCATCGCCAGCTTCTCGGCCACCTATGGCGGCCGTCGCCGCGACCTTCCCGACTTTGCCGCGCCTCGTGCGGTGGCACCGTCCCAACCTGTCGTCAACAACTGAGGAGACCATCATGCCTGCGATCCTGCTGTGGCTGCTGGGAGTACCGATCCCACTTATCCTGCTGCTGATTCTGGTGTTCTAAGGCAGCCTTGAAGTAACACCGATCTACAGCATTACCCTGCAATTGCTCTACCATCCTTCGTGAGGTTATTGCGCCGTGGCTCGCCACGGCGCTTTTTTTCGTGCGCGCTCACCGCTCAGAAGATCGAAAAGCCCGAGCGCGCCGAGAACAACTCAAGCGCCCGGCTGCCGGCCAGCGAATTGCCGTGGTAGTCCAGCGCCGGCGACCATACGCACAGCGCCATGCGCCCCGGCACCACGGCCAGGATGCCGCCGCCGACGCCGCTCTTGGCCGGCAGGCCGATGCGAAAGGCAAAGTCGCCCGCCGCGTCGTAGGTGCCACAGGTGAGCATGATGGACGTCACGCGTCGTACTTCGCTGGGCGTGAGCAAGGCCTCGCTGACATCGGGCGTGGTGCCGTAGTGCACCAGCAGCTGTGCCGCACGGACCAGCTCGGCGCAACTCATCTCGATCGAGCATTGGCGGAAATAGGTCTGCAGTACGTCCTCCACGGGCGCCTTCAGATTGCCGAAGCTCTTGATGAAATTGGCCATGGCAGCGTTGCGGTAGCCGTGCTGGGCTTCCGAACGCGCCACCCGGGTGTTGAAGTTGATGTCGTCCACGCCGCTGATCTGGCGCATGAATTCCAGGATCGACAGGTGCGCATTGACGTATTGGCTGCACAGGATGTCACTCACCACCAGCGCCCCGGCATTGATGAAGGGATTACGCGGAATGCCGAGATCGGTCTCGAGCTGTATCAACGAATTGAATGGCGTACCCGATGGCTCCCGCCCCACCCGTTGCCATAGCGTGTCGCCCAGCCGGCGGTAGGCCATGATCAGCGTGAAGACCTTGGAGATGCTCTGGATCGAAAAGCGCTCGTGCGCGTCGCCGGCGCAGAAGACGCCACCGTCGGGCAGGTAGAGCGCGATACCGAGCTTGTTGCGATCGACGTGCCCCAGCTCGGGAATGTAGTCGGCCACCTTGCCCTGCAACGTCAGTGGACGGACTTCCTCGAGCACCTGTTGCAGCATCGGCGTGAAATCGGTGACAGTGGTCATGGTCGGTGCCCATCGGTTGAGATGGACACATCATGCCATCAACTCAATCGCCCAGATCGACCGTCGTGGCCAGCCTGATGCCGGTCGGTGTCTGGGCCATCGCCAGCACCCACACCTGCCTGGCCTGGACGGCTTGCGCGTCGAGTGCATTGCTGACGAAGTTGATCGAGGCCTGGTCCAGGCCGGCGAAGGGGTCATCGAGCAACGTCAGCGGGGCACCGGCGGCCAGCGCCGCTGCCAGGTAGACCTTGCGCTTGCTGCCGGTCGACAGCATGAACAGTTTCTTCTCGAGATGGGGTGTCAGCGACAAGCCCTCGCAAAGTGGTGCGATGAGGGACTGGTCGAACGACGGATGGCGCGCCTGCAATTGGGCGAACACCTCGGGCGGCGTCACCTCGTCATAGGCCTCGGTACGCGGCTCGATATAGAACACCTGGCGCCGATATTGCCCGGCATCCAGGTCCAGCCGGGCGCCGTTCAATTCCAGGGTCCCGGAGCTGGCCGGCAATTGGCCAGCCAACAGCTGCAACAGCGAAGTCTTGCCTCGTCCGTCGCCGCCGCGCACCAGGTTGACCCCTGGCACCAGCACCGCCGAAAGGCCCTTGAACAGGTCATGGCCGGGAAAGCCGAAATCGAGTTTGCTGGCGGTCAGCGCACGCGCCAGGTCTGCAGAATCACTCATGGGGTGGATGCGATGAAAGCCGCCATTGTCAGCGCGGAGGATGGGCCAGCGGCTTGTCCTTGCGGGCGTCGGCGATCATGGCGATGGCCAGTGCCGTGGGGGGATATAACAATATCAGTGCCGCCCAGTCATGGTCCGACAGCACCATCAGGCCGGCGATGAACAGGTCCAGCGCCATGACGCACATCAGCGGCCAGCCTACCGGCGCACCAAGGAAGGTCTTGCGTCGCTTGTTCTTGAAATAAAGTGCCATGGCGATGCCTGTGGTTATTTACGATCTGGCCCGGCGCGGCTTGCGCGGCGGCCATTCGCAATGATTGTCTCCTGCCTGCGATTATAGA
The DNA here is from genome assembly GCF_000282575.1 of Herbaspirillum sp. YR522. Taxonomy (GTDB): domain Bacteria; phylum Pseudomonadota; class Gammaproteobacteria; order Burkholderiales; family Burkholderiaceae_D; genus Herbaspirillum. Next base: position 6,486 of record NZ_AKJA01000079.1, on the reverse strand, counting down.
AGATGTCGGCGCAGATCGCGATGTTGTGACAGGGAAACGGCCAGCCGCGACCCGTAACATCTTGATACATCTTGCCGTGCGACGGTGACCACCCGGCGCCCGCCGATGCGCTGCTCGCCATCGACGGCGTGCTGTTTTTGTACAGGCTCCCATGGCGACCGCCCGCGTGGGTGGGGCAGGATTTTCCCTGGCGGCCGTAGAGGTGACTAACTTTTAGGCAAGCGCACGGTTGCCGCACTCGCTTATATTCCTGCGCGCTGCGTGGCAGGTGCCCGTTACCAAAACTGCAGTTGTTGTCGTAACAACGTCCCGGCTGTGCAACCAAGTGAGATGCTACCAAGTCGTAAAGCAGCAGCACTGAAGAGTAGGTGGCGTGCCTCCGGCTCTCGCATAAGATTGCGCATCACAAAGAATCCAAGACTAACAAGCCCCCGCCTCGCCATTGACCACGTCGGCGGCAGCCTGCGCCGCGAGCGCCTGGCTGCAAGGCAGCTCTTTCGTGACAGGAAACCATGATCTTGCTCGACACTCGCCCCACCCTCCCCCTCGCTTCCCGCATCGCACCGGCCCGCGCCGGTCGCATTGCCTCGCTGTTGCCCCTGTGCCTGTCGCTGCTGGTGCCTGCCGCGGTCCGTGCGGCGCCGCCGGCCGGCGGCGTGGCGGCGGCCTTCCAGCAGCTCAACGATGACAACTGGATCGATCGGCGCGAGACCCTCTCGACGCTCGGCTTTGCCACGCCCCTGGTACTGGCCTCCAATGACAGCAGCCGCGAGATCTACCTGCCGGTGCCGGCCAATGTGCCGTTGGCCGACGCCACGCTGAAGATGGATGCCAGTTATCTGCGCGCCGACGGTGGACGCACCACCATGGTGTTGGGTGTCGATACCTTTCCGGCCGCCGCGCGCGCCATGACGGCCGACCAGGGCAATGCAGGCCTGACCCTGGGCATCGATGGCGCGCCGCGTCCCAATGGTTTCGTGCGCCTGTCGGTCAACTGGAGCACCATGCTGTCGGGCCAGACCCAGTGCTCCGATCCACGCACGCCGGGCAACGTGCTGCGGGTCGAACCCGATTCCAGCTTCAGCTATCGCTACGACAGTCGCGCCATCGGCGACCTGCGCACCGCCTGGGGCGCATTGCCCGCGGTGACCTCGATCATGGTCGCCGGCCGCCAGCTCGATGCCCAGTCGTATGACACGGCCTGGCGTATCGGCGTGGCGCTGGAACGGGCCGGCAAGCACAGCACCATCTCGACCATGCCCGCGGTAGGCGAGCGCATCGACCTGTCGCGCCTGAAGGTGCCGCCGGCGCTGCGCGTGATTCCCGCCTTCGCCGCCCTGGCTGGCGAAGGTAGCCACGTGCTCAAGGACCAGGCAGAGATCGGTGCCCTGCTGTCGCTGGGACAGAACGGTTTCGACGGCCAGTTGCGGGGTGACATCCTGGTGGGTGACCGGGTCCTGCTGGAGCGCATCAACGGCGCCCTCGATGCACTGGCCGCGCAGGTTGGCACGGCCGCGCCCGATGCCTCGGCGGCATTCGCCCAGTGGCGCACGCGCCTGCAGCCGCGCACCGACGGCCTGCAACCGACCGAGTTGCGACTGGTCTCGGCCTTCGGGCGACCGGTGATCCTGGCCGGTCCCCAATCCGGTACCGCCTTCGCCAGCATGTTCGACGCCTACTGGCGCAACATCAGCGGCTCGCCCGCGCTGGTGGCGCGCAGCGCCCACAAGCCGGTGTCCAAAGAGCCGTACATCCTGCTCAAGAACCTGGGGGGTGCGCCGGGCAGCTTCGATGTGATGAGCCGCGCCGACTGGACGGCGTCGTTCGATATCGCCGAAGTCGCCAGCGATGGACGCCTGCCCTCCGAGCTGGTGCTCGACGTCTCGGCCGCGCCGGGTGCCGGGCGCACGCCGCCGGTGGTCTCGGTGTTTCTCAATGATGTCTTGCTGGGCGCTTCGCACTTGCAGGCCAATGGCCAGCGCGAGCGCATCAGCGCCCGGATCGCGCCCCATGCGTTGGCGGCGCAGAACCAGATAAGGGTGGCGTTCGTGCGACAGCCGTCGAGCGACAACTGCCGCGAGACACCGCAACCGTTCCCGGTCGCCGTGCTGGCGTCGAGTCACGTCAAGCTGGAGCGGGCCAAGGACGAAGACAACTTCACCGGCATGGTACGACGCTTCGCCACCGGCGCCGAATTGCTGGTTCCCAAGGCCTACCTGGCCGACGCCGCGACCACCCTGCAGCGGGTGGTCATGGTGGCCGCCAGCACCGGCCTGCCGGCCGGTCGCACCACGATGAAAGTAGTCGACGATGGCGTCCAGGCGCAGCCTGGCGGCAACTTCCTGGCCTTCGATACCGGCTTCAAGGACGACAAGAGCCTGGTCGTGGTCAAGCAGAACACCCTGGTACTCAACGACCGCAGCAACAAGCCCATGCTCGACGTCAGCGGCTTCGACCGGCTTGGCATCGTCGAGGTCACCCAGGCTGGCGGTCAGGCCGGGGTGGTGTGGCGTAGCGTCGGCCGGGCCGCGCCCGCCCTGGCCAAGCCGTTCCAGCTGTCGTCGGGCAACGTGGCCGCCATCGGCAATGCGGGTTTGCTGTCCGAGATCGATACCAGCGACGACAGCGGCCGCGACTATGTGCAGGATGCACCGTCGATCACGATCCCCGACATCCTGTGGTGGGTGGTGCCGCTGAGTATCATTGCGTTGTTCGTGCTGATGCTGGTGCTGGCCAGCCGCGCCCGTCGCCGCCGTGCGGCCGAGCAGGAGCGTGCCCGTGAGGCCGGGCTGCAGCAGAAGAAGCGGGACGAGTAACGGGGCCGGCCATGTTTACCACCGCCAATGCCACGGCCCAGCTTGATTTCCTGTTCGCCAACTACTATTCGGCGCTGGAGATCGCTGCCGCCGTGGTGGCCATCCTGATCCTGCTCTCGGCGCTGGATGACCTGTTCTTCGACCTCTGGTACTGGACCCGCCGCATCTACCGGCGCTTGACCATCGACCGGGTGCGCACGCCGCTGACGGTGCAGCAACTGCACCAGCGCTACGAGCAGCCGATGGCCATCATGGTGCCGGCCTGGATGGAACGCGACGTGATCGCCCAGATGGTCGAGGACATGGTGGCCGTGCTCGACTATCACCACTACCAGATCTTCGTCGGCACCTATGTCAACGACGCCGGTACCATCGAGGAGGTCGAGCGCATGCGGGTGCGCTACAAGCAATTGCACCGGGTCGAGGTACCGCACGCCGGCCCGACTTGCAAGGCCGATTGCCTGAACTGGGTCGTCAAGGCGATCTTCGCCTACGAGCAGCGCCACGGCGTCGAATTCGCCGGCATGGTGCTGCACGACAGCGAGGATGTGCTGCACCCGCAGGAGTTGAAGTTCTTCAACTACCTGCTCCCGCGCAAGGACATGATCCAATTGCCGGTGGCGTCGCTGGAGCGCGAATGGTTCGAGCTGGTGGCGGGCACCTACATGGACGAATTTGCCGAGAGCCATGCCAAGGACATGATGGTGCGCGAGAGCGTCGCCGGCATGGTGCCCTCGGCCGGCGTCGGAACCTGCTTCTCGCGGCGGGCATTGCTGGGACTGATGGCCGAGTCCGACGGCGAACCCTTCAACGTGGCCAGCCTGACCGAAGACTACGAAGTCGGTACGCGCCTGGCGCAGATGGGCATGCAGACCATCTTTGCCCGCTTCCCGGTCAAGTACACGGTGCGTCGCAAGCCATGGTTCTTCGGCGATGCCCGGCGCACCATCGACAGCACCCTCGAGATCCCGTTGGCGGTACGCGAATATTTTCCCGACCGGTTTCGCCAGGCCTATCGACAGAAGGCGCGCTGGGTGATCGGCATCGGCCTGCAAAGCTGGGAACAGATGGAATGGAAGGGGTCGCTGGCCGAGCGCTACCTGCTGCTGCATGACCGCAAGGGCGTCGTCACGGCGTTCGTCAGCATGTTGGCCTATGTGCTGGCGTTGCAGTTCCTGGTCTTTTCGGCCGCCACCACCTTCCAGTGGTGGGACGTGTTCTACCCGCCGCTGCTGGCCGGCGACGGATGGTGGCGCACGGTACTGTTGCTCAATGCGCTGGCCATGATCAACCGCGCCGCGCATCGTTTCTATTTCACCACCCAGTTATATGGCTGGCGGCATGGATTGATGGCCCTGCCGCGCATGGTGGTGGCCAACTTCGTCAACTTCATGGCCGTTGCCCGTGCCTGGCGCCTGTTCCTGCTCTACCTGTTCGCAGGCCGCGCACTGGCCTGGGACAAGACCATGCACGATTTTCCCAACGAGGGTGCGGCGACCCGGCCCCGCCAGCGCCTGGGCGACCTGCTCAAGACCTGGCAGGCGGTGGATGAGGCGACCCTGGCGCGCGCGCTGGAAGAGCAACGCCGGACGCGCATGCCACTGGGCTCGGTGATGGTCTCGCATGGCTGGCTGGATGAGGAAACCCTGGCCGAGGCGCTGGCCTACCAGGAGCGCCTGCCGCGCGTGACGCTGACCCGGGAACTGGTCGAGCGCCACGCCGGCCAGTTGCCGCACGAGGCCTGCGCCCGGCTGCGGGCACTCTATCTCGGCCCCGGCACCGACGGCCATCCCGACGAGGGCCTGGCGCGTATCGCCGTGGCCAGCGCCCTGAGCGAACAGGCGCGCGCCGAACTGGAAGCGACATTGGGTCGCGCACCGTTTGCCATGGTGGCACGCGAGTCCGAGATCGCCGCCGGGCTGCGCCTGCTGCGCGGTCAGCGCAACGCCTTCGATCGCGACCAGACCGAGGCCCGGGTGCCGCTGCTGGGCGACTTGCTGATCACCAGTGGCTTGTTGTCGCGGGCCGTGTTCGAAGCGGCCATGACGCGCTACCAGCCCGACCGGCATGGACGCATCGGCGATTACCTGGTCGACCAGTCGGTGATCTCGCGCGAGGCCATCGAACAGGCCGTCAACCAGCAGCGCAGCCTGCTGCTGCAAGGTCGCGCAGGCCCGGCCTGAAATCCTGTCATAGCGATGAGAACAAGAACATGAAACCACCCCGCCCTCTGTTGACCCTGCTGGCCGCTCTGTTGACCACCCCACTGGCGCAGGCCCAAACGCAGGTAGTGCCGCTGCCCTTGTCGGGCCCGGCCTATCGACTGGCGCAGCAGGCGTATGCGGCATCGGCGCGCGGCGACTTCCAGCGTGCGCAGGCGCAACTGCGCGAAGCCATCCGGCTGCGTCCAGATTCGATGGAGTTGCGGCGCCAGTTGCGCCAGCTGCGTGAGCAACGCTCGGCAGGCGCGGCCACGCGCGACGCCGGTTATGCCGACGCCAGCGCCGCCTACCGCGCCACCGCCGCCGGGCGCCAGGACGACGCCGTCAGGCTGGCGCGCCAGGCGGTGGCGAAGTCGCCCCGCAACGACGCCTACTGGCTGTTGCTGGGCAACGCGCTGATCCAGGCCCGTCAATATGAGCAGGCCGCGCAGGCGCTGGCGCAGGGCCGGCAGGTCGCAGGAGCCAGCCTGCCATTGCAGCGGCGCCAGCTCGAGCTGCAGCGCGAGATGGGCGCCATGCAGGCCGCCCTGGCCATGCAGGCCCGGCAAGGCGACGACGTGGCCGCCGAATTGGCCGCTGCGCGCATGGCAGTGCGGTACGTCCCCGAGAATCTTTCCTACCGGCTGTTGCTGGCCACGGCGCTGTTGCGCGACGGGCAATTGCAACAGGCCGAACAGGTGGCCGATGAAGCGCGCGCCCGCGACGAGTGGCGAGCCGGGCCGCTGCTGCTGCGCGGATATGCGCGCCTGCGGCAGGGCCAGGTGGAACAGGCCATGGCCGACTTTACCCAGGCGCGCACGCTGGCACGCGGTGTCGAGCAAGTGCCGGCCTGGCTGCTGCAGGCCGACGCCGAGCTTGCGCTGCAACGCCCGCAGCGTGCGCTGGCGTTGCTCGACGAGGCCGGCGTCGACCTGGGCGACCCGCTGCGCGCGGCGCAGTGGCGCCAGACGCGCCAGGCCGCGCAACAGGCGCTCACACGCTATCGACGTGCCTCCCTGGCGCTGCATGAGCAGGCTTGGCCAGCCGATGCTGCGCCGCTGACGGCCAGGCAGTTCCCGGTGCCGGCCCTCGATTGCAGTACCGGCGCCGCCCTCGACGGCTGCGTGGTGGTGCCGGGCGAGCTGCCCCGCGAGCCCGGTTACGAGCAGGCGGTCCTGGCCTATCGCGCCATGGAACAGAAGGATTACGCGGGCGCCGCCGACGCCGCCGGCATGGCGCTGCAGCAATCGCCCGACAATGCCGATTACCGCATGCTGCAGCTGGACGCGTTGGTCGCGGCGCAACGCTGGCTTGCCGCCGACGCCGCCGCCACCGACGCCCTGGACCGGCAAGCAGTCGAGCCCGGCCCGATGCTGGCGCGACGTGGCGCCATTCGCCAACGGCTGGGGCGCCGCGACCAGGCCCTGGCCGATTACCGCGCCGCGCTGGAGGCGGGCGGCCTGCCGCTC
>NZ_AKJA01000078.1 GCF_000282575.1 Herbaspirillum sp. YR522 | reverse complement strand
GGCCGATGGCGGCGGCCAGCGACGCCAGCATCGGCGCCTCGCCACTGAGCAGCAACCGGGCAGGCGGCGGCTGCAACAGCGGCGCCAGCGCGTGCAGCAGCGTGGCGGGCGGGTCGCCCTGGGCCGACCAGTCGAGGTGATGAACCCATCGCCCCGGTAGGTCGAGCCAGGTCTCATCGAGATCGATGTGCAGTATGCCGGCGTCGGCTGCGTGGTGTGCCCGGCGCAGGAAGGAGGCGATGCGCGTTTCGCGCAGGGCGATGGCCCCGGGCCGCAGCCGCAGCGAACTGGCCAGGGCGCTGCGGTCTTCGATATCCACCACGGAGGGAAACAGCGCCAGCACCCGTACGTCGTCCCCACCCGGGCCTGCCTGTCCCAGCAGGCAATAATGCGCCACCAGTTCTTCTTGCGACGGCGCATGCCTGAGCGCCATCTCGGCCTGTACTTGCGCCAGGCGTTGCAATTCGGTGGCCATGGCCGGCAGGGTCAGTGGCACGGCACACGCGGCGTGCGCTCCGAGCGCGGTATCGAGCACGCCATCGTCGACCCGGCACTGGGACAGCAGGGAGCGTGCGGCGCTGCACAGCAGGTCGAGGTCGGTGATGCGCCCGCGGCGGCAGATGACCTGCGCGAAACGATGCTCGGCCAGGCCTCGGAGTTGCAGCCGGGAGCGGCGACGGACCACGGCCAGTCGCAGGTGCTGGCGCCCGACGTCAAGCCCCACGCCGTGACGCGGCGTGGTCGGCAGCAGGGGAACGCGGATGGGAAGTTGGAACATTGCTCAGCCTTTCGGGGGAATCGGGTGCGTGGCTAGCTGGCTGGCGGTGGCGGCGAGTCGACACGAGGCGATTGTTCGCCAGCGGCGGGACGCGCGGCAATAGAGGAAGTTTGATGTTGCCGTCGCAATTGGATGGGGCCTGCCCCTCCCGGCTGCGCCCGTTCACGTGTTTCGTTTGGTCTATTTGCAACAAATGGCGCACCAGGCACGGTGTCGCCGATACCAGTCAATTGCGGTACGTTGACGGGCAGATGCTGGCCGATCAGGTCGGCCGCAGCGGATTTGCCGGCGATGCGCGAAAAAACCGTGTTTCTGGCAGCTGCCGCAGGGGATGCAGGGCGGGGATGGCGCGGCGGAGCCGCTATAATGCGGTCTTGTCAGTTCAACCCGGCTTCGGCCCGCTTTATCGCTCACCCTCGCTTATCTCGCATGTCTTTACCTCCAACCGCTGGCACCAGGCCGGCACCGGCCGGCCAGCCAGAGCAGGGGCCGGCGCCTAGAAAGCGCCTGCACTGGTCGCTTCGCATCGTCCTCGGCCTGTTCGGCATCCTCTTCGGGGTGGTGGCGATGGCCGCGCTGGGCGTGACCTTCATCGTCGCGCTCACCTATCCCAAGCTGCCCGACCTCGATACCCTGACCGACTATCGTCCCAAGATCCCGCTGCGCATCTTCTCGGCCGACGGCGTGCTGATCGGCGAGTTCGGCGAGGAGCGCCGCAACCTGGTGCACTTCAAGGATATTCCCGAGATCATGAAGAAGGCCGTGCTGGCCATCGAGGACGATCGCTTCTACGAACACGGCGGGGTCGATTACCAGGGTATTGCCCGCGCGACCTTCTCCAACCTGTCCGGCGGCAGCGGCGGCGCCAGCACCATCACCCAGCAGGTGGCGCGCAATTTCTTCCTGACCAGCAACGAGCCGACCTTCCTGCAGAAGGCCACGCGCAAGTTCTTCTACGAGATCCCGCTGGCCTGGAAGATCGAGAACAACCTCAGCAAGGACCAGATCCTCGAGGTTTATATGAACCAGATCTACCTGGGGCAGCGCGCCTACGGGTTTGCCTCGGCCGCGCAGATCTATTTCGGCAAGCAGCTCAAGGAGCTCAGCATCGCCGAGTCGGCCATGCTGGCCGGCCTGCCCAAGGCACCGTCGGCCTACAACCCGGTGGTCAACCCCAAGCGCGCGCATGCGCGCCAGCAGTACATCCTGTTGCGCATGCGCCAGCTGGGCTATATCACCGAGGCCCAGTTCCAGGAAGCGCGTGACGAAAAACTGCGGGTCAAGGGCGACAGCTCGGCCTTCGGCATGCACGCCGAATACGTGGCCGAAATGGCGCGCCAGCTGGTCTATTCGCAGTACAAGGACGAGACCTACACGCGTGGCCTGAACGTCTTCACCACCATCACCAAGACCGACCAGGACGCGGCCTACATCGCGCTGCGGCGCGGCATCATCGACTACGAGCGCCGGCACGGCTATCGCGGCCCGGAAGGCTACATGGACCTGCCCGAGGGCACGCGCGAAGTGGTCGAGGACGCCATCGAGGTCGAGTTGGCCGACCACCCCGACAGCGACGACATGATCGCTGCGGTGGTGACCGAGGCCAAGCCGAAGGAGATCACCGCGGTGCTGGCCACCGGCGAGGAGATCACCATTGCCGGTTCCGGACTGGGCTTTGGCGCCAACCTGCTGTCGGACAAGGCGCCGCCGCAGAAGCGTATTCGCCGCGGAGCCATCATCCGGGTGTTCCAGGATGGCAAGAACTGGATCATCACCCAGATGCCGGAAGTGGAGTCGGCCTTCGTCTCGGTCAATTCCCAGGATGGCGCGATCCGTTCGCTGGTGGGCGGCTTCGATTTCAACCGCAACAAGTTCAATCACGTCACCCAGGCCTGGCGCCAGCCGGGCTCGTCGTTCAAGCCTTTCATCTATTCGTCCTCGCTCGAGAAGGGACTGTCGCCGGCCACCGTCATCAATGATGCGCCGCTGACCTTCACCCAGACCGGTGGCCAGGTGTGGCAGCCGAAGAACTACGGCGGCAAGTTCGAAGGCCCGATCTCGATGCGGCGCGCGTTGCAGAAGTCGATCAACCTGGTGTCGATCCGGATCCTGGAACGGGTGGGCGTGAAGTATGCGCAGGAATACATCACCCGCTTCGGTTTCGACGCCGACAAGAATCCGCCGTACCTGACCCTGGCCCTGGGCGCGGGCGCGGTGACGCCGCTGCAGATGGTGGGCGCCTACTCGGTGTTTGCCAACGGTGGCTACAAGATCAGTCCCTACCTGATCACCAAGGTCACCGATGCCAATGGCGCGGTGCTGTCGCAGGCGCGCCCGGCCACCGCCGATGACGAGTCCAACCGTGTCATCGACGCCCGCAATGCCTTCATCATGGACAGCATGCTGCGTGACGTGGTGCGCCACGGTACGGCGGTCAAGGCGATGTCGCTCAAGCGCACCGACCTGGCCGGCAAGACCGGCACCACCAACGATTCGATGGATGCCTGGTTCGCCGGCTATCAACCCGGCCTGACCGCCATTGCCTGGATCGGCTACGACCAGCCCAAGAGCCTGGGCGATCGCGAAACTGGCGGCGGGCTGTCGTTGCCGGTGTGGATCAGCTATATGTCGAAGGTGCTCAAGGATGTGCCCAATGTCGATCGCAAGGTGCCCGATGGCGTGATCGAGTCGGCGGGCGAGTACTACTATGCCGAGTACCCGCCGGCGGCCATGGTGCGCGACCTGGGCATGGGCGAGCGCGCCGGCCTGACGCCGGAAGAAGAAAAGGCCAAGACGCAGATGAAGAACGAATTGTTCTGAGCGCTTGTCGTGCCCAGGAAAAACGCCGTGCATCGCAGGATGCCCGGCGTTTTTTCATGACGCGGCCAGCTGCGGCCAGCCGCGATCAATTCGGCTAGAGACCGGACATCACATGACTCAACTGGCGCATGGCGGCCAACGTGGGCAGCTCGTCCTGCTCCACGCCGTGGTCGCTCAGCTTGACGATCACGGTGTGGGTGGTGGGATTGACGTAGATATATTGGCCGAACACGCCGATGGCCGAGAAGTCGCGATCGCCGGCGTTGCCTGGCGGGATCCACCAGCCATCGCGATAGGCCAGTTTCTGCTCGCCGTTGATCACCTGGCGCGGGGTCTGCGCCCACTGCGGGCTGACCACCTGGTGCGTGCCGGCGCGCCCCTGGTCCAGATACAGCAGGCCGAGCTTGGCAAAATCACGGGCCGTGGCGTTGATGCAGCAGAATGCCTTTTCGATGCGATGTTCGTCGCTGTCCACGCTCCAGGTGGCGTCCTGCTCCATGCCCAGCGGTTGCCACAGCACCCGGGTGGCATATTGCGACAAGCTCTGGCCGGTGGCCCGCGCCAGCACCCGCGACAGTATCAGGGTGTCGACGCTGCGGTATTGCTGCTGCGTGCCGGGCGCAAAGCGCAGGCCGTGGCGCCTGGCAATGAAGCTGGCCAGGTCGCGGCTCAGGTACATGCGCACCACCGGCGACGTGAGCGAGCCGCCGTAGCGCTCGTCGACGTCGATGCCGCCGCGCATGTCGAGCAATTGGCCGATGGTGACGCCGGCATAGGCCGGCGCGATCTCGTCGGCACCGAGGTAGGTGCCGATCGGCTCGTCGAGCGACCTGATGCGGCCCTCGGCCAGGGCGGCGCCGGTCAACGTGGCCACGACCGACTTGGCCACCGAGAACGAGGCGAAGCGCGAGTCGGCATCGAAGCCGCTGGCGTAGTGCTCGAAGGCGATCTTGCCGTCCTGCACCACCAGCAGCGCACGGGTGTGGGTGACGGCCAGAAATTCGGTCAAGGCGATGTCGCTCCCCCGGTGCCAGGGCAGTCGCAGGCCATCGACGGCATGGGGTTGCCGCGCCAGCGGCTGGGGCCGCGACGAACGTGCCAGCGGCACGGCGTCGTACAGGCGCCAGGTCTGGCTGCGCGGGGTAAGGTCGAATTGCAGGTCGAACAGCACCGGCAGGCTGGGCAGGTCTGCCTGGCGGCGGGCGACTTCGGCGCCGCCCAGCAGCACCAGCAGTACGGCGGCGAGGTAGCCGGCGCGGGTGGCGAAGGTCTTGTTGGCCATGCGGTGCGGATCAGCCTGCGTGCTGGCGGTACTGGCGATAGCCGCGCGCGCGCAGTTCGCAGGCCGGGCACTTGCCGCAGCCGTGGCCCCAGTCGTGCAGCGCGCCGCGCTCGCCCAGGTAGCAGGTGTGGGTATCGGTGCGGATCAGGTCGACCAGGGCGTCGCCGCCCAGCGAGTGCGCCAGCGACCAGGTCTGGGCCTTGTCGATCCACATCAATGGCGTCTCGATCTTCAGTTGCGTAGCCATGCCCAGGTTGAGCGCCACCTGCAAGGCCTTCATGGTGTCGTCGCGGCAATCGGGATAGCCCGAGAAATCGGTTTCGCACATCCCGCCCACCAGTACGTTGAGCCCGCGTCGGTAGGCCAGGGTCGCGGCCACCGTCATGAACATCAGGTTGCGGCCCGGCACGAAGGTGTTGGGCAAGCCGTTGTCCTGCATGCTGATCTCGACCTCGCGCGTGAGCGCCGTGTCTGAAATGGAGCCGATCAGCGACAGGTCGATCATGTGGTCTTCACCCAGGCGCGCGGCCCATTCGGGCGAGAATGCACGGGTGCTGGCCAGCAGCGCCGGACGCACGGTCAGTTCGACGGCATGGCGCTGGCCGTAGTCGAAGCCGACGGTCTCGACCCGCTGGTAACGCGACAGCGCCCACGCCAGGCAGGTGGTCGAGTCCTGGCCGCCGGAGAACAGCACCAGGGCGCTTTGGGTCTTGAGGGTAGGGGCGATCGGGGTGTCGGTGACGGAGCTGGGCATGGTTTTCTCGTGCGGGTTGCCGCCGGCACCGGTGCGGCGCCGGCCTCGGCTGGCGAAGCTTAGTTGGTTTTACCGACCGAATCCAGTACCTGCTCGATATAGTCGCCGTCGGGATCGGTGAAGCGCAGCTTGACCGGATACCACTCCATCGACGGTGCCAGCCAGATGTCCAGCTTCTGCCCCTGGTTATCCGGCGGCGGCGCGCGGAACACATGCACCGCCTCGGTCTGGCCCTTGGCGGTGTCGATCTTTTCGCGGCCGACCACCTTGAAACTCCACTGTTCGGCATCACGCGGACCGGCGACGAAGAAATTCCATTCCGAGCCGGGTGTCATGCGCGCCGCATTGGCGCGCGCGACAGCCACCAGTTGCCAGGTGATGCCGGTGCGGTCCTGCTCGCCGCCCTGCAAGGGAAACGTCTCGGCCGATTGGGTGAAGGTGATCTTGTTCTGTTCGCGGTTGAAGGTGGTGGTGCTGGGATCGCGCCGCATGCGTTTTTCGACGAAGCGGGCCGGTGCCAGTCCGAAGCCATCGATCTCGCCTTCGCTGCTGGTCTCCAGGATCTTGCCCAGCAGCATGGCTCGGGTCTCGGTGGTGACGCTGTAGCTGTGCTTGCCGTGGGCCCACTTGACCAGTCCCTGGCCCTTCAGGTCGAGACCGCTCTGCTTGGCCTGGATCGAATAGTTCAGCTCGGCCGACGGCGGCAGGTTGACCGCGCGCTTGTCGGTCGGATGACGGTCGTCGGCGGCGCGGGCGGCGGTGGCGGCCAGCAGGCCCATCAATGCCAGTGCGGCGCCGGTGCGGATCAGAACGGACGTTTTTTTCATGGCGGATTCTTCTCTGGTTTGTCTGGGAGGAAAGGCGGCGTGTGGTAGTGGAAGGACCGATCTGGCCGGGACGAGTTCAGCGCTTGATCTCGGACAGCGACATCTCGAGGTAGTCGCCATCCTTTCGGGTGTCGGTATAGCGCAGGCGCACCGGATACCAGTCGTGCAGCGGAGCGAACCAGATGTCGATGCGCTGGTCGTAGGACCCCGGCTTGGGCATGCGCACCACGTGCCAGGTCCGGACGGTGCCGGCCGGTACCTGGATTTCTTCCTGGCCCAGCACCTGGACTCGCCACAGTTCGCCGTCGCGCACGCCGGCCACGAATAGGTCGATCACGGCATCGGGCCGATAGCGGGAAGCATCGCCGCGGCCGATGGCGGACAACTGCCAGATCAGGCTGGCGCGGTCCTGTTCGCCGCCCGCGCGGGGGTAGGTTTCGGAGGAAGACGAAAAGTTGATGATATTGCGTTCACGGTTGAAGTGCGTGTTGGTGGCCGCGCGGCGCATGCGTTTTTCGGTGTACAGCTCGGGCGACACCCCCCATTGGTCGATGGCGCCGCTGCTGCTGAAGTTGAGGAAGGTGAACAGAAAATCCTCGGCCCGTCCGTCCAGCCGATAGGTCTTGCCGTCGGTCTTCCAGTCCAGGGTGCCGTAGCCGCGCACCGGCATCTGGTTGTAGCTGGCCAGCACGTCGTATTGCAAGCGCGCCGTGGGCGGCGGGTCGGTATCGTAATGGGTGCCGGCGGCGGGCTCGGCGGGTTGCGCGGCGATCGGTGGCGCCGGTTGCTCGCTGGCGGCGGCGGGTGCGGTGGCGGAACCTGCTGCGGACTCGGCTGCCGGTGCGGCTGCTTCGGCAGCGCTGGCTGGCGTGGTACCGGCAGCAACGGGCACGCGCTCCACGGTCTCGCGTATCGGTTCGTCGGGTGGCTCGATGGCGGGCTCGCGGCTGGCCCGCGGCGGTCTCGGCGGCACCGGGCGCGCCTTGGATGGCGGCGCCTGGCGCAAGATGGGCAGCGACACCGCCTGTTGCGGCGGGGCAACCGGTTGCAACTGTACGGTGATGGCCGGTGCATCCTGTGTGGCGGCGGTGGCAACCAGGTGCTGGCGGCCCCAGTGCACCAGGAACAGGTGCAGGGACAGCGTGAGCACGATCACCACCAGCGCGCGGCGCCAGCGGCCGGGACGGCGGAAAGCTTGTGACATGACCGAAGTGTAGCGCAAGCCCGGTGACCCCGGGCCAACTCGGCCGTTGGCGGCACGCCTGGCGGGAGGACGTACAATGCGTCTTCCCTGCGGCCGAGTACCGCCTTCTACACAGGAAAACGATGAAGCAATCGCTGCACCCCTTACTGCGCCCGCGGGCGCTGATCCGGCAACTGGCGCTCGCCGCGCTGGTGCTGCACACGGCGCTGCCGGCCGCGGCGGCCGAACCCGCGCCGATACGCATCGGCATGATCGATGGCCTGTCGGGGCCCTTTGCCAACGCCGGCGAAGCAGTGGTGCGCAATATCAGCTATGCCATTGACCAGGTCAATGCACGCGGCGGCGTGAAATTGCCGGACGGGCGCCATCGGCTGCAGCTGAGCACCTTCGACAACAAGCTGGGCGTGGAGGATTCGCTGGTGCAGTTGCGGCAACTGACGGACCAGCGCATCCCGTTCGTGATCGAGGGTAACAGTTCGGCCGTGGCGGCTGCGTTGATCGACGCGGTCAACAAGCACAACCAGCGCGAGCCGGGCAATCGGGTGCTGTTCCTGAATTACTCCGCCGTCGACCCGACCCTGACCAACGAGAAGTGCAGCTTCTGGCATTTCCGCTTCGACGCCAGCGCCGACATGCGCATGCAGGCATTGACCGAAGCCATCAAGGCCGATCGCACTACCCATCGGGTCTACCTGATCGGCCAGGACTACAGCTTCGGACGCCAGGTGGCCAAGGCCGCGCGCGAGCAGATCACCAGCAAGCGTGCCGACATCGCCATCGTCGGCGACGAGTTGCATCCGATCGGCAAGATCAAGGACTTCGCGCCCTACATCGCCAAGATGAAGAGCGCCGGCGCCGACGCCGTGATCACCGGCAACTGGGGCAACGACCTGACGCTGCTGGTCAAGGCCGCCAAGGACGCCGGCTTCAACGCCAAGTTCTATACCTTCTATGCCAACAGCCTGGGTGCGCCCGCTGCCATCGGCGAGGCCGGAGTCGGCACCGTGCGCGCGGTGGCCGAGTGGCATCCCAATGCCGGCACGGGTGCGGCCGATTCGGCCAGCGACGTGTTCTACCAGAATTATCGCCAGCGTTATCCGCAACCCAAGGATGATTATCTCTACCTGCGCCAGCAGGTGATGATCGACATGCTGGCAGCGGCCATCGAGAAAGCCGGCAGCACCGAGGCCCGGGCAGTTGCATACGCACTGGAAGGCGCGCATTATCAGAGCGCATTTCATGATGCCACCATGCGCGCGGCCGACCACCAGCTGATCCAGCCGCTGTACCTGATGCTGATGCAGCGCGCCGCCAGCGGTGGCATCCGCTTCGATAACGAAGGCAGCGGCTATGGTTTCCGGACCGAACGCTTCATCCCGGCCGAACAGACCGTGCTGCCGACCACCTGCAAGATGCAACGCCCGTCGCGCTGACGACCGCCGACGATAATAATGATCCACAGGAGCAGACGATGCTGAATCACGACAAGATGCCGGGCGCGGGCTCGGCCGCCGACACGATCGACTTCATGAAGCAGATGTGGGGCAGTGTCGGCACGCCGCCGATGATGATGCCTTCGCTGTCGGTGGAAGATATCAACAAGAAGATCACCGACCTCAAGACCGTGGCGTCCTGGCTGGAGCTCAATCTGAACATGCTCAGGGGCACCATCCAGACGCTGGAGGTGCAAAGCGCCACCCTGTCGACGCTGCAGGCGATGAGCGCGATCATGGCTTCGCGCGGCGCCGACAGCGAACCGGCCGCAGTGCCGGCGGCGGGGTTCCCGTTCGGTTTTCCGATGTGGCCGGGCAGTGCGCCTGCGGCAGCCGACGCGTCGGAAGCGGCAGATACGGCAGATACGGCAGACGCAGCAGATGCGTCCGATGCCTCCGACGCTTTCGCTGCGCGGCAGGAGCCCGAGCCCACAGCCGCGCCGGCGGCGGGCGACGATGCCGGGCCAGGGTTGCCGTCCGGCGCCGACCTGCAAGCCGCCATCGGCAACCCCAACGCATGGTGGAACCTGCTGCAAGACCAGTTCAAGCAGGCGGTCGACAACGCGATGACCCATGTGCAACCGGAGCCAGGCGCCGCGCTCAAGCCCAGCCGGTCGCGTAGCGAAAATAAGACAACCGCGTCCAAGCCCGCCAAGCGGGCCGCCAAAAGCACGGCAAAGGGCGTTGCGAAGTCCGCAACACCGGCTAAAAATGCACAAAAGGCCGCTATATCTAGCTCAACAGTCGGTAAGAAGCGCAAGGTAAGTGAAAAAGCCATCCCCTCTGGGCGCACGGGTGCTGTACAATCCGGGCACAACAAGAAGCCAGCCTCCCGCAAGCCATCGTCCCCCTAATCCACGTAGCGCCGACTGCCAGGGCCTTCCCGGTTCAGGTGAGGGCGATTTGTCACATGCATGACATGTGCTGGACATAGTATGGGAAGTGGTGAATTTCCTTGTTAAAATCAAACACTTAACGCAAATAGGCAAACCGACAATGCTGTACCCAGAATTGTTCAAGTCGCTCGAGCAGGTCCGCTGGAATATGGATAAGGATATTCCCTGGGACCAGTTCGACCCCGCGCTGCTCACCGATGAGCAGGCGCAGACCATCCGCATGAACGCCATCACCGAATGGTCGGCCCTGCCGGCCACCGAGATGTTCTTGCGTGACAACCGTGGCGACAGCGATTTCTCGGCCTTCATGTCGGTCTGGTTCTTCGAGGAACAAAAGCATTCGCTGGTGTTGATGGAATACCTGCGCCGCTTCCGGCCCGAACTGTGCCCGACCGAGGCCGAACTGCACAACGTGCGTTTCGAGTTCGATCCGGCGCCGCCGCTGGAAACCCTGATGATGCACTTCTGTGGCGAGATCCGCCTGAACCACTGGTACCGCCGGGCCGCCGAATGGCACACCGAGCCGGTGATCAAGCAGATCTACAAGATCATCAGCCAGGACGAGGCACGCCACGGCGGGGCCTACCTGCGCTACATGAAGAAGGCGCTCAACGAAGTGGGCGACAAGGCGCGCGCCGCCTTCGCCAAGATCGGCGTGTTGATGGCCTCGGCGCGTCGTACCGAAAAGCCGCTGCACCCGACCAACCTGCACGTGAACCAGGCGCTGTTTCCCAACGATACGGTGCAAAGCCGCTTGCCGGATCCCGAATGGCTCGAGCAGTGGCTCGATACCCAGATCAAGTTCGACGGCGAATGGGAAAAGAAGGTGGTCGATCGCATCCTGCACAACATGTCATTGCTGTTCGAATGCACCTTCGAGTCGGTGCAGGACCTGAACCGCTACCGCAAGGAAGTCGCCGCCCGCATGCTGGCGGCCAGCCAGCCCGCAGCAGTCTGAGTCCGGCGCTGGTGGCCTGCTTCGGCAGGCCCTATCCGCTAGAATCGAAAGCCGCACATCCGTTGCGGCTTTTTTGTTTCCCCAGAACCCATCCGATGACAGGACCCAGGACCCCATGGCCGATTTCGAAGACAAGGTATGTACCCGCGACCAATTGCAGCAGCGCATTGCCAGCCTGCCCCAGCCGGTGGTGATGACCAATGGCGTGTTCGATATCCTGCACCGGGGCCACGTGACCTACCTGGCGCAGGCGCGTGCGCAAGGCGCGTCGCTGGTGGTGGCGGTCAATACCGATGCCTCGGTCAAGCGCCTGGGCAAGGGCGAGGACCGGCCCATCAACACCTGCGAAGACCGCATGGCGGTGCTGGCGGCGCTGGAGTCGGTGTCGCTGGTGGTGTCGTTCGATGAAGATACCGGGCTTGAAGCGGTGCAGCAGGCGCGCCCGCAGGTCTATGTGAAGGGGGGCGACTACGACATGGCCGCCATCCCCGAAGGACAGGCGGTGGCGGCCTATGGCGGCCAGGTGCTGGCGATTGCCTTCGAGCATGATCGCTCCACCACCAAGTTGCTGGCCAAGGTGCGCAAGCTGGCAGGCTGAGCGCAGGCACCCGGCCTGCCGGGTCAATGATGGGCGTGGCCCTTTATGTCGTCCTTGCCCGCTGGCGCAGCGCCGGCCATGTCCTCGACGTTGATCGTGACCTCCACCCGGCCGGCCTTTTCGAACGTCAGGGTCAGCGGCAGCTTGTCGCCCGCCGCCAGCGGCTTTG
>NZ_AKJA01000077.1 GCF_000282575.1 Herbaspirillum sp. YR522 | reverse complement strand
CCCCCGCCAGTACCGGCTGCTCAAGGCGGCGACGCCCGGCGCCTACACCTTCATCCTGGAAGCGACCAAGGAAGTGCCGCGCCGGCTGTCGCACCCGTCGCGCAAGACCATCGGCCTGCGGGTGCCCGAGAACCGCATCGCCCACATGCTGCTTGAAGAACTCGGCCAGCCGCTGCTGGGGACCACGCTGATCCTGCCGCAGGACGAATTGCCGCTGACCAGCGCCGACGACATTCGCGCCAGCCTCGAAAAGCAGATCGACCTCATCATCGACAGCGGCGCCTGCAGCCTGGAACCGACCACCGTGATCGACCTGTCCGATGACAGCCAGGCGGTGCTGGTGCGCCAGGGCCGCGGGGATGCCGGCCCGTTCGGCCTGCAGGCTGGGTGAGTCGCGCCCGGCTCTGTTAGAATCGCGCCCATGAACGATCTCATCCAGACTGTCGCGGTGTATGCGCTGCCGGTTTTATTTGCCATCACCCTGCACGAGGCAGCGCATGCCTATGCAGCCAAGTTCTTCGGCGACAACACCGCCTATTCGATGGGGCGCATGAGCCTCAATCCGATACGCCACATCGATCCCTTCGGTACCATCCTGATCCCGGTGATGCTGTACTTCGCCACCAGCGGGGCTTTCCTGTTCGGTTACGCCAAGCCGGTGCCGATCAACTACGGGCACCTGCGCCGGCCACGGCGCGATTCGGCCTGGGTGGCATTGGCCGGACCCGGGGCCAATTTCATCATGGCGCTGATCTGGACCGTGGTGATCTATGCATTGGCCATCGGCGGCGTGCGGGAAGAGTTTTTCATGCTCATGGCCAAGGCCGGGGTGCTGACCAACCTGGTCATGTTCGCCTTCAACCTGTTCCCGATCCCGCCGCTCGACGGCGGTCGTATCCTCACCAGTCTCCTGCCCGTGCGCTATGCCTACAAGTTCGCTCAGATCGAACCGTACGGTTTCTTCATCGTCATGGCGCTGGTGCTGCTGAAGGTGATCTATACCTGGTGGATGGCGCCGGTGATGTACCTGGCCAGCGTGTTGTTGCAATTGATCACCTATCCGCTGACCTTGTTCTTCCACTGAACGACACCGCTAGCCAGCCGCCATGTACCCTGACCGCGTCGTCTCCGGCATGCGCCCCACCGGCGCACTGCACCTGGGCCATTACCATGGCGCGCTGAAGAACTGGGTACGCCTGCAGTCCGAGCAGCCCTGCCTGTTCTTCGTGGCCGACTGGCATGCCCTGACCACCCACTACGACGATCCTTCGGTCATCGAGGCCAGCACCTGGGAAATGGTGATCGACTGGCTGGCGTCGGGGGTGGATCCGTCGCAAGCGACCCTGTTCATCCAGTCGCGCGTGCCCGAGCATGCCGAATTGCACCTGTTGCTGTCGATGGCCACGCCGCTGGGCTGGCTGGAACGGGTGCCTACCTACAAGGACCAGCAGGAAAAACTGGCCGACCGCGACCTGGCCACCTACGGTTTCCTGGGCTACCCGCTGCTGCAGGCGGCCGACGTGCTGATCTATCGCGCCAGCGGCGTGCCGGTGGGCGAGGACCAGGTGCCGCACGTGGAAGTCATGCGCGAGATCGCGCGCCGCTTCAACCACCTGTACGGCAAGGAAAAGGGTTTCGAGGAAAAGGCCCGCGCGGCGACCAAGAAACTGGGCAGCAAGCGGGCCCGGCTGTACCTGGAATTGCGCACGCAGTTCCAGGAAAAGGGCGACGACGAAGCGCTGGCGCAGGCCAAGGCCATGCTCGACGACGCCCAGAACCTGTCGATGATCGACCGCGAACGCCTGTTCGGCTACCTCGAAGGCAGCCGCAAGCTGATCCTTTCCGAGCCGCAGGCCGTGCTGACCGAGGCGGCACGGCTGCCCGGCCTGGACGGCGCCAAGATGTCCAAGAGCTATGGCAATGCGATCGGGCTGCGCGAGCCGGCCGATTCGGTCACGCGCAAGGTGCGCACCATGCCGACCGACCCGCAGCGGGTGCGCCGCAGCGATGCCGGCGAACCTGACAAATGCCCGGTCTGGCAATTCCACCTCGTGTATTCGCCGCCGGAGGTGCAGCAATGGGTGCAGCGCGGCTGCCGCTCGGCCGGTATCGGCTGCCTGGAGTGCAAGCAGCCGGTGATCGATGCCATCTTGCAAGAACAGCAACCGATGCTGGAACGCGCCCAACCTTACCTGGACGACCCCTCGCTGGTGCGGGCGATGGTCGCAGACGGTTGCGAAAAGGCGCGCCGACTGGCCCAGGAGACCATGCGGGACGTGCGCGAAGCAATGGGGCTGGGCTATTGACCGGGCGCAACTGCGAGCGCATGAGGCCATCGGAAACGGGCATTTTTTTACCAACGGTTGCACCTGTGAGGGTGCCGACTTGACCTCTGCTGGCGTCTATCCGCTACAATCAGTCTTTTCTTCCCGATCCAACCTTCAAAAGCACGCACATCATGATCAAGGGTAGCATTGTTGCAATCGTCACTCCCATGCATCCGGACGGCAGCCTCGATTTCGACGGCCTGCGCAAGCTGATCGACTGGCACATCGCCGAGGGAACCGACAGCATCGTCATCGTCGGCACCACCGGCGAATCGCCCACCGTGTCGATGGAGGAGCACTGCGAACTGATCAAGATCGCCGTCGAGCATACCGCCAAGCGTATTCCGATCATCGCCGGCACCGGCGGCAATTCGACGGCCGAAGCCATCGAGCTGACCGCGTTTGCCAAGAAGGTGGGCGCCGATGCGTCGCTGCAGGTGGTGCCTTACTACAACCGTCCGACGCAAGAGGGCATGGTCCGCCATTTCACGAAGATCGCCGAGTCGGTCGACTTGCCGGTGATCCTGTACAACGTGCCGGGCCGCACCGTGGCCGACATGAGCAACGACACCATCCTGCGCCTGGCCCAGGTCAACGGTATCGTCGGCGTCAAGGACGCCACCGGCAACATCGCGCGCGGCACCGACCTGATCCGCCTGGCGCCCAAGTCGTTTGCCGTCTATTCGGGCGACGACGCCACGGCCATCGCCCTGATGCTCTATGGCGGCGCCGGCAACATCTCGGTCACGGCCAACATCGCGCCACGCGACTTGCACGAGCTGTGCGTCGCCGCCATGAGCGGCAACGTCGCGCGCGCCATCGAATTGAACAACAAGCTGCTGCCGCTGCATAACAAGTTGTTCGTCGAACCCAATCCGGTGCCGCTGAAGTGGGCCATGCAAGAGGTCGGCATGATCGGTCCTGGTATGCGCCTGCCGCTGGCGCCACTGGGCAGCGAGTTCCACGACACCGTGCGCGCGGCCTTGCGCGAGTCGGGTGTATTAAAATAACGGACTTGGCTTTCGGCCGTCTTCTGAAAAATCGAACCCGCTTTCAACAGTAACGATATGACTAATAGCAAGAACGCACGTCCCGTGGTTCGCACCGCGCGCAGCACCATCATCCAACGTACTGTCGTCGTCGCACTGGCGCTGGCCGGACTGGCGGGGTGTTCGTCCATCGGCAACATGCTCGAGGGCGACCGTATCGATTACAAGAGCGCAGAGAAGGCCCGTGGCCCGCGCCTGGAAGTGCCGCCCGACCTGACCCAGCTGCAGCGCGACAACCGCTACGCCATTCCCGAGTCGGGCAAGGGCGTGGCCACCGCTTCGGGCTACAACCTCGAGCAGCAGACCAAGCCGGTCAACGACGCCAGTGCGGTCGCCCCCAAGGGTAACGGCGCCGATATCCGCATCGAACGCGATGGTTCGCAGCGCTGGCTGGTGATCCAGCAGTCGCCCGACGCGCTGTGGCCGCAGATCAAGGACTTCTGGCAGGACAGCGGTTTCCTGATCAACGTCGAGTCGCCCGACACCGGCGTGATGGAAACCGACTGGGCGGAGAACCGCGCCAAGATCCCGCAGGACTTCGTGCGCAGTACGCTGGGCAAGGTGTTCGACTCGCTGTATTCGACCGGTGAGCGCGACAAGTTCCGCACTCGCCTCGAGCGCGGCCCCAACGGCAGCACCGAAGTCTTCATCAGCCATCGTGGCGCCGAGGAAGTGCTGACCGGTTCGGCCAAGGAAACCTCGGTGTGGACCGCGCGTCCTTCCGATCCGGGCCTGGAAGCCGAATTCCTGTCGCGCCTGATGGTGCGCCTGGGCGCCGAAGAGACCAAGGCCAAGGCGGCCGTGGCCAATGCACCGACCTTGCAGGCGCGCTCCAAGCTGCTCAAGACGGCCACCGGCTCGAGCGTGCAGGTCGACGAGAGCTTCGATCGTGCATGGCGTCGGGTCGGCCTGGCGCTGGACCGCGTGGGCTTCACCGTGGAAGATCGCGATCGCAGCAAGGGCGTGTACTTCGTGCGCTACGTCGACCAGAACCAGGACGCCAAGGACAAGAAGGAGGACGGCTTCTTCTCGCGTATCTTCTCCAGCTCCAAGGACAAGGAAAAATCCGCGGTCAAGTACCGTATCGTGGTCGCCGGTAGCGGCGATACCAGCAACATCGTGGTGCAGAACGGTGACGGCAAGCCAGAAGTCTCGGCCACTGCCGACAAGATCCTCGGCCTGCTCAACGACCAGTTGAAGTAAGTCCCGATGCAACTCCCCCACCGAGGCTGCCAATGAAGTTCGCCAGCCTCGGTAGTGGCAGGGAA
>NZ_AKJA01000076.1 GCF_000282575.1 Herbaspirillum sp. YR522 | reverse complement strand
GTGGCGTGTCGGCCGCCATTGCCACCGTCGAGGCGGTACGCACGGCGCAGGACAAGTACGGCAAGGGAAAGGTCATGAGCGGCGAGCAGGTGCGCTGGGGCCTGGAAAACCTCAACATCACCGACGCCCGCCTCAAGCAGCTGGGAGCATCCGGCCTGCTGCCCGAGATCAAGACCTCGTGCGACAACCACGAGGGCTCGGGCAAGGTCAGAATCCAGCAGTGGGATGGCAGCAAGTGGGTGCTGGTATCGGATTGGATCGAAGGCAACAAGAACCTGATCCACCCGCTGTTCAAGGCATCGGCTGCGCGCTATGCGAAGGAAAAAGGCTTCACTCCTGCCTGCATGAAGTAGGCGCTTTGCGCCGGCGGTATTGCACGTCTCCCAACCGCCGCCGGCGCTTTTTTGAAGGTGTGCCCGACATGAGCCATGCACTGTCGATCAACAATATCGAAGTCATCTATGACCACGTGATCCTGGTCTTGAAAGGGGTCTCGCTGGATGTTCCCGAGGGCAGCATCGTGGCCCTGCTGGGCGCCAACGGCGCCGGCAAGAGCACCACCCTCAAGGCCATCTCTAACCTGCTGCGGGCCGAGCGCGGCGATGTCACCAAGGGGTCGATCGCCTATCGCGGCGAGCGGGTCGACAGCCTCACGCCCAACGACCTGGTGCGGCGCGGGGTGATCCAGGTAATGGAAGGGCGGCATTGCTTCGGTCACCTCACGGTCGAGGAAAACCTCCTGACCGGCGCCTATACGCGCGGCATCGGCGCGGCCGAGACGCGCCAGGAACTGGAAAAGATCTACGACTACTTCCCGCGCCTGAAGGTACGGCGCAAGTCGCAGTCGGGCTATACCTCGGGCGGCGAACAGCAGATGACCGCCATCGGCCGCGCCATGATGGCCAAGCCGTCGATGATCCTGCTCGACGAGCCCTCGATGGGGCTGGCGCCGCAGATCGTCGAGGAGATATTCGGCATCGTCAAGGACCTCAACGCCCGCGAGAAGGTGTCGTTCCTGCTGGCCGAGCAGAACACCATGGTGGCGCTGCGCCATGCCGATTTCGGCTACATCCTCGAGAACGGCCGGGTGGTGATGCAAGGCGAGGCCGCCACCCTGGCCACCAATGAAGACGTCAAGGAGTTCTATCTGGGCGTCTCGGGCGCCGGCCGGCGCAACTTCCGCGACATGAAGTTCTATCGCCGCCGCAAGCGCTGGCTGGCCTGAGGGAGGGGGCCATGTCCGACATCCGACAGAGCCTGGACGCGCTGGAACGCCGCGATCCGCAACAGCGTGAAGAACAACTGATGCAGCGCCTGCCGGCGTTGCTCGAGCGCGCCCAGGCCACGCCCGGTTGGGGCCGCATCCTGGGGGGCATCGACGCTGCGGCGGTACGCTCGCGCGCCGACCTGGCGTGCCTGCCGGTGATCCGCAAGTCGGACCTGGCGGACCTGCAGGCCCGCCAGGCGCCGTTCGGCGGGCTCACCACCACGCCGACGCGGCAACTACGACGCCTGTTCGTCTCGCCCGGACCGATCCACGATCCCGAAGGCCACGGTGCCGACTGGTGGCGGTTTTCCAGCCCGTTGCATGCGCTGGGCCTGGGCCCGGGGCATATCGTGCAGAACTGCTTCGCCTATCACTTCACGCCGGCCGCCTTCATGGTCGAAGGCGCGGCCGCGCGACTGGGATGCGCGGTGATCCCGGCCGGCATCGGCCAGACCGAATTGCAGGTCCATGCGATGAGCGCCTTGCGTCCCGACGCCTATATCGGCACGCCCTCTTTTTTGCGCATCATCATCGAGAAGGCGCTCGAGATGGGGGCCGATATTTCCAGCGTGGGACGTGCCTTGCTCAGCGCCGAGGCCTTGCCGCCTTCGTTGCGCAGCTGGTTCAATGCGCATGGCGTGCCGCTGGTGCTGCAACTGTATGCCTCCGCCGACATCGGCAACATCGCCTACGAGACCGCCACCGACGGCGTGGTGCACCCCGGCATGCTGCTCGACGAAGAGTTGATCCTTGAAATCGTGCGCCCCGGCACCGGCGACCCGCTGCCGCCGGGCGAGGTGGGCGAAGTGGTGGTGACCTCGTTCAATCCCGATTATCCGCTGCTGCGCTTTGGCACAGGCGACCTGTCGGCCACCATCGACGGCCGCTCTGCCTGCGGGCGCACCAACACCCGCATCAAGGGGTGGATGGGGCGCGCCGACCAGACCACCAAGGTGCGTGGCATGTTCGTGCATCCGGCGCAGGTGGCCGAGGTGCTGCGCCGGCATGACCAGGTGCGGCGGGCGCGCCTGGTGGTCAGCGGTGAAATGGCCAATGACGTCATGACGCTGCACTGCGAAGTGGCCGATGCCGCCAATCCGGGCTTGGAGGTGACGGCCGTGGCCGCCACGCTGCGCGAGGTCACCAAGTTGCGCGGCGAGGTGCTGCTGGTGGCCCCGGGCGCCTTGCCCAACGACGGCCGGGTGATCGAGGACGCGCGCAAGTACCAGTGAGTCTTGCCATGGCAGCCGGGGGTAGGGCGCGGATGTGGCGGTGGCGCTGCAGCCTGGCGCGAACGGTGTTATTGTCATGCGCCAATGCACCCCGGGGAACCGGGTTGCAGCATCCACCGTCTCACGGCTCAACCATCTTCCAACGCCTTGCCATCTCGATGAAAAAAATAATATTCGCCCTGTTGCTGTCAGCTTCCGCTGCCGCCGTCGTCCCCGCCGTCCAGGCGCAGGTGTCGGTCAATATCAATATCGGTTCGCCACCGCCGCCGCCGCGCGCGGAGCGCTTGCCGCCACCGCGGCACGGTTACCTCTGGGTTCCGGGTTACTGGGACTGGAACGGCCACGCCCATGTCTGGCGCGGTGGGCGCTGGGTGCGCGAGCGCCCCGGCTACGCCTATTCGCAGCCGCAATGGCGCCAGGGCCCGCAGGGCTGGCAACTGGACCGTGGCGGCTGGGGCGGCGGCCCG
>NZ_AKJA01000075.1 GCF_000282575.1 Herbaspirillum sp. YR522 | reverse complement strand
CTGCCGCCGGTGGCCAGCGGCAGCACCAGCTTGTCGGTCAGCCCGAATTGCGGCAGCAGGTCGAGGAAGGCTTTCAATATGCCGCTGTAGGCGGCCTTGTAGACCGGGGTGGCCACCACCACGGCCGAGGCCTCGGCCACCGTGGCCAGCGCCGCCTTGATCTCGGCATCGTTCCAGTCGGCGCGCAAGATCGCCTGGCCCGGCAGGTCGCGCACTTCCAGGCGTGCATAGCGATGGCCCAGGCGTACCAGCTTGTTGCCCACGTGATCGAGCAGGCGGGTGGAACGGGATGGTGCCGATGGACTGCCGGCCAGCAACAGGATGGTCATGTCGATTCTTGCTCGATGAAAGCGGCGCCAGCCGGTGGCCGATCGCTCGCGGTATTCGGATGTTGCTCTGTCATTCGATCCGCCCCGAGCGCCAGGGCCGGGACCGGAAACCGGTCATGCTGCCCGCCCGGGGCCGCATGACCGCCGTGGCCCGCTTACTTCTTGCCCGGCACGTACAGCTGGTCGAACGATCCACCATCGCTGAAGTGGGCCTTCTGGGCCTTTTGCCAGCCGCCGAATTCACCGTCGATGGTCACCAGGTTCAACTTGGGAAATTGCGAGGCGTACTTGGCCGCGACCTTGGGATCGATAGGACGGTAGTAGTTCTTGGCAATGATTTCCTGGCCTTCTTCGGTATACAGGTGGTTCAGGTATTCCTCGGCGACCTTGCGGGTGCCGCGGCGATCGGCCACCTTGTCGACCACCGCCACCGGCGGCTCGGTCAGGATCGACAGCGACGGGGCGACGATGTCGAACTTGTCCGGCCCCCATTCCTTGAGCGAGATCAAGGCTTCGTTTTCCCAGGCCAGCAGGACGTCGCCGATACCGCGCTCGACGAAGGTGATGGTGGCGCCGCGCGCGCCCGAGTCGAGCACCGGCACGTTCTTGAACAGCTTGCCGATGTATTCGCGGGCCGCTGCGTCGTTGCCGCCCTTCTTCTTGGCATAGGCCCAGGCGGCCAGGTAGTTCCAGCGGGCGCCGCCCGAGGTCTTGGGGTTCGGGGTGATGACCGACACACCCGTCTTGATCAGGTCGTCCCAGTCCTTGATCTGCTTGGGATTGCCCTTGCGCACCAGGAACACGATGGTGGAGGTATATGGGGCGCTGTTGTGCGGCAGGCGTTTTTGCCAGTCGGCCGGCAGCAGCTTGGCCTTTTCGGAGATCTCGTCGATGTCGTAGGCCAGCGCCAGCGTCACCACATCGGCATCGATGCCGTCGATGACCGAACGGCCCTGCTTGCCCGAACCGCCGTGGGAAGCCTTGATGGTGACGTTGTCACCGGTCTTGGCCTTCCAGTACTTGGAGAAGGCCTTGTTATAGTCGGCATACAGCTCGCGCGTCGGATCGTACGACACATTGAGCAGCGACAGGTCGGCGGCGTGCGCCACGTGGGCGGCCTGTGCCAGTACCAGCGTGGCGGCAACCGTCTTGATGAGGTGTTTGAGCTTCGACATATCCGTTCCCATGAGTGTTGTCTTGGTGACGCCGGCAGGCGCCCTGTTTGGAGCACACAGGTTAATGACCGTCGTTTTGAAAAAGAACGAATACTTTGTTCTCTAGTTATGCGAAAAACAGATATGCATGATCACGCGCTCCGAATAAAGGCGCCGTCTCTTATATCGAAAGGGGTTTAAAGGATCGGATCGATGTTGTCGAATGACAACCAATCGCCTCGGTGATATTCAAATAAATAATCTGTCTTATCCGGACAGGGTGATCAAGCGCAGTTGAGCGCAGCGTCGACTTCATTGGAGTTTTCACAATGTGGTATAACGGCAGCTATTGCAACGCACCAGACTGCACCATGAAAAAAGAAGCGGCAGGCGAGACAGAAAGCATTTCCATCCAGGTCATCGAGCGCATGGTGTCGCTGCTCGATGCATTGGCGGCCTATCCCGATCCGGTCAGCCTCAAAGAGCTATCGGCGGCCACCGCGCTGCACCCTTCCACTGCGCACCGCATCCTCAACGACCTGGTGGTCAAGCGTTTCGTCGACCGGGTCGAGCCCGGTACCTATCGCCTGGGCATGCGGCTGCTGGAGTTGGGCAATATCGTCAAGAGCCGGCTGTCGGTGCGCGAGGCCGCGCTGGACCTGATGCGCGCGCTGCACCGCAAGACGCACCAGACCATCAACCTGTCGGTGCGCCAGAGCGATGAAATCGTCTACATCGACCGTTCGTTCTCGGAGCGCTCCGGCATGCAGGTGGTACGGGCCATCGGCGGGCGTGCACCGCTGCACCTGACCTCCACCGGAAAGCTGTTCCTGTCGGTGGACGATCCCAAGGCGGTGCGTGCCTATGCCACCCGCACCGGGCTGGCGGGCCACAACAAGAACTCGATCACCGACCTGTCCAAGCTCGAACGCGAATTGTCGATGGTGCGTGCGCTGGGCTATGCGCGCGACAACGAAGAACTGGAACTGGGGGTGCGCTGCATGGCCGCCGGCATCTGCGATGACAGCGGCAAGCTGGTGGCGGGCCTGTCGATCTCGGCGCCAGCCGACCGGCTGCAGGAGGAATGGGTGGATGACCTGGTGACGACGGCCCACCAGATTTCCTCGGCGCTGGGATTCCAGATCAGGGACTGAGCGGGTCGGTGATCAGGATTGCCCTGAAATCGTTGACGTTGGTCAGCGTCGGCCCGGTCACGATGGACTGCCCGAGCGCCTGGAAGAAACCGTGGCCGTCGTTGCGGTCCAGGCTGTCCTGTGCGCTCAGGCCCTTCTTCCAGGCACGCCGCAGCGAATCCGGCGCCAGATAGGCGCCGGCGATTTCCTCCTGGCCGTCGACACCGTCGGTATCGCCCGCGAACGCATGCACGGCCGGCTGTTCGCCCAGGGCCAGGCCCAACGAAAGCAGGAACTCGACATTACGTCCGCCACGGCCATCGCCCTTTACCGTCACCGTGGTCTCGCCGCCCGAGATCAATACGCAAGGCGGCTTGAAAGGCTCGCCACGCGCGGTCACCTGGCGCGTGATGGCAGCCATGACCCGCCCGACGTCGCGTGCCTCTCCCTCGACACTGTCGCTGAGCAGGTATGGCGTCACGCCAGCGGCGCGCGCCACACTGGCAGCGGCTTCCATCGCCCGCTGCGGGGTGGCGATGATATGGGTCTGGTGGCCGGCCAGCCGGGGGTCACCGGGCTTGACCGATTCGCCGCGTCCACTGTGCAATACATGACGCAATCCAGCCGGCAAGTCGATACCATAGCGACGGATGATCTCGAGCGCATCGGCACAAGTGGTAGCGTCGCCGACCGTGGGTCCGGAGGCGATGTCGCCGGGGCGGTCGCCCGGCACGTCCGAGATCAACAGGGTCACGACCTTGGCTGGCCAACAGGCGGCGGCCAGCCTGCCCCCTTTGATGGCAGACAGGTGGCGTCGTACGCAATTGATTTCGCCAATCGTGGCGCCAGACCTGAGCAGGTCGCGGTTCAATGCCTGCTTGTCGGCCAGCGTGACGCCGTCGATGGGCAACGTCAACAACGCCGATCCTCCACCCGATATCAGGCATAGCACCGTGTCATCCGGGCCCAGGCCGTCCACCGCACGCAGGATTCGGCCCGAGGCCTCGAGCCCGGCCATGTCCGGCACCGGGTGCGCGGCCTCGAGGATCTCGATGCGATCGCAGGCAACACGATAGCCATAGCGGGTCACCACCAGGCCCGACAGCGGGCCGCACCAGTGATCCTCGACTGCACGCGCCATGGCCGCTGACGCCTTGCCTGCACCAATGACCACCAGTCGCCCGCGCGGCGGTGGCGGCAAGTACGGCGGCAGGCAATGGTTCGGTTGCGCGCTTTCGATGGCTGCCTGGAACATGTCGAGCAGCAGTTGTCGTGGCACGGGGCTTGGCATGGCTGAAGTCTCCATTCGTGGCGAATCGCGGCAGCGCCTGGCCGGGCCGCCGGTTGCATGCTATCGGTTGACGATACGGGCCGGGATACGCAGCACCAGCACGGCACCTAGCAACATGATGGCCGACAGGATGTATAGGGCCACATCGGCGCTGCCGGTGCGGTCCTTGATCCATCCCACCAGGAACGGGCTGATGAAACCTGCCACTTGCCCCAACGAATTGATCAGCGCCAGGCCACCGGCGGCGGCGGCACTGCCCAGGAAGGCAGTGGGTAGCGGCCAGAACATCGGCAGGCTCGACAATGCGCCCATGGTGGCCAACGACAGGCCGACGATGGCCAAGACCTGGTTGCCGCCAGCCTGGGTAGCGAGCATCAGGCCGGCCAGTCCCACCAGCATCGGACCGCTCAAGTGCCAACGGCGCTCCTTGCGGGCGTCCGCCGAGCGACCCACCAGGATCATGGCGATACAGGCGGCAAAATAAGGGATGGCGCTGATCCATCCCACCGTCACCGCATTGGGGAAGCCCAACGACTTGATGATCGATGGCAGCCAGAAGTTGATGGCATAGACTCCCATCTGGATGCAGAAGTAGACCAGCCCCAGCAGCCAGACCTGGCCATTGGACAACACGCTGGCAAAGGAATCGGCCACCACATTGGCCGCACGGCGTTCGCGTTCGTCGGCTTCCAGCTCGGCCAGCAACAAGCTCTTTTCTTTTTGGTCCAGCCACTTCGCCTGGACAATGCCGTCGTTTAGCAGCGCATAGACCAGCACGCCCAGCAGCACGGTCGGCACGCCCTGCAGCAAGAACATCCATTGCCAGCCGGCCAGTCCGTGATGCCCTGAAAACGATTCCAGCATCCAGCCCGACAGCGGGCTGCCCAGCACCCCGGAGATCGGGATGGCCGACATGAACAGGCCCATGATCCGGCCCCGCCGCGAGGCCGGGAACCAGTTGGTGAAATACAGCACGATACCGGGGAAAAAGCCGGCCTCGAACACACCGGTGACAAAGCGCAATCCATAGAAGGCCTGGGGCGTGGTGACCAACATGAGGGCAGCTGACGCCATCCCCCATGCGATCATCAGCGTACCGATGACCTTGCGCGCCCCGAGACGATGCAAGAGCAGGTTGCTGGGCACCCCGCTGAGCACATAGCCGACGAAGAAAATGCCGGCGCCCAGCCCGTAGACGGTCTCGCTCCACTTGAGTGCGTCGAGCATCTGCAGCTTGGCGAAACCAACATTGACGCGATCGAGATAATTGAAGAGGTAACAGATGAAGATGAACGGGATAAGGTGAAACGTGATCTTGCGGTAGGCGCCTTCCAGGGCAGCCTGGTCGCCCGGCGCATGCCCCGCGCGAGGTGCGCTTGCACTATTGGCCATATCGTCTCCTAGTTTTATTTGGAATAGGTGGCCAGATGCTACAAGCAAGCGCTTCCCAGGCGCATTGTGCAAACCCCCAAAAAAGATCCGGACGCAGAACTTAAATATTGTGCAAGCGCACTTATGGAATTGCGGATGCAAACGCCACACTGGCACCCCGACGCAAGCAGAGGAGACCCGCATGATCGACCTTCCATTGGCGCGCGAGATCGTCGAGCGCACGATGAAAATCATTCCGTTCAGCGTTAACGTCATGGATCGGCACGGCACGATCGTCGCCAGCGGCAGCCCGGAACGCATCGGCAGCGCACACCTGGGCGCGCAACTGGCCTTGGCGCGCCGTAGTACGGTAGAAATCGACGACTCCAGCACGGCCCACCTGCATGGCGCCAAACCGGGCATCAACCTGTTGCTGGTGGTGCGCGGCGACATCTGCGGCGTGATCGGGCTTACGGGGCAACCGGACCAGGTGCGCCAGTTCGCGGAACTGGTGCGCCTGACGGCCGAGATGATCCTCGAGCGCGCCCGGCTGACCGGCGAACTGCAGCGCGAAAAACGCTATCGCGAGGAATTCGTGTTCCAACTGGTGCATCGCACCGGCGTGTCGGACGCCAGCATGGCCGCCTGGGCCGCCCGCCTGGCCATCGACGTGCGCCTGCCGCGCGCCATGTTCGTGCTCGAAGTCACAGGCGCCAGCCACCGCATGGACCTGGTGCTGACCGAGCTGCAGCATGTGCAGGCGGCATTGGCAATGCGCTGGCCCGACCTGCTCACGGCAGTGGTGTCGCCGGGCGAATTGGTGATGCTGGAGGGATTCGACACGGCCGATTCGCCGATGCCGCGCGCGCAGCGCGCCCGCAAGCGCTTGCATGAATTGCATGAGGTGATCCGACCGGCGCTGCAGTTCGCCTCGACCCTGGCCGTAGGAGTGGCACTGCCTGGACTCGACGGTGCCACGGCATCTTACGAATCGGCACGACACACCGCGCGCGTGGGCCGTCGGCGCGAACCGGCGGCAACGGTGTTTTCCTATTTCGAGTTGCATTTACCGGTATTGCTGTCGAGCCTGCAATCGGGCTGGCAGGCCGAACAGTTACGCCAGACGTTGCACAAGCTCAAGGCGTACGACCAGAAGAACGGAGTGCTGGTCAAAACGCTGATGAGCTGGTTCAAGCACAACAACCATCCCGCTCTGACAGCCCAGGCCCTGCACATCCACCGCAATACCCTCGATTATCGATTGCAGAAGATCGGCGAGCTGACCGGTCTCGACCTGGCCATCATCGACGACCGCCTGATGCTATACGTGGCGTTGCAGATCACCCCGGCCGAGGCCGGCGACTGACAGCGTCGCCACCATGCAACCGGGGATAAAAAAAAAGCGAACCCGGAGGTTCGCTTTTTTGCCAATGGATCTGACCGCTGGTCAACCCTGGTCTGCCCGCACCATCTTGACCCGGGTCAGGTTCTTCGGTTGGTCCTCGACCAGCCACTTGCGCATGCGGGTGGCATCACCGACGTGCGACAGGCGGCCCTTCGAATCGAGGAACACCATCACGATAGGACGCCCTTCGATGCGGGTATACATCACCAGGCAATGCCCTGCTTCGTTGATGAAACCGGTCTTCTGCAAGCCGATGTCCCATTCCTTGCTGGACGTCAGGCGGTTCGAGCTGTTGTATTGCAGCGCGTGGCCGCTCGGTTCGACCATGTACTTGGGATCGGTCGAATACTGGCGGATGATCGGGTATTGATATGCCGCCACCACCAGCTTGGCCAGGTCGCGCGCGCTGGCCACGTTCTGGCTCGACAGGCCGGTGGAATCGACGTAATGGGTATCGAGCATGCCCAGCGAACGGGCCTTGGCGTTCATCGCCTGCACGAATGCCGGCAGCCCGCCCGGATAGTGACGACCCAATGCCGATGCCGCACGGTTCTCGGAGCTCATCAGGGCGATGTGCAACATGTCGTCGCGGCTCAGCTGCGCGCCTACGCGCAGGCGCGAACTGCTGTGCTTCTCGCGGTCGACGTCGTCATCGGTCACGCTCAGGACTTCTTCCATGTTCAGGCGCGCTTCGACCACCACCAGGGCGGTCATCAGCTTGGTCACCGATGCGATCGGCAATGCCACGGCGGAATTCTTTTCGAACAGGACCTGCGAACTGGCCTGGTCGATCACCAGCGCTACGTTCGAACGCAGTGCCAGCGGATCTTGCGTCAGGTTCAGGCCGGCGATGTCGCCGGCGGTCATCACGGGGGGGACCGCAGGGACCGAAGGCGCAGCCGAGACGCGTTGATAGGCGACATGGCGGCGACCCTTGGCTACCGTGGTCTTGCGTACCAGCCGTTCGCGATTGTTCAACGAACCGGGCGCCACGGTCTTGGTGGTCACGGCCTTTCTGGCCGCAGGCTTCTTGACCGCAGCCTTCTTGGCAACCGGCTTTCTGGCGGCGTTGGCGCTCTGCGCATTGGCAGGCGACAGGCCAGCCTGCAGCAGAATTAGAGTTGTAAAAACGGCCAGCGCTGATTTGAACATGAGTGGAGCTCCCCCCAATTTACCCGGATAGTACACAAGAGAAACGTTGGCAGTGTAGCAAAAAGAAAAAAATCTGCAAGATAATTAAGTAGTTAGCGCAATCATGTGATCCACTTTCTACCTGCCGCTCGTCACTCTGCCCCCAGGCAGAACGTATTATTTTTGTTAGTCGAACGACATGTCTTGATCCAACCCCGGCCGTGGCCGCGGCCCTACCCTGTAACCCAACGCATGATAGCAGTCTAGAACCGTGCGCGGCGCCGCCATTTGAATAACAAAAGGCAATAGCCGTGCCAGCTATGCGATTTGGCTGTCGGGATAACGGCATGGCCGGCCAGCGGGTTGACCGGCTCAGGAATGACCTGACAAACACAGCATTAGCCTAACTTGATCGCCTGCAGCATGAGTACGTCGATCGAGAAGGAATGATCCGCTTCCAGCAAAAAATAATTGCGCACCTCGGCCGGGGCGCTGTCCCACAGGGCGTGGATGGCGGCAATGTGGGCCGCGGGAGTACGCATGCGTGCCACCCACGAGTCGAATTCGAGGCGCAGCTTCCAGTGCTGGTCGCCGGTCACGGCAAACCCGGCACGCCCCAGCAGCTTGCGCCAGGAACCCGGGCTGACATTGCGCACATGCGAGGTATCGCGCAGCAATTCGATGGCCTGCACATAGGTGTCGGCCAGCACGTCCTCAGGCGCGGCGGTGTCGATGATCACCAGCCGCCCGCCCGGCTTGAGCACCCGCAAGGCCTCGCTCAGCGCCAGCGGCAGGCCGCGCCAGTGATGCGCCGAATAACGGCTGCAGACCAGGTCGAAACTGTCGTCGGCGAACGGCAGGCGATCGGCACTGCCCTGCTGTACCGACAGGTTGTCCAGGCCGCGCTCGGCGGCCGACGCGGCCACCACCTCGAGCATCTGCGGCGACAGATCGTAGGCCACCACGCTGGCGACCACCGGCGCCACCGCGAAGGCGACGTGGCCACCGCCGCAACCCAGGTCCAGCACCCTGGCCTGGTCGATGGCGCCGGCAATCTGTGCCAACTGCTGCAGGTCCTGGCCTTGCGCATGTACGGCGCTGGTAAGGTAGGCGGCGGCGGTATTGCCGAATTGTTCGGTGACGACCTGGGAATGGCTACGCATGGCTTGGCTCCGGTGGAATGGATGGATCGGTGGATGAAGGAGCCAGTCTAGCGATTTATTATCCTGTTACAAGTTGGGCATTTATACTATTACCCTTTCCAACAGGATATGCCTCCATGGACCACGATCTTGCCCGCCGCCGCGCCCTGGGCGACTTTCTCAAGAGCCAGCGCGAGCAGACTTCGCCGGCCACCGCCGGCCTGCCGCCGATGGCGCTGGCCGGACGTCGTCGCACGCCCGGCCTGCGGCGCGAAGAGGTGGCGCAACTGTGCGGCATCAGCGTGACCTGGTACACCTGGATCGAACAGGGTCGTACCGATTCGGTGTCGCCCCAGGCGCTGGCGCGCATCGCCGATGCGCTGCAACTGGCGCGCGCCAAGCGCGCCTACCTGTTCGAGTTGGCCACCAAGAAAGACCCGAGTGCACCGGCCCATGGCGAGGACGCCGCCATCGCCGCCGAAATCACGGAAGTAGTGCACAGCATCCGTGCGCCGGCCTACCTGCTGGACCGCTATTGGAACGCCGTGGCCTGGAACAATGCCGCCAGGAAATTGTTCGCCGGATGGCTGGACGTGCGCGGCGAGCGCCATAACCTGTTGCGTTTCATGTTCGGCACGGCGGCGGCCCAGGCCCTCACCGGCGACTGGGAGCAGCGTGCGCGGCGCGTGGTGGCGGAGTTCCGCGCCGATTGCGGACAGGCGCTGGACGATCCACAGATGAGCGCGCTGGTCGAGGAGCTGTCGGCCAGCAATGCCCTCTTCAAGCGCGCCTGGGGCCTGCAGGATGTGGTGGAACGGGAAGGCGGGGAACGGCGTTTCCACCATCCGCAGCAGGGCCAGTTGCGTTACCGGCAAGTCAATTTCAGGGTAGCCAATCGGCCCGACCTGAAACTGGTGACGCTGATGCCAGCCGACTGACGCGCCTGCATCCGGCGACTGCCAGTACGATGCGCGCTACTTGCGCACCACGAAGGCCACGCCGATGACGCCCACCAGCATGCCGAGCGCACCGATGAGGCTGAAGGCTTCGTTGAACATCAGCCATGCCATGACCGCCGTGGTGGGCGGCGTCAGGTACAGCAGGCTGGTGACGCTGGTGGCGGCGCTGCGCCGGATCAGCGCAAACAACAGGAAGATGGCACCGATCGACAAGGCCAGCACCGACCACGCCAGCGCCACGATGAACTGCGGGGTCCAGGCCACCGTGCCCAACTGCCAGTCCAGGCCTTCGAGCACGATCGCAAAGGGCAGGATCACCGCCGCCGATGCCGAGAACTGGATCACCGTACCGGTGCGCAGGTCGAAGTGCGCGCAATAGCGCTTCTGGTACAGCGTGCCGGCGGTGATGCACAGCAGCGCAAAGACGCACAGGCCGATGCTTGCGCCCGACAGCCCGATCAACGAGATCTTGTTGGCCACCACCAGCCCCACCCCGCACAGGCCCAGCGCCAACCCCAGCCACTGGCGCGGCCGCACCGATTCACCCAGCAAGGGCGCGGCGAACGCGGTCAGGATCGGTTGCAAGCCGACGATCAGCGCCGACAGCCCGGCCGGCATGCCGATCTTGATGGCGCACCAGACCCCGGCCAGGTAACCCGCCTGCAACAGCACCCCGGCCAGCGCCACATGCCTGATGCGGCCATGCGGCCAAGGGGCGCGAAACAGCAGCACCAGAGGCAGCAATACCAATAGCACGCCGATGAAACGCAATAACAGGAAAGTCAGGGGAGGAGCGTACGGCAGGCCGAACTTGGCCACCACGAAACCGGTGCTCCAGATCAGCACGAACAGCAGCGGCACCAGGTTCAACAGGGCATTGCGGCGATTGCCGGCGGCGGGGACCATCATCTTGTATCTTTCAGCGGAGCCAGGCCTATTGACGGCGCCAGGCGTGGCGACTTGCGAGTCTAATTGTTTGTATATGCACGTCGACGGTTTGCACCAGATCGGTGCCGTAACCGCCCGCCATCGTAACCGCTACCGGGATTTTCTGCTGGGCCGCCATCGAAAATACCATCTGGTCGCGCGCGGCCAGGCCTGGCATGCGCAATTTCATCTTGCCCAGCCGGTCGCTCTCATACGGATCGGCACCGGCCAGGTAGATGATCAATTGCGGTGCGAAGTGGCGCTGTACGGTATCGAGCGCTTTCAAGCAATAACTCTCGTGGCGAAGGACCAACGGCGAGGCAAGCGCATGTGGCACTGTGACACTGCGGCACGACCGCCGGTAGTTGGATCGATTTCATCAGCGCCGGGCGAGGGTCTGACCAGTGAACCGCGGTGCTTGCGATCCAGATCAACTACTGCCGTGCTTGTATCCGCTGGCGCATTGACTTTGTTAGTTTTTACACTAGAATCGGTTTGTGCAACGCGTCAAATCCAAATAAAAAATTCCACGGAGACTTCCTTCCTGCCGCGCAGATCGGTCCGTAAGCATGCACTCATTCGCAGTCTGTCTTTGTCATCAACCATCAAAACCAGAGGATGTTTCAATATGACGACCTACACCGACCATTTTTCCGCCGCCGCCAGCGCAAATGCCGAACTGCAGTTCGCCCTGATGAGCCAGTTGGCCAGCAAGACCTTCGAAGGCGTCGAGAAACTGGTGGATCTGAACCTGAAGGCAGTCAAGTCTTCGCTGGAAGAAGGCCAGCTCACCGCACAACAGCTGTTTGCCGCCAAGGACCCGCAAGAATTCTTTTCGCTGGCCAGCGCCCAGGCGCAGCCCACGGCCGAAAAATCGGTAGCCTACGGCCGTCACCTGTCGGGTATCTTCTCCAGCACCCAGGCTGAACTGACCAGGACCGTAGAAGGCCAGATCGCCGAAGTGAACCGCAAGTTCGTGGCGCTGATCGACGAAGCCTCGCGCAATGCGCCGGCCGGCTCCGAGCAGGCGATCTCGCTGTTCAAGACCACGCTGGGCCACTTCAACGCAGGCTACGAGCAATTCAGCAAGAACGCCAAGCAGGCCGCCGACGTCCTCGAAGCCAATGTCACCACCGCCGTCGACCAGCTGTCGCAGGCCGGCGCCAAGGCTACCCGCGTGCGCAAGTAAGTCGAATCGACTTCATCTCCTCGGTTCCGGATGCCCGGTGCCGTTGCGTGCCCTGACTTGCGTCAGGGCATTTTTTTGCATGGCGCTGCGCAGCCGTGCGGTGTTGCGCGGCCTCAGGCGCTGACCTGGTATTCGGCCTTCAACTGTCGCAAGCCCTGTTGCAACTTCTCGAATGCCGGCGCGACCTGCTGCGGGTCGCCCTTGACGCCAAGATCGATATGGCGCCGGGTCTGCTGGTCGCCCACATGCGGCAGGCTGAACACCTTCACCTGGGTGAACTCGGCCTCGATGGCCTCCATCAGCGGGGTCAGGGTCGATTCGGCCGATTCGAATACCAGCATCGAGCGCTCGGCCCAGGCCTGGCGATGGAACAGGTCGGCGTAATGCGTCTCGAGCACCCACTCGAACATCGGCCAGGCCATCACCGGAAAGCCCGGCGCAAAATAATGGGCGCCCTGGCCGCTGGTATTGCGCAGCGAAAATCCGGGGATCTTGTTGTAGGGATTGGGAATGATGTCGGCCCCCTCGGGAAACTCCCCCATCTTCAGCCGGTGCAGGTTCTCGGGACTGTCGAAGTCCGGGGTGACGCCGGCCTCGCCGGCCATGTCGCCGATGCGCTCCTGTATGCGGCGCCGGGCGTCGGGATGCAGCAGCAACGGCACGCCCAGCGCAGCCGCGGCGCACTGGCGGGTGTGATCGTCGGGCGTGGCGCCGATGCCGCCGGTGCAGAACACGATATCGTCGCTGGCCAGCGTGCGCTTGAGAGTGGCGGTGATGCGCTGGGGGTCATCCCCCAGGTATTCGGCCCAGGATAACTGCAGCCCGCGCTGGGTCAGCAATTCGAGGAC
The DNA here is from genome assembly GCF_000282575.1 of Herbaspirillum sp. YR522. Lineage (GTDB taxonomy): Bacteria > Pseudomonadota > Gammaproteobacteria > Burkholderiales > Burkholderiaceae_D > Herbaspirillum. The sequence continues at coordinate 837 of NZ_AKJA01000075.1, read as the reverse complement.
CTTGGGAAAATGCTTGTCGATGCGGCGCCCGGAAAGGATTTCGTCGCCGATGATGATGAGTCCGATCGCCATGTCTTTGCTGTGCCGATAAAGGGGTTAACAAACTATGACGATTATGCCCCATTCACCCCGGCCACGTCGCTCGTCGCCGGCTGCGCGCAACGCTGGCGCTGCAGGGCCTCGAGGCAATAGTACTGGAACCACAGGCCGGTAAAGACGAACACCAACACATACAGCCAGATGGCGCCGGCGGCCAGCAGCGGGAACAGGATCACCGACAGCGCGCCACCCAGCCACAGCAAGGTGGGCGCCGCGCCCAGGGCGCCGGCCACGGTACCGATGACCAGCAGCGGCCAGCGGTGCTGGCGCAGCACGGCATGCCGTTCGTCCACGCTGGCGTGATCGGCCAGGGTATCGTAGGCCATCACACGATAGGTCAGCCAGCCCCACAGCAGCGGATGCACGACGAAGCTCAGCGGCGGGATCAGCGCCAGCGGCAACGTGGCCAGCCACAGCACGGTAAACACCGCAAAACACCACAGCGAAGTCCAGAGACTGCCGCGCCAATTGCCGCCGTGACGCATTTCCAATCCCGGATAGTGGCGCGTGCCCACATGCCGCGCCACGGCCGGAATGGTAAACAACCCCACGAAGACCAGCGCGGTCAGGATCATCAAGGGCAGCAGCGCCCACATCGCCAGCATCGGCACGATCACGGTCTTCAAGGCGCCCAGGCCGAACCAGGCCAGCAGGCTGCCGACCGTGCCGAAGGTGCCGTGGCTGATGAAGTAGTCCTGCAGGAAATCGATCATCGGCTGCAGGCACAGCCACAGGCCG
>NZ_AKJA01000074.1 GCF_000282575.1 Herbaspirillum sp. YR522 | reverse complement strand
TTGGCTCGTCCGCCAGTGCCGCCGATCTGGAGCGTACCCGCGCCCTGGTATGGACCGACCAGACCTCGACCTTCACCGCTCGCTACGGTGATGGCACCACCGGCCAGACCTTCCTGGAAAATTTCACCTTCACGATCGACAGTGCGCAATCGGCAGTGTCGTCGGCGGTGATCTCGATCGCCCTGGATGGCGTGTCGCGCCTGTCGCTGGATAGCTTCGTGCTCAACGGCGTAGGCAACAGCTGGGCCGGCACCAGCACCATCATTGGCGATACGCAGACGTTCAGCCTGCGTACCAATGGCTTGGCCCTGGGCACCTATACGCTCAGCGTGGCAGGCTCGATCCTGGGTTCGGCAGGTGGCAGCTTCGCCGGCAACATCAGCATCGCTGCGGTGCCTGAAGCATCGACCACTGCCATGATGCTGGGTGGCCTGGCACTGGTTGGCTTTGGTGCAATGCGTCGTCGTCGCAATGGCGGTGGCGGCGCCGCTCGACTGCAAGGCAACATGATGGCCGCAGCCTAAGTCGGCACGACCATCGTATTCGGCACCGGAGCAATCCCATCTCATCGGGACTGCTGCGGTGTTCGCGCATTGGGCATGGCCCGACGCAGACTCCTGCCGTAGATTCCCCGCTCCCGATTTTGTCTAGGCCTGGTCGAGCCAGGCCACGGCGTGTTCCAGCGCCACCCTGAATCGAATCTGGGTATCCAGCGACGACTCCATCAGCATCACCAGGCGGGCGCGCAGTGCACGGGTCGACTCCATGGCATCGCTACCGTCGCCGGCACCGCGAAACTGCTCGACCGCGGCGCGGATCAGCTCGCGGCTGGCGTCGTCGACATTGCTGCCGCTCTCGGCCTTGAGCGCAAGGCCCCGCATGGATTCGGTGTATTGCGCGATCAAGTCCAACGCGTTCTTCATGATGGTCCCCTGCAAGAGTAATGACGCCCGGCGTCGGAAGGGACCGCCACATGATGGCTGCAGCGCCCGTTGTTGCTTAGGCCGTCGCGGCCGCCGAAGATTCAACCGACAGCAACAGGACATAAGAAAACGCTGCCGGTGCATCACAGCACCGGCAGCGTTTATTGCGACTGACCTGCTTGCGGCGATCAGAACGTGTGGCGTACGCCTGCAGCCAGGAAACTGGAGCGGTTGTCGGCGCCAGGCGCGCCGGCACCGGTCCCCGGGTTATACATGTCGACGGCCGTGAGCGTGCCGATGGTCGAGTACAGCGTGGTGCGCTTGGACAGATAGTACTGGACGCCGGCGATCAGCTCGGTCAGCTTGCCCCTGCTGGATGCCCCCACGAAGTCGTAGCGCGAGTGGATCACGCTGGTGGTCACCAGCAGTGCAGGCGCCACCTTGAAATCCGCACCGACATCGAGGATCTGCGCCTTCTTGTTGTTCACGCCGCCAGCGGTAAACGCGCTGCTGCCGGCGGTGGCCGTGAAGACGGTATTGAACGCGGGCGCCGCGCCGGCGGCGGTATTGACCAACGGCTGCTTGACTTCGGAATAGGTACCGCGCAAGGTCACCGCGTCGAACTTGTAGCGCGAACCGAGGATCCAGGTCTTGATGCAGGTCGAGCCGGCCTTGCCCGCATTGGATGCCAGGGTAGTGCTGCAACCGGCACCGCTGGCCGCGCCCTGGTCACTGCTGGCCACGGTGGCGCTGCCCAGCTTGGACTGCCAGTAGCCGAAGCCGATGGCCCATCTTCCCTGGTCGTAGTTGGCGCCGAAGCCCAGCGACTGACCGGTCGAGACCGAATCGGCCGCTTCCCCGAAGCCGTAGGTCACGTTGGCGCGGAAGCCGCCGATGGTCGGGGTGCTGTAGTAGATCATGTTGTTGGCGCGATTGCCGCCGATGCGGTCCAGGTTGTTGGCGTGCACAGCCGTGATGAAACCGCTGTAGGGTGTGATACTGGAATAGGCACCGGCGATTTCATCGGTGAAATCCTTGCGGCGACCGATGTGCAATACACCGAAACGCGTACCCGACAGCCCGACCACCGAGCGCCGGCCAAACAGCGCGCCACCTTGCAAGGCCGAGCCGTTGTCTACCGAAAAGCCGTTCTCGAGTCCGAAATCGGCAAACAGGCCACCGCCCAGGTCTTCCTTGCCGCGAAATCCTATCCGCGATGCCTGCAGGCCGCCTGAGTTCACCCCGCCCAGGCTACCGGTATTGCGTGCGGTGCCCGTGGCCACCTTGGTGTTGTAGACCACCGCCGAGTCGATGATGCCGTAGATGGTGACACTGCTTTGTGCCTGCGCCTGCCCCGCCAATGCTCCCAATGCGGCCAACGCGCTCGCCGCCAGTACTTCCCTTTTCATTTTTTTCACTCCGTGGTTGAAACACCTGCTGGTGATTGATATCCCGCTGCCCTGGGATTGCATATGTATCATCTAACGATACATTATTTTATTTAGCGATACGATGGTAGGCAACGGCAACTCGGCTTGTCAAATAAAAAAAAATTAGTTGGAAATACGTTATTCGTTGGATGCGACGATTCTCTTTGATGGATGGCGCACCGGTCAGATGGGCGGATCGGGATGCCAGGCTTGCGGATCCAAGCATCAGGTTTCGTCGCTACTTGCACAAGCACATGCGAAAACATTCTGAGGCGCGGCAAGAACCACGCTTGCTGTTGACACCATTCATGGAAGAGACGTGCGGATGGCAAGACGCCGACGCGCTACAGCGCCCCACGATCTTCAGAAGACAGCATCGAGAACTAATCAACTCGCGTCGAGCGCATGGCCTCGCACGCATCCGATTTTCCGGTATGGACTCTGCCCTTTTCAACATGACAAAAGGAGCTACCATGGCCTCTGTTTCATCACTAAGCAGCAACGACGCCGGTCATCACATCGACGTCGCAACCACCACCGCAAGCGCGTCCCCGACGCGCCCGGCCGCCCTGCCCGCCGAGCAGCAACAGGCACTCCACGCATCGAATGTGGCAGCACTTTCGCGGCACACCTTCCACCCCGATATCAACACACCGCCGGCACAACAGCATGCGCCTTTCTTCCTGCATGGATTCCACCTGCGCGAGCAGACACTGGCCAATGTCGGTGCCTTGTTCAATGGCGCCGACGACATGAGCAGGATCGGCCGCGAACAGGACCAGCAGCTGGCCAACGAATTGTGCCGTCTGTCGGCCATCGAGATGCCGGCCGGCGCCAAGCCCAACGACGGCGTCGTCCTGCCGCCCGATGTCATGGCCTTTTGGATACGCCATGGCGACGAAGCGAAGATGCTTTACGCATGCCCCGAAATCAATGGCACCGGCTTCGGCGGCATCGCCACCATGCCGCCGGCGCAATTTCGCCAGATGATGAATGCGCATCGCGATGTAGCCAACGACATGCTCAAGACGGCGCAAGGCAATGGCGAGCAGCCCTTGCTGCTGATCGCCAATTCCGGGCGTGAAGGTGCCGAGCGCACCGACGGCGTGTACCAGCAGAAGGATGGCAGCAAGATGACCTGGGAAAAGGCCCATGTCGCCGACCATTACGCACGCCAGTGGAAGACCGGCGACCAGGAGCACTTCCCCGATTCGCTCGACAAGATCATCACGCCCTACTACCGCACCATCGACCGCGCCGCCACCGAGTTCGGCAAGGGCAGCCCGCAATACGCCGAGATCGAAAAGCAGGCCTATGCCGCAGCCAGCAAGGAAATGGACAAGACCCGCGACAAGCCGCTGGTGCTGCTCGGTTTCAGCATCGATGTCGCTTCCGTGTGCCGCATCGAAGAAGGTCGCCCGGTGCTGTTCGGACGTGTGGTCAATGGCTTGCTCAACGACCGCGCTGCCGAAAACCTCAACATGGTCCAAGGCGGCAAGCTCGATTTCACCAAGGTCACCCTGATCAACAGCACCGTCGACGAGGGCGTCAACAAGTTTGCCGCGGCCTTGGCGCGCGCCGAATTCGCCAATAGCGAAGAAGCCGCCGCATTGCCCGGGATCGCCGCGCAGCGCGGCTTCACCTACGACGTCCAGGGGCTCGACAAGATGTTCCACTACCAGCACCGCGACCAGCGCGGCAACACCGAAGGCATGTCGCCGCTGGAGCTGAAGGCACACTATTCGACCTTCTTCCGCGGCGTGACCGCCGAAGAAGGCATCGACGGCATCATGAAGGCGTACGACGATTTCATGGCGCTGGGTCATGGCTTCCGTCCCCTGTTCAAACCCAATGGGTCGGGCCAGGCCAAGGGCATCATCGCGCCGCGATATGACGATACGCGGGAAATATTCCGCCAGCGCTTCGAGCAAAACCTGGAGCAAAATATCAAGGGGAAATTCGGTGATGGCGCGGGCTACCCGTTTCAGGTGGAAATCCTCAAGGAACTGGCGCGTACCGCGGAAGGAGAAAACTACGATCTGCGCTATACCATCGTGCAGGGGCGCCAGCCGAAGGTGGACGAGCATGGTCGCCTCAGCCGCGCTGTGACGCGCACCATCGAATCCTTCCCGCTGCTCTGGAAGCGCGAGCCAGCCCCGGAAACGGCACGCGGCGGTCCGCTCGAATTCTCTCCCACCAACATCACGGCGGCGGTGGCAACGACCGGCCGCCCGGCCGAGGAATTCGTGAGCGCATTGAGCTCGGCCAAGGGTATTTCGGAATCGGGCATGAACGAGAACCTGGCCAAGAGCATCGGATTGTATTTTTCCGCCTTCTATGCCTTCCTGCTCAAGACGCGTTATGCGCGTGAGCCGGAACCGCAGTTGCAGATCGGCGCGGCGCATATCCTGCCGTTCCCCGCCCGGGGCGTCGTCGGCGTCACTGCCAGCAACGTGTCCGCCCCGGCGCCGCGCGACGCGGCTGATCGAGCCGATCGTGCCGATCGTGCCGACCAGCCGGAGCAGCCCGAGCAGGCATTGAGACGCTCGGCCTGAACACCGTCGTCATCGTGATGAAGCAAAGGGCGCCGCTGGTGCCCTTTGCTATTGCTATTGCTATTGCTATTGCCATTGCCAGCAGTTGCGGAATAAGAACGTAACCATTCTATCTAAGCAAAATGGGCAGCCTGGTTGTTTGACAGATATCATATCGCTGATCGTTACGTTGTTCGTTACGTTGTTTTATAGATCAAAACATCGGTATTTGCCGGGCATACATCTTCCCTATTTCCATATGTCCTTCGCCCGGTAGCGTTTTTAATAACAGGAGGGTGCATGTGGCATGCGGTACGTCGTTTTTCGAGCCTGGTTCTGCTGCTCGGCAGCGTCTTCGTCTCGACCATGGAGGTCGGGCTTGCCGACGAGTTGAAGATCGGCCTGAAGGCCGAGTTGACCTCGGCCGACCCACATGTGCTCAACGGCCCCAATCGCAATGTCCTCAATCACGTCTATGAGACGCTGGTGGCTTCCGATGGCAACCTGCGGCCGCGCCCGGGACTGGCGCTATCCTGGCGGCTGGTCAACCCGACCACATGGGAATTCAGGTTGCGCCCGGGGGTGAAGTTTCATAACGGCGCGGCGCTGAGCGCCGAAGACGTCAAGTATTCACTCGAGCGCGCCATGAAGCTCACCGGTGCGCGTACCTACCGCTCCTACCTGCGTGACGTCGATTCGGTGTCGATTGCGGGCCCCGACATCGTGCATGTCAAACTCAAGACGATCAGCCCGACGTTGCCGGAAAACCTGGGCCTGGTCGCCATCATTCCGCACTCGCTGGGCGACCATGCCAGTGAAGAATCATTCGCCGACGGCAAGTCGGCCATCGGAACCGGTCCGTACAGATACGTGCAATGGAAGCGCGGCGAAAGCGTGCTGCTGGCCAGGAACCCCGACTACTGGGGGCCAAGGGAACCGTGGGACAAGGTCTGGCTGCAATTCATCCCGCGTGAACCGGCGCGGGCGGCAGCGCTGATCTCCGGCGGAGTCGACATCATCAGCGACGTGCCCGCCAACCAGGAGGCATCGCTGAAGAACTTCGACACCGTGTCGGTGACCTCCTATATGCTCAATTACCTGATGCTGGACCAGTTCCGCGACGATTCGCCCTACATCAAGGACGCCAATGGCCAGCCGCTGCCCCGCAACCCGTTCAAGGACCTCAAGGTGCGCCAGGCCGTGGCGCACGCCATCAATCGCGAAGGCCTGATCAGGTTCCTGATGAAGGCCGACGCCACTGCCACTGAACAACTGGTGCCCAAGGGGTTCTTCGGCAATGACCCGACGCAGAAGGGCTTGCCCTACGATGTCAAGGCGGCCCGCGGCCTGCTGGCACAAGCCGGTTACCCCAACGGCTTCAGGCTGACCATGCATTGCTCCAACAACCGCTACATCAACGACGCCAAGCTATGCGAAGCGATTGCACAGGCGCTCAACCAGATCGGCATCAAGACCGAGGTAGCGGCCATGCCGTTCTCGGTGTTCCTGACGCGACTGGCCGGCGGTGGCGCCAATGGAGAACCGGAGTTCAGCATGGCCTTGCTGGGTACGGGCGCCGTCACGGGCGATTCGCTTACGCTGCTAACAGCGATGATCCACAGCCCGGGAAAAGGCAGCGGCGCCAACAACTACGGCCGCTATGGCAACCCGGCCGTCGATGCGCTCATCGACAAGGCCGGCGCCACCAACGACGCAGACCAGCGGCTGCAATTGCAGAAGCAGGCAGCCCGGCTGGCGCTGCAGGATGAGGCGGTGATCCCGCTGCAGCATATCAACGTGGCATGGGCGATGAAGAAACAGTTGACGATCGTGCCGAGCGCCGATGGCTTCACCATGGCGACCCAGGTTCGCAGGAAGTGACTTGCGTGGTGGTGGATATCGGCGTTGCGACGACGCCAGGATAGGCGACATCGACCGCTGGCTCGCGTGCCGATGTCGTATTGCCGGGCGTCCGGCTGGGCTACATTTACAGATGATCCCATAGGCGGAAGTCTCCGATGCTTTCCAGATGATCTGCCGCCGCACTTCCGTCTTCGATGCCATATTCGCCCAAGGCATTGCGCCAACTTATCTCCCTTGCGTGGACGCGCTCTCCGGCCGGGCCGTTTGCCGATTCGAATTCCAGCAGATATTGAAGTGCTGGATGCTTCATATTGTTTTCGGCCATGACCGCATCGACCGGCCTGCCAGTTCTGATCAGCTCGCCGATGGGCCCGGCAACCACCTTGGCCAACAAGGGCTGCTGGGGATGACCGTAAGGCTCCGGGCCGACATGATGTGATGTTTCATAATTCGACGCGACCTGCGACATCGTATCGACCATTTCGTGAAATTCCGGGTGTGAAACATGCGTGCTACCGGGGTTGGCCTGTTTGCGTATCGAGGCCTCTTGCACCAACAACAGCGTGGCCGCCTTCGCCTCCTGCTGGTCTTCGATCGCCAATGTTCGTTGTGCCAACGTGGTCAAAATCCGTGTCGCCGGCAGAAAATCCAGATCCTTGGTGTTCAGGAGCACCCTCCTGAATGCCACCAGGTTTGCCGTGCCCTCGGCCTGTTTCTCCAGCAGTTGCCCCAACAGGGAGGCATGGATATGCCGGTTCGTCCTGAGCAGCGATTTGAAGGACGTCGGGTCCAGGTGCTTTCCGATGTCTTGCCAGGTTTCCGCCGGTCGAACTGGCGCCGGGCCTTGTCCGCCGGCCACGCCAGAAGTAGCCTGCCCATGGTGGGCAGCGTGGTTAAGTGCCTCGTAGGCAGCGTGACTCGCATCCAGTTTCATGATATTTCCTGAGAAAGTTTGACATTCCATTGCCACCCCATGGGTGGAGCGGCGCCATTGCCGGTTCCATTCCTGCCTCAAACCTGCGGCGCCCGAAGTAGAATGCGGGCTGTGCGCTTGCTCATGGGCTTGCGAGACCGCGGCAATCCCACGGCTCCATCACCGCGCTGTCATCCTGACTCCGCCTTCATGGCGCGCTGGCATGCGCGACATCGCGAGCAGGATGGGCGCCCGGATTAAAAACAGGCCAGAGCGTGGCCTGACAAACTGATTTGGAAGGATATTAATTTCGTCATGAAAATCGTCACCTGGAACGTCAACTCCCTGAAGGTGCGCCTGCCGCAGGTATTGAAATGGCTGGAAGAGAACCCGGTCGACGTGCTGTGCCTGCAGGAAACCAAATTGACCGACGACAAGTTTCCCGCCGCCGAGATCGCCGCCGCCGGCTACCTGGTCGAGTTCAGTGGGCAGAAGACCTACAACGGCGTGGCGATCCTGTCGCGCCATCCGATGAACGATGTGGTCAGGAACAATCCGCTGTTTCCGGATGAACAGCAGCGCATCATCGCCGCTACCATCGAGGGCGTGCGCTATGTCTGCGCCTACATCCCCAACGGCCAGTCGCTGGAGTCCGAGAAGTATCCCTACAAATTGAGCTGGCTGACAGCGCTGCAACAGTGGCTGCAACAGGAGATGGCGGCGTATCCGCGCCTGGCGCTGCTGGGCGACTACAACATCGCGCCGGAAGACCGCGACGTCCACGACCCGGCCGCCTGGGCCGGCAGCGTGCTGGTGTCGGAACCGGAGCGCCAGGCGTTTCGCAACCTGCAGGCCATGGGCTTGACCGATTCGTTCCGGCTCTTCGCGCAACCCGAGAAGCTGTACAGCTGGTGGGATTATCGCCAGATGGGCTTTCGTCTCAATCGCGGCCTGCGCATCGACCATATCCTGCTGTCGCCCGAGTTGACGCCGCGCTGTACCGCCTGCGTCATCGACAAGACACCCCGCAAGTGGGAACAGCCGTCGGACCACGCGCCGGTGATCGCGACCCTGGCCGACTAGGGCAGTTATTCCGGGTCGCTCTTCTTGTTGCGCATGTTCTTCTCGAACTGCACATCGAGCTTGCTCACGCGCCGTGGCGTCTGCGGACCATGGCCATTGACGAAGGCGACGAATTCGTCGAGCTCCAGCGGCTGCCCGATCTTTTCCATCGGCTTGCCGGGCACGCGCTGGATCAACTGCAAGCGTTCGTCGGCCAGTTTCAGCATCGAATACTGCTGGGTCTGGGCGCGCCGGTTGAGGCGCTCCACCGCTGAGGCGGCACGGGTCGATCTCATGAGGTCACCTGTTCCAGGTTGAGCTGCCAATAACCGACGTCGACCCACGTATCGAACTTGCGGCCGACCTCGCTGAAATGGGCGCATTTGATGAAGCCCACGCTTTCGTGCAGTCCGACGCTGGCGGCGTTGGGCAGGGCGATGCCGCCGATGACCAGGTGCACGCCCTGCGCCTTGAGCAGCGCCAGCAACCGGCTGTAGAGCTGCTTGCCGATGCCGCGCCCGGCGGCATCGCGATGCAGGTAGACCGAGCTTTCCACCGACTGCGCATAGGCCGCGCGCGGCTTCCACTTGCTGGCATAGGCATAGCCGAGTATGGCTCCCTGCTGCTCGAACACCAGCCAGGGAAATTGGGCCCGCACCTCGGCAATGCGGGCAGCCATGGTGTCGACGGCCACCGTCTCGGTCTCGAAGCTGATGGCGGTGGTCTCGACGTAATGGTTGTAGATGGCGCAGATGGCGGCGGCGTCGGCGGGCTGCGCCAGACGGATCTGGTCGGACATGACGGTTTGGCTCGGGGATGCTGTGACGAAGACAGCAGTGTACCCAAATCAGGCCACTACCGTCTCACCCGCGCAATGCCTGCCTGACCTGTTCCAGCGCGGCCGGGTCCTCGATGGTCGGCAGCTCGCCGCTGTCGCGCCCCTCGCACAGGGCCTGGATCGCCCGTCGCAGCAGCTTGCCCGAGCGGGTCTTGGGCAAGGCGCCGACGAACAGGACCCGAGCCGGCCGCCCCAGGGCGCCGACCTGGCGGTCGACCGTGGCCGCGATCTGCGACTCCAGCAGTTGGCGCGACGCTGGCGTGGCGGTGGACCGCGGGTCCTTGGCGATGACGAAGGCAAATGCCACCTGGCCCTTGAGCGGGTCTTGCACGCCTACCACCGCCACCTCCGATACATCGGGATGACTCGATATGCTTTCTTCGATCTCGCGCGTGCCGAGCCGATGGCCGGCCACATTGATGACGTCGTCGGTACGGCCGAGAATGAAGTAATAGCCATCCTCGTCGCGAATGCCCCAATCGAAGGTCGAATAGACCTGGCGCGGCAGGCTGCGCCAGTAGGTATCGACAAAACGCTGGTCGTCGCGATAGATGGTCTGCATGCAACCCGGCGGCAGCGGCCCCTCGATGGCCAGCACGCCTTTCCGGTTGGCACCCAGCGGCTCGCCGCTGTTCTCGTCGAGGATGGCCAGCCGGTAACCCGGCATCGGCACGCCCGGGCTGCCCAGGCGGGTCGGCCTGTCATCGGCCCCGCGGGCGATCGACAGGATCGGCCAGCCACTTTCGGTTTGCCAGTAGTTGTCGATCACCGGCACGCCCAGGGCACCGGAGATCCAGCTGGAGGTGGTTTCGTCCAGAGGCTCCCCCGCCAGGTACAGCGCCTTCAATGAAGACAGGTCGTGCCGCCGCATGCATTCGGGCGGCTGCTTCTTGAGCACCCGGATGGCGGTGGGCGCCGAGAACATGCGAGTGACGCGGTACTTCTCGACGATGCTCCACCAGACGGCGGCATCGGGGCGGATCGGCAGGCCCTCGTACAGGACCGTGGCCATGCCATGGATCAACGGCCCGTAGACGATATAGGAATGGCCGACCACCCAGCCGATATCGGAGGTGCAGAAATAGGTCTCGCCCGGATTGCCGCAGAAGATGGCCTGCATCGACGTCGCCAGCGCCACCGCATAGCCGCCCACGTCGCGCTGCACGCCCTTGGGCTTGCCGGTGGTGCCGGAGGTATAGAGGATATAGCTGGGCTGGTTCGATTCGAGCCAGGTCACCGGCACCGAGGCAGCGCGGTATCGTTCGCGCAGCGGCGCGTAGTCGACATCGCGCACTGGGTCGCGGGCCATCGGCGCCAGGCCCCGGTCGACCAGCAGCACGCGCTGCGGCCGGTGCTGCGCCAGCTCGATCGCCTGGTCCAGCAGGACCTTGTAGGGCACCACCTTGCCGCCCCTCGAACCGGCGTCGGCCGACACCACCAGGCGCGGCTGGGCATCATCGATGCGCGCGGCCAGGCTGTTGGAGGCAAATCCGCCGAACACCACCGAATGCACCGCCCCCAGCCTGGCACAGGCCAGCATGGCAAACACCGCCTCGGCGATCATCGGCATGTAGATCAGCACCCGGTCGCCCTGCACCACGCCCAGCGCCTGCATGCTGGCGGCCATGCTCATGACTTCCTGGTGCAGTTCGGCGAACGTGTAGACGCGCTCGTGGCCGGTTTCGGTCGAGATCGCGATCAGCGCCGCTTGCCCGGCGCGCTGCGGCAGGTGGCGGTCGATGGCGTTATGGCACAGGTTGGTGGTGCCGCCGATGAACCAGCGCGCAAATGGCGGCCTGCCGTAGTCGAGGGTGCGTTCGAACGCCTGCTCCCAATGGATGCGCCGCGCCTGGTCGGCCCAGAACTGCTCGGGCTGCTCGATCGATTGCCGATAGGTTTGTTGGTAGTCCATGCTGTCTCCTCATGTCGCCATTGGCCACGGCGTCTATGCGCCTTGTCACTCAATGTGGCACCGCCAGCTTACGTGTAGCTGAATCGGGACCAGCCGGCAGCGGCCGGGCATGCAAGGACCGACCCGGGCATGCGTACGATATGCGGAGATGCGTGGCCTCAGCGGGCCTTGCAGTCGTTGGCCAGTTGCTGGCCGATCTTGGAATTGAGCAGCATCGACTTGGAGGGGATCTGGATCCAGGTCAAGCCTTCACCGCTGTTTTCCAGGCGTACCGCACCGGTCGAGGTGCTGACCGGGGTCATCGTATAGGAACGGCCCTTCCAGACCAGCGTGACGCCGTCGGTCACCCGCCCTTCCATCTTCAGCTCGACCTTGTTGCCGGCTTCGCAGGCGAAACTGCCGGTCTTGAGCTGGGTCGCCCAGCTGGGCTGGGTGGCGGCCGGCGCCTGGATGATCTGCGGCAGCATCGGCTTGGTCTCGCTGACCGGGATCTTTTCCTGGCCGGCGCAACCGGCCAGCAACAGGGCCAGGCCGGTGCAACCGAGGATGGAACGGGGGCTAAGGCGGGGGACATTCATTGCGGTCATCGTTGGATCCAGTCATTTCGCGTGGCCTGCCGGCCAAAAAACTGCTGGACCGCATCTTAGCAATTAATTGCAATCTGCGAGATGGCCGTGCCCGCTTGTTACAAAAATGAATGCTCGCCCGCCCCTGCCGGCTCCGCTACGCTTACTTGCGCTTGCCGATCGGCACGAACTTCAGGTCTTCCGGCCCCACGTAGTTGGCCGAGGGGCGGATGATCTTGTTGTCGATGCGCTGCTCGATGATGTGCGCGGCCCAGCCGGAGGTGCGGGCAATGACGAACAGTGGCGTAAACATCGCCGTCGGCACCCCCATCATGTGATACGACACGGCCGAGAACCAGTCGAGGTTGGGAAACATCTTCTTGGCGTCCCACATCACCGTCTCGAGCCGTTCGGCGATATCGAACATGCGGGTCGATCCGGCCTGGCTGGAAAGCTTGCGGGCCACTTCCTTGATCACCTTGTTGCGCGGATCCGAGATGGTGTAGACCGGATGACCGAAGCCGATCACCACTTCCTTGTTGTCGACACGACGGCGGATATCGGCCTCGGCCTCGTCCGCATTGTCGTAGCGCTTCTGGATCTCGAAGGCCACCTCGTTGGCGCCGCCGTGCTTGGGCCCGCGCAAGGCACCAATGGCACCGGTGATGGCCGAATACATGTCCGAACCGGTGCCGGCGATGACCCGGCCGGTGAAGGTGGAGGCGTTGAATTCGTGCTCGGCATACAAGATCAACGAGGTGTGCATCGCCTTTTCCCACTGTTCGGATGGGGCCTGGCCATGTAGCAGGTGCAGGAAGTGCGCACCGATCGATTCGTCATCGGTCTCGACCTCGATGCGACGGCCGTTGGTGCTGTAGTGGTACCAATAGAGCAGCATCGATCCCAGCGATGCCATCAGGCGGTCGGCGATGTCGCGCGCACCGGGCGTGTTGTGGTCGTCCTTCTCCGGCAGCACGCAACCCAGCGCCGACACCCCGGTGCGCATCACGTCCATCGGGTGCGACGCCGCCGGCAACCATTCGAGCGCGGCCTTGACGTTGGCCGGCAGGCCACGCAGCGACTTCAGCTTGGCCTTGTAGCCGCGCAACTCGGCGGCACTGGGCAGCTTGCCATGCACCAGCAGGTGGGCGATCTCTTCGAATTCGCAGGTGTCGGCCACATCGAGGATGTCGTAGCCACGATAGTGCAGGTCGTTGCCGGTCTTGCCGACGGTACACAGTGCCGTGTTGCCGGCCGTCACGCCCGACAGGGCCACCGATTTCTTGGGCTTGAATGCGCCCGGTGCTGCTTCGCTCATGCGGTTCTCCTGATTGGTTGGTCTATCCGTTGTCCTGGCTACTTGTTCTTCTGCTGCGCAAACAGCGCGTCGAGCTTGTGCTCGAAAGCGTGATAGTCGATGCGGTCGTACAGTTCCATGCGGGTCTGCATGGTGTCGAGCACATTCTGCTGCGTGCCGTCGCGCCGGATCGCCTGATAGACATTCTCGGCGGCCCGGTTCATGGCGCGGAAGGCCGACAGCGGATACAGCACCAGCCCGACGTCGGCGCCCTTCAATTCGTCCACCGTAAACAGCGGCGTCGATCCGAACTCGGTAATGTTGGCCAGGATCGGCACCTTGACCGCATTGGCGAATTTCTTGTACATCGCCAGCTCGGTGATGGCCTCGGGGAAGATCATGTCGGCACCCGCCTCGACGCAGGCAACCGCCCGCTCGATGGCGGCGTCCAGGCCCTCGACGGCGAGCGCGTCGGTGCGCGCCATGATCACGAAGTTGTCATCGGTGCGCGCATCGACGGCGGCCTTGATGCGGTCGACCATCTCCTGCTTGCCGACGATTTCCTTGCCGGGGCGGTGACCGCAACGCTTGGCGCCGACCTGGTCTTCGATATGCATGCCGGCGGCGCCGAACTTGATCATCGACTTGACCGTGCGGGCCACGTTGAAGGCCGAGGCGCCGAAGCCGGTGTCGACGTCCACCAGCAGCGGCAGGTCGCACACGTCGGTGATGCGGCGCACGTCGGTGAGCACGTCGTCCAGGTTCGAGATACCCAGGTCGGGCAAGCCCAGCGAACCGGCCGCCACGCCGCCGCCGGACAGGTAGATCGCGCGGAACCCGGCGCGCTTGGCCAGCAGGGCATGGTTGGCATTGATGGCGCCGATGATCTGCAAGGGCGATTCTTGCTCGACGGCAAGGCGCAATGCCGCGCCCGGTGAATGGATGGCCATGGTGATCCTAGGATGATGGTTGAACGATGTTGCACGACATGGTGCAACCGCCGTGCCATGCCTGCCGTGTTTCGCGCAATGCGCCCGACGCCCGCTAACTTCCTCTTGAAAATCAATGACTTGAATTCGCTGCATTGAAAACATGGACGTCGGACGCGGGCCAGGACCGGGTTGCTTGTGGTTCCAGAAGTGTTACATTCAGGTTTCACGCAACGTTCTGTGAAACTTATCCATGACATCGTTCTCCCCCCGACCAGCGACCAACGGCGACCGCCCGGTGATCTGGACCGTATCGGTATCGCGGCTGTCCGAGTTGATGCGCGACATCACGCTGGAATTCGACGGTATGGCCGACATCGAGCCGATCCACCTGGGCTTCGACGACGCGGTGCGTCAACTGCGCGAACGGTTGGCTGGCGAACGTTGCGATGTGGTGATCTCGGCCGGTTCCAACGGCGCCTACCTCAAGAGCCGCCTGCCGGTGCCGGTGGTAGTGGTGCGCGCCAGTGGCCTGGACGCCATGCAGGCGCTGGCGCGTGCGCGCAAGCTGTCCTCGCGCATCGCGCTGGTCACCTACCAGGACGGCATGCCGGCGCTGGCCGAGTTCCAGCAGGCGTTCGGACTCGATATCGTGCAACGCACCTACGCCACCGAAGAGGAGGCGCGCGCCCAGGTGAACGATCTCAAGAATGACGGCGTGGAAGCGATCGTGGGGGCCGGACTGATTACCGACCTGGCCATCGAGGCCGGCTTGCAGGGGGTATTCATCTATTCGGCGGCGACCGTGCGCCAGGCCTTCGAGGATGCGCTGGAACTGGCCCGGCTGACCCAGCTCGAAGCCGGCCGACAGCGTGCCGCGCCAGTGTCCGAATCGCTGCGGGCGCGGCACCATGTCAGCGACCTGCGGGGCGAATCGAAGGCCATGGAAGCGGTGCGCCAGTCGATCACGCTGCTGGCCCGCTCGCCGGCCAGTGTGCTGATAGAGGGCGAGACCGGCAGCGGCAAGGAACTGGCCGCGCAAGCCATTCATCGCGCCCATCCGCTGGCGCAGGGACGCGCCCAGCATCCCTTCGTGGCGGTCAACTGCGGCGCCCTGGCCGAATCGCTGCTGGAGTCCGAATTGTTCGGCCATGAAGAGGGGGCCTTCACCGGCGCCCGGCGCGGCGGTCGCGCCGGCCTGTTCGAGGCCGCGCATGGCGGCACCCTGCTGCTCGACGAGATCGGCGAGATGCCGTTGCCGCTGCAGACCCGCCTGTTGCGGGTGCTGGAAGAGCGGCAGGTAATACGGGTCGGCGGCACGCGCGCCATCCCCATCAATGTGCGCATCATCAGTGCCACCCATTGTGCGCTGCAGGCGCGCGTGCGCGAGGGGCGTTTCCGGGCCGACCTGTACTACCGCCTGGCGGTGTTGCGACTGTACCTGCCGCCGCTGCGCGAACGCACGCAGGACTTGCCGCAATTGGCGCAATGGTGCCTCAAGCAGGCGCTGGCGGAGCTGGAGGTGCGCGCCCATCCCAACCTGCATGCCGAGCTGGCGCGCTGCATGCCGCTGCTGGCCGGCTACGGCTGGCCAGGCAATGTGCGCGAGCTGCGCAACGTGATGCAACGTGTGGCCTTGTGGCTGGGGGGGG
>NZ_AKJA01000073.1 GCF_000282575.1 Herbaspirillum sp. YR522 | reverse complement strand
CGCTCCTGCGGCTGCCGCGCCTGCAGCACCGGCCGCAGCTGCCGCCGCCCCGGCGCCGGTTCCAAACAAGGGCGACACCGCATGGATGCTGGTGTGTACGGCATTCGTGATCCTCATGACCCTGCCTGGCCTGGGCTTGTTCTACGGCGGCCTGGTGCGCAGCAAGAACATGCTGTCAGTGCTAATGCAGTGCTTCATGATCTTCTCGCTGATCTACATCCTGTGGTTCGTGTACGGCTACAGCATCGCATTCACCGAGGGCAGCGCGTTCTTCGGCGGCTTCGACCGACTGTTCCTGCATGGCTTGACGGGTGACTCCAACGCCGCCACCTTCAGCAAGGGCGTGGTCATTCCGGAATTGGTGTTCGTGGCCTTCCAGGGCGCCTTCGCCGCCATCACCGTGGCGCTGATCATCGGTTCCTTCGCCGAACGCATCAAGTTCTCGGCCGTGATCCTGTTCTCGATCCTGTGGTTCACCTTCTCTTACCTGCCGATGGCGCACATGGTCTGGTTCTGGCCAGGTCCGGACGCCTTCACCGACGCCGCTGCCGCTGAAAAGGCGACTGCGATCTCGGGTTGGCTGTTCCAGAAGGGCGCGCTGGATTACGCCGGCGGCACCGTGGTGCACATCAATGCCGCCGTCGCTGGCCTGGTGGGTGCCTACGTCATCGGCAAGCGCGTCGGTTTCGGCAAGGAAGCCTTCAAGCCGCATAGCCTGACCCTGACCATGGTCGGTGCTTCGCTGCTGTGGTTCGGCTGGTTCGGCTTCAACGCCGGTTCGGGCCTGGAAGCCAACGGCGGTGCTGCCGTGGCCTTCATCAATACCATCCTGGCAACCGCTGCGGCAGTGCTGTCGTGGAGCTTCGGCGAGTGGATCGGCAAGGGCAAGCCTTCGATGCTGGGTGGCGCCTCGGGTGCCGTCGCTGGCCTGGTGGCGATCACGCCGGCGGCCGGCTTCGTGGGTGTGATCGGTGCCGTCGTCATCGGCCTGATCGCTGGCCTGCTGTGCCTGTGGGGTGTGACTGGCCTCAAGAAGATGCTGGGCGCCGACGATGCGCTGGACGTGTTCGGTGTCCACGGCGTGGGCGGTATCCTGGGCGCCCTGCTGACGGGTGTGTTCGCGGCCCCAAGCCTGGGCGGCACCGGTATCTATGACTACGTCGCCAACGCCGTGTCGCCGGATTACTCCATCGGTGGCCAGGTCTGGATCCAGTTCCAGGGCGTGTTGACCACGCTGGTCCTGTCGGGCGTGGTGTCGTTCATCGCCTTCAAGATCGTCGATGTCGTCATCGGCCTGCGGGTGACCGAAGAGGAAGAGCGCGAAGGCCTGGATATCTCCAGCCACGGCGAATCGGCCTACCACTGATCCGATCAAAGGTCTATTCCTTCGGGACCGGCAACGGTCCCTTTGCAAGGCGCCCCGCGGGGCGCCTTTTTTACGTTCGCAAGCCAGCCCAATCCCGAGTAAATGAGTCGGGCTCTTTAAATGCGGTGAGGCGCCGCCATCTACCAGATCCGCTCCCTCCGTGCCTGGCGGCAACGGTGTGTCTTGCGCGATGCAACACGATTTCAGGAATCCGCTAAAATCAGCATACGCCGCCGGCATTTACATATCGTTAAGGTTTATATGGTCCCCCATCTCGTCACCGCTCTGAATGGCCCCCTGCTGGAGCTCGAGAAGAAAATACTGGGTGCCACGCCGGCCATCGAACGCTGGTTCCGCATGGAATGGCAAGAGCACACGCCACCCTTCTATTGCTCGGTCGACCTGCGCAACGCCGGCTTCAAGCTGGCGCCGGTCGACACCAACCTGTTCCCGGGCGGTTTCAACAACCTCTCGCCCGAGATGCTGCCGCTGGCGGTGCAGGCGGCCATGGCCGCGATCGAGAAGTATTGCCCGGACGCCAAGAACCTGCTGCTGATTCCCGAGAACCACACCGGCAACACCTTCTACCTGCAAAACATCGGCCGCTTGATGCAGATCTTCCGGCAGACCGGGCTCAACGTGCGCCTGGGGACCCTGGCGCCGGGCGTGACCAAGTCGCGCGAGATCGAGTTGCCCGATGGCACCAGCATCAAGCTCGAGCCGCTGGAACGGTCCAATAATGGCCGCCGGGTCGGCCTGAAGAACTTCGACCCCTGTACCGTGCTGCTCAACAACGACCTGTCGATCGGGATTCCGTCGGTGCTGGAGGGGCTGCACGAGCAGAGCCTGCTGCCGCCGCTGCACGCCGGTTGGGCGCTGCGTCGCAAGAGTAATCACTTTGCCGCCTACGACGACATCTGCAAGAAATTCGCCAAGATGGTCGAGGTCGACCCGTGGATGCTCAATCCGCTGTACGCCCGCGTGGGCGATGTCGACCTGCAGGAAAACAGCGGCAGCGATGCGCTGGCCGACAGCGTCTCGGCACTGTTGTCGAAGATTCGCAAGAAATACAAGGAATACGGCATCAAGGAACAGCCCTTCGTGATCGTCAAGGCCAACGCCGGCACTTATGGCATGGGCATCATGACGGTCAAGGATGCCAGCGAGGTCAAGGATTTCAGCCGCAAGCAGCGCACCAGGTTGCTGGTCGGCAAGGAAGGCCTGGAAGTCTCCGAGCTGGTGGTACAGGAAGGCGTGCATTCGTTCGAGCGCATCAACGAGGCGGTGGCCGAGCCGGTGGTGTACATGATCGACCGCTACGTGGTGGGCGGCTTCTACCGGGTGCATGCGGACCGCGACGTCAACGAGAATCTCAACGCCCCCGGCGCGCATTTCGTGCCGTTGGCATTCGCCCAGCAGCATGCGTTGCCGGACATGCTGGCCAAGCCCGGCACCACGGCCCCCAACCGCTTCTACATGTACGGCGTCGTGGCCCGGCTGGCGTTGCTGGCGGCGTCGCTGGAAATGGAAAAGACCGACCCCAACCCGGAAGTATATTGAGGCGGCGCCGTGCCAGCCTCCAGGACAGGACTCCAAGCAACATGAAAATCGCCTTTCTCGCCGATCCGCTCGCGACCTTCAAGACCTACAAGGACTCGACCTTTGCCATGATGCGCGAGGCCGCTCGTCGCGGCCACGTCATCTATGCCTTCGAGCAGTCCGACCTGGTGCTCGAGAGTGGCCTGGTCACCGCCGCCGCCTTCAAGGTCACGCTGACCGGCGAAGAGGACGACTGGTATCGTGCCGACAAGCCGGCATCGGTGTTCCTGTCGGAGTTCGATGCGGTGATCGTGCGCAAGGATCCGCCGTTCGACATGGAATACATCTACACCACCTACCTGCTCGAGTTGGCCGAGAAGCAGGGAGCGCGGGTATTCAACAAGCCCGAGGCGATCCGTAGCCACAATGAGAAGCTGGCGATTGCCCAGTTCCCGCAATATACGGCGCCGACCCTGGTCACGCGCGACGAGAAGCGGTTGCGCGCCTTTCATGCCGAGCATCGCGACGTGATCCTCAAGCCGCTCGATGGCATGGGCGGCATGGGCATCTTCCGGGTCAGGGATGATGGCATGAACCTGGGCGCCATTATCGAAACGCTGACCGACAACGGTCAACGCACGATCATGGCGCAGCGTTTTATTCCCCAGATCAGCGCCGGCGACAAGCGCATACTGCTGATCGGTGGCAAGGTGGTACCCAATGTGCTGGCGCGCATCCCCCAGGGGGGCGAGGTGCGGGGCAACCTGGCCGCCGGCGGCCTGGGGCGCGCCCAGCCGGCGTCGGCACGGGACCTGGAGATCGGCCAGGCGCTGGCGCCGATCCTGTTTGCGCGGGGTCTGCTGCTGGTGGGACTGGACGCCATCGGCGACTACCTTACCGAGATCAACGTGACCAGTCCCACCTGCTTCCAGGAAATCACCCAGCAGACCGGGTTCGACGTGGCGGCGATGTTCGTCGATGCGCTGGAGGCGGCAGTGGGCGCGGCCGCAGGTGCGTAAAATGGGTTCGGTAGAGCATGACGGGCTGCTCGGGGCAAAGCGCGTCGCATTCGATGGCAACAAATCCATGGTCGGTATCATTCTATTGACGCACGCCCCGCTGGGGCAGGCATTCCTGGCGGCGGCCACGCATGTGTTCCGCAGCGCGCCCGAACGTATCGAGGCCATTGACGTGATCGCCGACCAGAATCCGGCCGACGTGCAGAAGCTGGCCATCGAAGCGGTCAAGCGTCTCGATGACGGCAGCGGCGTGCTGGTGATCACCGATGTGATGGGCGGGACGCCCTCGAACTGTACCGGTTTCCTGTGCGGACTCGAGAACGTGCAGGTGATCGCCGGCATCAGCCTGCCGATGCTGTTGCGGGCGCTGACCTATCGCAACGACACGCTGGACGTGGTGGTCGAGATGGCATTGGCCGGCGGCCAGAACGGCGCGGTACGGGTCGACAACCGGATCCGGCTGGCCAGCTCGGCCTGAGACGGATTGAACAAGCAAAGCTGAAGAAAGAAAAAAATGATTCAAAAAGAATTAGAGATCGTCAATAAGCTCGGCCTGCATGCGCGTGCCTCCGCCAAATTTACCCAGCTCGCCAGCAAGTTCAAGAGTGAGGTCTGGATGACCTTCAACAAGCGCCGCGTCAACGCCAAGTCGATCATGGGCGTCATGATGCTGGCCGCCGGCAAGGGCAGCGTGGTGCTGCTGGAAACCACTGGTGAAGACGAGCAGGACGCGCTCGACGCGCTCGAGGCACTGATCAACGACAAGTTCGGCGAAGGCCAGTAGGCCGCGGCCGGTTCCGGGCTTGCGCATCGCAGCAATCCGCCTGGAACGTTTCTTGCGATGCCCCGGCTGTGAAGCCGTGCCGTCGATGTGCTGATGCACGGCCTGATCACGTTTGCAGGTAACCTTTTGGTGGGACTGCCGGTCCGCTGGTGTTGGATGGTGCTTTCTCCGCAATCGCACGGATTGCCAAAGATGCCATTGTTCGGTAACGTCGTCGAAGCTACCGCGCGAGACACAGAAGGCGGAATAAGAAAACCAGGCAGGAGATAACGCGATGGCTTCATTCAGCTTACACGGAATAGCGGTGTCCAAGGGCATCGCCATTGGGCGTGCCCACTTGTTGGCGCCGGCGGCGCTCGACGTCAAACATTACCTGATCGCGCCCGACCAGGTCGAGGCCGAGGTGCAGCGCCTGCGCGATGCGATCAAGGCGGTGCACCAGGAGCTGCATACCATCCGCAACGAATTGCCCAAGGACGCGCCGGCCGAGCTGGGCGCGTTCATCGACGTGCATTCGCTGATCCTGTCGGACCCGATGCTGTCGGAGGTACCGCAGAACATCATCCGGCATCGCTACTACAACGCCGAATGGGCCCTGGTGACCCAGATCGACGAATTATCGGCCCAGTTCGACGAAATCGAAGACCCCTACCTGCGTGAGCGCAAGGCCGACATCCAGCAGGTCGGCGAGCGGATACTGAAGGTGCTCACCGGCAGCGCCATCCAGTTGCCACCGACCAATGGCGAGGCCGCCCCCAGCATCATCGTGGTGGCCCACGACATTTCGCCGGCCGACATGCTGCAATTTCGCGATGGCACCTTTGCCGGTTTCGTGACCGACCTGGGCGGCCCCAATTCGCATACCGCCATCGTCGCCCGCAGCCTCGACATCCCGGCGGCGGTCGGTATGCCCAACGCGTCGGTGCTGGTCAAGCATGACGACGTGCTGATCATCGACGGCGACGCCGGGGTGGTGATCGTCGATCCTTCGCCGCTGGTGCTGGCCCAGTACCGCGCCCGCCAGGAACGCATGCTGCGCGAGCGCAAGAAGCTCATGCGGCTCAAGAAGACGCCGGCGGTCACCCAGGACGGCGAACCCATCACGCTGCTGGCCAACATCGAACTGCCCGGCGACAGCGCCGCCGCCTTCGAGGCGGGCGCGGTCGGCGTGGGGCTGTTCCGTTCCGAGTTCCTGTTCATGGGACGGGCCGGCCACGTCGAGAAGTTTCCATCCGAGGAGCAACAGTTCACGTCCTACAAGCAGGCGGTGGTGGCCATGAAGGGCCGCCCGGTGACGATACGTACGCTCGACGTCGGCGCCGACAAGCCGCTGGACGAAGATGAGCAGACCGCCTTGAATCCGGCGCTGGGTTTGCGGGCGATCCGCTATTGCCTGTCGGAGCCGCAGATGTTCCTGACCCAGCTGCGCGCGATCCTGCGCGCCTCGGCGTTCGGCCCGATCAAGCTGCTCATCCCGATGCTGGCGCACGCCTTCGAGATCGACCACACCCTGGGCATGATCGAGCAAGCCAAGCAGCAGCTGCGCGATCGCAGGCAGAAGTTCGACGAGGACATCCCGGTGGGCGCCATGATCGAGATACCGGCTGCGGCACTGGCGCTGCCATTGTTCATCAAGCGCCTGGATTTCCTGTCGATCGGCACCAACGACCTGATCCAGTATGCGCTGGCGATCGACCGCGTCGATCACGAGGTGGCGCACCTGTACGATCCGTTGCATCCGGCGGTGCTGTTCCTGCTCTCGACGGTGATCGCGCAGGGGCGCCGGGCCGGCATCCCGGTATCTGTCTGCGGCGAAATGGCCGGCGACGTCAAGTGGACCCGCCTGCTGCTGGGCATGGGGCTGCTGGAGTTCTCGATGCATCCGGCGCAGTTGTTGTCGGTCAAGAATGAAATCCTCAACAGCGACCTGCGCTTGCTGGAACCCCAGGTCAAGAAGGTCATGCGCGCCACCGAGCCGGCTGCCATCGCCGCGGCGATGGCCCAGCTGCAGGCGCTCACCGCCGAGCCCGAGCCGATCGAGGTGAAGGTGGCGCGGCGCCGGTAATCGGGTGGGCCGGCAAGCAGGCCTGACACGGCTGTCGGTTTGACCAACCCTGCCGAGTTGGGTATTCTTGCATCACTGCGCCGATTTGAATGGTTTCACCAACCTCAGCTTGCGGGCGCCGGGACTGACCTCCCATATAAATGCGGCTAAAGCGAGCTTGGATCATTTCTCCCAAGACGAGCCCGCAAGCAATGCTTCCGGGCTTTTTTGTTGCCGGCAAGCCGGTGGATACCCTACGCTGACGCCAGCGCTCATCCGTGCCCGGACCCTCGGCGCGCGGATGCCTTGCCACTCAAGCAAAGCCATCAATGTCGATCGGAATCGTATCGCCCCAGGTCATGCAGTTTGCCGAACCGCTTCCCTTGCAAGGGGGAGCCACCCTGGCCGACTATTCGCTGACTTATGAAACCTACGGCACCCTCAACGCCGACAAGTCCAACGCGGTGCTGGTGTGCCACGCACTCAATGCGTCGCATCACGTGGCCGGTATCTATGCCGACGAGCCGGACAATGTCGGTTGGTGGGACAACATGGTCGGTCCCGGCAAGCCGCTCGACACCGACCGGTTCTTCGTCATCGGTGTCAACAACCTGGGGTCCTGTTTCGGCTCGACCGGCCCGATGCACCGCAACCCGGCCACCGGCAAGCCCTATGGCGCCGAGTTCCCGGTGGTGACGGTGGAAGACTGGGTCAGCGCCCAGGCGCGCCTGGCCGACGTGCTGGGCATCACCCAGTTTGCCGCGGTCATGGGCGGCTCGCTGGGCGGCATGCAGGCGCTGGCCTGGAGCATGATGTTCCCGGACCGCTTGCGGCATTGCCTGGTGATCGCGTCGACCCCCAAGCTGTCGGCACAGAACATTGCGTTCAACGATGTGGCGCGGCAGGCGATCCTGACCGATCCGGACTACCATGGCGGCGACTTCTATGCCCATGGCGTGGTGCCCAAGAACGGGTTGCGCGTGGCGCGCATGGTCGGCCACATCACGTACCTGTCGGATGACGACATGGCCGAGAAATTCGGTCGCGACCTGCGCTCGGGCAGTTACCAGTTCGGCTATGGCATCGATTTCGAGATCGAATCCTACCTGCGTTACCAGGGTGACAAGTTCTCGACCTACTTCGACGCCAATACCTATCTGCTGATCACCAAGGCGCTCGACTATTTCGACCCCGCGCGCCAGTTCGATGGCGACCTGGCACGCGCCTTCGCCGCTACCCGCGCCGGTTTCCTGCTGGTGTCGTTTACCACCGACTGGCGCTTCTCGCCGGAGCGCAGTCGCGAGATGGTGCAGGCGCTGGTGGCCAACCGGCGCCGTGTCAGCTACGCCGAAATCGACGCCCCGCACGGGCATGACGCCTTCCTGCTGGACGATCCCCGCTACATGAACGTGGTACGGCAATACTATCAACGCATCTGGAACGAACTGGCACAAGAGGCACGGGCATGACCTTCGACGAATTGAGCGCCCTGCGCCCCGACCTGGCTTTTATCGCACATTGGGTGCGCGAGGAGGCCAATGTGCTCGACCTGGGCTGTGGCGACGGCGTGATGATGGATTACCTGCAGAGCGACAAGCGCTGCGTCGGCTACGGGATCGAGATCGATGACGACAAGATCCCCGAATGCGTGGCCCGCAATGTATCGGTGATCCAGCAGGATCTCAACGGTGGCCTGGCGATGTTCGAGGACAATGCCTTCGATGCGGTGCTGTGCCTGTCGGCGCTGCAGATGGTCAAGGACGTCGAGGGCACCTTGCGCGAGATCGCCCGGGTCGGCCGCGAAGTCACCGTATCGTTCCCCAACTTCGCCTACTGGCCGCACCGGGTGGCGCTGCTGCGCGGGCGCATGCCGGTGTCCAAGACGCTGCCTTACCAGTGGTACGACACCCCCAACCTGCGCTGTGCCACGATCAGGGATTTCGAGGCGCTGGCCAACGATGTCGGTCTGGAGGTGCTGGAATGCGTGGCGCTCAAGGATGGCAAGCCGGTGCGCTACCTGCCCAACTGGCGTGGTAGTGTTGCGGTCTTCCGGCTGCGCAAGAAATAGCATTCCCGGCGCGGCCCAACGTTTCGCTTCCTTTTTCCGAACATGACCTCTTCTGCTGTCTCGTGGCGCCAGTATCTCAACCGGCGCATGATGATCTGCGTCTTCCTCGGCTTCTCCTCCGGCCTGCCGCTGTTCATCCTGCTGTCGCTGTTGCAGGCCTGGCTGGCCAAGGCCGGCCTGAACGTCAAGACGCTCGGCCTGTTCGCCCTGGTGATGTTTCCCTACACCTGGAAGTTCGTCTGGTCGCCCCTGATGGACCGGTTTCACTTCGGCCGCGTCGGCCGCCGTCGCGGCTGGATGCTGTCGACCCAGGTGCTGCTGGTGCTGTCGATCGGCGTGCTGGGCATGCTCGATCCGCTGTCGCAGGTCTCGACCATCGCCTTCATGGCCTCGGTCATCGCCTTCCTGTCGGCCAGCCAGGACATCGCCATCGACGCCTTCCGGCGCGAGATCCTGCCCGACGACGAGCTCGGCCTGGGCAGCGCCATCCACGTCAACGCCTACAAGCTCTCGGGCATGGTGCCGGGCGCGCTGTCGCTGGTACTGGCCGATCGCATGCCGTGGGCCGAGGTATTCTGGATCACCGCCGCCTTCATGCTGCCGGGGTTGCTCTGTTCGCTGCTGGTCAAGGAGCCCAAGGTCTACGGCGCGCCGCCCAAGAACCTCACCGAAGCCGTGGTGCTGCCGTTTCGCGAATTCATCACGCGCGGCGGCTGGGGGCATGCGCTGTGGGTGCTGGGCTTCATCTTCCTCTACAAGCTGGGCGACAGCATGGCTACGGCACTGGCCACCAAGTTCTATATCGACCTCGGCTTCTCGATGACCGAGATCGGCGTCGTGTCCAAGACCACCAGCCTGTGGGCCAGCGTGGCCGGCGGCATCCTGGGCGGGATCTGGATGGTACGGCTGGGCATCAACCGCGCGCTGTGGGTGTTCGGGGTGATCCAGGCGGTGGCCATCCTCGGCTTTGCCTGGCTGGCGCATGTGGGCGCCGATACCCCGTCGCTGGCGCTGGTGATCGGGTTCGAGGCATTCGGCGTGGGCCTGGGCACGGCGGCGTTCGTGGCCTATATCATGCGCGAGACCGATCCCCGTTATACCGCCACCCAGTTCGCCCTGTTCACCAGTTTGATGGCGGTACCCCGCACTTTCGTCAATTCTTCGGTCGGATTTGTGGTGGCCGAGACCGGTTGGCTGATTTTTTTCATCATTTGTTTCGTTCTTGCCTTGCCTGGAATGCTGATGTTGCCTAGAATTGCGCCCTGGAATGAAAGGCCGGTTGAGTCGCAGTCAAAAATAGTCTGAAGATTCGAAAAAACGTAGCTGCGTCATTCCACCGGGCAACTATCGCTTGTGTCGACAAAATATAAGTATTTCGATATTTATTGTTGACTTCCGAAAGATGTTCATCTATAGTTTTGCGTTCCCTGCGCGGAGAGGTGGCCGAGTGGTTAATGGCAGCAGACTGTAAATCTGCCCTCTTACGAGTACGCTGGTTCGAATCCAGCCCTCTCCACCATTTAGCGGGAAAGCAGAACGAAGTCCGAGATCGAGAGATCCGGCGGATGTGAAGTGAAGGTTGGTCCTCGCGGGTGTAGCTCAATGGTAGAGCTGAAGCCTTCCAAGCTTATGACGAGGGTTCGATTCCCTTCACCCGCTCCAAGTTTTGGCTGGCTGCATGTTTGGATGTTGTGCGGTCGGCAGAAATGCCCTTGTAGCTCAGTGGTAGAGCACTCCCTTGGTAAGGGAGAGGCCACGTGTTCAATCCACGTCAAGGGCACCAGTATCTTGAGTCGTTTCGCTGGGGCAAGTCAGCAATCAGTCGGGCGTATTGCCTGGACATTCTCATCAAATAGTTAGGAGTCTAAAATGGCAAAAGGCAAGT
>NZ_AKJA01000072.1 GCF_000282575.1 Herbaspirillum sp. YR522 | reverse complement strand
GGATCCGGCGCTGCTGGAACGCGACCCGGCTGCCGTGCTCGAGCTGCAGCGCCAGAACCTGAGCACCGAATCGGTACCGGCCTCCGGTCGCCGCGTGCTGCTGCTGCGCAACGGCAATGTGTCGGCCGACGTCACCGACCAGGTCCACCCCAGCGTGGCGGCGGCGGCATCGCTGGCGGCGCGCATCGTCGGGCTCGACATTGCCGGCGTCGACATCGTGGCCGACGACATCTCGCGTCCGCTGGCCGACCAGGGCGGTGCCATCGTCGAGGTCAACGCCGGCCCCGGCCTGCTGATGCACCTCAAGCCTTCCGAAGGCGCGGCACGCCCGGTGGGCGACGCCATCGTCGACAACCTCTTCAGCGACGACGAGAACGGCCGCATCCCGATCGTCGGCATCACCGGCACGCACGGCAAGACCACCATTGCGCGCCTGGTGGCGCGCATCATCCACCTCTCCGGCAAGCATGTCGGCCTGGCCTGCGGCGATGGCCTGTACTTCGGCGAGCGCCTGGTCGAGCGCGGCAACCGCGCCAACTGGGCCGCCGCGCACCGGGTGCTGCTCAACCGTGCCGTCGAGGCAGCGGTGTTCGAGAACAGCAGCGTGGCGATCCTGTCCGAGGGCCTGGCCTACGACCGCTGCCTGGTTGGCGTGGTGGCCAACATCGATCCCACCGACAGCCTGCCCGAGTACTACATCGAGAACGCCGAGCAACTGGCAACCAAGGTCAAGCGTACCCAGGTCGACCTGGTGTTGCCCGACGGCGCGGCCGTGCTCAACGCCGACGATCCGCTGGTGGCCGACATGGCCCAGCTGTGCGATGGCGAGGTGATCTTCTTCAGTGTCGACCCGGCCTCGGAACTGGTGGCCGAGCATCGCCGCCAGGGCAAGCGCGCCGTGCTGCTGCGCGGCGGCGACGTGATCCAGGTCCAAGGCCAACATGAAACCCGTGTCAGTTCGGTCGATGCGATTCCGTTGACCGGCAAGGGCACCGTCGCCTACCAGGTCGAAAACGTGCTGGCCGCCGTCGGTGCGGCCTGGGCGTTGGGCATCACGCCCGACCTGATCCGCGCCGGCATCGAGTTGTTCGGCACCGAGCAGGCCGAGGAGCAAGGCTTCACATTCAAGACCCAGGCGGCTTGAGGCCGCCTTCGAAGAATCAAGACTGACGAGAACAGGAAAACTGTCCATGGACGTTTCACGCATACGCGCCCTGCGCGGCCCCAACCTCTGGTGCAGGCACACCGCCATCGAAGCCATCGTCTCGTGCTCCGAGGCCGAACGGGTGGTCGACGACATGCCGGGCTTCGAGATCCGGCTGCGCGCCCGTTTTCCACAGATCGGCTTCCTGCAGCCCGACGGCGGCACCCAGGTGGTGTCGATGGCCCACGGGCTGGCGGCCGCCGCACTGGCGCTGCAGTCGCAGGCCGGCTGCCCGGTCACCTTCAGCCGCACGGTATCGACCATCGAGACCGGCGTCTACCAGGTGGTGGTCGAATACAGCGAGGAAGAAGTCGGGCGCCTGGCGCTGGACCTGGCGCTGCAGCTGTGCCGGGCCGCGCAGGACGACACCCCGTTCGACCTGACCGTGGCGCTGGCCCGCATTCGCGAACTCGACGAAGACGTGCGCCTGGGCCCCAGCACCGCGTCCATCGTCAATGCGGCCATCAAGCGTGGCATCCCGTTTCGCCGGCTGACCCGGGGCAGCATGGTGCAATTCGGCTGGGGCAGCCGCCAGCAGCGCATCCAGGCCGCGGAGACCAGCAACACCAGCGCCATCGCCGAATCGATCGCGCAGGACAAGGACCTGACCAAGATGCTGTTGCATGCGGCCGGCGTGCCGGTGCCCAACGGCCGCGTGGTGACCACGGTCGAGGACGCCTGGGTAGCCACCCAGGAAATCGGCTCGTCGGTGGTGATCAAGCCACTCGATGGCAACCAGGGCAAGGGCGTGGCGGTCAACATCAGTACCCGTGAACAGGTCGAGGCCGCCTTTGCCACGGCCGCGCGCATCAGCGACGAAGTCATCGTCGAGCGCTACCTGCACGGCCACGACTACCGCTTGCTGGTGATCGGCAACAAGCTGGTGGCCGCCGCCCGGCGCGACCCACCACAGGTCATCGGTGACGGCGTGCACACCATCCGGCAACTGATCGACCAGGTCAACGCCGACCCGCTGCGCGGCGACGGCCATGCCACCTCGCTGACCAAGATCCGGCTCGACGACATTGCCCTGGGCGTGTTGGCCGGCCAGAACCTCGACCCCGAGGCCATTCCCGCCCAGGGCGTGCGCGTCGTGTTGCGCAACAATGCCAACCTGTCCACCGGCGGCACCGCCACCGACGTGACCGAGGATGTGCATCCAGACATGGCCGCGCGCGCCATCGCGGCGGCCCAGATGGTGGGCCTGGATATCTGCGGCGTGGATGTGGTCTGCAATTCGGTGCACTCGTCGATGGAAGAACAAGGCGGTGGCATTGTCGAGGTCAACGCCGCCCCCGGCCTGCGCATGCACCTCTCGCCGTCGTACGGCAAGAGTCGCGACGTGGGCGAGGCGATCATGGCGACCATGTACCAGGATGGCGACGACGGCCGCATTCCGGTAGTGGCGGTGGCCGGCACCAACGGCAAGACCACCACGGTGCGCCTGATCACCCACCTGCTGGCCGAGACCGGCCTGCGCGTGGGCATGACCAATACCGATGGCGTCTACATCGACAAGCAGCGCATCGATACCGGGGACTGCAGCGGCCCCCGCAGCGCCCGCAACGTTCTGTTCCACCCCGACGTCGATGCCGCAGTGCTGGAGACGGCACGGGGTGGCGTGCTGCGCGAGGGCCTGGGTTTCGACCGCTGCCAGGTGGCAGTGGTCACCAACATCGGCATGGGCGACCACCTGGGCCTGTCGTACATCAGCACGGTCGAGGACCTGGCGGTAGTCAAGCGCGTCATCGTAGAGAACGTCGCGCCGACCGGCATGGCCGTGCTCAACGCAGCCGATCCGATGGTCTCGAAGATGGCCTCGAGCTGCCCCGGCTCCGTGACCTTCTTCGCGCTGGACCCGCAACACCCGATCATGGCGACCCATCGGGCCCAGGGTCAACGGGTGGTCTACCGCGACGGCGACGCCATCGTGGTGGCCCAGGGTGATTTCGAGAAGCGCCTGAAGCTGTCGGGCATTCCACTCACGCGCAATGGCGGCATCGGCTTCCAGGTCGAGAACGTGATGGCATCGGTGGGCGCGGCCTGGGCGCTGGGCCTGGATTGGGCGCAGGTCACCGCCGCCCTCAACAGCTTCATCAGCGACAGCGACACCGCCCCTGGTCGCTTCAACCTGTTCGACTACAAGGGTGCCACGCTGATCGCCGACTATGGCCATAATCCGGATGCCATCTCGGCGCTGATCAAGGCGGTCGACAGCATGCCCGCCAAGCGCCGCTCGGTGGTCATCAGTGGCGCCGGCGACCGGCGCGACATCGATATCACGCGCCAGACCGAAATGCTGGGCGATGCTTTCGACGAGGTGGTGCTCTACCAGGATCAGTGCCAACGCGGTCGCAGCGACGGCGAAGTGATCGCGCTGCTGCGCCAGGGCCTGGAAAAGGCCACGCGCACCGCCGAGGTCAAGGAAATCCACGGCGAATTCCTGGCCATCGACACGGCGCTGGCGACGCTCAACGATGGTGACCTGTGCCTGATCCTGATCGACCAGATCGACGAGGCGCTGGCACATATCAATGCACGGGTGGCCGAGGTGGGTGCTCCCTCCTGAACCGCTCGAAGGGCCCGGCAAAAGTCGGGTCCTTCGGCCTGCCAGGCCATGGTCCCTGCTTCATCCCATCGCCCTGGACGTCCTAATGCTCCTAATCGTCCTGGTTGGGATCGAGCTCCGGAAACAATATCTCGGTAAAGCCGAACTGGCTGAAATCGCGGATCCGCATCGGGTACAGGATCCCGGCCAGGTGGTCGCACTCGTGCTGCACCACCCGCGCATGGAAACCGTCGACCGTGCGGTCGATCGGCTCGCCGTCCAGGTCGAACCCCTGATAGCGCAACTGGGTCCAGCGCGGCACCACGCCACGCAAGCCGGGCACCGACAGGCACCCTTCCCAGCCATCCTCCTGTTGATCCGACAGTGGCGTCAGCCGCGGGTTGATCAATACCGTCTCGGGTACCGCCGGGGCCTCGGGATAGCGCTGGTTCTGGCCGAAACCGAAAATCACCAGTTGCAGGTCGACACCGATCTGGGGTGCGGCCAGGCCGGCGCCGTTGACGGCACGCATGGTCTCGAACATGTCCGCCACCAGGGCCGTCAGCTCGGGGGTGCCGAAGGCGGTCACCGGCTGCGCCTGGCGCAGCAGGCGCGGATCGCCCATCTTGAGTATGTCGCGCAGCGCCATCGAAATCTCCAAACTGTATCAGTGATAAAAAAACGCCCGGCATGCACCGGGCGTTTTGTATTGTCGCAGATTGCGGCGCGTCGCGCCGCCCTGCTCAGCCTTGCCGGCTGCCGATTTCCCTGAGGTATTCGGTGAAGGCCGGGCCGGTTTCGTGGTGCTTCATGCCCATGGCCACCATCGCCTTGAGATAACCCAGCTTGGAGCCGCAGTCATAGCGCTGGCCCTGGTAGCGATAGGCCAGCACCGATTCGGCCTGCATCAGCTTGGCGATGCCATCGGTGAGCTGGATTTCGCCGCCGGCGCCGCGCTCGATGTTCTCGAGGTAGTCGAAGATGCGATTGTTGAGCACGTAGCGACCGACCACGGCTAGCGTCGAGGGCGCATCATCGGGCGCCGGTTTTTCGACGATGGCGTTGACCCGCTCCAGGTCCGGCTGGTAGGACGTGGCACTGACGATACCGTATTGCTTGGTCTCGGCACGCGGCACGTCCTGCACCGCCAGCATGCTCATGCCCTCGCGTTGATAGATATCGGTCATCTGCGCCAGCACCGGACGGGTGCCGGCATCGACGTCCATGAAGTCATCGGCCAGCAGCACGGCAAACGGCTCCTCGCCAACCACCGGCCGCGCGCACAGCACCGCGTGGCCCAAGCCCAGCGGGGTCGACTGGCGGATGAAGATGCAATTGACGTTCTTGGGAATCACGTTGCGCACGATGTCGAGCAGTTGCTTCTTGCCGGCCGCTTCGAGTTCGCTTTCGAGTTCATAGGCCTTGTCGAAGTGATCTTCGATGGCGCGCTTGTTGCGACCGGTGATGAACACCATCTCGGTGATGCCGGCGGCGACCGCTTCCTCGACCGCATAGTGGATCAGCGGCTTATCGACGATAGGCAGCATCTCTTTCGGTTGCGCCTTGGTCGCTGGCAGGAAACGGCTGCCGAGGCCGGCCACGGGAAATACGGCTTTCTTGATCTTCTTGATCATGTTTGCTCCATGAGATAAATCCTCGATGACTGCTGGCCGACACTGCGCGCATGCGCAAAGTGTAAAGCATCAGCGGCCGCCCAATATGTTCGTTTCGTCACAGCAAGCTAGGTACCGCCGCTGCACAACGCCTTCAGTGCGTCCTCGTCCAGGATCGCCAAGCCCAGCTCTTCGGCACGCGCCAGCTTGCTGCCCGCCTCGGCGCCCGCCACCACGTAGCTGGTCTTCTTCGAGACCGAACCGGCCACCTTGCCGCCGGCGGCCTCGATCATCTGCGACGCCTGGTCGCGCGACAGGTTGGGCAAGGTACCGGTCAGCACGAAGGTCTTGCCGGCCAGGTGCTTGGGCTGGCTGTCGCTGCCCGCGTCTTCGCTCCACTCCAAGCCGACCGCACGCAACTGCTCGACCAGTTCGACATTCTGGGCATCGTCGAAGAAGGCCCGGATCGATGCTGCTACCACCGGACCGATATCGGCCACCTCCAGCAATTGTGCCTCATCGGCGGCCAGCAGCCGGTCCAGACTGCCGAAGTGGCGCGCCAGTTCCTTGGCGGTGGCTTCACCGACGTGCCGGATGCCCAATGCGTAGATGAAACGCGGCAAGGTGGTCTGCTTCGACTTCTGCAGCGCGTCGAGCACGTTACGGGCCGACTTGTCGGCCATCCGGTCCAGCTCGGACAATGCCGACAGGCCAAGGCGATACAGGTCCACAGGTGTATTGACGACATGTCTATCGACCAGTTGCTCGACCAATTGTTCACCGAGTCCTTCAATATCCATCGCCCGCCGCGAGGCAAAGTGCTGCAACCCGCCCTTGCGCTGGGCGCTGCACTTGAGCCAGCCGCCGGAACAGCGTGCGATGGCCTCGTCCTCGAGCCGCACGATGGGCGAATCGCATACCGGGCAGCGGGTGGGCATGACGAACTGGCGCGCGTCCTCGGGACGCCTGTCGGGCACATGCGCCACCACTTCGGGAATCACATCCCCGGCACGGCGCACGATGACGGTGTCGCCGATGCGCACATCCTTGCGCCGCACTTCGTCTTCGTTGTGCAGCGTGGCATTGGTGACGGTGACGCCACCGACGAAGACCGGATTGAGCCTGGCCACCGGCGTGATGGCACCGGTACGCCCAACCTGCACTTCGATATCCAGTACCTGGGTCAGCGCCTCCTGGGCCGGGAATTTATGGGCCAGCGCAAAACGCGGCGCTCGCGAGACGAAGCCGAGTTGCTTTTGCTGGTCCAGGCGATCGACCTTGTAGACCACGCCATCGATCTCGTAGGGCAGGCCCTCGCGCTTGGCGCCGATGCCGCGATAGAACGCCAGCAGGCCCTCGGCGCCGCTCACCACTTCCCGCTCGCGGCACACCGGCAACCCCAGCTGGACGTACCAGTCCAGCAACGCCGAGTGCGAAGGCGGCATCTCGGCGCCTTCGAGCACGCCGATACCATAGGAGAAGAAGCGCAACGTGCGCTGCGCGGTGATGCGCGAATCGAGCTGGCGCAAGCTACCGGCGGCGGCATTGCGCGGGTTGGCGAATTCCTTCTGGCCGGCGTCGCGCTGGCGACTGTTGAGCCGGGCGAAGTCGTGCTTGTACATCAGGACCTCGCCGCGCACGTCGAGCACCGCCGGCACCTTGTCGCCATGCAGCCGCAGCGGGATGGCGCGTACGGTGCGAATGTTGGCGGTGACGTTTTCGCCGGTGGTGCCGTCTCCCCGGGTGGCGGCCTGCACCAGCACGCCGTCGACATAACGCAGGCTGATGGCCAGGCCGTCGAACTTGAGCTCGGTGGCGTAGCGCACCTGCTGCAGGCTTTCCAGCCCGTCCTGTACGCGCTTGTCGAAGGCGACGATATCGTCGTCGGCAAAACCGTTGCCCAGCGACAGCATCGGCACGTCATGCCGTACCGGATCAAATTGCGGCAGCGGCGCGCCGCCCACACGCTGGGTCGGCGAATCCGGGCTGACCAGCTCGGGATGGGCAGTCTCGAGCGCTTGCAGCTCCTGGAACAGGCGGTCGTATTCGGCGTCGGGAATGCTGGGCTGGTCCAGCACGTAGTAGGCGTGGTTGTGGCCGTTGAGCTCGGCGCGCAGCTGGCGCGCACGGGCCAACCAGTCCGGTGCCCCAGCGGGCAGCGGACCATCGGAAAACATGTCTGGTTGCATCTTGGCGTAGGTAGAGGGGGGCCGGCGCGCGACTTAGCTGAACAGGCGCAAGGCACGGGTCGAACCGGCCGGGATGTCGGCCGATTCCATCGCACTGTAGAAGGCCGCGACCTGCTCGGCGATATCGGCCAGGGCCACATCCGACAAGGGCTGGTCGCTGTCGTCGACCATTGCGCCTCCCAAGCGCGCGGCCAATGACCGGGCACAGGCCACCAGCGCACCGTAGCCGTCGCGGGCAGGTGCCACGCGCGGCACGTCCAGCAGCAACGTGAGGCGCTCGGTGGTCTCGTCGGCCTGGCTGGCGTTGGTCGACAGCGCGAACAATACCTCGCCCTCGCCGTCCTGCATCACCAGGTAACCCTCGGTGCGGCGGTCGAAGCCCTGGCGACCCAGGGCCGCCAGCAGCGTAGCCAGGCTCCATGGGGCGCCGCTGGAACGCACGTTGACCGACAACTGCACGTCGTGGTCGGCGATGAACTGGTGCAGCGCCTGGGCGGTGCGGATGACGTCGGGCATGTCCGGCAGCTCGGGCTCGCCGTTGAGAGAATCGGTCAGGTCGCGCAGCCGCATGACCAGTTCGGAATACTCGATCTCGTTCATGGCATTGCTGCGATTGGCCAATTGGGCCCCCGCCAGCAAGGCATTGTAGACGCCGCCATGGGCCACCGCCTCCCATTCGCCGTCGAGGCTGCGGCCGATGAAGTGCACCGGCTTGTTGCCCACATGGCGCAGGCCTTGCAGCGCCGGCAGCAACTTGTCACCGCGCAGCGGTGATTCGAGCGCGATAGGAATGTTGCAATCGATCAACTCGTCGACCGGCAACTCGCGTCGCGCGCGCGGTTGCAGCTGGGCCTGCATTTCAGGCGGGGGGGCGAAGCTGGGAGCATGCTCGAGCGGGTCTTCTGCACCGGCGATCACCTGCGCCACGGTCGACTGCGGCGCCTGCGCGAGCGACTCGGCGATGGCGGCATCAACCGCCTCGCGGCCAGGCTCGGTCACGGCCGGCGCATCGCCCAGGTAGGGCTCGCGCGGCTCTTCAACGGCCTGATCCAGGTAAGCCTTGACGGGCGCCGATACGGGCTTGCGCTCCGGCAGCTCGTAGAAACCGGGTTCGACGCGGCCGCCCTCGTCGCCACTGGCGGCGAACTCGCCACGCTCGACCGGCGCCACCGGCGCATGCTGGGGCTCGCCCTGCTCGTCGGGCGACATCAGCACATCATCGTGGGACGACGAGAAAGCGCGCTCGACGGTCTTGCGCGCCTTGTGTTCCTGCCATTTGTTATACGAGATGACGCCCACGACGAACACGCCACCGATGACGATCAGGCTGGTCTGGAGGTCGATCATGCGGCACGACCTTTCGGATCGGCAAACAGGGAGTGGGCGATACGGGGGTCAGTGCAGCGTGGCATGTTCGGCTCGATAAAGCGGTTCATTGGAACAATCCGAATCCGGATTCTGGGTGGACCGACCGCAGCCACTCGAGGCTGCCAATGCAAGCGGGGTGCCACGGCACAAGGCCTGCGCGACACGGCGCGGCGCAGGCAAGGCTGGAATCGGCAAACGGGCGAGCGGCAAGATTGCGGTCAAGATGTTGTTATTGTTGATGGCCCGAAGGCCGCAAAAGCGTGTCTGGCCTGACATCAAACCTGTCAGGACGGATGTATGACAAGGTCCTCAGGGTAGTGTTCCGCCCCGCCATTGTCAAGCCGACAAAGGGCCGGCGCGGCCTGCTCGCCGGCATTGCCGCAGTGGCAATGCCGGCTGTCGGGAAGCGCGCTAGGCGGCCTGCTCGGCGGTGGCGAAATTGGCGGCCGACTCCATGTCCACGGCCACGATGCGTGACACGCCCTGCTCCTGCATGGTGACCCCGATCAGCTGCTGGGCCATTTCCATGGCGATCTTGTTGTGTGAAATGAACAGGAACTGGGTGTGCTCGGACATGCGCTTGACCATGTTCGCAAAGCGCTCCGTGTTGGCATCGTCGAGCGGCGCGTCGACCTCGTCGAGCAGGCAGAACGGCGCCGGGTTGAGCTGGAACATCGAGAACACCAGCGCGGTGGCCGTCAGCGCTTTCTCGCCACCCGACAGCAGGTGGATGGTGGCGTTCTTCTTGCCGGGCGGCTGCGCCATCACCTGCACGCCGGAATCGAGGATCTCGTCGCCGGTCATGGTCAACCGGGCCTGGCCGCCGCCGAACAGCACCGGGAACAGTTCCGAGAAGTGATGGTTGACCTTGTCGAAGGTATCCTGCAGCAGGCCGCGCGTCTCGATGTCGATCTTGTGGATCGCATCCTGCAGCGTGGAGATGGCTTCGTTCAGGTCGGCATGCTGGGCATCGAGGAAGTGCTTGCGCTCGGAGGCGGTGGCCAGTTCATCGAGTGCGGCCAGGTTGACCGCGCCCAGCGCCGCGATGGCGTTGGTCAAGCGGGTGACTTCGCCTTGCAGGTAGGACGGCCGCATGTCGGCGGTGAGCTTTTCGGACAAGGCCGCCTCGTCGGCCTGTGTTTGCGCCAGTGCCTCGGCGAATTGCTCCTGGTTCAGGCGTGCGGCCTGTTCCTTCAATTGCAGCTCGGTGATCCGGTCGCGCTGCGGCTGCAGGCTGCGTTCGGCCTGCAGCCGGTTTTCGTCGTGCTGGCGCAGTTGCTGCGACAGCTGGTCGAGCTCGTGGCGGGCGTCGGCCAGGGCGCGTTCCTGGTCGCTGCGGCGGTCCAGCAATTCCTGCAGGCCGGCCTGGGCCGCCTGGTCGTCCAGGCTCTCCAGCTCGAGGCTGCCCTGCTGCATGCTGGCAAACAGTTGCGCCGCCTGCTCCAGGGCCGTGGCGATACCGCGCTTCAATTCCTCGATCTTGCTGCGATGGGATTTTTCGGCGAATTCGGTTTC
This sequence comes from Herbaspirillum sp. YR522, assembly GCF_000282575.1. GTDB lineage: Bacteria > Pseudomonadota > Gammaproteobacteria > Burkholderiales > Burkholderiaceae_D > Herbaspirillum. The sequence goes on along the minus strand of NZ_AKJA01000072.1, from coordinate 3,104 downwards.
CTGTGCGGCCCGCTCGAGTTCGCGCAGGCGATTGCGGGCATCGTTGAGTTGCTGCTCGCGTCCCAGGTAATCGGTCTGGCCATTCTCGTGTTGCTCCTGCAACTCGGCCAGTTCGATATCGAGTTGTTCGAAGCGCGCCTCGGATTCGGCCTGCACCTGCTGTTGCTCGGCTTCCTGCATGCCGATTTCCTCGAGGTCGGTGGCGATCTGGGTGCTGCGCTGGTTGAAGCGCTCCTGCACCTCGGCCAGCTTCATCACCTCGATCTGCAGGCTGTGGGTCGACTGCGTCAGGCCGGTGACGCGCTGGCGCAGTTCCTGCAGCCGGGTCGAGGCCGCCGACAATGCCGCCTCGGCGCGCACGGCACGCCCCTTGGCTTCTTCGGCCAGCATGTACTGGGCACGCTGCTGCTTGGTGATGTTCTCGATTTCCTGCTGGCGCGCCAGCATGCCGTCCTGCTCCGAATCGGACGCATAGAAACGCACGCTGGACTGGCTCACCACATGGCCGCCACGGGTGACGAACAGGCCGCCCAGCGGCAGCCGGGCGCGCTCGGCAAAGGCCGTGGCCGTGTCGTCGGCGACATAGATCTGGTTCAACCAGTCCTGCATCAGGGCGCGCAAGCCCGGATCGTTCAATTGCAGCAGGCCGATGAAAGGCTTGAGGCCGCTGACCGGCGCCTCCGGCGCCGAGACCACGGTGTTGGGGGCATACAGGGCCAGCTTGGCCGGCGGCGCGTCCGAGAAGAACGCCTTGGCCCAGTCGAGGTTGGACATTTCCAGGGCCGACATGCGCTCGCGCAGGACCGCTTCGAGCGCGGTCTCCCAGCCCTGCTCCACATGCAGCTTCTGCCACAGGCGCGGCAACTCGGCCAGGCCGTGCTTCTCGAGCCAGGGCTGGACCTTGCCCTGCGCCTGCACGCTTTCCTGCAACTGCTTGAGCGCGGACAGGCGCGCCTCCAGCTGGGCATTAGCCGAGGTCTCGCGGCTGACCAGCTCCTGGGCGGCGCGCCGTTCTTCTTCCAGCCGCGGCTGGTTTTCCTGCGCCTCCTCCAGGAACATGCCGGCTTCTTCGAGCGCGGCCTGCTTTTCTTCCAGTTGCAGGCGCAGATTCGACAGGTGCATGTCGTCCGGCATGGCCAGCCCGGTCTTTTCCTGCATCAGCCGCTCGCGCCGCGACGCCAGCCCCGACAGGATGTTGGAGGCATTGCGCTGGTGCGTCGACTGCAATTCGATCTGTTGCTGGACCTGCATGATCCTGGCGCGCGACTCGGTGGTCTTCTGCTGCGACTCGCGCCAGGCCAGTTCCAGCGCCGGCAGGCGCTCGTTGGCGTCCTGCACCGACTGCTGGGTCTGCTCGACGCGCATGCCGAACTCTTCCACCGCGATCTCGGCCTCGGCCAGTTCGTCCTGCTGCTGCGAGCCCTGGCGTTGCCATTGGTCGCGCTGCACGGTCAACGAATTGAGCTGGGTCTGCAGCCGGTTGCGCGATTCGATGACGAACTTGATCTGCGCCTCGAGGCTGCCGATCTCGGAATTGGTCTGGTACAGGTGGCCCTGCGCCTGGTGCAGCCGGTCGCCGGCGCCATAGTGGGCCTGGCGCAGGTGTTCCAGCTCGGTCTCGACGTGACGCAACTTGGCGGTCTGCTCCTCGAGGTCGATCTGGGCCCGTTCGATGTCCTTGAAATGCTTCTCCTGCTCGGCCTTTGCCTCGTTCTTGCGCAACAGCCAGAGCAGTTTCTGCTTTTCTTCCTGGTCGTTCTGCAGTTCGTGGAATTTCTTGGCCACGGCCGCCTGCGCCTCGAGCTTTTCGAGGTTGGTGTTGAGCTCGCGCAGGATGTCTTCCAGGCGGGTCAGGTTTTCGCTGGTGTCGTGCAGACGGTTTTCGGTCTCGCGACGACGTTCCTTGTACTTCGACACCCCGGCCGCCTCTTCGAGGAAGATCCGCAGCTCTTCGGGACGCGCTTCGATGATGCGCGAGATCATGCCCTGGCCGATGATGGCGTAGGCGCGCGGCCCCAGGCCCGTGCCCAGGAAGATGTCCTGGATGTCGCGCCGGCGCACCGACTGGTTGTTGATGTAGTAAGACGAGGTGCCGTCGCGGGTCAGCGTGCGCTTGACGGCGATCTCGGCATACTGGCCCCACTGGCCGGCGGCCTTGCCCATCGCGTTGTCGAACACCAGCTCGACCGAGGCGCGCCCGGCCGGCTTGCGGTGGGTCGAGCCATTGAAGATGACGTCCTGCATCGACTCGCCGCGCAGCTCGGAGGCCTTGGATTCGCCCAGGACCCAGCGCACCGCATCGATGATGTTGGACTTGCCGCAGCCGTTGGGCCCGACCACGCCCACCAGCTGCCCCGGAACCTGGAACTGCGTGGGCTCGACGAAGGATTTGAATCCCGACAATTTGAGGGAAGTTAGACGCACGTTATCGACAGATGTAATTGAATGGGTGGAAACGACATGGTCGCTTGCGCAAAGGCCGACATCATAACATTGCGCGTGCGGGCGTTCCGCGAAAATCGGCGCCAGCGCTTTACGTCCAACCGCGCCCTATCGCTGCAAAAGCCTGTGCCACGACATGCAGGCACACCTGACCGACGTCCGGCGCAGGCGGCAATGCCGCCGGGTCAACAAGCCGGCGGCATTTCCGGCACAGCGTGGGGCCTGGACCGTCTGCCTCGCTTGGCGCAAAGCGACGATCCACTACCCTGGACCTGCCGGCCCGAACGGGCCAGGCGGGAAGTCCAATTGAACCGCCCGGCATTGCCAGCCAGGCGATGCGTGGCCGCACTATCCTAGAAGGTTTCCCATTCGTCGTCATCACCGGCGGGCTTGCCGCCTGGCTTGGACTGCGGTGCCGGCAATGGCTTGGCGGCCGGCTTCGGGCGCGCCGGTGCCTGGGCCAGGGGCTTGGCCGCCGGCTTGGGCGGTGCCTGCAGGGGCTTCCTGGCTGCCGCCGGTGCCGCCGGCCTGACCGGTGCCGCCGCAGTGGGCGTTACCGGCATGACCACGTCGGCCTGCTCGTCGACGCGGAAGGTCGACACGGCCTGCTTGAGTCGACGCGCCTGCTCTTCCAGCGAACCGGCGGCAGCGGCGGCCTGTTC
>NZ_AKJA01000071.1 GCF_000282575.1 Herbaspirillum sp. YR522 | reverse complement strand
CGGCCGACGCGGCCGCCGCCACCGCGTCGTGCAATGGCGCCAGCGCGCGTCGCATGTCTTCGCGCCCCTCGGGGATCTCGATGGCCAGCGTGCCCTGCCCCGGCGACGGCAGGCTCACCTCGGGTGCCAGCCACTCGCGGATGCGCGACTTCAGGCCGAGCCGGTTGAGACCGGCCACGGCCAGGATGATGGCGGCGTAGTCGCCACGATCGAGCTTGCCCAGGCGGGTGTCGAGATTGCCACGCAGAGGCTTGACCACCAGGTGCGGATAGCGCGCGGCGATCATCGCCTGGCGGCGCAGGCTGCTGGTGCCGACCACCGCCCCGGCCGGCAACTCGGACAACGCGGCATATTGGTTAGAGACGAAAGCGTCGCGCGGGTCTTCGCGCTCCAGCACGGCGGCCAGCTCGAAGCCTTCGGGCAGGTCCATCGGCATGTCCTTGAGGCAGTGCACCGCCAGGTCGGCCCGGCCCTCGGCCATCGCCACTTCGAGTTCCTTGACGAACAACCCCTTGCCGCCGACCTTGGACAGCGTCCGGTCGAGGATCTGGTCGCCGCGGGTGGTGGTACCGAGAATTTCGATGCTGCACTGCGGATATAATTCGAGCAGACGGTCGCGTACATATTCCGCTTGCCACATGGCAAGCCGGCTCTCGCGCGAGACGATGACGATGCTGGAAGGAGGGAATTCTTTCAAGAGGCGCTTTCCGATCCGGTCATGGCACAGGCGGCCGTGAACCATGAAGAAAGCGCGCGACCGGCAATCCCAGACCGAATAATGATTAAAGACAAGGGAAATATGGAGACAAATTCTAGCATGCAGCGTATCGACCGCTGACCCCGAACCGATTTGCAGTGCGATCCGACAGCCCGACTTTCCCCCTCGAAAACCGCAAGACGTTGATCATGGCCACCACAAGACAAACCCGACGCAGCGCCCCCTCTTCCCCGCCCGCCACCGCCGGCGCCTCCGCTTCCCCTTCGGCCAGCGCTGCGGCGCGCAGCGGCCGCAGCACCGACAAGGACGCTCCACTGCGCGAGGATATCCGCCTGCTGGGGCGCCTGCTGGGTGAAGTGGTGCGCGAGCAGGAAGGCGATGTGGTGTTCGAGGTGGTCGAGACGATTCGCCAGACGGCGGTACGTTTTCGCCGCGAGTCCGACGCCCGCGCCGGCGCCGAACTCGACAAGCTGCTCAAGAAGCTGACCCGCGACCAGACCAATTCGGTGGTGCGCGCCTTCTCGTATTTCTCGCACCTGGCCAACATCGCCGAAGACCAGCACCACAACCGACGCCGCCGCGCCCACCTGCTGGCCGGCTCGGCGGCACAACCGGGCAGCGTTGCCTATGCCCTGTCGCGGCTGGACGACGCCGGCCGCTCCGGCGCCCAGGTGCGCGCGCTGCTGGGCAATGCCCTGATTTCGCCGGTGCTGACGGCGCACCCGACCGAAGTGCAGCGCAAGAGCATCCTGGATGCCGAACGCGAGATCGCGCGCCTGGTCGCCGAGCGCGATGGCCCGCACACCCCGCGCGAGCTGCGCCACTACACCGAACTGCTGCGAGCGCGCATCGCTACGCTGTGGCAGACCCGCATGCTGCGCTATACCAAGCTGAGCGTGGCCGACGAGATCGAAAACGCGCTGTCGTACTACCGCATCACCTTCCTGCGCGAGCTGCCGGCGCTGTACGACGATATCGAAGGCGAGATCGACAGCCAGTTCCCGGCGCGCGGCAAGCAGCGGGCGCACCAGGCCGAACTGCCGCCCTTCCTGCAGATGGGCAGCTGGATCGGCGGCGACCGTGACGGCAATCCCAACGTCAATGCATCGACCATGCAGCACGCCTTGAAGCGTCAATCGACCACCATCTTCGACCACTACCTGGAAGAGGTGCATGCGTTGGGCGCAGAACTGTCGATCTCGACCCTGATGGTCGATGCCAGTGCCGAGCTGCTGCAGCTGGCCGATGCCTCCCCGGACCATTCCGAGCACCGCGCCGACGAGCCCTACCGGCGCGCGCTGATCGGCGTCTACGCCCGGCTGGCGGCGACCGCGCGCGGCCTGGGCGTGGTCAACATCCTGCGCCAGGAAGTCGGCAGCGCCACTCCCTACGCCAGCCCCGACGAGTGCCTGGCCGAGCTCGACGTGCTGGTGGCGTCGCTGCGTGCCCATCATGGCGCCGCGCTGGTCAAGCCGCGCCTGGCGGGCTTGCGGCGCGCGGTGGAAATCTTCGGCTTTCACCTGGCCACGCTGGACATGCGCCAGAGTTCGGACGTACACGAACAGGTATTGTCGGAGCTGCTGGCCAAGGCCGAGGTCGAGCCCGACTACGCCGCGCTGGACGAGCAGGCCAAGGTGGCGCTGTTGCTGGCCGAGCTGGCGCGCCCGCGCCTGCTGCACTCGCCCTATGTCGACTACAGCGACCAGACTGTGTCGGAACTGGCGATCCTGCGCAGTGCGCGCGAGATCCGCCGCCGCTACGGCCAACGCGCCATCCGCAACTACATCATCTCGCATACCGAGACCCTCTCCGATCTGCTCGAGGTGCTGCTGCTGCAGAAGGAGACCGGCTTGCTGCAGGTCGAGAACCAGCGCCTGCGCGGGCTCGAACTGATGGTGATCCCCCTGTTCGAGACCATTCCCGACCTGCGCTGCGCGGCCGATATCATGCGCCAGTGGTTGACGCTGCCGCAGGTGGCCCCGCTCATCGAGGGACACGGCAAGCTGCAGGAAGTCATGCTGGGTTACTCCGACTCGAACAAGGACGGCGGCTTTCTGACCTCCAACTGGGAGCTGTACAAGGCCGAGAACCAGCTGGTGGAGCTGTTCGACCAGGCCGGTGTGACGCTGCGCCTGTTCCATGGTCGCGGCGGCACCGTCGGTCGCGGCGGCGGCCCCAGCTACCAGGCGATCCTGGCCCAGCCGGCCGGCACCGTCAACGGCCAGATCCGGCTCACCGAGCAGGGCGAGATCATCGCCTCCAAGTTTTCCAATCCGGAGATCGGGCGGCGCAACCTCGAATTGCTGGTGGCGGCCACCCTGGAGGCCAGCCTGATGCCGCACGCCACCGACGGCAAGCAGGCCAGGAAGCTGGCCGAATTCGAGCGCGTGATGGACGACCTGTCGCAGCGCGCGTATCAAGGCTATCGCAACCTGGTCTACGAGACCCCCGGCTTTACCGATTACTTTTTCGCCGCCACCCCGATTGCCGAGATCGCCCAGCTCAATATCGGTTCGCGTCCGGCCTCGCGTAAGGCGAGCCGCCGTATCGAAGACCTGCGCGCCATTCCCTGGGGCTTCTCCTGGGGCCAGTGCCGCCTGCTGCTGCCGGGCTGGTACGGATTCGGCAGCGCCGTCTCGGGCTGGTTGGCCGAGGCCGGCAATGCCCGCGACAACGCCAAGCGGCTGGCGACGCTGCGCGCCATGTGTCGCGAATGGCCGTTCTTCGCCGCCCTGCTGTCGAACATGGACATGGTGCTGTCCAAGACCGACCTCGCCGTGGCCTCGCGCTACGCCGGGCTGGTGGCCGACCGCAAGCTGCGCAACGCCATCTTCGGGCGCATCGTCGACGAACACGAGCGCACCGGCGCCATGCTCAGCGCCATCACCGGCAACAAGGAACGGCTGGCCGCCAACCCCATGCTGGCGCGCTCGATCAAGAACCGCTTCGCCTACCTCGACCCGCTGAACCACCTGCAGGTCGAACTGATCAAGCGCCACCGGGCCACCATTACCGCGGGACGGGAACCGGAAGAGCGGGTACAGCGCGGCATCCACCTGACCATCAACGGCGTGGCGGCCGGATTGCGCAATACCGGCTGAGATGGAACGCCGCGTCTCAAGATTTCCGATGCCCGGTCGATAACCTGTGGTCAGGGTGGCATTTGATGCTTCGGCAACTGTGTTGTGGCGGGTCGACACCGACTCGCGACGGCATGCGCCGGATCATCTTTTTGCGTTGCAATATGGCAGCGCAGTGCTGCCAGGCCATGGCAATTTTGTAGAATAGGGTCTCATCAGATTTCATTCGCAGTCGTCGCCGGCGCCCCGTTGATCTTGCCAAGGCATCAATGGGGCGCAGTTCGGGGACAGATCGAGAACGACGACGCGACACATCGATACGGGGAAACCAAACACATGCTCGACCGGCGATCATCATTCGTCTCGCTCCTCCTGTGCGGCCTTGCCGCTGTTGCGTTGCGCGCCCACGCCGCGCCCAATTCGGCGCCACCGCCGCCGCTGGTGGCCGAACGGGTGTCGCTCACCAGCACCGATGCCAAGGGCGGCAAGAGCACCGCGCTGTACGGGGTCTGGATCAAGTCCCGCAAGTCGCTGGCCACCGACCGGAAGGCCAAGTCGCCCACCGTGATTGCCATGCACGGCTGCGGCGGCCTGTACAGCATCGTGCGCGATGGCCGCGGCGAATTCACGCCGCGCCACCTGGCCATGGCGCGGGTGCTGACCGACGCCGGCTACAACGTGCTCTTTCCCGATAGCTTCACGCCCCGCGGCCGTCGCTCGACCTGCCAGGACAGCGTGGCCCAACGCGAAGCCAGCGCCATGAACCGTCGCTTCGATGTGCAGGCGGCCCTGCACTGGGTCGGCACCCAACCCGATGTCGACATGTCGCGGGTGGCCTTGTTGGGGTGGTCGCACGGCGCCTCGACGGTGCTGGCGGCGATGAACCTGGCCGAGACCGACGTCGCGGTGCGCAAGATCCAGCCGCGCGCGGCCGTGGCCTTCTATCCCAACTGCCAGCCGTATGCCAAGCCGGGCTCGCCCTTCAAGCCGGCCGCGCCGCTGCTGATCCTGATGGGCGAGAACGACGACTGGACCCCGCCGCAGGCCTGCGAAGCGATCGAAAAGCGCATGCAGGGCAGCGACACCGAGATCGCCTTGCGGCTGTACCCGGACACCTTCCACGACTTCGATGCACCGGGCCTGCCGGTACATGTGCGCATGGACATCGTGGGTGCCGGCAAGCGTGCGGCCGACGGCGTCACCAGCGGCGGCAATCCGGATGCGCGCAGCCAGGCCTATCGTTCGATGCTCAACTTCCTCGAAGTCAAGCTGAAGTAGGCAGCGCCAGCGCGCATGAAAAATGCCGGCCCACTTGCGTGGGACCGGCATTTTTATTGGGCTGCGGGCGGCAGTGGCCAGGTCAGTTGACCAGCTCCTGCATGCCTTCGCTCAACTCGGCCAGCGGTGGCATTTCTTCGGTGAACACGCTCAACTGCAGGCCCAGCCTGGCGGCGACGTCGCCGGGGAAGGTCGACTCGAGCTCGTCGGCCGAATACTTGTTTTCCTCGGCGCGGGCGCGCCAGGCTGCCAGGTGGACGATAGCGGTGACGGTGTCGAACTGGCCTGCCAGCGGCTGCGGGAAGTTCTTGATGACCTCCGAGAAGGCATCCGGGAACCGCCAGCGCTTGGCCAGCTCGGCGCCGACCTCGGAAAAATCGAACCCGAACGACTGCCGTTCTACATCCAGCCGGCGCGGATCCAGGGGACCGGCCAGCTTGTCGACCGCCAGCGCCTGCTCGGGCGCGCCGGCGTGGATCACCAGTTGACCGATGGCGTGCATCAGGCCCACGGTAAAGGCGAAATCGGAATTGACCTTCTGCCGCTTGGCCAGCCACTTGGCCACCACGGCGGTGTCCAGGCTGTAGCGCCAGAACAGCTTGAGGTCGACGCCGGGCAGCTTCTTGAAGCTGCCGGCCATGCCGGTGCTGACCACCAGCGTGCGCACGGTCATGAAGCCGAGCATCATGACCGCGTCTTCGACGGTGCCGATGGTGCGCGAGACATGATAGTAGGACGAATTGGCCAGGCGCAGGATCTTGGCGCTCAGGACCTGGTCTGCCGCCAGTTTCTTGCCGATCTCTTCAATCGAGACCGATTCGTTGTTGAAGCTTTCGATGACTTCCTGCACCACCTTCGGAATGCTGGGCAATGCATTTTGCTGCTCAAACAATGCTTCCAATTTCATGACCTTCTCTCCTGTAAGACGACCCCCGAACATCTTTCCATTCTTGCAGCGCTTGCCACTCGGCCGGCACGTTTGAAGACACCACTGCCGGCACGGTCATTGCGCAACGAGTATAGCTGCACCATTTGCCAATCGAGCAAGCTTTTTTGCGCGCCGCGCAAGGGCGCGAGCAAAAAATGCAACGAACGATTCCATGCGGAAATTTTCAGGAAACCCGCCCTTCCCCGCTCCCGCCGCGCGGGGTCGCGCCAACGCGCATTTTTTGCACCGCACCCAATCCGGAATGCGAAAAAACCGCAAAGCGCAGCATTTCTAGCCGTCTTCACGTGGCCCGACGCGGCCACGCTTGCTATAATCGCCCATTCTCCGACAGTTCCCACTATGACAGACCAATTTGCAAAAAAGAGCGAAGCCTGGTCGGCTCGCTTTTCCGAACCCGTTTCCGATCTCGTCAAGCGCTACACCGCGTCCGTGTTCTTCGACAAGCGCCTGGCGCAGGTCGACATCCAGGGCTCGCTGGCGCACGCCGAGATGCTGGCGCACCAGGGCATCATCAGCGCCGCCGATCACGCCGAGATCAATCGCGGCATGGCCCAGATCAAGGGCGAGATCGATGCCGGTCGCTTCGAATGGCTGCTCGATCTCGAAGACGTCCACCTCAATATCGAAAAGCGCCTGACCGAACTGGTCGGCGACGCCGGCAAGCGGCTGCACACGGGCCGTTCGCGCAACGACCAGGTGGCCACCGATATCCGCCTCTACATGCGCGGCGCGGTCGACGACATCCTGGGCCTGCTGCACGACCTGCGCCACGCGCTGGTCGACCTGGCCGAGCAACACGCCGACACCATCCTGCCCGGCTTCACCCACATGCAGGTGGCCCAGCCGATCACTTTCGGCCACCACGTCCTGGCCTATGTCGAGATGTTCGGTCGCGACGCCGAGCGCATGGCCGATGCCCGCAAGCGGATCAACCGCCTGCCGCTGGGCGCCGCCGCCCTGGCCGGCACCACGTTCCCGATCGACCGCCTGCGCGTGGCCAGGACGCTGGGTTTCGACGATGTCTGCCGCAATTCGCTCGACGCCGTCTCGGACCGCGACTTCGCCATCGAATTCTGCGCCGCCGCCGCGCTGGTGATGACCCATGTCTCGCGCTTGTCCGAAGAACTGGTGATCTGGATGAGCCCGCGGGTGGGTTTCATCGACATCGCCGACCGCTTCTGCACCGGCTCGTCGATCATGCCGCAGAAGAAGAACCCGGACGTGCCCGAACTGGCGCGCGGCAAGACCGGCCGCGTCAACGGCCACCTGATCGCGCTGCTGACCCTGATGAAAGGCCAGCCACTGGCCTACAACAAGGACAACCAGGAAGACAAGGAACCGCTGTTCGACACGGTCGACACGCTCACCGACACGCTGCGCATCTTCGCCGACATGGCACGCGGCATCAGCGTCAAGCCGGACGCCATGCGCGCCGCCGCGCTGCAAGGCTACGCCACCGCCACCGACCTGGCCGACTACCTGGTCAAGAAGGGCCTGCCCTTCCGCGATGCCCACGAGGCCGTCGCGCTGGCCGTGCGCAGTTGCGTCGACCGCGGCTGCGACCTGGCCGAGTTGTCGCTGGACGACTTGCGCGCGTTCTCGAGCCTGATCGGCGATGACGTGTTTGCGGTACTGACCCTCGAAGGTTCGGTGGCCGCCCGCGACCATATCGGCGGCACCGCACCGAACCAGGTGCGCGCCGCCATTGCGCACCTGCGCAATGAACTGGACAAGATCTAAGTAAGCACCACTGCCTGCCGCCCTCGGGTGGCGGATTCGCTTACCGCCGCCGTGCGCCCTACCCGGGTGTGTCGAGGTGGGTTGTAAAGGTCGACACCAGGCGCTATTGGCCTGCGTGCCGACTGGTATCGAAACAGGCCGTACCCCGGCCTTGAACCGGTTCGCATCGGCCGCGGCTCACCCCGCGCCGGCGCGGAGAAGTTCGCAGAGGAAGGTGCGCAAGTCCCGTTACCCGGGCACCCAGGCATCGTCCTCGATGAAGGAATTCCTTTGGAAGGCCCGCACCATGATCGAATGCGGGAAAAGGGAAGGCAATTCCTAAAATATCACACTGAGGAGAGAACTCGATGCAATTCAATACCATGCTCAAGACCCTGCCCGCGCTGCTGCTGGGCGTTACCCTGTCGCACGGCGCACTGGCCGCCGACATCAAGCTGGGCGTTGCCGAAGCGCTGACCGGCCCGGCCGCCAAGTATGGTGTGGCCATCAAGAACGGCTTCACGCTGGCTGCCGAGGAAATCAACGCCAAGGGCGGCGTCAATGGCGACAAGCTGGCACTGGTGGTGGAAGACGAACAAGGCAAGAAGGAAGAAGCCATCAACGTCTTCAAGAAACTGATTTTCCAGGACAAGGTACTGGCCGTGTTCGGCCCTACCCTGTCCAATTCGGCCTTTGCCGCCGACCCGATCGCCAACGCCGCCAAGGTGGTCGCGTTCGGCACCAGCAATACCGCTGACGGCATCACCGCGATGGGCCCGTTCACGTTCCGCAACTCGGTCATGGAAGCCGACGTGCTGCCCGTGACCGTCAAGGCCGCCGTGAAGCACTTCAACATCAAGAAGGTCGCGGTGATCTATGGCAACGACGATGCCTTCACCAAGAGCGGCTACGATGTATTCAAGGCCACGCTGGAACAGCAGAAGATCCCGACCACCACCACCGAGGCCTATGCCAAGGGTGACGTCGACTTCAAGGCCCAGCTGACCAAGATCAAGGCAGGCAACCCCAACGCCATCGTCTGCTCGTGCCTGGCCGAGGAAGCCGCCAACATCATCCTGCAGACCCGTGCCCTGGGCATGAAGCAACCGTTCATCGGCGGCAACGGCCTGAATTCGCCGAAGCTGTTCGAGATCGCCAAGGATGCCGGCGACAACACCCTGATGGGCAGCCCATGGTCGTCCGAGAACCTGACCGCCACCAACAAGGCGTTCATCGCCGCGTTCAAGGCCAAGTTCGGCTCGGAGCCGGACCAGTTCGCGGCACAGGCCTACGATGCGCTGTATATCGTGGCCGAAGCCTTGAAGCACGTGAAGCTGTCGGGCAACCTGGCCAAGGATCGTGACGCGCTGCGCGTGGCATTGCCTGCGGTGAAGATCGAAGGCGCGACCGGCAAGTTCGCCTTCCGTGCGGCGCCGGCAGTGGCCGGCAAGCAGGTCGGTTACGACGCCGACCAGGAAGCCATCGTCAACATCGCCAAGGGCGGCAAGTTCGTCCTGTTGAAGTAAGCGCAAGTGTTGCCGCGCCCACGCCCGGCGTGGGCGCGGCGGACCCAACCATGACCGCCGGCTGCCATCCGGCGAACCAGGACGGAAAGCAAAACAGGCCGGGGAACGGCCGAGACCTTCCGCTGTAACGAGGGAAACAACGCGCGCCCCTCCCATGCGGCGCCACGTCCCATCACCTTTCAGCAAGCCCTATGTTAGAACAACAGCTCATCAACGCCCTCTCGCTGGGCAGCGTGTACGCGCTCTTCGCGCTCGGTTTCACGCTGGTCTTCGGCGTGCTCGGCGTGATCAATCTTTCGCACGGCGCGATCTTCATGCTGGGCAGCTACGCCGCCCTGCTGCTGGTCGAGCAAATGGCGCTGCCCTTGTGGCTGGCGCTGCTACTGGCCATGGTGGCCACGGGCCTGTTGGGCCTGGTCATCGACGTATTGGTGCTGAAGCCCCTGCGTCGTCGCAATGCACCCCACCTGATTCCGATGATCGCCACCATCGGCGTGGCGATCATGATCACCAACATCGCGCAGGGCATCTTCGGCGCCGAGAACAAGCGTTTTCCGGTCGGCACCATCCCCGAGGAAAGCGTCTCGCTGGGTCACCTGCACATCACCGCGGTACAAGTGGCCATCGTGGTCATCGCCTTCGTGCTGATGCTGGTGCTGCTGGCCGTGATGCGCAAGACGCAGCTGGGCCGTGCCCTGCGCGCCATCGCCGAATCGCCCAAGGCGGCCTACCTGCTGGGCATCAACGTCGAAGGACTGTTCCTGCTGACCTCGTTTGCCGCCGCCGCCCTGGGCGGCGCCGCCGGCGTGCTGGTAGGCGTGTCGTTCAACGCCATCTCGCCGTTCATGGGCCAGCCGATGCTGCACAAGGGCATCGCCGTGATCATCCTGGGCGGCATGGGCGATATCCGCGGTGCCATGATCGGCGGCCTGTTCCTCGGCTTTGCCGAGGTGCTGACGGTGGCCTATATCTCGAGCGACTTCCGCGATGCGGTGGCGTTCGGCCTGCTGTTTTTGATCTTGCTGGTCAAGCCGTCCGGCATGTTTGGCAAAGTGCTGGAAAGAAAGGCATAAGACCATGAGTTTCATCGAATGGTGGGATGGCTTCTGGGCCACCTACAACACCGTCATCTTCAGCATCGGCGTCAATGCCATGCTGGCCCTGTCGATCTACGTCACGCTGTCGTGCGGCCTGCTGTCGCTGGCCAACGCGGCCTTCATGGGCATCGGCGCCTACACGGCCTCGCTGCTGACGATGCAGTTCGAGCTGCCCTTCGGGCTGGCGCTGGCCGCCGGCGGCGCCTTGCCGGCGGCAGTGGCGCTGGTGATCGGCATTCCCACGCTGCGCTTGTCCGGGGTCTACCTGGCCATGGCCACGCTGGGCTTTGGCGAAGTGGTGCGCGTGATCGTGCTCAACCTCGACGTCACCGGCGGCCCGATGGGTCTCAATGGCGTGCCGCCCATTACCGAGTGGTGGCACATCGTGCTGCTGCTGGGCGTGACCATCTACTGCCTGGCGCGACTGCGCCGTTCCAAGATCGGCCGTGCCTTCGAGGCGATCAAGGAAGACGAGGTCGCAGCCCGGCTGATGGGGGTCAACGTGGCTGGCTACAAGCTGCTGGCGTTCGTCATCGGCGCGGCCATCGCCGGCGTGGCGGGCGGCCTCAATGCGCACTTCACCTTCACCATCGGCCCTAACAACTACGGCTTCGAGAACGCGGTCGACATCCTGACCATGGCCGTGTTCGGCGGCACCAGCAACCTGATCGGCCCGATGATCGGTTCGACCATCCTGTCGCTGCTGCCGGAAGTGCTGCGTCACTTCAAGGAGTTCCGTCTGGCCATCAACGGCTTGATCCTGATCCTGGTGGTGCTGTACCTGCCCAAGGGCATCTGGGACCCGCGCCGCATCCGTGCCTTCCTGGGCCGCAACAACGCCGACAAGAAGGTGAACTGATGCTCCTCGAACTGAAACAGATCAGCAAGAACTTCGGTGGCCTGCAAGTGTTGCAGGGAGTCGATTTCAATGTGAAGCAAGGCGAGATCTTTGGCCTGATCGGCCCCAACGGCGCCGGCAAGACCACCGTCTTCAACCTCATCACGGGCCTGCTGCGGGCGTCCTCCGGCAGCATCGCCTTCAACGGCGAGGACATCGGCCACGTCGCCCCGCACAAGATCACCGAACGCGGCATCGCCCGCACCTTCCAGAACATCCGCGTGTTCAAGGAAATGAGCCTGCTCGAGAACGTGGTGGTGGGCATGCACGACCATCTCGACTATGGTGTGGCGGGCCTGCTGCTCAACCTGGGCTCGTTCCGCCGGGTCGAGCAACAGGCACGCGAGCGGGCGCTGGAACTGCTGTCGTGGGTGCGCCTGGACCACAAGGCCCACATGCTGGCCGACAGCCTGTCCTACGGCGAGCAGCGCAAGCTGGAATTTGCCCGTGCGCTGGCCACCCGGCCCAAGCTGCTGCTGCTGGACGAACCGGTAGCCGGCATGAACCCGGCCGAGAAGACCGAGTTGATGGCCGAGATCGTCAACATCAAGCAGCGCGGGTTCTCGATCTTCATGATCGAGCACGACATGCGCTTCGTGATGGGCTTGTGCGAGCGCATCGCCGTGCTCAACTTCGGCAGGATCATCGCCGAAGGCACGCCGGACCAGATCAAGAACAACCAGGAAGTGATCGAGGCTTACCTCGGCAAGGAAGAAGCATGAGCCAGACAGGAACCCCGACCCCGATCCTGCAGGTGGAAGACCTGGCCGTGGCCTACGGCCACATCGAGGCCGTCAAGGGCATCAGCCTGTCCCTCAACGAAGGCGAGATCACGGCCCTGGTGGGCGCCAACGGCGCCGGCAAGAGCACCTCGCTGCTGGCCATCTCGGGTCTGGTCAAGGCGCAGCGCGGCCGGGTGCTGCTCGATGGCCGCGATCTGCTGCCGTTATCGCCGCACCGCATCGTCGAGTCTGGCGTGGTGCAGGTGGCGGAGGGCCGCGCCACGCTGACCACGCTCACGGTCGAAGAGAACCTCACGCTGGGCGCCTACACGCGCCGTGACAAGGCCGGTGTGGCACGCGATCTCGACTGGGTGTACTCGCTGTTCCCGGTATTGAAGAACCGCGCGGCCGGGCTGGCAGGCAACCTGTCGGGTGGCGAGCAGCAGATGCTGGCGATTGGCCGGGCGCTGATGGCCAAGCCCCGTGTACTGTTGCTGGACGAACCGTCGATGGGCCTGGCGCCGCTGATCATCCAGGAGATCTTCCGCATCGTGCAAGAGATCAACAAGACCGGCATGACGGTATTGCTGGTGGAGCAGAACGTACGCCAGGCGTTGCGTATTGCACAGCGTGGCTATGTACTCGAAACAGGCAAGATCGTATTGGCTGACAGTGGCGCCAACCTGCTGGGCAACCCGAAGGTGGTCGAGGCTTATTTGGGTGGTTGATCGCCGTGAGGTGGTTGATTGCTGCCTGGCTGGCGTGATCGGCTGTGGGGATTAATTTATTAGTAAATAAATTCAAATAGCTGTTGACCACCTGCATGTTTGCCTTTAATATGCAGCCTCTTTCAAGCACAGCAGCTTCAACGCAGTGTCTGACAAGGCCCACGTGGCGGAATTGGTAG
>NZ_AKJA01000070.1 GCF_000282575.1 Herbaspirillum sp. YR522 | reverse complement strand
GGTGGTGGCGGCCTGCCGCGGCAAGCCGGGCACCGTCACCGAAGAGTCCAAGCCGACCACCCAGATGGCGCCGGCGCTGTTCGACCTGACCAGCCTGCAGCGCGAAGCCAACTCGCGCTTCGGTTTTTCGGCCAAGAACACCCTGGGCCTGGCCCAGGCGCTGTACGAAAAGCACAAGGTGCTGACCTACCCGCGTACCGATTCGCGCCACCTGCCCGAGGACTACATCGGTACCGTCAAGGACACGATGGAGGCACTGTCGGAGAACAACAACTATCACCAGTTCTCCAAGCAGATCCTCAAGCAAGGCTGGATCAAGCCCAACAAGCGCATCTTCGACAACACCAAGATCAGCGATCACTTCGCCATCATCCCCACGCCGCAGGTGCCCAAGAACCTGTCCGAGCCCGAGCAGAAGCTGTATGACCTGGTCACGCGCCGGTTCATGTCGGTCTTCTTCCCGGCCGCCGAGTTCCAGGTCACCACCCGCTATACCGAGGTCTCCGGACACCAGTTCAAGAGCGAGGGCAAGGTGATGATCAATGCCGGATGGCTGGCCATCTACGGCAAGGATGTCGAGAAGGAAGACGCCAAGGAAGAAGGCAAGGAAGGCAGTGGCACCCTGGTGGCGGTGGCCCCCGGCGAGAAGGTGCAGACCGACAAGGTGGTGGCCAATGCGATGGTCACCAAGCCGCCTGCCCGCTACAGCGAAGCCACGCTGCTGTCGGCCATGGAAGGCGCCGGCAAGCTGGTCGATTCCGACGAACTGCGTGAGGCGATGGCCGGCAAGGGGCTGGGCACGCCTGCGACCCGCGCGGCCATCATCGAAGGGCTGCTCAACGAAAAGTACCTGCTGCGCGAAGGCCGCGAGATGATGCCCACGGCCAAGGCATTCCAGCTGATGACGCTGCTGCACGGCCTGGGGGTGGACGAACTGACCGAACCCGAGTTGACCGGCGAGTGGGAACACAAGCTGGCGCAGATGGAGCGCGGCAAGATCAGCCGTGAAGAGTTCATGCGCGAGATCGCGCAGATGACGCAGATCATCGTCAAGCGCGCCAAGGAATACGACAACGACACCATTCCCGGCGACTACGCGACACTGCAGACGCCGTGTCCGAATTGCGCCGGCGTGGTCAAGGAAAACTATCGTCGCTTTGCCTGCACCAAGTGCGAGTTCTCGATGACCAAGGTACCCGGCGGACGCCAGTTCGAGATTGCCGAGGTCGAGGAGCTGCTCAAGAACCGTACCATCGGTCCGCTGCAGGGCTTCCGTTCGAAGATGGGACGGCCGTTCGCCGCCATCCTCAAGATCTCGCGCGACGAAGAGATCAAGAACTACAAGCTCGAGTTCGACTTCGGCCAGGACCAGGCCGACGGTGAAGGTGGCGAGCCGGTCGACTTCAGCCAGCAGACCCCGCTGGGTCCATGCCCCAAGTGCGGCAGCGGCGTCTATGAGATGGGCCTGGCCTATGTCTGCGAGAAGACCGTCGCCAAGCCCAAGGCGTGTGATTTCCGCAGCAGCCGCATCATCCTGCAGCAGGAGATTTTGCCCGAGCAGATGAGCAAGTTGCTGGGCGAAGGCGCCAAGACCGACCTGTTGCCGGGCTTCATCTCGCAACGCACCCGGCGTCCTTTCAAGGCGTTCCTGGTGCGCGGCAAGGATGGCAAGGTCAGCTTCGAGTTCGAGGAACGCAAGGCCAAGGCACCGGCCAAGGGCAAGGCTGCCGCCGCCGACGACGGGGCCGACGAGGCTTCGGCCAAGCCGGCCGCCAAGAAGGTCGCGGCCAAGAAACCCGCTACCAAGGCCGCCGCCAAGAAACCGGCTGCGGCCAAGAAGCCGGCGCTGAAGAAGGCCACGCCGAAGAAAGCGGCCAGCGCCTGACGTTGCAGCAGCGAAAAAGAACCTCGCCCGGCCGGCGAGGTTTTTTTTTGCGCGTCGCAGCCGCATGTCGGCGGCCGCTGCGCACAGTCCACCAGGGTCCGGGTGCACCCAGGGGGCGATGATGAGATGATGCTCATCCCTGCGTCATTTTGCTCGCTACCAACGCCATGAGAGACCTGCCCCCCACCGCCACGCTACGCGCCTTTGAAGTTGCCGCCCGGCATGCCACGTTCACTTCCGCCTCGGCCGAACTGCACGTGACCCAGAGCGCGGTCAGCCACCAGTTGCGGCAACTCGAGCAACGCTGGGGCGTGCAATTGTTCTCTCGCGGCAAGACGCTGGCCCTGACGCCAGCCGGCCAGGCACTGGCGCCGCTGGTGCGCGAATTCTTCATGAAGCTTGAAACGACGCTGGCCGACCTGCGCGCCCAGGAGGGCAGGGTGCCGCTCAGGGTCAGCACCACCTATTCCTTCGCGCTTAAATGGCTACTGCCGCGGCTGCCCGGCCTGGCCCGGGAACATCCGGAAATCCTGGTCACGCTGGAGACCACCGACGCTGCGATCCATTTCACGCCGGCACAGGCCGATGTCGCCATCCGTTTCGGCACCGGCAACTACCCGGCGCTGTTCAGCGAGTTCCTGTTTCGCGAGCAGATCTTCCCGGTGGCCAGTCCGGCGCTCATCGAGCGGCTGGGCACACCGTGCCAGCCGGCCGACCTGCTGCGTTATCCGCTGCTCACGCGCGCCGGCGCCGACATGGTGCCCAAATGGGCCATGTGGTTCCAGCAGGTGGGCGTGGCCGTGCCCACCTTCGGCGAGAGCGTGCGCCTGGCCGATACCAACATGACCATCGAAGCCGCGCTGCTGGGGCAAGGGGTGGCCCTGGCGCGCAGCGGACATGTCGAGCGCGAACTGGCCGATGGCAGCCTGGTCAGGCTGTTCGAGGTCTCGCTGCCCTCGCCGCTGGCCTATTACTTCGTCTGTCCCAAGGGCATCGAATCCCAACCCCATGTCGTCGGTTTCCGCCAGTGGCTCATGGCGCAGGCCTGCCATGTCGGCGAACTCTATTGACCGGCGGTCGGGCACCATGAAGTTTTGTTCATGTCGCAATGAAGAGACTTCGCTTTAGTCGCGGCGCCGCAATGCTTACCATGGCGCATGCCCATTCATCTTGTCCTGCTGATCCTGTTGGCCGCTCTGCTGCATGCTGGCTGGAACGCCCTGCTGCGCGCGGGCAGCGACCGCCTGTGGTCGATGACCGTGATGTGCCTGGCCGTCGCCGCGGCCAGCATGGTGGGCTGCGCGCTGCTGGTGCCGCCAGCGCGCGCCAGTTGGCCCTATGCGGTGCTCTCCGCGGTGCTGCATGTCGGCTATAACCTTTTCCTGGTGCGCAGCTATCGCAGCGGCGAACTGGGGCAGACCTATCCGATCGCACGCGGCTGTTCGCCCTTGCTGGTGACGCTGGGTGCGGCGCTGGTGGCCGGCGAGAAGGTAGGCCCGGTCGCCCTGGTGGGGATTGCGCTGGTGTCGGTCGGGATCATCTGCCTGGCCTTGCGTGGACGTCGGCTCGCCGTGCCCGGCCTGCCCTACGCGCTGGGCACCGGCTGCTTCATCGCTGCCTACAGCGTGGCCGACGGCATCGGCGTGCGCCTGTCCGGCACGCCGATGGCCTATACCGCGTGGATGTGCGCGCTGTGGGCAATACTGATGCCATTGGTCTATGTGGGCCTGCGCGGCTGGCCCTGCGCGCGTCGCCTGTTCACGCCCAGCCCCGCTTTCGGCATTGCCTTCGGCGGTGGCCTGGTGTCGCTGCTGGCCTATGGCATCGTGATCCATGCCATGTCGAGTGCGCCCATGGGCGCGGTCTCGGCGCTGCGCGAAACCAGTGTGCTGTTCGCCGCGCTGATCGGTTATCTGTTCCTGGGCGAATCGCTGGGCGCGATGCGGCTGCTGGCCTGCGTTGCCATCGCGGCCGGCACGGTCATGATCGGCTAGGTGCCGGGACATACGGTTTTTCTACTGCTGGAGAATGTGATGAATGCCGATACACCCGCGCCGCTGATCCTCATTACCGGCGGCAGCCGCGGCATGGGGGCTGCCACCGCGCGCCTGGCTGCGGCCCGAGGCTACGACGTGGCCCTCAGCTATGCCGCCAACGCCGCCGCGGCCGAAGAGGTTGCAGCCGATGTGCGCAATCTGGGACGACGGGCCCTGGCCATGCAGGCCGACAGTGCCGATCCACAGCAGGTGGCCCGGCTGTTCGAGGCGATCGACGGCGAATTCGGCCGCATCGATGTGCTGGTCAACAATGCGGCGATCCTCGAACGGCAGTCGCCACTGGAAAACCTGGGCTTTGCGCGAATGCAGCGCATCTTCGCGGTCAACGCGATCGGCCCCATGCTGTGCGCACAGCAAACGATCAGGCGCATGGCGCATCGCCACGGCGGCAGCGGCGGGGTAATCATCAATATCTCGTCGGCCTCGGCCCGGCTCGGCAGTCCTAACGAGTATGTGGACTACGCCGCCTCCAAGGGCGCGCTCGAGACCTTCACCACCGGATTGGCCAAGGAAGTCGCGCGCGAGGGGATCAGGGTCAACTGCGTGCGCCCCGGACACATCTATACCGACATGCATGCCAGCGGTGGCGAGCCCGGCCGGGTGGACCGCGTCAAGGATTCGATCCCCATGGGCCGCGGCGGCCAGCCCGACGAAGTCGCCCGGGCCGTGCTGTGGCTGGCCGGCGCCGAGGCTTCCTTCATCACCGGTACCTTCCTCGATGTCACCGGCGGCAAGTAGGGATCGCCGTCGGCCTGGCCGGCCTGATGAGGCAGTCGGGGCATCGGGCCGGGCGGGCAGTGGTGGACCGGCCTAACCGTAGACGACCGTCAGCGGCGAGTGGTCCGAAAAGCGCTGCTCCTTGTAGATCGATGCGCTGCGCGCGGTGGCGGCGATCCCGCGCGTGGCCACGTGATAGTCGATGCGCCATCCCACGTTGTTGGCCCAGGCCTGGCCCCGGTTGCTCCACCAGGTATAGGCGTCGCCGGTGGTCTCGGGATGTAGCAGGCGATAGACATCGACCAGGCCCAGCTGGTCGAAGATGCGTGTCATCCAGGCGCGTTCTTCGGGCAAGAAGCCGGAATTCTTCTGGTTGCTCTTCCAGTTCTTCAGGTCGATCTCCTTATGGGCGATGTTCCAGTCGCCGCAGATGACGATCTCGCGCCCGCTCCGTTCCAGTTCCATCAGGTGCGGCAGGAACACTTCCATGAAACGGAACTTGGCCAGCTGGCGTTCTTCGCTCGACGAGCCCGACGGGGCATACAGCGAGATCACGGTGAGGTCGCCGAAATCGCACTCGACATAGCGTCCCTCGGCGTCGAATTCGGTATTGCCGAAGCCGATGCGGATGGCGTCCGGTTCGCGCTTGCTGTAGACGCCCACGCCCGAATAGCCCTTCTTCTCGGCATAGTGGAAGTGGCCCACGTAGCCCTCGGGGGCCAGGAACTGCTCGGTCATGTCGGCGGCCTGGGCCTTGAGTTCCTGGACGCAGACGAAGTCGGGCGACTCCTTGTGCAGCCATTCGAAGAAACCCTTCCTGGCCGCCGAGCGGATGCCATTGAGGTTGGCGGAAACGATTTTTGGCATGTTCTATCCTGCAAAGTGAGGCCGGTAGCATAACCGATAGGGCGATTCATTTAAAATATCGCCCTGATCACGCTGTATCGGCCTTGCCTGGTGGCAAGCCGGGTGCCGCGGCTTGTCCATTACACTTTTCCCCGGGAATGCATCTTGAGCAACTTGAGACAGGAATTCATCGAATTCGCCGTGTCGGCGGGCGTGCTGCGCTTTGGTGAGTTCGTCACCAAGGCCGGTCGTACCTCGCCTTACTTCTTCAATGCCGGCCTGTTCAGCGAGGGCGCGACGCTGGCCCAGGTAGCGCGCTTCTATGCGCAGACGCTGGCCGAGGCCGGCGTCGAGTACGACATGCTGTTCGGCCCCGCCTACAAGGGCATCACCCTGGCCTCGGCCACGGCAGTGGCGCTGGCCGGCATGGGCCGCAACGTGCCGTTCGCCTTCAATCGCAAGGAAGCCAAGGACCACGGCGAGGGCGGCACCATCGTCGGCGCCAGGTTGCAAGGCAAGGTGGTGATCATCGACGACGTGATCTCGGCCGGCACCTCGGTGCGCGAATCGGTGGACATGATCCGTGCCGCCGGCGCCACGCCCTGCGCGGTCCTGATCGCGCTCGATCGCATGGAGCGCTCGGGCAAGGACGGCGCACTCTCCGAGCTGTCGGCGGTGCAGGAGGTGGCACGCGAATACGGCATGCCGGTGATCTCGATCGGCAACCTCAACGACCTGTTCGACTATATCTCGACCGGCGCCGATGCCCAGATCCTGCAGCACAAGGATGCAGTGGCCGCCTATCGCACCCGCTACGGCGTCTGAGGCGCCGGGCCGCGCCGGCTGGCCGAACGAAAAATGGCTGCATCTCATCGATGCAGCCATTTTTTTGCCTGGAGCGTGGGTTCGTTACAGGGGCCGGATCACGCCGCTGGTGTCGCGCCGCTGCAGGCGGTCGTCGAGTTCGCCGACCTGGGCCGCCACCGCATTCTCGGTTTGCTCCACGCGCAGGGCAATGTCCCTTTGCAGGCTGTCGAGTCGCTCGGCGATCAGCGTCTGCTGCTCGACCTGGCGCCGGTTGAGTTGCTCCATCTCGGTCTTGAGATAGCCGCGCAGATCGGTAAAGCGTGAATGTTCGGCCTGGTCGGCCAGGTCGCGCTGGGTTTGCAATTGCTTGGTCAGGCGCCGGCTTTCGAGTAACACGCTGGTTTGCAGCGTCAGGATATAGAGCAGGAAGAACGCGGTCAGCACCACGATGATCCCCAGCATCACCACGCCCAGCGGCGCCTGGAACTCGGTATAGATCAATGACAGCGTGGTCGGTGCGATGAAGGCGGTCCAGTTGACCGCCGCAAAAATGGCCACCAGTACCAGCAGCACCACCAGGAAAATGGTCCGGAATCTCATTTGCAGCCTCTCTTTGTTCGAATGATGTACACGAACCGATTGGACTGGGCGGGCGGGGCGATGTTCCTGATGGCAAACCGGCAACTGGACGGTTCAGCGTGGTACGTCGCCCTCGACGGTGGTGCGGTAGAGGGTGCGGCGCAGGTGCTGAGGTGTGATGGCGGCGTAGTGCTGGGTGCTGCGGTTATCCCAGAACACCATGTCGTGCGGCTGCCACTTGTGGGTATAGACGTTCTCGGGGCGGGTGATGTGGGCGTGCAGCTGCTTGAGCAGGTCGTCGCTTTCATCGCGCGGGATGCCGACGATATGCGAGGTGAAGCCCTCGCTGACGAACAGGATCTTGCGGCCGCTCTCGGGATGGGTGGTGATCACCGGATGCTGCACCGGCGGCACCTCGTCGATCTGCTTCTGCGTCAATTCCGGCCGCCAGGGCGAGAGCTTGCGTAGCCGCTCGTAGCGATACACATAGGAATGCACGGCCGTCTTGCCCGCCAGCAGCTTCCTGGTCTCGGCCGGCAGCCTGTCGTAGGCATCGGCGGTATTGGCGTACAGCGTATCGCCGCGTTCGGCCGGCAGTTCCTGCGAATGCAGTAGTGCTCCCAGGCTGGGCTTGGGCATGTACGACAGATCCGAATGCCAGTCGGCGCCGGCGTCGACCAGGCCGATCGGCTTGCCATCCTCGACCACGTTGGACACGATCAGGATCTCGGGATAACCCTGCAAGTGGAAACGGTTCAGCACGTGGACCTGCAATGGGCCGAAGCGGCGGCTGAACGCCACCTGCTGCGTGGGGGTAATGCGCTGGTCGCGAAACACCACCACGCCATGCGCCACCAGCGCCGCGCGCAGGCTGGCCACTTGGTCGTCGGCCAGCGGCAGGTCAAGGTTGAGGCCGGTCACTTCCGCGCCCAATGGGCCACCCAGGGGACGGATTTCAAAGGATTGCCGTGAACCCGGCGCCCGGGTGCGTTCCAGTGTATCGACCGACATGTGTACTCCTGTGCTTGGCTGGCCGCTGCCGACGCATGCCCGGCAGCGAAAAACACTGATTACACACGGCGCCGGCCGGGTGGACAACGAACAAGAATGCATAACCTTATGCGCTCGACGCGGCGACGCATTGACGACGGGCAATATGCATTAAAAAACCGCCTCCGAAGAAGCGGTTTGATCATGCCGGGCCAGGCCGTGCCTGGCTTCAGCCTGCCAGTTTCCTGCGTAGCAACTCGGTCAGCTGGGCCGGGTTGGCCTTGCCGCGGCTGGCCTTCATGGCCTGGCCGATCAGGGCGTTGATGGCTTGTTCCTTGCCGGCGCGGAACTCGGCCACCGATTTCTCGTTGGCCGCCAGTACCTGGTCGACGATCGCTTCGAGCGCGCCGCTGTCGGAAATCTGCTTCAGGCCCTTGGCCTGGATGATGTCATCGGCCAGCGAGTCCTGGTCGGACCTGGCTTCCCACATGCCGGCGAAGACTTCCTTGGCGATCTTGTTGGAGATGGTGCCATCGGCGATGCGCTTCAACAGCAGCGCAAACTGCGTAGCCGAGACCGGCGCGGCGGCAATGTCGGTGTCTTCCCGGTTCAGGGTCGAGGCGAAGTCGCCCATGAGCCAGTTCGCGGCAGGCTTGGCCTGTTCGCGACCGGCGGCGTTCACCACCGCCTCGAAATAGGCGGCCACGCCCTTGGATTGGGTCAGCACCATGGCGTCGTACTCGGGCAGCGCATAGTCTCGCACGAAGCGTTCGCGCATCGCCGCGGGCAACTCCGGCAGGGTGGCCTTGACCTGGTCGATCCACGCCTGGGCGATCACCAGCGGCGGCAGGTCGGGGTCGGGGAAGTAGCGGTAGTCCTGCGCGTCTTCCTTGCTGCGCATGGAACGGGTTTCCTTGCGGTCGGGATCGTACAGGCGGGTTTCCTGCACCACGGTGCCGCCGTCCTCGATCAGTTCGATCTGGCGTCGCACCTCGAAGTTGATCGCCTCTTCCATGAAGCGGAACGAGTTCAGGTTCTTGATCTCGCAGCGGGTGCCGAATTGCGCCTGGCCCACCGGGCGCACCGAGACGTTGGCGTCGCAGCGGAACGAACCTTCCTGCATGTTGCCGTCGCAGATTCCCAGCCAGACCACCAGCGAGTGCAAGGCCTTGGCGTAGCCCACTGCCTCGGCGGCGCTGCGCATCTCGGGTTCGGTGACGATCTCCAGCAGCGGCGTACCGGCGCGGTTGAGGTCGATGCCGGTCATGCCCTGGTAGTCCTCGTGCAGCGACTTGCCGGCGTCTTCCTCGAGGTGGGCGCGGGTCAGGTTGATGGTCTTGAACTCGGTCTTGCCGTCCTTCTCGACGGCGAAGCCGAGCGTGCCGCCCTGGACCACCGGGATCTCGTACTGGCTGATCTGGTAGCCCTTGGGAAGGTCGGGATAGAAGTAGTTCTTGCGCGCGAACACCGAGCGCGGCGCGATGGTGGCGCCGATGGCCAGGCCGAACTGGATGGCGCGTTCGACCGCGCCCCGGTTCAGCACCGGCAATACGCCCGGCAGCGCCAGGTCGACCGGGCTGGCCTGGGTATTGGGTTCGGCGCCGTACTGGGTCGAGGCGCCGCTGAAGATCTTGGATTGGGTCGAAAGCTGCGTGTGCGTTTCGAGGCCGATGACGACTTCCCACTGCATGATGTTGTCCTTGCCGATAGCGTAGATGGTAGCTGTTGGTGCAATTAGCCTGGTTCGCGCAGGTGCCAGTCGGTGGCCTGCTGGAAGCGGTGCGCCACGTTGAGCAGGCGCGCTTCGTCGAAGTAGTTGCCGATGATCTGCAGTCCGACCGGGCGCCGACCGTTCTTGTCGCCCTGGCCGAAGCCGCACGGGATCGACATGCCGGGCAAGCCCGCCAGGCTGGTCGAGAGCGTGAAGATATCGGCCAGGTAGTTGGCCACCGGATCGTCGGCCTTGTCGCCCAGGTCCCAGGCCACCGTGGGCGAGACCGGGCCCATGATCACGTCGCACTGGGCGTCGGGACCGGCCAGCGCATCCTGGAAGTCCTGCGCGATGAGCCGGCGGATCTTCTGCGCCTGCAGGTAATAGGCATCGTAGTAGCCATGCGACAGCACATAGGCACCGACCAGGATACGGCGCTTGACCTCGTCGCCGAAGCCTTCTGCACGCGACTTCTTGTACATGTCGGCCAGGTTGCCGTAGTCGGCGGCGCGGTGGCCGTAGCGCACGCCATCGAACCGCGACAGGTTCGACGACGCCTCGGCCGGCGCGATCACGTAGTACACCGGGATCGACAATTCGGTCTTGGGCAGCGAGATGTCGACCAGCGTCGCGCCCAGTTTCTCGAACTCGGCCAATGCCGCACGCACCGCCTGCTCGACGTCGGCGGCCAGGCCGGCGCCGAAGAACTCGTGCGGCACACCGATGCGCAGGCCCTTGAGGTCGTCGTTGAGCGAGCGGGTGAAGTCTTCCGTGGGGCGTTCCAGGCTGGTCGAGTCGCGCTGGTCGAAACCGCTCATGGCGTTGAGCAGCAAGCCGCAGTCCTCGGCGGTCTTGGCGATCGGGCCGCCCTGGTCGAGCGAGGAGGCGAAGGCGATCATGCCGAAGCGCGACACGCTGCCATAGGTCGGCTTGATGCCGGTGACGCCGCACAGGGAGGCCGGCTGGCGAATCGAGCCGCCGGTGTCGGTGGCGGTGGCCGCAGGCGCCAGGCGTGCGGCTACCGCCG
>NZ_AKJA01000069.1 GCF_000282575.1 Herbaspirillum sp. YR522 | reverse complement strand
CCGCCTGCGCCATCGGCAAGGTGTCGCCCGACCGCGTCTTCAACCGCGTCTGGAGCTATCTGGCGGCACTGGTGGCGGCGCTGCTGGTGGTGGCCTTCGTCCCCTGGATTTCCATCGGCTTTCTGTGAGCCGTCAACGATACCTGAACTGAACAACCTAAAGGAACAGCAATGAGCCGCTTTCTCGGAGAGATCAAGCAACTGGGCTACGTGGTCGAGGACATCGAAGCCGCGATGAAATACTGGACCGAGGTCCTTGGCGTGGGCCCGTTCTATTACATGGAGCGCGTGCCGCTGAAGAACTATCGTTACAAGGGGCACGCCTATGAGCCGCATAACTCGGTGGCGCTGGCCAACTCCGGCAATGTGCAGGTGGAACTGATCCAGGCGCGCGGCGAGACGCCATCGATGTATCGCGACTTCATCGCCAACAGCCGCAGCGGCCTGCAACACGTGGCCTACTGGACCGAGCATTTCGAGCGCGACCTGCAATTGCTGCTGGACCGCGGCTGGAAGGTCGGCATGAGCGGCGAGGTAGGCGAGCGCGGCCGTTTCGTCTACTTCGAGACCGAATACCATCCGGGCACCGTGATCGAGTTGTCCGAGGTGGCCGGCCCCAAGGGCAAGGTGTTTCGCATCATCCGCGAATCGGCCGAGAACTGGGATGGCACGGATCCGGTGCGCGCCTTTCCTGACCTGAGCAAGCTGTGATCATGGGGCCCGCAGAATTGCCGGCCGACGGCAGCCGCTTCATTGCCGATTACCTGATCGAAACCCCGCTGGACCCGGCCCACGTGGCCGAGGTGATGGCCGGCGAGCAGTCGTGCGGCACCTTCGTGCGGGTCGAGGGCGAGACCGACCAGTTGCGCGAACGCGCCCGCGCGGTGGTGCTGGGCATCGAGCAGATCGGCCAGGTCGATGCACCCAGCCTGCTCAACGCCTGGCAGCAGCGCCAGAACATCGGCGGGCCGTATCGGCGGGCGCGCATCCGCATTTCGTTCCCGGTGGAAAACGTCGGGCCGAACCTGCCGACGCTGGCCGCGACGGTCGCCGGCAACCTGTTCGACCTGGGCGAGGTGACCGGCCTGCGGCTGCTGGAGCTGAAGTTGCCAGCGTCCTACCGGCGCCAGTTCGACCTGCCGCGCCAGGCCATCGCCGGCACCCGCAAGTTGACCGGCGTGCCGCAGGCACCGCTGCTGGGCACCATCATCAAGCCCAACGTGGGCCTGTCGGCCGATGAGACCGCAGGCCTGGTGGCACGACTGTGCGAGGCGGGCGTCGACTTCATCAAGGATGACGAAGTCTGCGCCAACCCCAGCCATGCGCCCTTGAAGCAGCGGGTGCAGGCGGTGATGCAGCGCGTGCGCGCCTACCAGGACAAGAGCGGGCGACGCGTCATGGTGGCCTTCAACATCACCGACGAACTCGACGCCATGCGCCGTCACGCCGAACTGGTGGAAAAGGAAGGCGGCAGTTGCGTGATGGTGGGACTGAACTGGTGCGGTTTCTCTGCGGTGCAGAGCCTGCGGCGCAGCACCTCGCTGGCGCTGCACGGCCATCGCAATGGCTTCGGCATGATGTCGCGCGAGCCACTGCTGGGCATGTCGTTTGCCGCCTACCAGGCCATGTGGCGCCTGGCCGGTGTCGACCATCTGCATGTGCACGGCTTGAATGGCAAATTCTCCGAGTTCAACGATGAGGTGGTCGACGCGGCCCGCGCGGTGTTGACCCCCATGGCCGATGACGACGCCGTGATGCCGGTGTTCTCCAACGGCCAGTGGGCCGGCACGGTACGTCCCACCTTCGACGCCATCAACAGCAGCGATGTGATCTTCCTGTCGGGCGGTGGTATCCTGGCGCACCCCGACGGCGCCGCTGCCGGCGTGGCCAGCCTGCGCCAGGCATGGGATGCGGCGCGCGCCGGCATCGCCCTGGAAGACTATGCCAAGCAAGCGCCGGAGCTGCAACGCGCCATCGCCTTCTATGGCAACAAGCTCAAGTGAGATGACGTGAGCACGTCATTTCTCGACGGCCGCCCGAAGCTGGCCTTCTACGGCGACGACTTCACCGGCGCCACCGACACCCTGGCCACTGCCACGCTGGCCGGGCTGCGCAGCCTGCTGTTCCTGCGGGTGCCGGATGCGGCCCAACGGCAGGCTGCCGGGCCGCTCGATTGCGTCGGCATTGCCGGCGCGGCGCGCTCGATGGACGCCGCCCAGATGCATGCCGAACTGATGCCGGTGGCGCGCTTCTTTGCCAGCCTGGACGTGCCGGTGACGCATTACAAGATCTGTTCGACTTTCGACAGCGCCCCCCATATCGGCAATATCGGCGCCGCCCTGCGCATCTGGCGCGAGACCATCGCCAATCCGTTCGTGCCGATGCTGGGTGGCCAGCCCAACCTGCGTCGCTTCTGCCTGTTCAGCCATCTGTTCGCGGCCGAGAAGGCCGGTGGCGAGGTGGTGCGCATCGACCGTCACCCGACCATGCGTTGCCATCCGGTCACGCCGATGAACGAATCCGACCTGCGCCAGCATCTGGCCCACCAGGGCCTGGCGGTCAAGGCGGTGCATTACCCGCAGTATCTCGACCCGGCCGCGCTCGAGGGCCAGGTCGACGCCCTGGGGCAAGCGCGTCCCGATGCGGTGCTGTTCGATGTCAGCAGCCAGGCCGACCTCGCCGTCATCGGTGGGCTGGTCTGGCGCCGTGCGCAGCAGCAGCGCTTGCTTGCCATCGGCGCCAGCAGCGTGGTGCAGGCGCTGGCGGCCGGATGGCAGGCATGCGGCTGGCTGGACGCCCCTCGCCCCGGCGACGCGGCGCGCATTGCGCCGGCAAGGGGGCCGGTACTGGTGCTGGCCGGAAGCCTGTCGCCGATCACGGCGCTGCAGATCGGTGCGGCGCGGTCCTATGACAAGATCCTGCTCGACGCCCAGCGTCTCATCGACCGCGACGCCTCCTACCTGGAGGCCACTGTCGCCCGCATTGCCGATGGGCTGCGCCAGGGCCGCGACATGCTGGCCTGCACGGCGGCGCATCAGGGCCAACGCCAATTGTTATCCACCGGTTCCGCATCGCAGCAGCTGGCGCATGCCTGCGGCGAACTGTTGCGCCGGCTGTTGCAGGCGGTGCCGTTGACGCGCGTAGGGGTGGCGGGAGGCGATACCTCCAGCCATGCATTGAAGGCGCTCGATATCTGGGGGCTGTCCTATCTCGGCAACCTGTCGGCCGGCGTGGCGCTGTGTCGCGCGCATGCCGACCTGCCGCAGCTCGATGGGGTGGAGTTGATGCTCAAAGGGGGCCAGATGGGGGACAGCGACCTGTTCGAACTGCTGCGCAACGGTACCGGTTGAGCTAGCCCGGCCAGGCACGTTGCAGGATGGCATCCAGCCGCACGGCATCGGTATCGCCCAGCGTGCCGTAGACCCGCCCGTCACCGGCCTGGTCGCGACTGGCCAGGAAGGCATCGCTGCTGGCGGCAGGCGCGTGCTGCAACATCAGCATGCCCTGCAAGGCCAGTACCAGTTCCTGCACCAGGCGTCGCGCCAAGGATTCGCGCTCGGTGGCGGGCATCGCCAGCAAGCGCTTCAATGCGCTCAACCGGGCATCGAGCAGCGGGTGGCCGGCGGCGGCCTGCTGCAGCTGCTGCAACAGCAGGATGAACCCCTGCGCCTCGCGCTCGATGGCGCGCAGCACATCCAGGCACATCACATTGCCCGAACCTTCCCAGATCGAATTGACCGGCGCCTCGCGATACAGGCGTGCCATGGGGCCGGTCTCGACGTAGCCGTTGCCACCCCAGACTTCCATGCATTCGCCGGTGAATTGCAGCGCGCGCTTGCAGATCCAGAACTTGGCCGCCGGTGTGACGATGCGCTTCCAGGCGCGCTCCAGCGGATCGTCCGGCGCATCGAAGGCATGCGCCAGGCGCAGCATCAGCTGGGTGGCGGCTTCGCTCTCCAGCGCCAGGTCGGCCAATACGTTGCGCATCAAGCCATGTTCTGCCAGGTGACGGCCGAACGCGCTGCGATGGCGCGCATGGTGGATCGCCTGCACCAGCGCCTGGCGCATCAGCGCGGCGCTGCCGATGACGCAATCGAGCCGGGTATGGTTGGCCATCTCGATGATGGTGGCGATGCCGCGTCCTTCCTCGCCCACCATCAACGCCCAGGCTTCGTCGAACTCGACCTCGGCACTGGCGTTGGAGCAGTTGCCCAGCTTGTCCTTGAGGCGCTGGATGTGAATCGGGTTCTTGCCGCCGTCGGGCAACCAGCGCGGCACGAAGAAGCAGGACAGTCCCTGTTCGCTGCGCGCCAGCATCAGGTGGGCGTCGCACATCGGCGCCGAGAAGAACCATTTGTGTCCCGACAGCAGGTACGCCGCACCCCGCCCGGGGGCCGCCACCGCCACCGCGGTACTGGTATTGCTGCGCACATCCGAGCCGCCCTGTTTCTCGGTCATGCCCATGCCGATCAGCGCCGAGCGCTTGTGGTGCAACGGCAGGTCGCGGCTATCGTGCTCGCGCGAGAACAGCCGGCCCTGCAATTGGGCGAACAGTTCCGGTTCCTGGCGCAGCACCGGAATGGCGGCGAAGGTCATGGTGGTCGGGCACAACGAGCCCGCTTCGACCTGGCCGTGCAGGTAATAGCCGGCCGCGCGGGCGACGTGGGCGCCGGTGCCAGGCTGCATCCAGGGCAACGCGTGCAGCGCGGGGCGTCGCAGCAGCTCCAGCAGCGCGTGCCAGGCCGAATGGAATTGCACGGTGTCGATCCGGTGCCCGCTGCGGTCGTGGCTGTGCAGCTCGGGCCGATGACGATTGGCCAGCTCGGCCAGTTGCTGCACCTCGCTGCTGGCCAGCTCCGCACCCTGCGCCTGCAGCATGGCGGCATGCCAGGCGGCGCCGTGGTTACGCACGCCTTCCTGCAAGGCCAGGTCGGTAGTGTAGAGGTTGATGTTCTCCAGGGGCGCGACCTGGTTGCTGACGTCATGGGTTTGCATGCTGGTCTCCTCAGTGGCGTGGTCGTCGGGAGTGCCTCGCCATCGGCAGCCGCGGCTGCTGTGGTCTAGTGTAGGTCAATTCGTTTAAATGAATTGGCTATATCCTTATAAGCATCTTGTTGGGTTTGGCTGCCAGCACATGCTATTGAGTCATATTAAAATGCCTGTTTCGACCATCGAGCGATCTGTACAGCATCGCGCAAGGGAACCCAGGCCAAATGTCTTATCCGACTATCGAATCGACCATCGGCAATACCCCGCTGATCCAGCTGCCGCGTATCGGCGGTGAAGAAGCCAAGCGCCGCAACAACATCATCCTGGGCAAGCTGGAAGGCAATAACCCGGCCGGATCGGTCAAGGACCGCGCGGCCTACTCGATGATCACCCGCGCCGAGGCGCGCGGCCAGATCAAGCCCGGCGATACCCTCATCGAAGCCACCAGCGGCAATACCGGCATTGCGCTGGCGATGGTGGCGGCGATGCGCGGTTACAAGATGGTGCTGCTGATGCCGGAGAACCTGTCCGAGGAGCGTCGCCAGAGCATGGCCGCCTATGGCGCCAGGATCGTCCTCACACCCAAGAGTGGCGGCATGGAATATGCGCGTGACCTGGCCGAGCAGATGCAGAAGGAAGGGCAGGGGCTGATCCTGGACCAGTTCGCCAACCCGGATAATCCGCTGGCGCATTACGAGACCACCGGCCCCGAGATCTGGCGCGACACCAAGGGCAGCGTGACCCACTTCGTCAGCGCCATGGGGACCACCGGCACCATCATGGGCGTGGCCCAGTACCTCAAGCAGCAGAACCCGGCAGTGCAGATCGTCGGCGCCCAGCCTGAAGATGGCTCATCCATTCCCGGCATCCGCAAATGGCCCGAGGCCTACCTGCCCAAGATCTTCGACCGCTCGCGGGTCGATTTGACCGAATCGGTGAGCCAGGCCGATGCCGAGAACATGGCCCGCAAGCTGGCCGTGACCGAAGGCCTGTTCTGCGGCATTTCCGCCGCCGGCGCCTGCGAGGTGGCAGTGCGCCTGGCCCACCAGGTGGAGAACGCCACCATCGTCTTCATCGTCTGCGACCGGGGCGACCGTTATCTCTCGACCGGCGTGTTCCCGGCATAAACGAACAAGCCGTGCCTGCATTGCTGCCGGCACGGCCTGATATCGGAAAACGACAAGCAAACGGAGCCTTCAGGCTCCGTTGTTCATTCTGGGCTACCGCTGGTGGGCGCTACGGCCGGTTGACCCGGCTTGGGCTTGAACTGCTTGTCGCTGATGCGGAACTTCTCGCGACGGTCACCCATGAGCTCACGCAATTCACGAATCGACAGTCCACTGACCTCATGCATGCGGATGAGCAGCGAGGCGCCCACCGGCAAGCGGCGATGGCGGATCTTGCTGATGACCGGAGGGGCGACCTCGAGGGCGCGCGAGAGTGCGGCATCGTTCTTCAGATGCAACTTCTCGATCAACGCGTCCAACAGATGGTTGGGGTCGTAATTGACGTTGTCGACAAACGAATTGGTTTCAGCAGTATCTGTAGTTGTAGTCATGATCGGGACGTTCCATTATGCAGATGTTTGTCAAGGCTCGAGGCCTAAGCATTAATTGTTGGTAAAACTGCAAAACGCGACTAACTCTATCCGAGACTGCGGCTTTCAGGGTCCGTTTTCTACAAGATATCGACTAGTCCTATCAAAGAACGACTTCAAAAAGTGGTATCGGGTTCTCTGACCTGTGAAGTTAAATTCTAATAGTCACGCAGCAATTCTATGTCTATGTAGAAATAATTGCACATTATTCATGTGGTCAGAAAAAACTATTCCACAATAGTTGCAGAAACCCATCTCGAATTTGTAACAGATATTAACAGGATTTTTTCGAGATTTGCTAGGGTTGTTCGTTTGTCACGACAAATGGCAGCATATTCCAGCCAGATAGCCCCAACTGCCGCAGGGTCGCCATATTCCTCTCGAAGATGGCACTGGCCTCGGGGTAGGCCGCTACCGCGCGGTCGATGCTGCTTTCTCGCAACAGATGAAGCACGGGAAAAGGCGAGCGGTTGCTGAAATTCTCGATATCGTCGGGTTCGGTGTCGGCAAATTGATACATCGGATGAAAACTAGCGATTTGCAAAACGCCTTCGAGACCGGCTCTTTCGAGGATGCGGTCGGCCCATTCAAGAAAATCGTTGTATTCGTCGAATTGCGCCAATGCGAGTGGCACGATCAGTAAGGTGGTGTCGATGTTAGCGGCGTCGCTTTGTGCCAACAGTGCCAACTCTTCGTCGAGATGCTCGCCGAGGGTGTTCCAGTCGGTGGCGCGGGTGACCCGGTAGCGGATCTGCTGCTTGACGTGGACGGCCTTGGCGAACGGGCACAGGTTCAGTCCGATGACAGCCTGTTCCAGCCAGGCGTGGGTGAGTGCCACGATCTGGTCGTCGCTGCGGGTGTCGGCGTGATTTAGCATGCGATATTGTCGCATGCGGGCCATGGCCGGGAGCTCCCGGATCGGCTATGCTTGCCAACCTTTGGCTGCGCCAGCCTGGCGCACCGCATACCGACAGATTCCTTCATGGCGCTCAAATCCACCATCTACAAAGCCGAACTCCAGATTTCCGACATGGACCGGCACTATTACCAGTCGCATCCGCTGACGATCGCCCGGCATCCATCCGAAACCGATGAACGCATGATGATCCGGGTGCTGGCCTTTGCGCTCAACGCCGGCGAAACCCTGGGTTTCGGCAAGGGATTGTCGGATACCGATGAGCCGGACCTGTGGCAGAAGGACCTGACCGGCGCGATCGATCTGTGGATCGAGGTCGGCCAGCCCGACGACCGTGCCATCCTCAAGGCCTGCGGACGTTCGGACAAGGTCATCGTCTATAGCTATAGCAGCGTCTCCGGCATCTGGTGGAACCAGACCGGCAGCCGTGTCGAGCGCGCCAAGAACCTCAAGGTCGTCAATATCGATGCCGACGCCAGCCAGGCCCTGGCGGCGCTGGCCCAGCGCAGCATGCAACTGCAGTGCACGATCCAGGACGGGCAGGTCTGGCTGGGCGCCAACGAGAACATGGTGTTGATCGAGCCGCAGGTGATCAAGGACTTTGCCTGAGTCCGGCGCCGGCGTTTTTTGCGGTGGCGCGTGCCGCCGCAGCCCGTGCCGCCCTTGCCGGGCTTAGAGCGGCTGTGCCACTGCGGTCTGGTCCAGCCGCAGCGCGCGCGCTTCCAGGTGCGCCAGCAGGCGCTGGCCCTCGTGGCCATTGAACCAGGCCGCGTGTCCCAGGAAATAGGTATCGTAGGCCAGTGCCGCGTTCTGCGGCGACTGCGTCACCCCATGGAAGTAGTCCAGCTCGGCCAGTGCGAATTCGGCGTGTACCAGCGGCAGCAACGCCGCCAGCGTGCGTACCTGGCGCGCGCCCAGCGGCAGCAGGGTATCGTATCCGTCGAGCAGGGCGTCGAGCAGGTCCAGGTGCACCAGCTGATCCGGGCGGTGCGGTATCGCCAGCCATTCGACGATGTTGCGTTCGATCGCCGTGGCGACGTCGTGCAGCGCGCTGGTGCGGTCGCACAGGCCGAAATCGAGCACCGTCTGCGCCCGCGCGGTGGCGCTGGAGTCGCTCCATAACAGGTTCGACGCATGCCAGTCGTTATGCGTCCATAGCGGCGTCATCTCATCCAGGTAGGGCTTCAGGCGCGCATGAAACGGCAGCAGGTGTTGCGCCACCTCGCCGCGCCAGGGGCGCTCCTGCAGGTAGTCGGCAATCGCGGGACGCTGCTCGATATAGTGCTGCAGCGGCCGTACCGGGTCGTGCTGCGAAAAGATGGTGAAGCTGGAAATGAGCGGACGCGCAGTGCGAGCGGGCGCATCGTAGCCGCGGGCTGCCTGGTGCAGGCGTGCCAGCATGCGGCCCGCCGAATGCGCATGGGCGGTGCTGGAGAAGGGCGTCCACGACAATGCGTCGCGGTACAGGTCGACCCCGGGCGCCAGCCAGAACACTTCATAGGTCCAGTGCTCGTCGCTCAATGCAGTGGCGCCCTCGGTGGTCTGCAAGGCGGTGCTGACCGGCAATCCGTTGGCATGCAGGTGCGCCACGAAACGGTGTTCTTCGGCCAGTGCCGCCACGTCGCGCACGCGTACGTGATGGCGCTTGACGAAGATCTCGCCGGCGTCGGTATGCATCACGCAGGCGGCCGAGAACGGCCGCGGGCTATGCCATTCCAGCCGCAGCGGCTTGCCCGCCTGCGGGTAGTGCTGCAGCACGCGTGCCACCTCGGCGGAGGTCAGCGCTGGCCAGTCCGAGATCACCGTGTCGGCATTCATGCCGTGACTGATGACCCGGGTGAGATGATGGGATGCCGCTTCCATGGCCGGCTCAGAAGTCGTATTGCAACGACAGGCGTGCCGTGCGCGTGGCACCCAGGTGCACATAGCTGTCACCCAGGTATTGCCCGGCGTCCTTCCAGTAGCGCCTGTCGAACAGGTTGTCGATATTGAAGCGCAGCGTGGCCGCATGGCCGCCAAGGCGCAGCTGGTAGCGCGCGCCGGCGTTGAACAGGTGCACGGCCGGCAGTTGCACGCTGCCATCCCGGGTGACCGGCTTGCTGCTGCTGTAGAGCCAGCTGCCCGTCACGTTGAGGCCGTCCACGCCTGCGACCGCGTAGTCGGCATAGACCGACGTGCGCAGGCGCGGTACGTTCACGGCCTGCTGGTCGTCGTAGGCGGCCGTACCGGTGCCGCTGGCGCGGGCACGGGTAAGGGCGGCAGTGGCGCCCACCAGCAGGCGCGGGCTCAACTTGCCGTCGGCGCCCAGTTCGATGCCGGTATTGGTCTGGCGGCCTTGCTGCACGTAGTCATAGCCGCCGGCGCCGTCCGGTTGCTGGTACTCATAGGCACGACGGATACGGAACAGGGCCGCCGTCAGCGACAGTGCGGATGTGGCGTCGACCTTGACGCCGGCTTCCAGCTGGCGCGCCACCGATGGCGGCAGCGTGACGCCGAAGTTGTTGGTCCAGAACGGGGCGGTGGTGCCCAGCGTGAGCGTCTCGGCATAGCTGCCGTAGATCGACATGTTGTCGATGGGCTTGAAGATCAGTGCCAGTTGCGGCAGGAACACATTGCGGTGCGTGAAGCGCGAAGCGGTACCGCCGCTGGAATAGGCCTGTTCATCCATCCACACCTGGCGTCCACCCAGCAGCGCCTGCCATTGCCGCGAGAAGTGCACGCGGTCGCTGGCGAAGACGGCCTTCTGCCGATTGTCCAGGTTGCGATAGGCAGGGCCGGAGACCAGGGGCGATGCCGGCAGGGGCGGTGTGCCATCGATATTGCCGCTGCCGACCAGGTCGTTGACGCCGTCGGGCTTGTCGATGACGCGGCGGGTCAGCGCCAGGCCCATCGTCAGCTCGTGCTGCAGCGCGCCGGTGGCGAACTTGCCGATGACGGCCGCCTGTGCGTCGTCGTTGCGGCGTTCGTCGTTGGGAACCCGATAGTCGTAGACATCGAAGTCGCCGTTGGCGGCGAACGAGGTCGAGGCAAAGGTGCCGCTGCCATACGGAAAGGCCGAGTTGTCATCGATCACCGCCCGGCTGCGGCCGGCCTGGACATAGGCACGCCAGTCAGTGCCCAGTTCGGTGTCCAGGCGCAGGTTGGTGTTGAGCGACGAATCGCGCACCGGTTGCGCCCAGGACTGGGGCGTAAGCATGTTCTTCGGCGACACGCCGCTAGGCAGCGTGGTGCCACCCAGCAGTTGATAGCCGGCCACCGAACGTTGCGACTTCTGCTGGTATTCGGCGTTGACCTGCAGCAGTGTTCTGGCGCCGATGGCCCAGGTGCCGGCCAGCGAGGCGAAGTCGCGCCAGCCATCGGCGCCGTTGACATACGA
This sequence comes from Herbaspirillum sp. YR522, assembly GCF_000282575.1. Lineage (GTDB taxonomy): Bacteria > Pseudomonadota > Gammaproteobacteria > Burkholderiales > Burkholderiaceae_D > Herbaspirillum. The sequence goes on along the minus strand of NZ_AKJA01000069.1, from coordinate 18,091 downwards.
ATGGATATCCTCGTGGGCAGCGTTGATGCGCAGCCCGAACTGCTTGTGCTGGCCGAACAGCGTACCGAGATCGGTGGCCAGGTAGCGCGAGCCGTTGGAGTCGGTGCCCAGCGTGATCGAACGCACCTCGGCCGGGCGCTTGGTGACATAGTTGACCAGCCCACCGGCGGCCACCACGCCGGCCTGCAGGCCGGCTACCCCCTTGAGAAACTCGACCCGTTCCTTGTTTTCCAGCGCGATGGACTGTTCGCCCGCGGCCGACAGTCCATCGATGCGATAGGCGCTGCCCGGGTCGAGCGTGATGCCGCGGATGCTGAAGTTCTCGTAGTAGCCGACCGGGGCGTAGTTCTCGCCGATGGCGGCATCGTTCTTGACCACATCCGAGAGCAATCGCGATTGCTGGTCGCTGATGCGCGCCGCGCCCACCACCGATACCGACGCCGGGGTATCGAGCAGCGCTGCATCGTCGAAGCCGGCCACCGACGCCGAACGGGCGCGGCTGGCGCCCGCCGCGGTAACGTTGACGGTGGGCAGGCTGTCTCGGTTTTCGCCATCTTCGCGTTGGTCGGCGGCACGGGCGCCAAAGGAAGTGCCGACCAGCGTCAGCATCAACGTCGAGGCCAAGGGAGCAATGCGTTTCATCGTTGCGTCAGGGAGTGGATTTATTCGGTTGCAGCACATCGTTGGGTGCGCTGTCCCGGGGCGCCGCCGGGCGGTTGCGGGCGGCCGCCACGGCGCGGCCCAGTTCGGCCACCGACATCGCATAGAAGTAGCTGCGATTGTAATGGGTGATGGCAAAGAAATTGGCGGTGCCCAGCCAGTATTCGGTGGCCGCGTTGCCGTTTTGCAGGTCGATCAGGCCGAAACGCAGGTTGGCCGGCGCCGCTGCGGCGCTTACCCCTGCAGCCTGCAACTGGTCGACGGTGTACTTGGCTTCCAGCCCCTGGTTGAGCAAGCCTTCCCACTGCCGGTTGTCGCTGGCGACCTGGGCCGGGAAGGCCACCGGTTCACCGCGCTGCCAGCCGTGCACGGCCAGGTAATGGGCCACGCTGCCGATGGCGTCGACCGGCGAATTGCGCAGGTCGATCTTGCCGTCGCCGTCGAAGTCCACCGCATACTCGCGGATGCTGCCCGGCATGAACTGGGGCCAGCCGATGGCGCCGGCATAGGAGCCGCGCAGGCTGAAGGGATCGATGTTCGATTCGCGCGCCAGCAGCAGCGTGTTTTCGAGTTCACCCCGGAAGAACGCCATGCGCGCCTCGCGGGTGGGGGTGTTGGGATAGTCGAAGGCCAGCGTGGTGATGGCGTCCATGACGCGGAAGTTGCCGGTGTTGCGGCCATAGACGGTTTCGACGCCGATGATGCCGACGATGATTTCCATCGGCACGCCGTATTGGGCTTCGGCGCGCGCCAGTGCCACGCCGTAGGTATCCCAGAATTCGACGCCGGCGCGGATGCGGGTGGCGTCGATGAAGCGGGCGCGATAGGCGGCCCAGTTCTTGGGCTTGTTGCCGGGCGCAGGCTTGATCAGCTTGATGGCGGTGTCGAGATAACGGGTCTGGGCAAACACGCCATTGAGCGCATTGCGGTCGAAGCCATTGCGTTCGACCATCTCGTCGATGAAGCGCGCCACTTCCTTCCAGTCGTTGAAATTGACGAACTCGCCCGGTTCGGCGGCAACCGCTTTGCCGGTCGCCGTCTTCTTGACCGCCTTTGCGTTCTTGGCAGGCGCCTTCTTGACCGTCCTGGCAGCGCCCTTGGCGTTGCCGGTCGAGGCATCCGGCTGGGCCTGCGCGATGGGCGCGGCGCACAACGCGCAGGACATCAAGGTGGACGACAGGAAGCGCAGGCGACGAGACAGGGTGATCGGCATGAGGCGGCAGTCAGAACGGAGGGCGAGACAAGCTGGCCAGTATACCGCATAGTCCGGGTTGCCCCTTGCTGGTGCATCAAACGGCCGGCGCGGGTGTGCTCGCCAGGATGTACACTAAGTAAGTTATAAAACCTGGATGTCCGGCGCTTGCAGCGCTGGCCCAACGAGACGATTTTGCCGGCAGCGTACCCTCGGTACGGTTGCCGGCCTATAACAAGAAGCACAAGAAGCAATATGACCACTGCCTTCTACACGCACGCCGATTGCCAGCGCCATGAAATGGGCGATTGGCATCCCGAGACGCCGATCCGCCTGCAGGCGATCGAAGACCAGCTCATCGCCAGCCGCATCGACCAGTTCCTCGAGCGCCGCGACGCGCCCCTGGCCGACCCGGCCGACTTGCGCCGTATCCATAGCCAGGCCGCCATCGACAGCGTGCGCCAACACAGTGCAGACCTGGCCCGGTCCGGCCAGGCGTACCACGCCGTGGACCACGACACCATGCTCAATCGCCACAGCTGGCAAGCCGCGCTACGGGCGGCCGGCGCCGCCGTGGCCGCCACCGACGCGGTGCTGGCGGGCGAGCTGGACAATGCGTTCTGCTCGGTGCGCCCGCCCGGCCATCATGCCACCCCCGAGCGCGCCATGGGTTTTTGCCTGTTCAACAACGTCGCCATCGCCGCGCGCCATGCGCTGGACGTGCATGGCTTGCAGCGGGTGGCGGTGGTCGATTTCGACGTGCATCACGGCAACGGCACCGAAGATGCCTTCGCCCATGACCCGCGGGTACTGATGGTGAGCTTCTTCCAGCATCCGTTCTTTCCGTTCTCGGGTGCCGATCCGGCCGAGCCGCATATCCTCAATTCGCCGCTGCCGGCCTATACCGATGGCCAGGCGGTGCGCCAGCTGGTGAGCGAGAAATGGCTGCCGGCGCTGCATGTGCACCGGCCGCAGATGATCTTCATCTCGGCCGGCTTCGATGCCCATCGCGAAGACGACATGGGGCAGATGGGCCTGGTCGAGGCCGACTATGCGTGGATGACGCGCCAGATCATGCAGGTCGCGGCCGAACATGCGCAGGGCCGCATCGTCAGTTGCCTCGAAGGAGGCTACAACCTGTCGGCCCTGGGGCGCAGCGTGGTGGCGCACCTGAAGGTACTGGCCGAGCTCGACTAGGCGGGGGGTACCGCGTCGTATTCGGCCACGATCGCGTCGGCCACGGCCCGTACCCGCGCGGTGCGGTTGAGGTCGCCGTGCAGCACCAGCCACATGTCGTATGGTGTGCTGCGCTCGGGCCAGATGCGCACCAGGCCTGGCATGGCATCGGCCATGTGGGTGGGGATCTCGCCGATGCCCATGCCGGCGGCCACGCATTCGGCCAGCATCACCCCCGAACTCACCTCGACGGCAACGCTGGCATTGGCATGCGCTTCACCGCACAGCGCCTCCTGCTGGCGGGTCGGGATTTCCTTCTGGTAGATCACCACATCGTGGCCCTTGAGCGCGGTGCCGGGTTCGGGTTGGCCGCGCGCCTGCAGGTAGGCGCGCGAAGCGTACAGCCCGGTGTAGAGCCGCTTGAGGTGGCGCGCGATCAGGTCGGGGCTGTCGGGGCGCACGGTGCGCACGGCCAGGTCGGCCTCGCGCCGGGTCAGGTTGCTGATGTGGTTGGAGGTGGTCAGCAGCACCCGGATGCCCGGGTGTCGCTGGCGCATCTTGTGCAGCGCCGGCACCAGGAAGTGGCGTGCCGACGTGTCGGTGGCCGCCACCCGCACCACGCCGCACAGGCGCTCATCGATGCCCTGCATCTGGCGCAGCATCTGCTCGGCACCCTGTTCCATGCGCTCGGCGGCCGCTGCCGCCAGTTCCCCGGCGGGGGTAGGCACATAGCCGGCAGGAGTGCGCAGGAACAGTCGCGCGCCGAGTGACTTTTCCATGGCCGCCAGGCGCCGGCCGACGGTGGCCTGGTCGATCTCCAGCTGTTCGGCGGCGCCCCGCAGCGTGCCCGCCCGCACCAGCGCCAGGAACACGCGCGCATTGTCCCAATCCATGGTTGCTCCCCTTGCTCATCGTCGCTGCATGCAAATTTGCATCAGGGTGCCGATCTTATACCTCTTTATTGCATGTCGACAGCGTCCTAGAATGCAAGCCTTATCCCTGGCGCGGACTTGCCGGCGCCTTCCATTGCAGAAAGAACATCATGTCATCCGCTCAATGCCCTGCCGCACCTGGCGCCTGCCTGCCGCGCGCCCAACCTGACGGTGGCCTGCTGCCGCTGGTGGCGCTGGCCATCGGCTTCGTCATGGCCATGCTGGACGTGACGGTAGTCAACGTCGGCCTGTCCAATATCGCCGGCAGCCTGGCCGCGCCGCTGTCGACGCTGGTCTGGATCGTCGACGGCTACACGCTCACCTTCGCCGCCATGCTGATGGTCGGTGGCGCCCTGGCCGACCGCTATGGCGCGCGGCGCCTGTACCTGCTGGGCCTGTCGCTGTTCGTGCTGGCGTCGTTGCTGTGTGGCGCCGCGCCCAACGGGCCTTTCCTGATCGCGGCGCGCTTGCTGCAGGGGCTGGGCGCGGCCTTCTTCATGCCCAGTTCGCTGAGCCTGTTGACCCATGTCTACGAGGATGACCGGGTACGGGCCCGCATGCTCGGCGTGTGGTCGGCCACGGTCGGGCTGGCTGCCGCCATCGGTCCGCTGGTGGGGGGCGTTTTGATCAGCGCGCTCGGCTGGCGCAGCGTGTTCCTGATCAATGTGCCGGTGGGGCTGCTGGGCCTGTGGATGGCGCGGCGCCTGGTCCCGCAGGTGGCCAGCCAGCCACGTGTGCTGCACCTGCTGAGCCATGTCCTGGGCGTTGTCATGCTGGCTGGCTTGTCGTTCGTACTGATCCAGGGCCCGGTATATGGCTGGACCTCGCTACGGATCGCGGCGGCGGCCATCGTGACCCTGCTGGCCAGCGCGGCGCTGGTGCGGCACGAGCGCCGTGGCACGGCGTCGCTGCTGCCGCGCGCACTGTTTGCCACGCCCCAGTTTGCGGCAGCCAACGGTATCGGTTTCCTGATCAACTTCAGCGTCTACGGCACCCTGTTCTACCTGGCCCTGTTCCTGCAGCAGGGGCGTGGCGCCGACGCCTTGCATACCGGCTTGCAACTGGTGCCGATGATGGCGGTGGTCTTCGTGGGCAACCTGAGCTCGGGACGCATGTCGGCCCATTGGGGACCGCGCGTGCCGTTGTTGCTGGGCCTGTCGGTGGGCGCCTTGTTTACGGCCATCGCCACCAGCTTCACCCCGGCCACGCCTTACTGGGTGCTGGCTTGCATCTGCGCACTGGCCAACCTGGGCGTGAGCACCGCCATTCCCGCCATGACCACGGTCGTGATGCAGGTGGCCGGGCGGGCGCATGCCAACAGCGCGGCGGCGGCGCTCAATGCCAATCGCCAGATCGGCGCCCTGGTCGGGGTGGCGGTCATGGGCGCCGTACTGCACAGCTTCGATCAGTGGCAGGTACGCAACCCGGTGGCCTTCAGCAGCATGGCCTTGGCTTATGCGCTGGCGCTGTGGCTGGTATGGCGCTTCGTGGAAGTTGTCAGATGGAAAGCCGCGACGGCGGCCGACGCGTGAATCGCCCCAATCTGCTGCATCGATGCCACTAAACGCCTGCCGTGACGATACGGCAGGCGTTTTTTTAGGGGGCGGGGCGCTGCAAGCCGTAAAATAGCGCCTCGACGAAATACGCAAGAAAGAAGAAACCCGCATGTCCATCCAATGGTTCCCCGGCCACATGAACGCCGCCCGCAAGAAGGCGGCCGAGGCGATGGAGAAGGTCGACCTGGTCATCGAGGTGGTCGATGCCCGCCTGCCCGAAGCCAGCTGCAATCCCATGATTGCCGAGTTGCGCGCGGCACGCCAGCGACCTTGCCTGAAGATCCTCAACAAGACCGACATGGCCGACCCGGCCGTCACCGCCGCCTGGATCGCCTATTACAACGCCCAGAAGGGCGTGACCGCGGTCGCCTTGTCGTGCAAGAAGCCGGCCGACGTCGCCCGCGTGCCCAAGCTGGCCTTGCAGGTGGCGCCGCACCGCGGCACCGCCTTGAAGCCCTTGCGCATGATGATCATGGGCATCCCCAACGTCGGCAAGTCGACGTTGATGAATGCGCTGCTCAAGAAGCGCGTGGCAGCCGTAGGCGACGAGCCCGCCGTGACCAAGACCCAGCAGCGCCTGTACCTGGGCAACAACATGGTGCTGACCGATACCCCGGGCATGTTGTGGCCCAAGATCGCGCATCCCAGCGATGGCCTGATGCTGGCGGCCAGCCACGCGGTGGGCAGCAACGCGCTGATCGAGGAAGAAGTCGCCACCTTCCTGGCCGACCAGCTGCTGCAGCGCTACGGACACCTGTTGGCGGCGCGCTATGGTTTCGACCTGGCGGGCATGGATGGCGTGGCAGTGGTGGAAGGCGTGGCCGCCAAGCGCGGCTTCCGCATCAAGGGCGGCGAGTACGACTTCGAGAAGGCGGCCCACGTGTTCCTGCAGGATTACCGCAGCGGCGCATTGGGACGCATCACGCTGGAGACGCCGACTTCGCGCGCCGAACTGCTGGCCAGCTACCAGTCGACCGACAATCCGGATGCGCTCGATGACGAGGGCGAAGAAGAAGAGGAAGAAGAATACGACTGGCGCAATGCGCCGGATCATCGCGGCGGACGGGACTGAGCCGCTACCGCTTGCTGAATGCAATAATGCATCGGATCATCGTTCTGACCGGGCCCGATGGTGCGCGTTTTTGCGGGCTGCGTTGAAGCTGTGACTGGAGCTTGCTGGCTGTTGTCGTGCTGGCGGGCGTTCGATGCGATTTAAAATTCAGTGCCCCAGTATGGGACGTAATCTCTGCCGCAAGAGAAGGACGGCATTCTGCCGATGAACGGCGGTGGCGGGACAAATGACGGGAATGAAGGACCGAAACTTCTAGGACCCATGAAGCCACTCCCCATGTCCGATGAGAAACCTGCATCTGTGACGGATACCGGGCGAAACGGGGGTGTTGGCGGTTCAGGGGGCGGCGGCATTGTGTTGCCAAGAGGGCCGACGGTGACTGTGCCCTCTGGCGGTCCGATCCACTTATTCAACTCGATCGATATGGCCTGGCCGGGCTTCAACCATCTCGTGTCCCATGGATTTGATGTGAATGGATCCGGAAACTTCAGCATTTTCATGTTGATCAGGAACATGAAATCGTCGATGTTATCCAGCGGAAGAATATCCCCCTCGTTTTTTGTCGGATTCATGCCAATCACTTCCAACGCTTTCCAGACGAAGTCCACACAGCTGTTAGTGACAGCGTGATAGTTGTCGAGGTCGAAGCCGAACTGCTTTGGGCTTCGAATAAATCGCTCCAACGTCCTGGCTTGGTCTTCAGTGATTTCATACAAAGCGGTGAAGGCGGGCAGCCCCTCATAATTATTTCCATCATTGTTGAAAACTGTTCCTGGCGCCGACGAAGTTTCTGATTTTGGATTTTCTGGACCAAAGCCTGCCTGCGTGCTTTTGCCGTCAGGGGAAATCATTTCAAACCAGGTATGGCCAGCAAGCGATCTTGTCGTTTCGCCGCCTTTCAGTGAATAAAGTGTGCCGGGTGTCTCTATATGCAGTTTCAACACATGCTTGCTCATTGCTGAACTCCTTCAGTATTGACGGCAGTAAAATCCCATTCAGACCTTGCGACTGAAGCGCTCGAATCTGAACAGGGTCTGGAAATCGATCTGGGGGACGGGCGCCAGGTTATCGACGCGTACGCGATAAATGCCCGGTGTGAGTGTGCGTGCATACAGCATTTGTCCCCGCCATGCGGCGGCGCCGTTTTCAGCTTGCAGCGTATATTGGGGTTTGGTGTTCGCGACGAACTCTTCGTCGTGAAAATCATTGTGCTCATCGATGGCATCGACCCGGATTCGAAACCTGAACGGACTCGGCGTCGGCGCTAAATCGCCGATGGCGAAGCCCTGGTAAATGCGGGTGAGCGCATCCTTTTTTTCTTCTGGCCAGTCGTGCCGCATGACCAGGATCAGCGTGAACTGATGCGGTCGCTCGTCATCCCTCACCCGCACCAGCAGGTCGATCTGTTCGCCACCCTGCTGCAGCGGAAACGGCATCACGTATCCGCTTTCCTGCACGCCTGGCATCACCCTTGGTTCATCGGCGCAACCGCTTGTGGCGCCGCTGCCCAATATGGTTGAAGCCAATAGCGCCAGTCTCTTAAGCTTCCACATCAACATCGTCGACTCCCGCAAGATCGTGTTGGATGCGGGATAAGTTACGGCAGCGGGCGAGAGTGGGTAGAAACACTAAGCCGGCTATAAAAACATTTAGAAATAATTTCGCCATGCCGGCATGATGGGTAACGCGTCTGCCTGTCATGGCCATTTCGGCGCGCCCAACAAAAAAGCCCACCGATTCACATCGGTGGGCTTTTCGCTGCGTCCCCGCCAGGGAACGGAGGGGAAGGTTCACATCACCAGGAGGTGATGACCGAACCCTTGTACTTTTCCAGCACGAATTTCTTCACTTCCGGGCTGTGGTAGGCCTTGACCAGCTTGGCGACCCATGGCTTGTCCTTGTCGGCCGTACGCACGGCCAGCACGTTGGCGTAAGGACCGGTGGAGGCTTCCACCGAGATCGCGTCCTTGGTCGGCGACAGGCCGGCCGATTCGGCGAAGTTGCCGTTGATGACGGCAGCGTCGAAGTCATCCAGCGAGCGTGGCAGTTGAGCCGCGTCCAGTTCGACGATCTTGACCTTCTTCGGGTTGTCGACGATATCCAGCGGGGTTGCCTTCAGGCCGGCGTCGGCCTTGAGCTTGATCACGCCCTTGGCTTGCAGCACCAGCAGTGCGCGGCCGCCGTTGGTCGGATCGTTGGGCACGCCGATGCGGGCACCCGACTTCAGCTCGTCCAGCGACTTGATCTTCTTCGAATAGATGCCCATCGGGAAGGTGATGGTGCTGCCGACGCTGACGAACTTGTAGCCACGGTCCTTGATCTGCGCGTCCAGGTAAGGCTGGTGCTGGTAGCTGTTGGCGTCCAGGTCACCGCCGGCCAGCGCCGCGTTGGGCTGGATGTAGTCGGTGAATTCGATGATCTGCAGCTTGACGCCGTCTTTGTCGAGCAGCTTCTTGACCTGCTCCATGATCTCGGCGTGAGGGCCGGCGGTGACGCCGATCTTGATCGGCTTGTCTTGCGCCTGCACGGGCGCGGCGATCAGGCTGGCGACTACACCCAGGCCTGCGAAGAATTGAATCAACTGACGACGGTTCATGACTTTCCTTTCAATTACACATAAGTCGCAGCGGGTAGCCGCGGTTTGTTTTGATGCCGGAACGAAGTGCCACGCTGTCAGCGATGGCTCAGCTTGCGCACCAGCAGGTCCCCAAAAGACTGCACCAACTGTACGAAGACGATCAGGATCAGCACTACCGCCAACATCACTTCCGGCAGGAAGCGCTGGTAGCCGTAGCGGATGCCCAGGTCGCCCAGGCCGCCGCCGCCGATGGCGCCCGCCATGGCCGAATAGCCCACCAGGCTGACGAAGGTGATCGTGAGACCGGCGACGATACCAGCAAATGCTTCCGGTACCAAGACCTTGTAGATGATTTGCCAGGTGGTCGCGCCCATCGCTTGCGCCGCTTCCACCAGTCCGCGGTCGACTTCGCGCAGGGCGGTCTCGACCAGCCGTGCAATGAAGGGCGCCGCGGCGATGGTCAGCGGCACGATGGCCGCGGCGGTACCGATCGAGGTGCCCACGAAGAAGCGCGTCATCGGGATCACCGCCACCAGGAGGATGATGAAGGGGGTCGAACGCACGGCGTTGACCAGCAGGCCGGCGATGCGGTTGAAGGCGGTATTGGGCAGGATGCCGTTGCGGTCGGTCAGGTGCAGCGCAATGCCCAGCGGAATGCCCAGCAGCGAACCCACCAGCCCCGAGATGACCACCATCATCAGGGTTTCGCCGAAGGAGCTGATGAAAAGATCGATCAGTTCAGATGACATGGTTCAGCTCCTCGACGACGACGCCCTGCGAGCGCAGGTATTGCATTGCATTGTTGATGTTTTCCGGCGTGCCGTTGGCCAGGATGGCCAGCGAACCGAATGCCTGGCCCTGGATCTCGTCGATCTGGCCGTGCAGGATATTGAAGTCGAGGTTGTAGCGCCGTACCGCTTCCGACAGGTGCGGCTGGTCCACGCCCGAACCGGTAAAGGCAAAGCGGAACAGGTGGTCGGTGCCCTGGCCGTTCTCGGCATTGGCCAGCCGTACCCGCAGGCGCTCGACCACGCCACGCGGCAATTCATGGGCGATCACGTCGCCGATCAGCGCGCGGGTGACTTCATGGCGCGGCTGGCGGAACACATCCAGCACCTCGCCCTGTTCGATCACCTGGCCGGCTTCCATCACCGCCACGCGATCGCAGATGACCTTGATCACTTCCATCTGGTGCGTGATGAGCACGATGGTCAGGCCCAGCTCCTGGTTGATCTTGCGCAGCAGTTCCAGGATCGAGCGGGTGGTTTCCGGGTCCAGCGCCGAGGTTGCCTCATCCGACAGCAGGACCTTGGGTTCGTTGGCCAGGGCGCGCGCGATACCCACGCGCTGCTTCTGGCCACCCGAGATCTGCGCCGGGTAACGGTCGCGCAGCTTGGTCAGGCCCACCAGTTCCAGCAAGGGTTCGACCTTCCTGGCGATCTCGGCCTTGGACTTGCCGGCCAGCTCCAGCGGCAGCGCGATGTTGTCGTAGACGGTGCGCGACGAGAGCAGGTTGAAGTGCTGGAAGATCATGCCGATGCCGCGCCGGGCATCGCGCAACTGGTCGGCCGACAGCGCGGTCATGTCCTGGCCGTCGAGCACGATGCGCCCGGAGGTCGGGCGGTTGAGCAGGTTGATGGTACGCACCAGCGTACTCTTGCCGGCGCCGCTACGGCCGATGATGCCGAAGATCTCGCCTTTGCGGATCGACAGATCGACATCGCGAACCGCTTCGACGTCGCCGAAGCGCTGGGTGACAGCTTGGATTTCGATCATGATGGGAACAGAAAATGGCAGCGGTACTGTGCGTCTGGGCCCACTGCCGCAACATCGTCAGATGTCCGGCTTGGACGCACCACAGTCTCCACTGCCATCAATTTTTTTATAAGAAGCCGCCATTTTACGGCGCTGAGGTTATAAGGGGAAAACAAATTTTCGCCTATGCATATAACGGTAATGTCTGATGAACCAAGGCGGTGGGACGGATATTGTTCCGGATTAAGAAATTATTACTTTCGTCGGGTGCTGTTTTTCTCGATATGCGAAAAGATTAAAGTTCGTCTGCGGTCCGGAACAAGGCAAACCAACACCGGCACCACCAGCGCACCACGCCGTCATTGCAAATCAGCGGTGCGCCACGAAAAGACCAAATTTGCATTACCTCGCATCTTGCAGAAAGCACATCATGAAATCCCGTCAAGTCATCATCGCCCTCGTCCTCGCCGCCACCGGCAGCCTGGCATTGGCACAGGACGTTTCCGCCCAATCGACCCAGCCGCAAGGCAAGACCCGCGCCCAGGTCATCGAAGAGCTCAAGCAGGCACGCGCGGCCGGCCTGGTCAGCAGCGGCGACTACGATTATCCCAAGCTGGCACCGTTCGTCTCCACCAAGACCCGCGCCCAGGTCATCGACGAACTCAAGCAGGCGCAAGCGCGCGGCGAAGTCAACGTGGGCGACGCCAACTATCCCTACACGCCGGAATTCGTCTCGACCAGGACCCGTGCCGAGGTCCAGGCAGAGCAGGAGCGGTACGCAAACAATCCCGACCCGCAAGGCCTGTATCGCGGTTATTGATCCGCCGCTGGCAATCGCCGTTTTGGCAGTCCGATAAAGAATCGATTGACCCTTCGGGGCAAGTCACGAGCGTTCGCGCCGCCAGTAGCCTGGCGCGGATGGGCCAGGCGTTCATGTGAGAGAGGCCCACGACTCGTCACTTGCCTCCCGCTACCGGATGGCCATGCCATCGGCCTGCGGTTGGGGCCGTTTGCAGTCTGCGGCGGCCCTTTTTTTGCGCCCGCGCTTTCGTCGTGTGATGCCATTGCCCGTTGCGCGTTGCCCGTCGCCTGCGCGCGGACAAGCGTCATCCACTTGCGCCGCAATCAGCCCCGCAATGAGAAACCCCCCGCACCGTTACCGGTGCGAGGGGTTTCTTGCGGTCGGCGCCCGTTACCGGCAAGCGGTATCGGCCGCCGGGCCGACGGCGATTACATCATGCCGTCCATGCCACCCATGCCGCCCATGCCACCCATGCCGCCTGGCATACCGGCTGGCTTGTCTTCTGCCACTTCGGCCACCAGGGCGTCGGTGGTCAGGATCAGGGCAGCCACCGAAGCAGCGTTTTGCAGTGCCGAACGGGTCACCTTGGCTGGGTCCAGCACGCCCAGTTCAACCAGGTCACCGTAGGTGCCGTTGGAGGCGTTGTAACCGAAGTTGCCAGTGCCTTCCAGCACCTTGTTGATGACTACCGATGGTTCGTCGCCGGCATTGAACACGATCTGGCGCAGTGGTTCTTCGATAGCGCGCAGGACGATCTTGATGCCAGCTTCCTGGTCAGGCGTGTCACCCTTGAGGTCCTTCACGTTGGCACGTGCGCGCAGCAGGGCCACGCCGCCGCCAGGAACCACGCCTTCTTCGACAGCTGCGCGAGTAGCGTGCAGTGCATCTTCGACGCGCGCCTTCTTTTCCTTCATTTCGACTTCGGTGGCAGCGCCAACCTTGATCAGTGCAACACCGCCGGCCAGCTTGGCGACGCGTTCTTGCAGCTTTTCACGGTCGTAGTCCGAAGTGGCTTCTTCGATTTGCGCGCGGATTTGCTTGACGCGTGCTTCGATGCCGATGGCTTCGCCTGCGCCGTCGATGATGGTGGTGTTTTCCTTGCCGATTTCAACGCGCTTGGCTTGGCCCAGTTCGGCCAGGGTAGCCTTTTCCAGGGTCAGGCCGACTTCTTCGGCGATGACTTGGCCACCGGTCAGGATAGCGATGTCTTCCAGCATGGCCTTGCGACGGTCGCCGAAGCCAGGGGCCTTGACGGCAGCGGTCTTGAGGATGCCACGGATGTTGTTGACCACCAGGGTTGCCAGTGCTTCGCCTTCGACATCTTCAGCGATGATCAGCAGAGGACGGCCAGCCTTGGCGACTTGTTCCAGGATCGGCAGCAGGTCACGGATGTTCGAGACCTTCTTGTCGAACAGCAGGATGAACGGGTTGTCCAGTGCAACAACCTGCTTCTCTTGGTTGTTGATGAAATAAGGCGACAGGTAGCCGCGGTCGAACTGCATACCTTCCACGATTTCCAGTTCGTTTTCCAGCGACTTGCCGTCTTCGACGGTGATGACGCCTTCCTTGCCGACCTTGTCCATGGCCTTGGCGATGATGTCGCCGATGTCCTGGTCGGAGTTGGCCGAGATCGAACCGACCTGGGCGATTTCCTTGTTGGTGGTGGTGGGCTTGGACAGGTTCTTGACTTCAGCCACGATGGCGGTCACTGCCTTGTCGATGCCGCGCTTGAGGTCGGTCGGGTTGAAGCCCGCTGCGACGTACTTGAAACCTTCGCGAACGATGGCCTGGGCCAGCACGGTTGCGGTGGTGGTACCGTCACCGGCGTTGTCGGAGGTCTTGGAAGCGACTTCCTTGACCAGCTGCGCACCCATGTTTTCCAGCTTGTCCTTGAGTTCGATTTCCTTGGCCACGGACACACCGTCCTTGGTCACGGTAGGGGCGCCGAAGCTGCGCTCCAGGACCACGTTACGACCCTTGGGGCCCAGGGTGACCTTGACTGCGTTGGCCAGGATGTTGACGCCGTTGACGATCTTGGCGCGTGCTTCATCGCCGAAAATAACTTGCTTTGATGCCATGTTGGATTCTCCAGAAATTCGGTTGAATTCGTTTTACCGTGCAGCAGCCGAGGGCGGCTGCGACGCGAAATTACTTCTCGACGACAGCGAACAGGTCTTCTTCGCGCATGACCAGCAGTTCCTGGCCATCGATCTTCACGGCTTGGCCGGAATACTTGCCGAACAGGACACGGTCACCGACCTTGACGGCCAGTTGACGGACCTTGCCATCTTCCAGGATCTTGCCATTGCCGACGGCCAGGACTTCGCCTTGGTCCGGCTTTTCGGTCGCTGCATCAGGCAGAACGATACCGGAAGCAGTCTTGGTTTCCTGGTCGAGGCGCTTGACGATTACGCGATCGTGCAAAGGGCGAAGATTCATGAGAACTCCTTAAAAATCAATAAGTTGGCAATAATTGCGGCGATGGCTGCAATGGTTTTTCTTCCAAATGCAGCAAGACTCACCGCATGAAAAAGGGAAATAGGCCGAGAAGGGCTGTTAGCACTCTCCTGCGACGAGTGCTAAGTATAGGGACGGGTGGGGGAATTTTCAAGACGCTTGTTGATCCGCAGTTCAATGTATCGCGAGCCACGGCGCGTCAGGGGTCGTTCCGCAGCCCGAGGGCCCCGCATTATAGATATCGCCGTTGCATTCCCGATGAAAAAAACAGCATCAAAAAGCTTGCAAGCTTTTTCGTATATGATAAGGTATACGAAAATGAAGCTAGCCGATTCAACCTCGCCGCCGCGTATCTCATTGGCGGCCAGCCATGCCTATCCGGGCTGTCCGGTGCGGGTAGTGGGCATCGATGTGCGCCGGGAACATGCCTGCGTAATGGTCGAGTTTGCCGATGGCGTGACCGTCGCCGGGAGCTGGATACCGGGGCGAGGGCAGGGCGCAGAGTTGCATATCGCTGCCCATGCCACCGCACGCGGCACCGCGATTCCGGCCAAGCGCTGGTGGCTGGCACCCGCTGACGATCCCGCAGAAGGCGCCGGGACCTGGCGCGTGAAGCGCCGATTGGCCTGAGAGGAATGACGTGCGGATTTGCACGCCTTACTAAGTATACGAAAACGTATACGATAATGCGCGCTACCGGTACAGGTGGGCGCTTGTTTGTAGTTGATTCATCCTAAAGGAGAGTTGCATGTATTACTTTGGTTATTGCACCTGGCTGCACGACGTAGAATTACGCCGCTTCATGCCGGAGGCAAAGGTGATCACCACCGGTCGCGCCCCCAATCACAAGCTGCAGTTCCATGCGGCAGCCGGGCGCAGCGACCGCGGCTGGTGTCACTTGAACGATATCAACGAGGCATGGGGAACTGCCGCGTTGGGGATCGTGGTAGAGCACCCACCGAAGCACTTCGAGGAAGACTATGACGACTTCGAACGCTGCTTCCTGACGGTGCTGGGAGACGACGGCAAGACCTATGACTGCTGGACCTACCGCATGAGCAATCCCGGCCAACCGATGCGCCCACCAAATTTCTATTGGCAGCACATCCCGGACGGCATGGTCGAGCAGCAACTGCCGCAAGACTATATCGACTCGGTGCGGGCCACCTATGAGGCAGCCGCTCCGTGTCCACGTGCCGATCGTCCGAATCCATCGGCGATCCCCGGCCGGGGCGCCGATACCCGCTGAGCCAGGGCGGGCCGACGCAAAAGCAAGGCAGGCAGGTCGGAGCGCATGCCGCAACCGGGGCGCTCCGGATCGACACGACGAAACGAAATATCAATCGAACAGATCGAGGGAGGCTGTGTTGAACAAGATAGCGAAGTCCGTTGCACTATGTCTGCTGGGCGTCATGCCTGCATTGAGTCTGGCCCAGGCGGGCGGCGCGACCGGCATGGTCGCCAGGGAGCTGCGCGAGGCCCTGCCCGCGACCATCAAGAGCAGCGGCACGCTGCGCGTGGGGTCGCAGCAGACGTTTCCGCCGGTGGAATATCGCGAGGATGGCAGCAACGAGGTGCAGGGGTTGTCGGTCGACCTGCTGCGCGAGATCGCGTCCCGGCTCGGGCTCAAGGTGCAGTACGTGCATGCCGAGTATGCTTCGTTGATCCCGGGGATCCAGGCCGGACGCTTCGACGTGGCATCGGGCGGACTGTCCGATACCGAGGAGCGCGAAGAGAAACTGGATTTCGTCAATTACTTCAACTCGGGCGTGGGCATGCTGGCGCTGGCGGCCGAGAAGTCGTCCGTCAATACCATCGACGACCTGTGCGGCAAGGGCGTGGCCACGTTGCTGGGCAGCCGCGTCATCGTCAATGCCGTCAACGCCGCATCCGAGCGCTGTAGCGCGCGCGGCCAGCAGAAGATCCGCATCGAGCAGCTGCCGGCCGCACCCGACGCCCGCATGCAGCTCGACCTGGGGCGGGTCCATGTCTACCTGGGCGACATTCCTGCATTGGTGTACCTGGCCTCGAAATTCCCGGGCAAGTATCGCATCGCAGGCGGCAATTACACCTTCACCTCTTACATCCTGTCGTGGGGCACCGATAAGTCCAACCCGGCGCTGCGGGACGCCATCTTTGCCGCCGCGAAGTCGATGCAGGCCGACGGCAGCTACCAGAAGATCATGGGTAAGTGGAATTCGAGCGGCTTTGCGCTGCCCGAGATCACCATCAACCTGCCTGCAAGCAAACGCAACAAATGACCGCGATGATCGAACCCATCGCTGCCGCCGGCAAGACCTTTACCGTGGTCCGCCGCCGTTCATGGCTACCCTGGCTGCTGGCGGCCCTGATCCTGGTCGGCGGCATCCGCCTGGTGGCCGCCGCCATCTCGTCGCGCATCCTCGACCTGAAGGTAGTGGCCAGGTACATCCTCAGCGAGGAAATCCTGACCGGCGCCGTCAATACCTTGATGCTGGGCACCACCGCGCTGGCCATCGCACTGGTGCTGGGGCTGCTGGTGGCGCTGATGCGGCTGTCACGCAATCGCTTGCTGGCGCCCATTGCCGGCGGCTATGTCTATGTGTTTCGCGGCACGCCGCTGCTGATCCAGATCGTATTCTGGTTCAACGCCTTCCCGACCATGTTCCCGGACTTCAGCCTGCCGGTGCCCTTTACCGGCCAGGCGCTGGTGCAGGGCAAGATGACCGACCTGATCACGCCGTATCTGGCGGCGCTGATTGCCCTGTCGCTGGCCGAGGCGGCCTATATGGCAGAGATCATCCGCGCCGGCATGCTGGCGGTGGACCACGGCCAGCGCGAGGCGGTCAAGGCCCTGGGCATGACGCCACTGTCGATCCTGCGGCGGGTAGTGCTGCCGCAGGCCTGTCGCATCATCCTGCCGGCCACCGGCAACCAGTACATCCTGCTGTTGAAGTCGTCCTCGCTGGCGTCGGTCATCGGCTACCTGGAACTGGTGCGCATCTCCACCGACATCTACTCGGCCAACTTCCGGGTGGTCGAGCTGCTGGCCATCGCCGCCTTCTGGTACCTGGTGATGACGGCCTTCGTGACGGCGCTGCAGTCGCTGCTCGAACGTACCTTCCCGCAACGCTGACGGCTGGCTCTACGAAAAGGAATCGAATTGGAATCGGTATTCATTGACAACGTCTCTAAGTGGCGGGGCGCCCAGCGTGTATTGGCCGATGTCACGGTACGCGTGATGCCGGGCGAGGTGGTGGCGTTGCTGGGGCCGTCGGGCGCGGGCAAGTCGACTCTGCTGCGTTGCGTAAACCACCTCGAGGTGGTGGACCAGGGGCGGATCTTCGTCGAAGGCTCGCTGATCGGCTACCGCCAGGCCGGCGACAAGCTCTACGAACTGAAGGAAAGCGAAATCTGCGCCCAGCGCTCGCGCATCGGCATGGTGTTCCAGAATTTCAACCTGATCCGCCACCTCAGCGCGCTCGACAACGTCATGCTGGGCCCGCTCAACGTGCTGGACATGTCGCGCGAACAGGCCAGGCGCCGGGCGCACGACCTGCTGCAGATGGTCGGGCTGGGGCACAAGGCGGCGTCGTTTCCGTCCCAGTTGTCGGGCGGGCAGCAGCAGCGCGTGGCCATTGCGCGCTCGCTGGCCATGGAACCGGGCCTGATGCTGCTGGATGAACCCACCAGTGCGCTCGATCCGGAACTGGCCGAAGAGGTGCTGGCCACCATCCGGGCGCTGGTGGCACAAGGGCGTACCATGATGATCGCCACCCACGACATGGCGCTGGCGCGTGACCTGGCCGACCGGGTGATCTTCATGGAAGCCGGCGCGGTGGTCGAGGACGTCCCGGCGCCGCAGTTCTTCGAACGCCCCCGCAGCGAACGCGCGCGCCAGTTTCTCAAGCGGCTGGCGCCGCAGCCGCAGC
>NZ_AKJA01000068.1 GCF_000282575.1 Herbaspirillum sp. YR522 | reverse complement strand
CGTGAGAAATGGGGGGATTACCTTATGTTCTCGTCGTGTCAATCAAAATTTGAGCAATCTTTTGTGTAGGCCAGTGTAGGGGAAGTGTAGGAGAACCCATCTGACCTACACTACATCTCTTCCTGTAAATACTAGAGAAGCAGAGCTTTAGTGTAGGCTGTGTAGGGTATTTTCAAAATAAGAGAGAATTTCAGATACCACAGGAAATGGAGCCTAGCAGCTTTGTTCAGTAAGAATATTTATAGTATTTCCCCGAAAAGCCTACACAGCCTACACTGATCTTCTCAATCTCCTTATTATGCAGGGAGAAGAAGAGATCCCGACCTACACCAAACCCTGCACTGGCCTACACATTTCAGGCCATCCCCTACACAACCAAAGCAGCGATCAAGCCGCCATAGCCCAGTCTTCGCCTAATGCTTGAACCTGCTGCAGGACCAGCTCCACAGCACCTTCCTGCTGATCTGGGGGATACTTATACTTCCGTAAAATCCGCCTAACCATCAATCTCAAGCTGGCACGCACGCTCTCCCGTTCGGCCCAATCGACCTTCAGGCTTCGCCGCAGATTCTCAGTCAACTCGTGAGCGATCTTCTTCAGGATCTCGTCGTTTAGCTCCCGAACCGCAGATTCGTTATTGGCCAAGGCATCATAGAACTTGAGCTCATCATCATTCAGGCCGAGACTCTCACCCCGCCCGGCAGCTTCTCTGAACTTCTTGGCCATCTCGATCAGCTCCTCCATCACCTGCGCTGTTTCGATGGCACGATTCTGATAGCGCTGAATGACCCCAGTGAGCAGATCGCTGAACTTCTTCTCTTGGACGATGTTGCTACTGAAACGGCTCTTGATCTCTCCTTGCAGCAGTCGCTCCAACAGTTCCACTGCTAAATTGCGTTCAGGCAGGCTCTTCACCTGGGCGAGGAACTCGTCGTCCAACAACCCAATATTGGGTTTCTCTAGGCCGACCGCATCGAAGATATCAACCACGCTGTCTGATACGACCGCAGAACTGATGATCTGTCTGATTGCCAAGTCTCGCTGTTCGTCGGTCTTGCGCTGTGCAGTGATATCCCGCTTAGTTAGCAGAACCTTGATACCCTGCATGAAGGCCACTTCCTCTCGCACGGCCTTGGCCTCGTCGAGAGTGCAGCACAATGTGAAAGCCTTGCTCATGGCTACCGCCGCATCAGCAAAGCGCTTCTTGCCATCCTTCAGGCTAAGTACATGATTTGCGGCTCCGGCCAGCACTCTGTGCCCTCCAGTCAAGAAGTTGCTGTAATCGAAACCATGCAGCATGCCTCGCAGGATATCCAGCTTCTCTTCCAGGACACAGTAGGCTTCATTGGCATCGACTTTAATCTGGCCTCTTCCCTTACTGCCGGTGTACTCCTTCATCGCAGCCTTGAGCTCATTGCCGATCCCGATATAGTCCACTACCAGGCCGCCTTGTTTGTCCTTGAAAACTCGATTAACACGGGCAATCGCCTGCATTAGGTTATGGCCCTTCATCGGCTTATCCACGTACAAGGTATGCACGCAAGGCGCATCAAACCCGGTCAGCCACATATCCCGAACGATGACTAGCTTGAGTTCGTCCTTCGGGTCCTTGAATCGCTTCTCCAAACGCTTCTTTGTCTTACCGTCGTAGATATGTGGACGCAGCAAAGCCTTGTCACTCGCCGAGCCTGTCATCACGATCTTGATGGCACCCTTTTCAGGATCTTCATCGTGCCATTCGGGACGTAGCTTGATGATCTCGTTATAAAGATGCACGCAGATGTCTCGGCTCATCGCAACGACCATCGCCTTGCCGGACATAGCCTTGTTGCGCTCTTCAAAGTGTTGAACTAGATCAGCAGCGACTTGAGCAACACGAGGCTCTGCGCCAACGACTTTCTCTAACGCTGCCCAGCGGCTCTTCAGCTTGGCCTGCGCCCCATCCTCTTCGTCTTCAGCGAGCTCATCGACCTCATCGTCAATCTTGGGGAGATCCTCTTCTTTCAGGCGTAGTTTGGTGAGACGAGACTCGTAGTAGATCGCCACTGTGGCCCCGTCTTCCTGAGCCTGTTGCATGTCGTAGACGTGGATGTAATCGCCGAAGACTGCTCGGGTATCCCGGTCTTCACTGCTGACTGGGGTCCCCGTGAAGGCAACGAAAGTAGCATTGGGAAGCGCATCCCGTAAGTGCTGCGCATAGCCTGACTGATATCGCTCTTCGCCTGGCTTTCCCTTTAGCTTGGCTTCAAACCCATACTGAGTTCGGTGCGCTTCATCAGCGATGACAACAATGTTGCTACGGTCTGAGAGTGTGGGAAAGGTATCCTCGTCCTCACCCAGCATGAACTTCTGGATCGTGGCAAAGACAATGCCGCCAGAAGGCCGGTTGGATAACTTGGCACGCAGATCCTGTCGAGATTCGGCTTGCACGGGCTGTTCCCGCAGCAAGTCTTGAGACAGGCTGAAAACGCCGTACAACTGGCCATCTAGATCGTTACGATCCGTGATAACAACGACGGTTGGATTCTCCATCGCTGCTTCTTGCATGACCCGAGCAGCAAAGCAGGTCATGGTGATGCTCTTGCCGCTGCCCTGGGTATGCCAGACGACGCCACCTCGATGCGTTCCACCTGGGCGAGAGGCTAGCACCACCTGTTCGATAGCGGCTCGTACCGCATGGAATTGGTGATATCCGGCAATCTTCTTTACCAGACGGCCATCGTCCTCAAATAAGACGAAGTAGCGAAGATAATCCAACAGGTATGCCGGGGCCAGCAAACCCCGGACCAAGGTCTGCAGCTCCTGGAATTGGCCTAGTGGATCCAGCGCCTGGCCATCGATGGTACGCCAGGCCATGAAGCGTTCAGCATCTGCAGAGAGCGAGCCCAACAGTGCCTCTGTTCCATCCGAGATAACAAGTATCTCGTTGTACTGGAACACATCAGAGATCTGCTCCTTGTAGGTCTGGATCTGCTCGTACGCTTTCCAGATGTCAGCGTGCTGATCTGCCGGATTCTTCAGCTCGATCAGTACCAGCGGCAGACCATTGACGAACAGGATGACATCAGGACGACGGGTATGCCTTGGGCCCTTGATCGTGAATTGATTGATCGCTACCCAATCGTTGTTTTCGGGATCTCGCCAGTCAACCAGGCGAACGAAGTCACCTCTGGTCTCTCCATCCTTCTGGTATTGCACCGATACTCCATTGACCAACAACTTATGGAAATACCGATTAGCTGTCAGCAGAACTGGAATCCCAAGATCCTGGACCTGCTTCAATGCGTCTTCTCTGGCACTGGCTGGAATCGTCGGATTCAACCGATCGATTACTGCTTTCA
Organism: Herbaspirillum sp. YR522; assembly: GCF_000282575.1. Taxonomy (GTDB): domain Bacteria; phylum Pseudomonadota; class Gammaproteobacteria; order Burkholderiales; family Burkholderiaceae_D; genus Herbaspirillum. Next base: position 6,479 of record NZ_AKJA01000068.1, on the reverse strand, counting down.
AGCGAGTCAGCAACAGGATCTGACGGTAGTCGGATCGCTCGGGATTTGGTCCGTCGTACGCGATGTCTGGACCATTCAATAAGGAATAGCCCACCTCACTGAGCCAGCCCAAAGTTTCCTGTTCGAGTTGATCTTCGGTCATAGAGCCTCAGGCAGTCAGTGCTTCAATCTCAGCTTCGGCATCCGGGAGACGTAGCTGGCCGGAGATGAGACGGGGGAGCAACGAGTCACGTAGTTCTTGTAGAGTCTTTGAGCGATGGACATTGCCCAGAATCGCATCAAATAAGGGCTGAATCAATTTGGAAAAAACTGTAGAAATGTCGATAGGTGGAATTACTATCTTATACGATGCAACATCTGCCCAGCTAACTCTAGGCATCTTCGCTCCGTTCGAAAGTCGATCTGCGAAGTTGATCAGCTCGTCGCTAAAAAGATGTAAACAAAAAATCCCACCATTCCCCGGATTCTTAGGTTGGCAGACCAAGATATCTGTCGAGCAAATACCATCAAATGGGGCAATAACAACCTTATGGAAGTAAGGTCGTAATTTTCCAAATAGAACACTTCCTTTTTTAAAAACTGCTTTCGAGCTTTCCAGCCCCGCCGAGCTGCCCCATTCACTTAGACTCAAACACTTGCGAGGCATGTGTTCCAGGCCAACGTATTTAATTTCTGAGCGGAATTCGCCCGGATGGATTTTCTGGGTCGAAATTTCCCCAATTTCACCAATGTCTCCGACTTGCCACCCCCTCGGAATCTCCCCGAGCTCCGACATTTCAAAACTATCAGGGAACAGCGCAGCAGTAGCCTCGTCCATCCCTTCCGGCATTCGGCCTTCCGATTTGGCTCGCACAGGATCGAAGTCTACAAACCAGGACTTAAACAGGGCTTGGGCGATAGCCTCGAGTGTCTGGTTGGTTTCACGCAGGAGGGTGATGCGGTTGTCCAGGCTACCCAGGGCCGCAGAAATTCTTTTTTGCTCCGCTATATCAGGCAGTCTTAACCGAATACTTTTCAGCGAGGTTAAAGGCTGTCCAATCCCAGGGGTACCAACCTGCGATGAGTTTTTTAATAGTTCAAAACGGCCGACGGACGATTTAAAAAAGTAGTAAATGAATTTGGGATCAGCTTTTAGCAGATCACATTTCAACTTCATCAAACTACTTGAAAGTACGTACTTCTCGTCGTCATCAGGAATGATTCCAACCTCACCGATCGCCCCTCTATGGGGAAACACCAAGTCCGATGGGTCAAGGTTAGCCCCTCCCAATTCGGCGGCTTTCTCAGGTGAGATAAATACGAACTCTCCAGATAACGTAGGACCTTCTGAAAGATTGGTACCACGCACTACCCGCACACCCGACTCAACATAGCAATCACTTTTCATACGAGAACCAAATGGTCCGATAGCTATACTTGAGGGGCTCTTTGCCTTGATATCGTCAATGCAATACTCAGACCAATCAGAACTCATAACCCAGCCCTCCCAGCTTTTGGCGAATCAACTGATCCAATTCAGCGCCTTTGGCCATCTGCTCACCAAGCTTCTCGGTCAGCTTCTGCATTTTTTCGGCAAAGGCTTCGTCATCGTCTTCCACTTCTTCAGCGCCGACGTAGCGGCCAGGCGTGAGAACGTGACCATGTCGGGCGATCTCTGCTAGCGGGACACTGCGACAATAGCCAGGAACATCTTCGTAATCACCTCCTTCACCACGCCACGCAGCGACGGTATTCTCAATGCGAGAAATCACCTCGTCGGTCAACTCGGCTTGAACACGGCTGATCATCGAACCAAGCTTACGGGCGTCGATGAACAAGACTTCGCCCTTGCGCTTATCCTTCTGCTTAACCAGGAACCAGAGACAGGCCGGAATCTGGGTATTGAAGAATAGCTGGCCAGGCAGCGCCACCATCACCTCGACGACATCGGCCTCGACCATCGCCGAACGAATCGCTCCTTCATTATTCTGGCTGGAGCTCATGCTGCCATTAGCCAAAACGATGCCAGCCCGGCCAGTAGGCTTGAGGTGATACAGCATGTGCTGAAGCCAAGCGTAGTTGGCGTTGCCTTGTGGAGGATCGCCATAGACCCAACGAGGATCGCCCATCAAGCTGCCATGCCACCAGTCACTAATATTGAAGGGGGGATTGGCAAGAATATAGTCCGCACGCAGGTCAGGATGCTGATTCTTGACGAAGGTGTCGTTCGGCTCACGACCAAGATTGAAGTCGATGCCACGAATAGCCAAGTTCATTGCCGCCAGCCGCCAAGTAGTAGGATTGGCTTCCTGACCGTAAATCGACACGTCCCCCAGCTTGCCACCGTGGGCTTCGATGAATTTCTCGGACTGCACGAACATACCGCCCGAGCCGCAGCAAGGGTCATAGACCTTACCTTCATGCGGAGACAACACTGCCACTAGAGTCTTGACGATGCTTGCTGGTGTGTAGAACTGTCCGCCCCGCTTACCTTCAGCATTGGCAAACATACCGAGAAAGTATTCGTACACCTGGCCTAGTACGTCACGAGCGGTATTGGGATCATCACCAAACCCGATGGTCGAGATCAAATCCACCAGTTCGCCAAGTTTTCCGTCTGGCAGTTGGGCACGGGCGTAACGCTTGTCCAGAATGCCTTTGAGCTTTGCGTTCTCAGCCTCGATCAACGTAAGGGCATCATCGATACGCTTGCCAATGTCAGGAGCTTTAGCGGCAGAACGCAGGGCCTCCCATCGAGCCGACTCAGGAACCCAAAAGATGTTAGAGGCTGTGTAGTAGTCCCGGACCTCCAGTTCTGCTGCGATGTCTTGATCGCTGGCATCACCGAAGTAGTATTCATCGTTCTCATCCCGTAAACGAACAGCCAGCTCTTGCTGCTTGGCCGAGAATGCGTCGGAGATATATTTGACGAAGATCAGGCCGAGTACGAGGTGTTTGTATTCGGCTGCGTCCATATTGGCACGCAGCTTGTCGGCGGTGGCCCAGAGTGTTTTCTTGATGTCGTCAAGCATGTCTTTGATTTCTATAGTCTTTTCAATTTAGGATCCCGTTCTCTGCTTGCGCCCCAACGCGACAGGAGATGCCTAAAAGCAAACTATACGATAGCACGTTGTACCCTAGGGCAGTAGTCGAGCGAAAAGTGGCGCACCGCCGGTTGGAATATATAATCAACCAAAAATTAAATTCATATAACAGCGAAATGCCCGTTCCCAATTATCAGTCGATCATGCTTCCTCTTCTCCATTTGGCTGGCGATGGCAAGGAGCACAGATTCAGAGATCTTGTAGAACAATTAGCCACCGACTTTGTTCTGACAGATGCCGAACGCGCAGAAATGCTCCCTAGTGGAACTGCACCTCTTTTCGACAATCGAGTCGGATGGGCTCGCACATATCTGAAGCAGGCGGGCCTTCTCCAGTCAGCAAAAAGAGGGATACTTCAGATCACCGGCAGAGGAAAGGACCTCCTAAGGCAATCGCCCGAAAGAATCGATGTGGAGTTTCTTCGCCAGTACAAGGAGTTCCGAGAATTCCAAGTTCGACGACGAACGAAAGATGCTATTACGGCGGAAGTCTTAGACATCCCGACAGAAATGAGTGACCAAACTCCGGAGGACGCATTAGCCAGTGCATATAGCACCCTCCGCAGCAACCTCGAAGCCGAGATTCTCGAGCAAGTGAAGTCGATGTCGCCAGCATTTTTCGAACGAGTAGTGATTGATCTGCTAGTCGCCATGGGGTACGGCGGCTCTCGCCAAGATGCCGCCAGCGCTGTTGGAAAGAGTGGTGACGGCGGTATTGACGGCATCATCAAGGAAGATCGTCTTGGGCTGGACGTTATATATATCCAGGCAAAAAGGTGGGAGGGAACAGTAGGAAGGCCTGACATTCAGAAGTTCGCTGGTGCTCTGCAAGGGCAGCGTGCAAACAAAGGGGTGTTCATCACCACTTCAGGCTTTTCGAAAGATGCTGAAGATTACGCAAAAATAATCAGCTCAAAGATCATTCTTCTTGACGGAAAGCAGCTAGCAAAGTTTATGGTTGATCATAACGTTGGGGTCACACAGATCGGCGTGTATGAGCTCAAGAAGATCGACTCTGATTATTTCGAGGGAGAATAGATTGAGAAATCTGGTTTTACTCGGAAAAAGCAACGTACAACACAAATAGACGAAGTTTTAATTCAGGGGAGCGAAAATGCAAGACTTCCGTAACGTAGACTGGGGGCCAGATGAGGCAAAAAATGATCCTAATTTGCCTGGATATTTTGTTGCCACTCCAGAATTCTCGGAAATAGAAGAAGGGAATATTAGATACATTATCGGTAGAAAGGGGACAGGAAAAACAGCTATCGTCGAAAAGATTAAACAACGTGTAAGCAAAGATGCGATGGGCTTTCATTCGAACCTTAGCTTACGAAATTTTCCTGTACAAGAATTCCGAGAATTACGAGATAAAGGATTTAGAGACAAAGCGCAATTCGTTTCGATCTGGAGCTTTTTAATATACATTGAAATTGCCAAAATTATTTCCAAAGACAATGGCGCAACCTCCCAGGACGATGCTGATGAGCTAAGGAAGTTCTTGCTCGAAAACGGTCTTAACACGGAGTCCGGATTTGCATCCACGGTAAATATCCTTAGAAAATCCGATGCGAAGGTGAAAGTATCGACTAGTTGGCTAGACGGTGAAGCCTCTAAGGGAACGCAGTCGCAATTTACCACGCCGGTTCACTATCAGAAGATCGTAGACAAGATCGAAGAACTAATAAAAAACAACGAGTCATCGTCAGAGTATTGGCTATTTATTGACGAACTTGACGAAGGTTTTAGAGCTGGCGATCAAAATCTCCGGCTACTTTTACTCGGATTGCTTCGTGCGGTTGAAGATACGTCTTTATCACTTAAATCGGCCAACATTAAATATCGGCCATTGGTCGCACTTCGGTCTGACATATTTGATCGCCTCGAGGACAATGACCTTAATAAGTTAGACGACTATATCTTCCGGCTTCATTGGACGTCACGAGAGGAGAAGGATACTTATGCATTGAAGCTCATTGCGGACGCTCGAATTAAAAATTCGATCCCAGCTCTTGGCAATTCACCCCAAGCATGGGAGGAGATCGTAGACAATCTTAACGTGCCGAGCTTCACGACGTCGGTTTGGGCATTTATGGCCTCAAGAACTTACGACCGTCCTAGGGATATTATTAAATTTCTGAAGTCGTGTCGAAAACATTCACCGTCGGGCGTTTTGTCGTTTGATGCAGTAAAAATGGCGGAAGATACATATTCAGACTGGCTCTACAGAGAGATAAGAGACGAGATACATAGTTACCTGCCTTGTTGGAGAGAGTCGCTTCAATGCATCAGTCGAATCGGATATGGTCGATTCAACGGCGCCGAGCTTTACAAAGAGTTTAGATCTGATCGGACTATTGCAAAATGGCTGACTGAAGAGCAGAAGGAACCTGAGGATTTAGCGGAGACTTTATTTGATTTCGGAGTTTTAGGAATTTATGACGGACGTTGGCTTTTTAAGTATAAAGACGAGGACCTAGCTTGGAATCCCACGAGCGAGCTGATTGTTCATTTTGGGCTTTGCAAAAAATTACGCGTCACTAGATCGAGAAGTAGCAACTGAAAGTATGATCCCCGAACTTCCCCGATGGGGCCGAGCGGCACGATGCGCATAGCATTTCGTTCTAAGTCGCCGTCTGATAATTTTTTGCAATCAAAATAGGGGGGAGTAGTGAACGACTAAATCCCTATGATCGCAAATTTGCTGTAAATTCAGGCAGGTCGCTAGGTCAGGTTGATACCTGATCTAGCGCCTATTTTCGTTTCCCCTAGTTGGTCAAATTAACTGCAAAAACGCGAGCCTTCTCCTTTAGTATTGCGCCTTGTCCGAACCAAGCTGAATCGATCCTGAAGTCCGTGCTTCTAGCCCGGCGTTCGTGATCAATGAACTCGGTAACTGAATTCAACAGCCCGAAAGCCGTCCCTTTGGCCGATGCCAGCTCTGCGCCCCTTCCTCGTCCTTCGAACAACTCCTGGACTGACTTCATTGCCCTTGCGTTGGCAGGGGCATAGTCGAACGAATCACCCGCCTCGAACAGCCGTCGAATGAATTGCTCGGATTCGAGAGTCGTGACCTTCCGTTGCGAAAGCTGCTTCATTTGGTACATGAAGTCATCCCAAGACGACAGTGCCAAACCTAGCTCGCTCTTAACTGCTTGAGCATTGAAGGATGTGCTATGCGGAACCTTCACACCACCCACACCGCTCGTTGCCACCTCCAGAGTGTTGTTGCAAACCACTCTGATACTGGTGAACTTCGCCACTGTTGCAAGCGTTCCGTCGCACGCAGTAGCCAATAGCAAGTAGCCCCGCATTTCATCCTTACCCTTGAGAGTGGTTGACTGATTGGTTCTTGCCAAAGCCCAGCATTTCTTACGGTAATCCCCCCATTTCTCAC
>NZ_AKJA01000067.1 GCF_000282575.1 Herbaspirillum sp. YR522 | reverse complement strand
CGCAGGCGGCCGCCACCGCCGACAGCTATACCGAGAACCCGCGCGATCATTTCTCGCTGTCGCATACCGGCCGCTGGGGCTGGGCCACCTCGGACGTGTCGTTGTCCTATGAGCAGGCGCAGCGCAAGAGCTTTACCGAAACCCCGGCCCGCAGCGACAACTTCGTGCAGGCCACGCGCGCGCCGAAGATCGAGAACACGGTGCTCGATGGCAAGCTGTCGATGCCGTTGGGGCAGCACTGGCTGGTGCTGGGCGGGCAGTGGAACCGGGCCAAGCTGAGCGACGTCAACCCCGGCGTCAGCGCGTCCCTGGTGCAGCAGTTCCAGATCGACCAGAAGGCCCTGTTCGTCGAGGACGAATGGAAACTGGCCGACGCCTGGGCGCTGACCGGCGGCTTGCGCCTGGACAATCACGAGATCTACGGCAATCACTGGAGCCCGCGTCTCTACAGCGTCTGGCACACCACCGAAAACCTGACCATCAAGGGCGGTGTCTCGCGCGGCTTCCGGGCGCCGGAGATCCGCACCATCGCGCCGGGCTATGCCTACACCACGGGTGGCGCCGGGTGTACCGTGGGCCCTACCGGCACCTGCGGCGTGATCATCGGCGACCCCGGCCTGAAGCCGGAAACCAGCACCAGCTGGGAACTGGCCGCGTTGTGGGATAACCACGCCGGCCTGTCGGCCGGCGCCACCGTGTTCTACACCGATTTCAAGGACAAGGTCAGCAACGCGCTGGTCTACAACGCCGATGGCTCCATCGCGCGCTGGTCGGCCAACAACAACTATCGTCTCTGGTACAGCTACAACATCGACCGCGCCACGATCAAGGGCGTGGAACTGACCGGGCGCTGGCAGGCCACCCGCAGCCTGGCGCTGAAGTCGAACTACACCTATACCGACTCGCGCCAGAAGGGCGGCAGCTTCGACGGCTATGCGCTCGCGCGGACCCCCAAGCACATGGTCAACCTGCGCGCCGACTGGACCCCGTCTGACGCCTGGACCCTGTGGAGCGCGATCAACTATCACGGCAAGGAGATCAATGCCGCCGCCCGCGTGGGGACTGCCGGCACCACCGTCTCGACCTCGGGCGCCAAGCAGTACAAGGCCTACGCGCTGGCCGACATCGGCACCACCTACGAGATCGGCAAGCTCACCAGCCTGTCGGCGGCGATCTACAACATCACCGACAAGCGGCTCGACGAGCAGGATTTCAACACCGTCGGCGACGGGCGTCGACTGTGGGTCAGCCTGACCCGGCGTTTCTGATGATGGCGCGCATGTCGTCACGCCGTCGCCTGCTGTGCCTGGCCGGGCTGACCGCGGCAGGTGCGCTGCTGCCGTCGCTGGCGCGGGCGCAGCCGGACCTGTCGCGTCCGCTGGGTCCGACCATTGCCGAGGCCGGCTCGGCGTTCTATCGGTTCGAGCGGTTCGCACTGTCGTCGGCCGACGGCCAGCGGCGTTACCGCGTAAGCCTCGGTATCCCGCGCCGGTCGCCGCCGGCGGCCGGCCATCCGGCCATCGTGCTGCTCGACGGCAATGCCGCGCTGGCGGCGATCGACGAGCAGCAGTTGCAGCAGCTCGACGCAGCTACGCCGCCGCTGATCGTGGCCATCGGCTATGACACCGACCTGCGCTTCGATGTGACCGCGCGGGCCTATGACTACACGCCGCCGCTTGCTGCCGGACAGGTCGACGACGAGGCCGCGCGTGGGCGACGCGGCGGCGGCGCCGATGGCATGCTGGCCCTGATCGAGCAACAGGTGTTGCCGCGCGTGCGCGGCATGGCGCCGGTCGATGCCGACCGGCTGGCGCTGTGGGGCCATTCGTATGGCGGCCTGTTCGTGCTGCATACGCTGTTTTCCGGTAGCAGCCTGTTTGCCGACTACATTGCCGCGAGTCCCTCGCTGTGGTGGGGGCGGGGCGTCATCCTGCAGGAAGAGGCACGCTTTCGCGCCGCCGCCCCGGTCGCCAGGCGCGCGCTGTGGCTAATGGCCGGCGATAGCGAGCGGCGCGAAAGGCCGGCTGCCGGGACCATTCGTGCCACCCCTCCGGGGCGCGCCGAGATGCCGCCGCAAGCCTTGCCGGAACTGGCGTCGCGCCTGCGCACGGTGCCGGGGCTCACGGTCGAGCTGCGCATCCTGGCCGGCATGTCGCATGGTCCGATGCTGCCGGCGTCGTTGCAGCTGGCGTTGCGCATCGCGGCCGGGCTGGTGCCATAGCGCGTGAAGCAGCCGGTTCTGCGGCGCTTTGTATCGCTATGTATCGGCAAGTAAAAAGGACGGTTTGTCGATCTTTTCGATAAATGCGTAGATTATAATGAGAATCATTACTAATTAAAAAGGACGGCCGGGGCCGTCCCCGGTGTTGTTCATGAAGCCAGCCCGAGTCCGAGTCACAGCCCAAGCCGCGGTCCAAGCCGAAGTCCAGGTCGCAGACCAGAAGCGTCGCGCGTTCTGGCTCAAGCACCTGCATCGATGGCACTGGATCAGCTCCGGCATTTGCCTGGTCGCCATGCTGGCCTTTGCCTGCACCGGGCTGACCCTCAACCACGCGGCGCAGATCGAGGCCCATCCCCGCATCGAGCGCCATGCCGGGCACTTGCCGGCGAGCCTGCTGGATGCACTCAAGCGCCAGGCGCAGCTCGCCCTTGCCGAGCGCAACGGTGCGGCGGCACACCAGCCCTTGCCGCCGCCGGTGCGGGCGTGGATCGGGCAGAACATGCCGCTCACGGTAGGCGAGCAGGTCGCCGAGTGGTCGACCGACGAGGTCTATGTGTCGATGCCGCGCCCCGGCGGCGACGCCTGGTTGCGGGTGGCGCTGGAGGACGGCGAGATCGAATTCGAAAAGACCGATCGCGGCTGGGTCAGCTATTTCAACGACCTGCACAAAGGACGCAATACCGGCGCGGCCTGGAGCTGGTTCATCGATATCTTTGCGGTGGCCTGCCTGGTGTTTTGCATCACCGGCCTGTTCCTGTTGCAGATCCATGCCGCCAAGCGTGCCGCTACCTGGCCGCTGGTGGCGCTGGGCCTGGTGCTGCCGTTGCTGCTGGCGGTGCTGTTCATCCATTGACCGCCGTGGTCCAAGTCATCCCACCCTTTAGCCCTTTCATTTCCTTCATTCCCTTCATCCACGAGGCCAAGTCCATGCCGCATCAGCAAGATTCGACCAGCAAGTCCGTATCGCTCAAACCTACCGTGTTGGCATTGGCATTGAGCGCCATGTTCGCGCAGGTGGCGCCGGCGGCTGGCGCCGACCTGAATTTGAAGATCGAGGTGCCCTCCCTCAACGTGGCCGAATACCATCGGCCTTACCTGGCGGCCTGGATCGAGCGCGCCGACCAGGGCGTGGCGGCCAACCTGGCCGTGTGGTACGACCTCAAGAAACGCGACAAGGAAGGCGAGAAGTGGCTCAAGGACCTGCGCCAATGGTGGCGCCGCGGCGGCCGCGAGCTGCAGATGCCGGTCGACGGCGTCAGCGGCGCGACCCGGCCCGCCGGCGAGCACAAGCTGGCCTTCGTTGCCGGTCGCGGCCCGCTGGGGGAGCTGGCCGCCGGCGAGTACGTGCTCAATGTGGAAGCGGCGCGCGAAGTGGGCGGCCGCGAACTGCTCAAGCTGCCGTTCACCTGGCCGCCGGCATCGGCGCAGAACCTTCGCGCCCAAGGCGCCAGCGAGCTGGGCGTGGTGTCGCTCGAACTCAAGCCCTGAATATCTTCCCCGTCATCCATCCCATCATCACGGAGCCAACATGAATTCTTCCTTCCCGCGCGCCTTGCGCACCTCGATCAAGCTGGCCGTCGTGGCGCTGGCCATCAGCCTGCCGCTGTCGGCCCAGGCGCATCGCCAGTGGCTGCTGCCGTCGGCCACCGTGTTGTCGGGCAAGGACGCCTGGGTCACGGTGGACGCGGCGGTCTCCAACGACCTGTTCTACTTCGAGCACTTTCCGCTGCGCCTGGATGGCCTGGCCGTGACCGCGCCCGACGGCAAGTTCGTGCAGGCCGTCAATGCCGCCACCGGCAAGTACCGCAGTACCTTCGATGTGCAACTGAGCCAGCCCGGCACCTACAAGATCGCGGTGGTCAACAACGGCCTGTTCGCCAGCTACAAGGTCGACGGCCAGCAGAAACGCTGGCGCGGATCGGTCCAAGCGTTTGCCCGGGAAGTGCCGGCCAATGCCCAGGAGCTGAAGGTGACCCAGGCCAGCAGCCGCATCGAGACTTTCGCCACGTCCGGCAAGCCGACCCGCGGCGCCCTGGCCATCACCGGTTCCGGGCTCGAGCTGCAGCCGATCACCAACCCCACCGACCTGGTGCTGGGCGATACCGCACAATTCCAGCTGCTGCTCGATGGCAAGCCGGCCGCAGGGATCGAGGTCGAGGTGGTGCCGGGCGGCATCCGTTATCGCGACAGCTTGCACGAGGCCAAGCTCAAGACCGATGCCGAGGGCAAGTTCAGCGTCAAATGGGAAGCGCCGGGCATGCATTGGGTACAGGCCAGCGTGTCGGACCAGAAGAGTTCGCTGCCGCAAGCCTCCCAGCGTCGCGCCGTCTATGCGGCCACGCTCGAAGTGCTGCCACGATGAAGGCCCTGGCGCGATGCCCGAACGTCTATTGATTCCATCCGCGGCGACCGCGCCTGCACCCTTGGCGGCGGGAGCCGTGCATTGCCGCCTGGCCGGCCAGAGCATGGGCACCAGTTGGTCGTTGCAGCTGATGCTGGCACCGCACGGCCCCTCGCAGCACCAGGTATTGCAGGCGGTGCAGGCGCAACTGGAGCTGGTGATCGCGCAGATGAGCACCTGGCAGCCGGACTCGCTGCTGTCGCGCTACAACCAGGGCGCAGCCGGCAGCTGGCATGCGCTGCCGCCGCCGTTGCTGTGCGTGCTGGAGGCCGCCTTGACGATGGCCGCCGACAGCGATGGTGCCTTCGACCCGACCGTCGGGCCGCTGGTCGACCTGTGGGGTTTCGGCCCCGGGCCGGGGCGCGGCGACGACTTGCCCACGGCCGCGCAAGTGCGGCAGGCGCGGGCGCGCTGCGGCTGGCGGCGCATCCAACTGGACCGCGCCGCACGTCGCGTGTTGCAAGCGGGCGATGCATGCCTGGACCTGTCGGGCATCGCCAAGGGCTATGCGGTGGACCTGGTGGCGCAGGCCCTGGAGGTGCTGGGCTGCACCAGCTACCTGGTGGAAATCGGTGGCGAATTGCGCGGCCTGGGCATCAAGCCCGATGGCCATCCGTGGTACGTACAACTGGAACGTCCGCCCGGACGCGCTGGCGATGCGCTGCTGCTGGCGTTGCACGGTCTTGCGGTGGCCACCTCGGGCGACTATCGCCGTTGCTTCGAACACCAGGGCCGGCGCTACGCCCATACCATCGACCCACGCAGCGGCGAGCCGTTGCGCCAGCCGCCGGTGTCGGTCACGGTGCTGCATCGCCAGTGCATGGTGGCCGATGCGCTGGCCACGGCACTGACCGTGCTGGGCGTGCAACAAGGACTGGCCTTTGCGCGCCGGCGCAATATCGCGGCAGTGTTCCTGCACGAAGGCGCGCATGGCTTGCAAGAGCGCATGACGCCGGCGCTGGCCGCGATGCTTGACTGAGGGCACGATGAAAACGATGCCTACCTGGGCGCCAACGCTGCTGGCGTCGCTGTGCGCGATGCTGGGCGGCTACGGCGTCGCCCGCGCCGATCTGGCCGACAGCCGCGAGGGGCGCTGGTGGCTGGCAGGGCTGATCGTGCTGGCCTACCTGGCGTTGTGTGTGGTCACGGCCGTGAAGGTGCGCCGCACCACGCGCCGGCAGCAATCGCTGTGGAATGAAGAAGCGGCAGCGCAGTCGCTGCTGCTGGTGTTCGCCAGCCAGACCGGGTTTGCCGAACAACTGGCGTTGCAGAGTGCGCAATGCCTGCGCCGGGGCGGCCTGGCGGTGCGCGTGCTGCCGCTGGCGCGGCTGACCGAGGACGACCTCTGCGGTGCCACCCGGGCCCTGTTCATCGCCAGCACCACCGGCGAAGGCGATGCCCCGGACATGGCCGCCGGTTTCGCGCAGCGCATGCAGCACCAGGCCGCGCCATTGCCGCAGTTGTCGTTTGGCGTGTTGGCCCTCGGCGACCGCAGCTACACGCAATACTGTGTCTTCGGCCATGCGCTGGCCAGGTGGCTGCAGCGGCGCCAGGCGCGCCCCTTGTTCGACGTGGTCGAGGTCGACAACGGCGATGAAGGTGCGTTGCGTCACTGGCAGCATCAACTGGGCGTCATCGGTGGACACCCCGACCAAGGCCACTGGAGCAGCCCCAGCCATGGTCGCTGGCGCCTGGCCGAGCGGCGCCTGCTCAATCCCGGCAGCCTGGGCCAGCCGGCCTTTCACCTGGCCTTGACCCCGCTGGACCTGCCAGCGCCGGGCTGGCAGGCAGGCGACATCGCCGAGATCGCCCCGCGTAACGGCGAGCCGGAAATACGCCGTTTCATGACGGCACTGGCGCTGGACGACGCTGGCCTGGTCGAGCCGCTGGCGGCGCTGGCGCTGCCAGCCAGCGGGTTGGAAGAGTTGCAGGGATTGTCGGGGCCGGCGTTGCTGGCGCGGCTGAGCCCGTTGCCCGATCGCCAATATTCGATTGCCTCGCTGGCCCAGGATGGCACGCTGGACCTGCTGGTGCGCGGCATGGTCCAGGCCGATGGCCGCCCCGGCATCGGTTCGGGCTGGCTGACCCGGTATGCGCCGGTAGGCGCCACCATCGCCTTGCGCATCCGTCGCAACAGCGGCTTTCACGCGCCACCCGACGACCGGCCGCTGGTGCTGGTCGGCAACGGTACCGGGCTGGCCGGGCTGCGTGCGCATGCGCGCGCGCGCGTGGCGGCAGGCCATTACCGCAACTGGCTGGTGTTTGGCGAGCGCTCGCGCGCGCATGACTGGTTTTACCGCGACGAGATCGAGCACTGGCATGCACAGGGTCAGTTGCAACGGCTCGACCTGGCTTTTTCGCGCGACGGCGAGCCGCCCGTCTATGTGCAGGATCGGCTGCGCCAGGCGGCCGAACCATTGCGGGCATGGATCGCGCAGGGTGCCGCCATCTATGTGTGCGGCAGCCTGCAGGGCATGGCCGCCGGCGTCACCCAGGCGCTGCAGGAGATCGTGGGCGAGCAGGCGCTGATCGAGCTGGCCGAGCAGGGCCGCTATCGGCGCGACGTGTACTGAACATGGCGGGATTGTCATCGTGATTTGCGTTCCGGCCCCAAGGCACGAGAGAATGGGGCGTCAAAACAACGAGAACAACAACATGAGCATCTTCACCAGCCTGTTGCTTATCCTGCTGCTGGTCGTCATCAGCGCCTTCCTGTCGTGTGCCGAGATATCGATTGCCGCTTCGCGCAAGATCCGCCTGGAGATGATGTCCAAGGAGGGCGAACCCAATGCCGACCGCGTGCTGGCGCTGCAGGCGCAGCCCGGCAACTTCTTCACCGTGGTGCAGATCGGCTTGAATGCGGTGGCCATCCTGGGCGGCGTGGTGGGCGAACCGGCGCTCACCCCGCATCTGCGCGAACTGGTGGTGCTGGTGTACCAGGGCCCATGGCTGGACAACGCCAGCTTTGCGCTGTCGTTCCTGGTGGTCACCGCCTTCTTCATCCTGTTTGCCGACCTGATGCCCAAGCGCCTGGCGATGGTGGCCCCCGAGCGCGCCGCCACCGCCCTGGTCAAGCCGATGCTGCTGCTCGAGCGCGCCTTCAAGCCCCTCGTGTGGTTCTTCAACGGCCTGTGCAAGGGCCTGTTCACGCTGTTCGGGCTGCCGCAGATTCGCCAGGACGTCATCACGCCCAGCGAGATCCATGCGATGGTCGACGCCGGCGCCCAGGCCGGCGTGCTGCTGACGCAGGAACATCACCTCATCGAAAACGTGTTCGAGCTCGAAAGCCGCTACGTGCCGTCGGCCATGACCCAGCGCGAGAGCATCGTCTACTTCCTGCTGTCGGACACCGAAGAGACCATTCGCCAGAAGATCATCGACCACCCCCATTCGCGCTTCCTGGTGTGCGACGGCAATATCGACGTGGTGCTGGGCTACATCGACAGCAAGGACGTGCTCAAGCGCCTGCTCAAGGGCGAGCATTTCTCGCTGGCCGACAAGGGCCTGGTACACAGCCCGCTGTCGATCCCCGACAGCCTGAACCTGTGGGAAGTGCTCGAGCGGATGAAGGCCATGGACGAGGACCTGGCCATCGTCGTCAACGAATATGCGCTGGTGGTGGGCATCATCAGCATCACCGACGTCACCAGCGTGCTGATGGGCAACCTGCTGGCCATGACCGAGGAAGAACAGCAGATCGTGCGGCGCGACGAGAACTCCTGGCTCATGGATGGCCTGACCCCGCTCAACGACGTGATGAGCGAACTCGACATCGACGAGTATCCCAACCCGGTCGGTTATGAGACGCTGGCAGGTTTCATCATGTACATGCTGCGCAAGATCCCGAAGAAAACCGACTTCGTGCTGTTTTCGGATTTCAAGTTCGAGGTGGTCGATATCGAGGGAAACAAAATCAACCAGCTGCTGGTCACTCGCTTCAAACAGGACAAGAGCGAGACGCCGGTGCGCAAGGAAGTGCCCGGCGATCCCTGATTTCAACCACCAGGGGTGGCGCATCGATGGTGCCGCAGGGAGGACCACACTGGAGCTGGCATGCCCGTTGTTGACCGTTCGACCGTTTCTACCCCGCGCCGGCGCCTGCTGCTGGCACTGAGCGCCACGGCGCTCGCCTGGCGCCCCGGCAAGGCCAATGCTGCCCCGCCACTGGCGCCTCCCGGCGCAGCCCGTCCCGTCCCGCCACCGCTGATGCTGGCCAATCCGATGCCCGGGCACATCAGGCTGGCCGACTATTGGGTCAGCGAGAAATACGACGGCATTCGCGCCTACTGGGACGGACAGCAACTGTTCACCCGCGGCGGCCAGGTCATTCATGCCCCGACCTGGTTTACCCGCGGTTGGCCGGACTTTGCACTCGACGGCGAGCTCTGGGGCGGGCGCGGGCGTTTCGAACAGACGGTCTCGACGGCCCGGCGCGAACAGCCGCAAGAGCAGCGTTGGCGCGCATTGCGCTACATGGTGTTCGACCTGCCGCGGCACGGCCAGCGGTTCGACCAACGCCTGCCGGCGCTGATCAAGAGCGTCGAAGGTCTGCGCCAACCGTGGGTCCAGGCGGTACGGCAGCAGCGGGTGGCGTCGCCGGCTGCGCTGCAGCGCCTGTTGGCCGAGGTCGAGCGCGGCGGCGGCGAAGGCCTGATGCTGCATCGGGGCGATAGCCTGTACCGCGCCGGGCGCAGCGACGACCTGCTCAAGTTCAAGTCGATGGACGATGCCGAGGCGACCGTGATCGCCCATTTGCCGGGCAAGGGTAAATATACCGGGCTGGTCGGCGCGCTGACGGTGCAGGACGCCGACGGCCTGCGCTTCAACCTGGGCAGCGGGCTGTCCGACGCGATGCGGCGCGATCCACCCCCCATCGGCAGCCTGGTCACCTACCGCTATCGCGGACGCCACCCGAGCGGCAAGCCACGTTTTGCGGTGCTGCTGAGGACGCGGGTGGACTGAGTAGCGAGAAGTCCATTGCATCAATTTGAGACTTTTCTCATATCCTTTGGCGGCATTGATCAACATACTCCTCGATGTTGCCTGCTGCGAGAATGCTCGTGGGGGGCGGGCAACGAAGAGGTATGGAGTGGGGAGCCCGCGTCCGTGTGGACGCGGGCTTTTTTTTGTTTTCGCCTGCGCCGGCCGCGTCCGCGCGCCTGGCGTTTGCCGGACCGTCCGTGCGGCCTGCGCAGGAAACCGCCAAAAGGAGTAAACTGCCGGCTTGCCGCAAGCCTGGACTTGCGCTTCATCCACTCGTGACTGCGCTGCAATCGTGCGACCTTCGTTGCTTGTCCCCCTTATTGTCGGCTGTGCCCTGTTCATGGAAAACATGGATGCCACGGTACTGGCCACTTCGCTGCCGGCCCTGGCACGCGACCTCAACCAGGATCCGATCACCCTCAAGCTGGCCATGACCGCCTATGTGGCGGCATTGGGCGTGTTCATCCCGATCTCCGGCTGGATGGCAGACAAGATGGGCGCGCGCAAGGTGTTCCGGGCGGCCATGATCGTGTTCATGAGCGGCTCGGTGTTGTGCGCCATCTCGACCTCGCTGGCCACCTTCGTGGCGGCGCGCTTCCTGCAGGGCATAGGCGGCGCCATGATGGTGCCGGTGGGGCGGGTCATCATCGCCCGCTCGGTGACCAAGGCCGAACTGGTCAGGGCGGTCAGCTACCTGACCTTGCCCTCGCTGATGGGGCCGGTGGTCGGCCCCTTGCTGGGCGGCTTCATCACGACCTACTTTCATTGGCGCTGGGTGTTCCTGATCAACATCCCGTTCTGTATCCTGGGGCTATACCTGGCTGGCCGTCATATCCAGAACTTCGTCGAAGAACATCCCGCGCCGCTGGACGTCAAGGGCTTCATGCTCACCTCGCTGGGCGCGGCGCTGATCATGCTGGGCCTGTCGCTGTTCGGCACCCACCTGGTCGATGGCGCCACGCCGGTGGCCATGTGTGCCATCGGCGCGGTCTCGCTGGCGATGTATTTTCGCCATGCGCGCCAGGTCGAGTTCCCGTTGCTCGATTTCCGGCTGCTGCGCATTCCCACGCTGCATGCCAGCGTGGTCGGCGGCTCGCTGTTTCGCATCGGACTGGGCGCGGTGCCTTTCCTGCTGCCGCTGGCATTGCAGGAAGGCCTGGGCATGAGCGCCTTCCAGGCCGGGACCATTACCTGCGCCTCGGCCTTCGGCTCGCTGTTCATGCGACTGATCGCGACCCGGGTGCTGCGCCGCTACGGTTTTCGCACCACCCTGATGGTCAATGCGGTGCTGGCCGGGTTTGCGCTGGCGGCCTACGGCATCTTCAGCATCCATACGCCTTACCTCCTGATTGCCTTGATCGTGTTGATGGGCGGGGTGTTTCCGGCACTGCAATTCACCTGCCTCAATTCGATCGCCTATGCCGATATCGACAATCGCGACGCCGGTCGCGTGACCAGCCTGGCCAGCGTGATCCAGCAACTGTCGCTGGGCCTGGGAGTGACCGTGGCCGGGATCGTGCTGCAACTGTCGAACCATGTGCAGGGGCACGCGAGCATCGTCGAATCCGATTTCTGGCCGGCTTTCCTGGTCATCGGCCTGTTCTCGATCGCCTCGGTACCGGTCACGCGGCGGCTGCCGCCCAATGCCGGCGTCGAGCTCTCGCGCGGCGGTTGAACAGCGCTGGGCGTGCGCCCTGCGGCATGCCATGATGCGGGTCCAGTCTTCATCAAACGGAGTGAGCATGTTCCCCATTTCAATCCTGCGCCGTCGGGTTGCCGGCGCCGCGCTGCTGGTGGTGAGCGGCGTGGCGGGTGCCTTTTCGCTGTCCGACCTGAGCAACCAGGATGCCACGGGCGGCCTCAAGGCGGCCCTCGAGCAGGGCGCCAAGGTGGCCGTGGGCAAGCTCGGCCAGCCGAACGGCTTTCTCAACAACGACAAGGTCAAGATCCGCCTGCCGGGCGCGCTCGAGCAAGCCATGCCGCTGATCCGCATGACCGGCCAGGGTCAGCAGGTCGACCAGCTGGTGATCGACATGAACCACGCAGCCGAGTCTGCCGTGCCGCAGGCCTTGCCCTTGCTGGTCAATGCCGTCAAGTCGATGTCGGTAACCGATGCCAAGAACATCCTCGCCGGCGGCGAGACCTCGGTGACCGAGTTCTTCCGCCAGAAGACCGCCGGTGAACTTGCCGGCAAGTTCGGCCCCATCGTCAAGGGCGTCACCGACCGCAATGGCCTCTCGGCGCGCTATAACGCCACCATGGGGCAGGTCGCCAGGACCGGATTGATATCGGGCGACCAGGCCAGTGTCGAAGGCTATGTCACGCAACGTGCATTGGACGGCCTGTACCTGATGATCGGCGAACAGGAAAAGGCGATCCGCCGTGATCCGATGGGCTCGGGCAGCGCCATCATCGGCAAGGTATTCGGCGCGTTGCGGTAAGCGCCAGTCACGCCAGATCATGCCCCGGTCTGGCGCGGCAGGTGCCAGCCGGACCTCTTTATGGCAAGATTTACATGCTTTAAGGAACTATTTTGTATCCTTAAGATCGCTTAGTTATGATTGCAAGAAATAACATTTCTGGACTTCATTAAGCGATTGCTTTATACTATCGAAAGTCCTAGCGACATTACTTGTTCAACAACGCATGGTAGTTCCAACCCGTTACGCGGGTTTTCAATTTGCCGGTGAGTCTCTCCGGTTTCAACGCTGCCTGGCAGCATCAGTTCGTATCCAAACGATATAGCCCACCAGCGGCAGCGAACTAAACACAATCGAAACAGGGCTTGCCCGCATCCACCGCCGGATTTGCGTCTTGCGGCATATCGGGCGCCACGTCTTGGTCACGGCTGCCTGCCGTGGCCCGACATCTTCATGCCTACAACCCGTCGGGCGGCGTCGTGTCGTTCCGGCTATACCAAAGGGGGTCACATGACACGTGTTCGTCACGTCTTCTCCGGCGCACTAGGATTGGCGCTGGTCATTGCAGCATTGGCCTGGTGGATCGGTCCCGACGTCATCCGGCAATACCAGGGAGACCTGGTCTACTACACCGGTAAGCACCTCGAACTGGTGTTCACCTCAATGGCGCTGGCGCTGCTGGTGGGGGTCCCGGCCGGGGTAGCACTATCCCGGCCGGGCGCCGCGCGCAGTGCCGAGGCATTCATCCAGGTCTTCAACATCGGCAACACGATCCCATCGATTGCGGTGCTGGCGTTGGCGCTGGCGCTGTTCGGGATCGGCAACTGGCCGTCCATCCTGGCGCTGTTTCTGGCGTCGCTGCTGCCGATCGTGCGCAATACCTACGAGGGCTTGCGCAACGTGCCTGCCGCCATGAAGGAAGCCGCCCGCGGTATCGGCATGAAGCCGCACCAGATCCTGTTGCGGGTGGAGTTGCCCAACGCCTTGCCGATCATCGTCGGCGGCGTGCGCACGGCGCTGGCCATCAATGTGGGCAGCGCGCCGCTGTCGATGCTGATCGGTGGCGAAAGCCTGGGCGGGCTGATCTTTCCCGGCATCTATCTCAACAACCACGGGCAACTGTTGCTGGGCGCGGCCTCGACCGCATTGCTGGCACTGATGCTGGATGCCTTGGTGACCACCTTGTCGGGCATCTACCTGGCGCGACGCGGCTTGCGCGCCTGATCCATTGCAAAGAGGAATGCTTATGAAAAACAAATATCTGGCATACGCGCTGGCCATCGCGCTCGGCTTGTTCGCCGCTGCGGCGGCGCAGGCGCAATCGGTCGTGGTCGGCGGCAAGAACTTCACCGAGCAACTGCTGCTGTCGAACATGACGGCGCAATACCTGCGCGCCAAGGGCTACCAGGTCGACCTGAAGAATGGGCTGGGCAGCACCCTGATGCGCCAGGCGCAGGAAACCGGGCAACTCGATATCGTCTGGGAATACACCGGTACCTCGCTGATCGTCTACAACCACATCGACGACAAGCTCGATCCGGCGCAGACCTATGCGCGGGTCAAGCAGCTCGACGCACAGCGCGGCCTGGTCTGGCTCAACGAGTCGGCGCTCAACAACACCTACGCCTTCGCCATGCCGCAGAAGCTGGCCGACGAACTGGGCATCGACACCCTGCAGGACCTGGCCGACCGTATCAATGCCGATGACGCCCACGGCAAGGGCCGCCAGCATCTGGTCGGCGTGGACTACGAGTTCGCCTCGCGTCCCGACGGCCTGGGGCCGATGCAGCAGCTCTACGGCTTCGAACTGGAGCGCAGCGAGGTCAAGCAGATGGACCCGGGCCTGGTCTACACCGCGCTCAAAAACGAGCAGCTGTTCGCCGGCCTGACCTATTCATCGGACGGCCGCATCAAGGGTTTCGGCCTGAAGCTGCTGCAAGACGACAAGGCTTACTTCCCGGCCTACAAGGCCACTCCCGTGGTGCGCAGCAAGGTGCTCGAGGATAACCCCCGGCTGGCCGAGCAACTCAACGCGCTGGCGGCCAGGCTCGATACCGCCAAGATGACCGAACTCAACAAGCGGGTCGACATCGACCAGGAGGCCGTAAGCCGGGTGGCCGCCGATTTCCTGCAACAAGAAGGCTTGATCTGAGGAGCGCGGCATGGACTTGATTACCTATCTCCAGCAAGACTGGCACACCATCGTCGGCTTGACGGCGCAACACCTGAAACTGGTCGGCATCGCCGTCGGCCTGGCGATCCTGATCGGCGTGCCGCTGGGTATCCTGGTGGTGCGCGTGCGCTGGCTGGCCGGCCCGCTCATGGGGCTGGCGACGGTGGTGCTGACGGTGCCATCGATTGCGCTGTTCGGCCTGATGATCCCGTTGTTTTCGCGCTTCGGCGCCGGCATCGGCCCGCTGCCGGCGATCACCGCCGTATTCCTGTACTCGCTGCTGCCGATCATGCGCAACACCTATCTCGCGCTGGACAACATCGAGCCCGGCATCCGTGAAGCCGGCATCGGCATCGGCATGACCTTCTGGCAGCGCCTGCGCATGGTGGACCTGCCGCTGGCGGTGCCGGTGATCCTGGGCGGGGTGCGTACCGCGGTGGTGATGAATATCGGCGTCATGGCGATTGCCGCCATCATCGGCGCCGGCGGGCTGGGCGTGCTGATACTGCATGCGATCAGCCAGAGCAACATGCAAAAGCTGGTGGTGGGCGCGGTGCTGATCAGCATCCTGGCCATCATCGCCGACCTGATGCTGCAGCAACTGCAGAAAATACTGACACCGAAAGGAGTACAAAAATGATCGAACTCGAACAACTCAGCAAGACCTATACGCAGAAGGATGGCACCCAGGTCAAGGCGGTCGATGCGGTCAGCCTGAAGGTGGCCAAGGGTGAGATCTGCGTCTTCCTGGGACCCTCCGGATGCGGCAAGACCACCACGCTGAAGATGATCAATCGGCTGATCCGGCCGACCTCGGGACGGGTGCTGCTGGACGGGCAGGACACCGCCGGCATCGACGAAGTCAGCCTGCGTCGCCATATCGGTTATGTGATCCAGCAGATCGGCCTGTTTCCCAACATGACCATCGAGGAAAACATCACCATCGTGCCGCGCCTGCTGGGCTGGGACAAGAAGCGCTGCCGCGAGCGCGCCACCGAGCTCATGGCGATGGTGGCCCTGGACCCGGCCAAGTTCCTGCGCCGCTACCCGCGGGAATTGTCGGGCGGTCAACAACAACGTATCGGCGTCATTCGGGCGCTGGCCGCCGATGCCCCGGTGCTGCTGATGGACGAACCCTTCGGCGCGGTCGATCCGATCAATCGCGAATCGATCCAGAACGAATTCTTCCAGATGCAGCGCCAGCTCGACAAGACCGTGATCATGGTCAGCCATGACATCGACGAGGCCATCAAGTTGGGCGACAAGGTGGCCATCTTCCGCGCCGGCAGGCTGGTGCAGTTCGACAATCCCGATACCCTGCTGGCGCGTCCCAAGGATGATTTCGTGGGCGCCTTCGTCGGCCAGGACCATACCTTGAAGCGCTTGCTGCTGGTGCGCGCCGGCGAAGCCGCCACCACGCCGGTGACGGCGCGCCCCGATGTGTCCTGCGCCCAGGCGCTGGCGCTGATGGACGAAGACGATGCCCGTTATCTCACCATCACCGACGCCGACAATCGCGCGGTGGGCTACCTGACCCGGCGCGACGTGCGGGCCCAGGCCGGCGATGTGGCCGGCAAGGTGCGCCCGTTCACGATGAATGCCGGGCCCGACGAGAACCTGCGGGTGGTGTTGTCGAAGATGTACAAGCAGGGCACCAGCTGGATGCCGGTCATCGATGGCGAAGGCGCCTATGTGGGCGAGGTGACCCAGGACTCGATTGCGACCTATCTCAGCTCGGGACGTTCGCGCGGGATGGCCCAGGCCGCCTGATGCGTTGATCCAAGGTGGTGCAAAGGCGATGCTATGCATCGCCTTTTTTTATGCATTCGAAGGATTGCTATCGCGGAAATTTGAGATCTTTCTTGTTGTTGGTGTTTGGGCTCGAAATTATCATGCATCCACAAGATTTTTTTGGGGGTGTGATGGGCGAACGCAATCGGAATCGCGGGCAAGTCCTCGCGATGCTGGCAATGACGATGGCCGTGACCTTGCTGCTGCTGTTGGCCACGCCGGCCATGTCCGCCCCGTGCACCGAAAGCGGCTCCCGCGGCCCGATCAATATCAAGGTGCCCAATATCGTGGTGCCGCGGGACGCCCCGGTAGGCGCCGTGCTGGCCGAAGTGGTCAGCGATACCAGCAGCTACAGGCTGGATTGCAGTGGCCCCAATAATGTCGTGCGAACTACCTTGGGTGGACTGTTGCGAGGTAACGTCATGGAGGTGCTTGGCCAGAATGGCGATCCTATCCCTGGATTGGGCGTGCGCATGAAAGTAGCCAGTAATCTGATCGCGCAAGCCGATGGCAGCTGCGGCGGTTTCAACATGACCTTGGGCGCGATGCACCAGTTGAACTGCCGCTATTACGTTTCGGCCAACGGCACGCCATCCGGGATCGCGTTTTCCTACGGGCAGCTGACCCTGACGTTCGTCAAGACGACCGCCGCGCTCACCAGCGCCAAGCTGGGTCCCTACATGGTGCTGACCATACGTACCGATAACTACACGCCCATCGAGTACCGCATCACCGGTGGTGCGGTGGTGGCCAACCCTTGTACCTTCGACATCCCCGGCAACGTGTCGCTGGGCAGCGTGTCGGTGACAGCGATGAACGAGGGGCAGGTCGCACCGGCTGCCGATTTCCAGATCCGCGTCAATTGTTCGGACAGCGCACGCTACCGCCTCAAGTTCACCCCTTCGGCCGGTTCCGGCGCCGTCGCCGGCGTGAAGGGCGCGATGAGCAACAGCGCGGCCGCGGGCGCGGCAAAGAACGTCAATGTGCAACTGCAAAATTCGGCCGGCGCCCCCGTCGCGCTGGCCACCGACATCGACCATGGCGTCCAGCAGGCTGTTTCAGCGGTCAGCTATCGTGCCGCCATGGTGCGAAACGGCAGCGGCAAGGTCGAGGCCGGCAGTGTCACCGCGGCACTCGAGGTCAGCTTCACTTTCTATTGAGGCGACCCTGGCGGCGGGGTGCCGTTACAGTTGCATCGCCTTCAGGTCTTCCAGGAAAGCCGCCACGATCGGCTCTTCCGAACCGACGCGGTTGGTCACCACGCTGATGCCCACCTCATACGACAGTTCGGCCCGGTTGAGCGCGCGCATCTGGCCGCGCGCGACATAGTCGCGCCCCATTTCCTCGGGCAGGTAGCCCAGGTGCTGGCCCGACAGGATCAGGATCGACATCGCTTCCATATTGCCGGTCACGGCCATGATATTGCGACGGTGGATCGGTACGTGCCCGGGCGGCACCGGGTAATCGCGCCAGGCCCAGGCGTGGCTGGCGGCCTGTTCCGGCGCGATGTCGCCTGGCTGCTCGAACAGTGGATGGGGCGGGGCGCAGTAGGCGACCTGCCGCTCCAGCATCAGCTGGGTATATTGCAGCGCCGTCACGCGGCGCCAGAAATACCCGATGGCGACCTGGATGCTGCCGTTGAGCAGCATCTCTTCGAGTTCGCTTGGGGTACGCACCAGCAATTCGATGCGCACCGCTTCGTCGCGTTGGCGAAAGCGCCGGATCACCTCCGACAGCCGAGTGTTGTGATGGGCCGGCGTGTGCCCGATGAGGCCGATGGAGAGGGTGCCCACCAGGCGCTTGTCGAGATTGCGCGCTTCCATGCCGAATTCGGTCAGGGCATCGATCATGCGCCGCGCGGAGGCGGCAAATTTCTCGCCCTTGGCGGTCAGCCTGAAGCCGGCCCGCCCGCGCTCGCACAGGCGATAACCCAGGCGCGTCTCGAGCGCGCTCAATTGCGCGCTGATGGTCGACTGCCCCACATTGAGCTTGGCTTGCGCCGCCGATACACCGTGCGAATCGGCCACTGCCAGGAATACGCGGATCAGGCGCAGGTCGAGATCGAATACGTTGTTGAGCATGGCCCTCCCCGAAGAAGTCACCAGTTTTACATTGATAAACATCAATGTAAACGTCGCGACATCGATATATTTTCATCAATAGCGGGTCGATAGAATAGGTGGAAACGGACCAGACATACAAGGATAGATATCGATGGAACATGCACTGTATCAGCCCATGGGGGGCAATGAGATGCCCCGTTTTGGGGGGATTGCCACCATGATGCGCCTGCCCTATGTCGACGACCCGGCTGGCCTGGATGTCGGATTCGTCGGCGTGCCGCTCGACCTGGGCACGTCCAACCGTTCGGGTACCCGCTTCGGCCCGCGCCAGATACGCACCGAATCGGTGCTGCTGCGGCCCTACAACATGGCCACCCGGGCGGCACCCTTCGATTCGCTCAAGGTGGCCGACATCGGCGACATCGCGCTCAATCCCTACAGCCTGCTCGACTCGGTGCGCATGATCGAAGAGGGCTATGCGCGTATCTACGCCACCGGTTGCAAGACCATCAGCCTGGGCGGCGACCACACCATGACCTTGCCGATTTTGCGCGCCATGGCCAAGGCGCGCGGGCCGGTGGGGCTGATCCACGTCGACGCCCATGCCGACGTCAACGACACCATGAACGGCGAGAAGATCGCCCATGGCACGCCCTTTCGGCGTGCCTTCGAAGAGGGCCTGCTGGATCCGCTGCGGGTGGTCCAGATCGGCCTGCGCGGCACCGGCTATCACGCCGACGATTTCGACTGGTGCCGGGCCCAGGGTTTTCGGGTGGTGCCGGCCGAAGACTGCTGGCACCGTTCGCTGGCGCCGTTGATGGCCGAGGTGCGCCAGCAGATGGGCGATGGCCCGGTCTACCTGACGTTCGATATCGATGGCCTCGATCCGGCGTTCGCACCCGGCACCGGTACGCCGGAGATAGGGGGGCTTTCGGTGCAGCAGGGCATGGAAATCATCCGTGGCTGCCGTGGGCTCGATATCGTCTCGTCGGACCTGGTCGAGGTCTCGCCGCCGTACGACCAGGCCGGCACCACCGCCCTGGTGGCGGCCAACCTGGCATACGAAATGCTCTGCATTTTCCCGGGTGTAAAGTACCGTAGCTGAAAGGCATATGCGGACAATCAGATTTTGCTGCAACCAGATGACAAGGAACAAGCATGAGTGACACCCGGCTGTGGGGAGCACGTTTTCGTTCACCGCCCGATCCGGCCCTGATGAAGCTGTCGCGCGGCGGGCTCGATCATTTCCGCCTGACCCGATTCGATATCGTGGCGTCGCAGGCCCACGCGCGTGAGCTGCTGCGCGCGGACGTGCTGGATGCGGCCGAATGCGAGGCCATCGTCACCACCCTGGGCGCGCAGGAGGCGGCCTTCGCGCGCGGGGAGCTGCAACCGACGGCGGCCGACGAAGACGTGCATACCTTCATGGAGAGAGTGCTGGTCGAAGCGCTGGGCGCGACCGGCGCCAAGCTGCGCGCGGGCCGTTCGCGCAACGACCAGGCGGCCAACAACCTCAAGCTCTACCTGCGCGAGCAGGTGCGTGAGATCGGTGCCATGCTGCTCGATCTGCAGGATGCCCTGGTGAGCCAGGCGGCGCTGCATACCGAGACCCTGGCGCCGGGCATGACCCATCTGCAGGCAGCCCAGCCTATCGTCTTCGGGCACCAACTGCTGGCCCATGCGCAGACCTTCAGCCGCGACCTCTCGCGCCTGCAGGACTGGGACCGGCGCCATGCCCGCTCGCCACTGGGTGCGGCCGCGATGGCCGGCTCGGCGATTGCCTTGCAGCCCGAACTGTCGGCGGCCGATCTTGGCTACGACGGTCCCTGTGAAAACTCGATCGATGCCGTCGGCAGCCGCGACCATGTGGCCGAGTTCCTGTTCGACTGCGCCATGCTGGGCACGCACGTCTCGCGCCTGGCCGAGGAAGTCACGCTGTGGGTGTCGCGCCAGTTCCGCTGGGTCGAGCTGGACGACGCCTTCTCCACCGGCAGTTCCATCATGCCGCAGAAGAAGAATCCGGATATCGCCGAACTGGCGCGCGGTCGCTCGGCGCGCCTGATCTCGCTGCTCATGGATATGCTGGTGGCGTTGAAGGGCTTGCCGTTCTCGTACAACCGCGACCTGTCCGAAGACAAGTACGCTGCCTTCGAAGCCATCGACGTGCTGCACATGGTATTGCCGGCGATGGCCGGCATGGTGCGCACCATGCGGGTCGATCGCGAACGCATGCGGGCCGACGCCACCCAGGGCTTCACGCTGGCCACCGAGGTGGCCGACTGGCTGTCACGTCGCGGCGTGCCGTTTGCCCAGGCCCATGAGATCACCGGTGCCATGGTGCGCCGCTGCGAAGACCTGGGCCTGGAGCTGCACCAGCTCGATGACGCCCAGCTGGCCGCCATCAGCGAGCACCTGGGGCCACAGGTGCGCGCCGTGCTCACACCCGAGGCTGCGGTGGCGGCCCGCAGCGGCTACGGCGGCACCGCCCCGCAGCAGGTCCGGGCCCAGCTCGAGCGCCTGCGCGCGCTGCTGGCCACGCAACGTGCCTGGAGCCAGGCCAGTGTCGACGCCGCGCCGGCAGGTGCGGCATGAGCAGCGTGCCTTCGGCCTACGCCATCGACCACCTGAAGATCGCGCCGCGCCGTTTCTACGGGCGCTGGCTGACCGCCGCCGTGATCCTGGCCGTGATGGGGCTGGTCATCAATGCCTTCGCCCACGGCCAGATCGAATGGAAGATCGTGGCGCAGTTCATGACCGCCAAGGTCATCATGCATGGCCTGGTCAATACCATCCTGATGACCATCTACGCCATGGCGGTGGGCATCGTGCTGGGGGTGCTCTTCGCGGTCATGGTGATGTCGCCCAATCCGGTGGTGCGTGGCGTGGCCGCGTTCTACATCTGGTTCTTCCGGGGCACGCCGCTGCTGCTGCAGATGCTGTTGTGGTTCAACCTGGCGCTGGTGTTTCCGGTGCTGGGCGTCCCAGGGCTGTTCGAGGCCCGCACGGTCGATATCATCACGCCGTTCGTGGCCAGCCTGCTGGGGCTGGGGATCGGACAAGGAGCGTACACGGCCGAGGTGGTGCGCGGCGGTATCCTGTCGGTCGACCATGGCCAGACCGAGGCCGCCAAGGCGATCGGCATGACGCGCCTGACCGCGCTGCGCCGCATCGTGTTGCCGCAGGCGATGCGGGTGATCATCCCGCCGGTGGGCAATGAGGTCATCAGCATGATCAAGCTGACCTCGGTGGCCAGCGTGATCCAGTTTTCCGAAATCCTGCACAACGCCCAGACCATCTATTTCGCCAACGCGCGCGTCATCGAGCTGTTGATCGTGGCCACCGTGTGGTACCTGGCGGTGGTGACCGTGTTTTCCGTCGGCCAGTATTTCCTGGAGCAGGCGTTCGCCCGCAAGCGCAGCGGAGGCAAGCCATGAGCAAGCCGATGATCGTGGCCCACGACGTGCACAAGTATTACGGCGGCTTCCACGCCCTGAGGGGCGTGGGCCTGACGGTGGCTGCCGGCGAGGTATGCTGCATCGTCGGCCCTTCGGGGTCCGGCAAGAGCACCTTGCTGCGCTGTATCAACCAGCTGGAGGCGGTCGATGGCGGCGCCATCTGGATCGGCGACGAATTGCTGGGCTATCGCCGCCGCGGCGATCTGCTGGTACCGCTGTCGGATAGCGACATCGCCCGCCAGCGCCTGTTGAGCGGGATGGTGTTCCAGCGCTTCAACCTGTTCGGTCACATGACGGCGTTGCAGAACGTGATGGAAGGCCCGGTCGTGGTGCAACGACGCCGTCGCGCCGAAGTGCGCGAAGAAGCCATGGCGCTGCTGGCGCGCGTGGGCCTGGCCGAGCGCGCCGATGCCTATCCGACCGAACTGTCGGGCGGACAGCAGCAGCGCGTGGCGATTGCCCGGGCGCTGGCCATGCGGCCGCGGCTGATGCTGTTCGATGAGCCGACCTCGGCGCTCGACCCGGAACTGGTGGGTGAGGTGCTGGCGGTCATGAAGGACCTGGCCGGCAGCGGCATGACCATGATCGTGGTCACCCATGAACTGGGGTTTGCACGCGAGGTATCGAACCGCGTGGTGTTCATGGACGGCGGCCAGGTGATCGAAAGCGGCACCCCGGGCGAGGTACTGGCGCGGCCACGGCATCGGCGCACCCAGGAATTCATCGCCGCCATCCTGGCGTAGAGCGTACCCTGCATGATTGATTGCATTCCAACCCAGAAGGAGAACCCCGTGAAATTGAAGAACAAGACGCTGCTCGGCCTGCTCGCCGGCGCCATGCTCGCCAGCTCCTTCCAGGCCGTCGCGGCCGACCTGCCCGAGCGCATCAAGAAGGCGGGCAAGCTGGTGATCGCCTCGCAGGCCAACTACCCGCCGATTGCCTACAAGGATCCGGCCAGCGGCGAGCTGATGGGACTGGACATCGAATTGGGCGCGGCCATCGCCAAGGAGCTGGGCGTGAAGGTCGAGTACCAGGAAACCGCTTTCGCCCAGGTCTTCAGCTCGCTGGCCACCGGACGCGCCGACATCGCCATGGTGGCCATCAGCGATACCGCCGAACGGCAGAAGGTGGCCGACTTCATCGACTACATGAAGACCGGCCCCCAGTTCTTCACCTTGCAGGCCAATGCCGCGCGCATCAAGGGCATTGCCGACGTCTGCGGCACCAAGGTCGGGGCCAGCCGCAATACCAACTGGCCGGGCCAGATCGCCGGCTGGAGCAATGACAACTGCGTGGCCAAGGGCAAGCCGGCGATCACCGTGATCGGCACCGAAGGCTCGGTGGATGCGCGCACCCAGCTCAAGACCGGTCGCATCGACGTCGCCGTGCAGGGGAGCGAAACGCTGCCGTATTTCCTGGGGATGGAAGCCAATACCTACGTGCTGCTGGGCCAGCCGCTGTTTGCGCAGGAAACCGGCATCCCGGTGTCGAAGAACGAGCCGGCGCTGCGCGACGCGGTGCTCGATGCCCTCAAGCGATTGCAGGCCAACGGTACCTACGACAAGCTGCTGGCCAAGTACAAGCTGCAAGGCAGCGCCATGCCGGCGGCGCTGAACCAGGGCAAGTAGGCATGCCAGCGACCGACGACGAACACGCCAGCGCGCGTGCGCTGGGACTGGCCGGTGCCGATTGCGCCGAATGGCACACGCGCTGCGAATTGGCGGCACTGTACCGGCTGGCGGCGCACTTCCGGATGACCGACCTGATCGACACCCACATCTCGGCGCGCCTGCCGCAGCAGCCCGGCCAGTTCCTGATCAATCGCTACGGGGTGCTGTTTCATGAGATGCGCGCCAGCGACCTGGTCAAGGTGGACGACGAGGGGCGTGCGCTGCAGGTGGGGCCCGCGGCCCTTGCCGGGCAGCGCGTCAACAAGGCCGGTTTCACGATCCATTCGGCGGTGCACAAGGCGCGCCCCGAGCTGCACTTCGTGATCCATACCCATACCAGCGCCGGCATGGCGGTGGCCGCCCAGCAGGCAGGGCTGCTGCCGATCAGCCAGCATGCATTGAAGTTCTACGGCAAGCTGGGGTATCACGATTACGAAGGCATCGCGCTCGACCTGGCCGAGCGCGAGCGGCTGGTGGCGGCCCTGGGCAGCCACCGCGCGCTGATCCTGCGCAATCACGGCCTGCTGGCCGCCGGCAGTACGGCGGCCGAGGCGTTCCACGAGATCTATTTCCTGGAGCGCGCCTGCCAGGCGCAGGTGGCCGCGCTGGCCGGTGGCCAGCCATTGAACCTGCCGCCGGAGGCGGTACGACTGCGCACGGCGGCACAATTCGACAACGACAATGCCAGCGGCATCATCGACCTGGCGTGGCAGTCGGCGTTGCGGTTGATCCAGGGGGAGGGCAGCGGCTACCGCTGCTGATGGCGTACTGGCTCAGTCCAGCAGCTTCTGCATGAACAGTGCGCGTCCGGTCTCGGCATCGAGCTGGTAGCCGGCAAAGCCGGTGGCACGATAGAGCGATCGTGCCACGGCATTGCCTTCCAGGACTTCCAGCGTCACCTTGCAGCAGCCCAGCTCACGCGCCTGCTGCACCACCCGTTCGACCAGCATGCGGCCGATACCCTGGCCGCGCGCCGCCGGCACCACGGCCAGGTCGTGGATGTTGAGCAGGGGCTTGCAGGCGAACGACGAAAAGCCTTCGAAGCAATTGGCCAGTCCCACCGCTTGCTGGCCATCGAATGCCAGCAACACATGCACCCCCGCACGCTTGCACAGTTCGGCGGCAAGGTTGGCGCGGGTGAAATCGGACAGTGGCTGGCCGCCGCCCATGATGTCGCGGGCATAGGCGTCGAGCACATCGACCAGCGCACCAGCGTGTACCGGATCGGACAGGTCGGCCTTGACGATGGCGACGGCCATGGGCTTACTTGCCGCGCGAACCGCCGTGGGTCAGCGCCGACGGCTTGCTGCCACCCTGGCGCTGGCCGCCGCCGGCACGTTGGCCGCCGTTGCCACCGCCGCTGTTGCCACCGCCATGTGCTGCGCCTGCCGGACGCGGGGCCGGCTTGCGCCCGCCA
>NZ_AKJA01000066.1 GCF_000282575.1 Herbaspirillum sp. YR522 | reverse complement strand
CGCCAGCGGCGCGCCGCTGGCGCTGCGGCCACTGACCTGGGCCGGCATGCCGCGGTCGGGCACCCGCTCGAATTCCTGGTATTCGGCCTGCAGCAGCCAGCTGCTGCGACCGTCGTCCCACTTCAGGGAGGGCGCGAGGTATTGGCGGGTGCTGTCGACTTCCTTGCGGAAGCTGTCGGCACGCTCGCGCCCGGCGTTGATGCGCATGCTCCATTGCTCGTTGATCGGGCGGTTGATGTCGGCAGCCACCCCGAGGCGCCCGAAGCTGCCCCAGGTGGTCGTCAGGCTGGCCATGGCCTCGCGCCCCGGTTGCTTGGTGATGCGGTTGATCACCCCGCCGCCGCCGCCGCGCCCGTACAGCACTGCCGCCGGCCCCTTGAGCACTTCGATGCGCTCGATATTGCCCAGGCCACGCACGTACTGCGCATCGTCGCGCATGCCATCGAGCAACAGGTCGCCGGAATTGGAAAATCCACGCAGGCGAAATGCGTCGAAACGCGTATCCGAGACATTCGATACCCCCGGCATGCCCGCCAGCGCATCGGCCAAGTCGCGCCCGCCGTAGGACAGGGTCTGTTCGACCGCCACGCTGTCGACCACCTGCGGCACGTCGCGCTCGCGCGCCTCGGTGCGGGTGGCCGAACCGACCCTGGCCGGGCGCGGATCATAATGGCTGCGCTGGTCGGAAACCTCGATATGCGGCAGGCGCGACGCGGCGCCCGATTCGCCATCCTCGGCCAGCACCGGCGCTGTGAAAAGGGAAGAAACGGCCACTGCCATGAGCTTCAGGCGGCTCGATGCAACACGATTTGGGAACATGGAAGAATGCGCAGGAACTGCGGCTTGCTGAAAAGAAGGAGCGCAATTCTAGGGGTGGGCACGACAACGATTCTCATTGCCGCGGGCGCCAGATGCAGGTTGCTGCAATTAATCGCGATTCGTCAGGTCCATGCTTGAAGGGTCACGACGAGTCACTCGAAGGAGTTTAAAAAAGTTGATTGATTGACATCACGCGGCCGATTCATCCGCAGGCTCGAACCGATGTCGCCAGCCGGGCTTTCCGCCCGGCAAGCCCGCAGGGTATCTTTTTGCCCTGAATCCCTTATAATCCAAGCAGTTATAACGATCGGCGGCAGGCGCCAGCTTGGCCGCCGTTTTCATTTATGGCCATCAAACACTACTTAAAATTTTCCGACTTTACGCTTGATGAATACGACTACGTGATCGATCGTTCTCGTGTGATCAAACGTAAATTCAAGAATTACGAACCGCACCACACGCTGGCGGACCGCACGCTGGTGATGGTGTTCGAGAAGAATTCCACCCGCACCCGGCTCTCTTTCGAGGCCGGCATGCACCAGATGGGTGGCGCCGCGATCTACCTCAACACACGCGATAGCCAGCTGGGGCGCGGTGAGCCGGTCGAAGATGCGGCCCAGGTCATGTCGCGCATGTGCGACGTGATCATGATCCGTACCTACGGCCAGGAAATCATCGAGCGCTTCGCCGCCCATTCGCGGGTGCCGGTGATCAACGGCCTGACCAACGAGCAGCATCCCTGCCAGGTGCTGGCCGACGTGTTCACCTTCATCGAACAGCGCGGCAGCATCAAGGGCAAGATCGTGGCCTGGGTCGGCGATGCCAACAACATGCTGTACTCGTGGCTGCAGGCGGCCGAGGTGTTTGGCTTCCACGTCAACGTCTCGACCCCCGAGGGGTATGACATCGACCCGGCGCAGGTCACCCCGGGCAACAGCCACTACACGTTCTTCGCCAATCCGTCCGACGCCTGCCAGGACGCCGACCTGGTCACCACCGATGTGTGGACCAGCATGGGCTTCGAGGACGAGAACGCGGCGCGCCTGAAAGCCTTCGACGGCTGGATCGTCGACGGCGCCAAGATGGCGCGCGCCAAGAAGGACGCGCTGTTCATGCACTGCCTGCCAGCCCACCGCGGCGAGGAAGTCGCCGCCGAAGTCATCGACGGCCCGCAATCGGTGGTCTGGGAAGAAGCCGAAAACCGCCTGCATGTGCAGAAGGCGCTGCTCGAATACCTGGTGCATGGCAAGCTCGACTGAGCCGCGCACCGCATTTCACTGTCATCACAACACCATCGCAATCGTCTAGATCATGTCCAACATCCTGCAATCCGTTCCGGTCAAACAAAAAGTAGGCATCGCCTTTTCGGGCGGCCTTGACACCAGCGCCGCATTGACCTGGATGCGCCAGAAGGGCGCCATTCCCTACGCCTATACCGCCAACCTGGGCCAGCCGGACGAACCCGACTACGACGAGATCCCCAAGAAGGCAATGCAATACGGCGCCGAACTGGCGCGCCTGATCGATTGCCGCGAACAGCTCGCTACCGAAGGCATCGCGGCGCTGCAAAGCGGCGCCTTCCACATCTCGACCGCCGGCGTGACCTACTTCAACACCACGCCGCTGGGCCGGGCCGTGACCGGCACCATGCTGGTGGCGGCGATGCGCGAGGACAACGTCGACATCTGGGGCGACGGCAGCACCTTCAAGGGCAACGACATCGAGCGCTTCTACCGCTACGGCCTGCTGGTGAACCCCAACCTGAAGATCTACAAGCCCTGGCTGGACAATACCTTCATCGATGAACTGGGCGGCCGCAAGGAAATGTCCGAGTTCATGATCAAGTCCGGCTTCGACTACAAGATGTCGGTCGAGAAGGCCTACTCGACCGATTCCAACATGCTGGGTGCGACCCACGAAGCCAAGGACCTGGAGTTCCTCAACAGCGGCATCAAGATCGTGCAGCCCATCATGGGCGTGGCGTTCTGGCGCGACGAGGTCGACGTCAAGCGCGAGGAAGTGACGGTACGCTTCGAGGAAGGCCGCCCGGTGGCATTGAACGGCCAGACCTTCGCGAACCTGACCGAACTGATCCTGGAAGCCAACCGCATCGGCGGGCGTCATGGCCTGGGCATGAGCGACCAGATCGAGAACCGCATCATCGAGGCCAAGAGCCGCGGCATCTACGAAGCCCCGGGCCTGGCGCTGCTGTTCATCGCCTACGAGCGCCTGCTGACCGGCATCCACAACGAAGACACCATCGAACAGTACCGCGACAACGGCCGCAAGCTGGGTCGCCTGCTGTACCAGGGCCGCTGGTTCGACTCGCAGGCGATCATGCTGCGCGAAAGCGCCCAGCGCTGGGTGGCGCGCGCCATCACCGGCGAAGTGACCATCGAACTGCGTCGCGGCAATGACTACTCGATCCTCAACACCGAATCAGCCAACCTGACCTACCATCCGGAACGCCTGACCATGGAAAAGGGTGAAGGCGCGTTCTCGCCGGTGGACCGTATCGGCCAGCTGACCATGCGCAACCTGGACATCGCCGACACCCGCCAGAAGCTGTCGATCTACCAGAGCACCGGCCTGTTGGACACCAGCACCGCCGTGTCGCTGCCGTTGCTGGACAAAGACGCCAAGTAAAAATCGCCAACCCACCGACCAGGAAAACCGATGAGCACCCAGCTCGACAACGTTACCGTCCTCAAGAAGGGCAATGTGTATTTCGATGGCAAGTGTGTCTCGCACACTGTGCTGCTGGCCGACGGCACCAAGAAGACGCTGGGCGTGATCCTGCCGTCGTCGCTCAACTTCGGCACTGCCTCGCCGGAGATCATGGAAATCGTCAGCGGCAGCTGCCGCGTGCGACTGCAAGGTGAAGAAGCCTGGAACACCTACGGCGCCGGCACCCAGTTCAGCGTGGTCGCCAATTCGAGCTTCGATATCGAAGTCACCGAAACGGTCGACTACGTGTGCCATTACGGTTGATCGGTCGCACGGTCTTGCACGTGGAAACGCCGGCATATGCCGGCGTTTCCACGTGGTCGTCATACAAACACCGGTTCCGGCTCGAGCCAGACGCCGAACCTGTCATGCACATCCTGCCGGATGGCCTCGGCCAGCGCCGCGATCTCGGCGCCGCTGGCGCCGCCACGGTTGACCAGCACCAGCGCCTGCCGGTCGTACACGCCGGCCGCGCCCAGCGAGCGGCCCTTCCAGCCGCATTGGTCGATCAGCCATCCAGCGGCCAGCTTGTAGCTGCCATCGGGCTGGCCATAGCTGACCAGCGCTGCATGACGTGCCGCCAGGCTGTCGCGCACGGCAGCGTCGACGATCGGATTCTTGAAGAAGCTGCCCGCATTGCCGATCTGCGCCGGATCGGGCAGCTTGCGCTGGCGGATGCCGATGACGGCGGCGGCGATGTCGGCCGGGCCCGGGCGCGCCACGCCGGCCAGCGCCTGCGCTACATCGGCATAGGCCGCATTGGCTTGCCAATGTCGAGGCAGCGCAAAGGTGACGTCCAGCACCACGGCGCGCTCGCGCAGCGCATGCTTGAAGACGCTGTCGCGATAGCCGAAGCGGCAGGCGGCGCGCTCCAGCACGAGCACTTCGCCGGTGACGAAATCGAATGCGCTCAGCGCCTGGAAGCGGTCCTTGAGCTCGACGCCATAGGCGCCGATGTTCTGGATCGGCGCCGCCCCCACGCTACCGGGAATCAGCGCCAGGTTCTCCAGCCCGCCCAGGCCCTGCGCCAGGGTCCATTGCACCAGGCCATGCCAGCTCTCGCCGGCGGCTGCCCGGACGTAGGTGAAGTCGTCATCCTGGCCGACCACCTCGATGCCGCGGCTGCGCATATGCAGCACCAGCCCTGGATGGTCGCGCGTGAACAACAGGTTGCTGCCGCCGCCCAGCACCAGGCGCGGCAGCGCCGCCAGTTCGGCATCGGCACGCACGGCGCGCAAGGTATCGACGCCGTCGACGGCGACATAGACCTGCGCGCGGGCGTCGATGCCGAAGGTATTGAAGGTGCGCAACGAAAAGTCGCGCTGCAAGGGAATCGGAAACATAAGCCCGCGATTATAGCCGTTGCCACCAATGGTCAGTCGAGCATGGCGGCGCCGCGCGCAGTCCGTTAGAATCTCACCGGTATGCGGGCCCTTCCGGCCCGCCGCAACAATATAAGGATAAAGCCATGCCCTCTTTCGATACCGTCTGCGAAGCCAACCTGGTCGAGGTCAAGAACGCCGTTGAACAGGCCAACAAGGAAATCACCACCCGCTTCGACTTCAAGGGCACCGACGCCCGCGTCGAACAAAAGGAAAGGGAGCTGACCGCCTTTGCCGACTCCGACTTCCAGCTCAGCCAGGTGCGTGACGTGCTGACCAACAAGATGACCAAGCGCAACGTCGACGTGCGCTTCCTCGATGAAGGCAAGATCGAGAAGATCGGCGGCGACAAGGTCAAGCAGGTGATCAAGGTCAAGAACGGCATCGAGAGCGACGACGCCAAGAAGATCGTGCGGGTAGTCAAGGACAGCAAGATGAAGGTACAGGCCAGCATCCAGGGCGACGCCGTGCGCATCACCGGCGCCAAGCGCGACGACCTGCAGGCGGCCATGGCGCTCTTGCGCAAGGAAATCAAGGACCTGCCGCTGGAATTCAACAACTTCCGCGATTGATCCTCCCGCGCTGGAAAAAAAACGCCGGCAGGTCAACCTGCCGGCGTTTTTTTCGACTGCTCCGCGCGCGGCATCGCAGCCGCTAGCTGGAGGCTCAGGCTGCGTCGCGCTCGCCGACCAGGCGGCGTTGCTTGACCGAGTCAGCCAGGCCCTTGAGCACCTGCAGGCTTTCTTCCCAGTTGATGCAGCCATCGGTCACCGATTGGCCATAGGTCAGTTCCTTGCCCGGCACCAGGTCCTGGCGACCTGCCACCAGGTGCGACTCGACCATCACACCGACGATGCGGGTGTCGCCGGCGGCCACCTGGGCGCCGATGTCGGCGCACACCGGGATCTGATTCTCGGGCTTCTTCGAACTGTTGGCGTGCGAGGCATCGATCATCAGGCGTGCCGCCAGGCCGCTCTTGGCGATATCCTGGCAGGCCGCATCGACGCTGGCGGCGTCATAGTTGGGCAGCTTGCCGCCGCGCAGGATGATATGGCAATCCTCGTTGCCGGCGGTGGACACGATGGCCGAATGACCGCCCTTGGTCACCGACAGGAAATGGTGCGGCTGCGAGGCCGCCTTGATGGCGTCGACCGCGATCTTGACGTTGCCATCGGTGCCGTTCTTGAAACCGACCGGGCACGACAGTCCCGAGGCCAGTTCGCGGTGCACCTGCGACTCGGTGGTGCGGGCGCCGATCGCGCCCCAGCTGATCAGGTCGGCGATGTATTGCGGGCTGATCACGTCGAGGAACTCGGTGCCGGCCGGCAGGCCCAGCTCGTTGATATTGAGCAGCAGTTCGCGCGCGGTGCGCAAGCCGTCATTGATGCGGAAGCTGTTGTCCATGTACGGATCGTTGATCAGCCCCTTCCAGCCGACCGTGGTGCGCGGCTTCTCGAAATAGACGCGCATGACGATCTCGAGCTCGCCCTTGTAGCGTTCACGTTCCACCACCAGGCGTCGCGCATATTCCATGGCGGCCTTGGTGTCGTGGATGGAGCACGGCCCGATGACCACCATCAGGCGGTCGTCCTGGCCGTGCAATATGCGATGCAATGCGGTGCGTGCCTCGGCCGTGGTGTTTTCCACTTTCTCGGAACAGGCAAACTCGCGGATCAAATGCGAAGGAGGAAGCAGTTCTTTCATTTCTCGGATACGAAGATCGTCAGTGCGCGGCATTTGTTCTCCAGTTTGCTCTCTCGGAATCGACCAAAAAAAAACCGCCATCACTGGCGGTTTTTTTAGAAATTCGGTTTTGTCTTTTTACGAACGCTTACCGCTTTTCACCGCCGTGGGGCTGGAATAGCTAAAGTAAAAGTAAAAGTAAGCGCGGGACAAAGACATGGCTATCGTTAGGGTTAAAACGGTATGCAGTGATAGTGCTACAAATCCCGGGTTTTGGCAAGCGACAAGCGCGATTGCTCATATCATCATTTTCCGCACAAAATATTCATAAAAGACGCCAATAAAGAAAAAATCAACCGCGTCGACCTATCCATAAGACTAATAACACAACAAAAAACCAGGCCACGCGCATGCATTGTCGGCCACCGTGCGCAAGATCGAATGTGGTGCAGCAGCAAATAACGGCGCCAGAAACGCAAAAACCGCCGGGCTGGCCGACGGTTCTTGCCTTTCGCGACACCTTGCCAATGCTTCAGGCAGTGCCGCCCACGGTCACGCCATCGATACGCAAGGTGGGTTGCCCGACCCCGACGGGGACGCTCTGGCCTTCCTTGCCACACACGCCCACACCCGAATCGAGGCGCATGTCATTGCCGATCATCGATACCCGGTTGAGCACGTCGGGACCATTGCCGATCAAGGTAGCGCCCTTGACCGGGTAGGTGATCCTGCCGTCTTCGATCATGTAGGCCTCGCTGGCCGAGAACACGAACTTGCCGTTGGTGATATCGACCTGGCCGCCACCGAAGTTGACCGCGTACAGGCCATTCTTGACCGAGGCCAGGATCTCTTCCGGATGACGGTCGCCGGCCAGCATGTAGGTGTTGGTCATGCGCGGCATCGGCAGGTGGGCAAACGACTCGCGACGGGCGTTGCCGGTCACCGGCATCTTCATCAGGCGCGCATTCATGGTGTCCTGCATGTAGCCCTTGAGGATGCCGTCCTCGATCAGGGTCGTGCATTGGGTGGCATTGCCCTCGTCGTCGACGTTGAGCGAACCGCGGCGGTCGGCGATGGTGCCGTCGTCGACCACGGTCACGCCCTTGGCCGCCACGCGCTCGCCGATGCGCCCCGAGAAGGTGCTGGACCCCTTGCGGTTGAAGTCGCCCTCCAGGCCGTGGCCGATCGCCTCGTGCAACAGCACGCCCGGCCAGCCGGGGCCGAGCACGACGGTCATCGGGCCGGCCGGCGCCGGCCGCGAATCGAGGTTCACCAGTGCCGTGGACACCGCTTCGGAGGCATATTGTTCCAGCAGGTCGTCGGTGAAGTAGGCATAGTTGTAACGACCGCCACCGCCGCTGCTGCCGACCTCGCGCCGACCGTTCTGTTCGGCGATGACGGTGACCGACACCCGCACCAGCGGGCGGATGTCGGCGGCCAGCACGCCGTCGGCGCGCGCCACCAGCACCACGTCGTATTCGCCGGAGAGGCTGGCCATGACCTGCACCACGCGCGGATCCTTGGCGCGGGCGATGCGCTCGACGCGCTCGAGCAGCTTGACCTTGGCCGTGGCGTCGAGCGAATTGAGCGGGTCGTGGGGCAGGTACAGCGCCCGGCTGCCGGCGGGAATCATCGTCCCTGCCACCTTGACGCGACCGGCACCCTGGCGCGCGATGCTGCGGGTGGCAGCGGCGGCTTCCATCAGGGCCCGCTCCGAAATTTCATCGGAATACGAAAAGGCCGTCTTGTCGCCGGACACCGCGCGTACCCCCACGCCCTGGTCGATCGAGAAACTACCGGTCTTGACGATGCCTTCTTCCAGGCTCCAGCCCTCGCTCTTGGTGAACTGGAAATACAGGTCGGCATAGTCGACCTTGTGGGTAAACATGCTCCCCAATGCCTTGAGCAGGCCCGACTCGTCCAGCCCGAAGGGCGTCAGCAGCACATCGCGCGCGACTTGCAACGCGCCCATATTCGGTTCAAATAATTTCATGGTGTCTTCTGGCAATGGTACCGGTTGTGGCCGGTACCGATAAAAAACGCTGGCAGCAGGCAAATCGCCTTCAGAGCTTGCGGTGGCGCAACGCCGGCAAACCCTCCCGCACGTATTGTAGACGATGGGGATCGATATCGCCGATCACAAGCCCCTCGCCCTCGGGCCACACCGACATCACCTCGCCCCACGGATCGACCAGCATGCTGTGGCCCCAGGTGCGGCGACCATTGACATGCAGCCCGCCCTGGGCCGAGGCCAGCACGTAGCACTGGTTTTCGATGGCGCGCGCACGCAACAGCAGCTCCCAGTGCGCCTGACCGGTGGTATGGGTGAAGGCGGCCGGCATGACGATCAACGCACAATCGCCCATGGCGCGGTACAGCTCGGGAAAGCGCAGGTCGTAGCAGACCGACAGCCCGACCCGGCCGAAAGGCGCCTCGAAGGTGACCACCTGGCTGCCGTGCTCGATGGTGCGCGCCTCGTCGAATTGTTCCTCGCCGCGCGAGAAACTGAACAGGTGGATCTTGTCATAGCGCGCCACGCGCTGGCCCTGCGGATCGTAGACCAGAGAGGTATTGAGGACCTTGCCGTCGCTGCCGGCGGCCATCGGCAAGGTGCCACCGACCAGCCACACGCCATGCTGGCGTGCCAGTTGCGCCATGAACGACTGGATCGGGCCGGGCGCATCGGACTCGGCGTGGCCCAGCTTGTCGCGCTCGTGGCGGCCCAGGATGGGCCAGTATTCGGGCAGCAGGACCAATTGCGCGCCCTGCGCGGCAGCCTGGCCGAGCAGCCGGGACGCGCTGTCGAAATTCTGTTGCGGCTCGGGGGTCGAGACCATCTGGATCGCCGCCACCTTGAATGCCTGGGTCATGTCAGCCTCGTGAAAACACAGTAAGCACAAGTATCGCGCAAAGGCACCGTGCGTGCAGCTCAGTGCCCCGCATTGGGAACCGGACCGATCTCGCGCCGCGCCGCAGCCGGTGCGACCGTGGCCGGCGCGGGCCCAGTGCCGCGCTTGCCATCGAGCACCTCGCGGGCGCGCTGGCCGTCGACCGGCGCCACCTGGCCCTGCTTGACCACGATCGGGTCGCTCCAGGCGCCGCTGACACGGTATTCGAAGGTCAGCGACTTCATCACCGGGTTGCGCAGGAACATCTGCGCCAGCAAGGTGCTCACGCCGATCACCGGATTGACCGCCATGGCCACCACCGAGGCCGTGCCGAGATTGATCTCGGGAATCACCACCACATGCAGGTCCTGGGTTTCGCGATTGATGTCGGCCGAACCGTTCATCAGCACCGAGGCGGTCACGCCGGTCATCTTGAGGTTGTCGGTGGTGGCGATGCCGCCCTTGATGGCGGCGGTGCCCAGCACGCTGTCGAAGGCAAAACCCTGCGAGAACACGTCGCGGAAGTCCAGCGTCAGGCGGCGCGGCAGCGCCTGCAGATTGAGCACCCCCAGCAGCTTGGCGGCACCCGGGTCGACCTTCAGGAACTGGCCTGCCTGCACATCCAGGTGTACCTGGCCGGACAGGCTGGGGATGTCCAGCGCATAGGGCAGGCCCTGCCAGCTGAGGTCGCCATCCAGCTTACCGTGGCCGCCGCGGATCGTGCCCGAGTAACCGAAACGCTCCAGCAGCTTGCCGGCGTCGTGGATATCGAGTGCATAGGTGACGTTGGTGGTGTTGTTGCTGCCGAAGGCCATCCAGTTGCCGGCCGCCCGCAGGTCGGCATCGGCACTGGACAGCAACAGCCGCTCGATGCGCCATTCGCGCCCCACCGCCGTGACCATGTTGTCGGCGGCCAGTTCGAGCCGGCCCAGCTGCTTGCCGCCCAGTTCGAATTGCTCGGCGCGGATGTCCAGCGCAGGCATCTGGCTGTTGTCGTCGGCCGCACCGTTGCCGGCAGCGGAGCCGCCGTCGGCGAC
Organism: Herbaspirillum sp. YR522; assembly: GCF_000282575.1. Taxonomy (GTDB): domain Bacteria; phylum Pseudomonadota; class Gammaproteobacteria; order Burkholderiales; family Burkholderiaceae_D; genus Herbaspirillum. The sequence goes on along the minus strand of NZ_AKJA01000066.1, from coordinate 22,429 downwards.
CGGGTCGTGACCCTGGGGGATGACCAGCGACGACAATTGCGCACTGACCTTGCCGGGTCCGCGCCTGGCCCCCGGTTCATCCCAGGTGATGGTCCCGCTGGCCTGCTTCGATTCGAGATTGATCTGCCACGCATTCTTCTGGTGGGCGGCATTGAGGACCAGGTGGTCGAGCTTCTTGCCCATCAGCGTGAGCTCGCCCACCCGTGCCGAGACCGCATCGGGCTGCAGGTATTGGGTGATGGCGCTGCCGGCCAACCGGTTGCCGGCGCCGGCGGTGGTCGCACCGGTGCCCGGGCCGGCGATCTGGTTCTTCAATTCGCGCCAGGCATCCAGATCGAGGCGCTCGGTGGCCACGGCCAGCCTGAGTCCCGTCGCCGGCGTGGGCACCGGCTGGCCATAGCCGATGCCGCCGCTGGCGACGCGCCAGTCGTCGCCCCGCCCCACCACCCGTTCGCGCAGGTAGCGCGAGGCAATGGCCGAGCCCAGCGCGACGCGGATTTCCTCGCGCTCCTTCAACGGGTCGCCCGAGGCCACCGGCTGCAGTTCGAAGCGCATCGGCAGGTTGTCGGCGGCCGCCTTGTTCAACGGCGCAGGCAGGTTCACCGCCAGGCCGGCCAGGTTCGACTCGACCACCAGCTCCGGACGGTGACCGCGCACCTGCACCGTGGCGCTATAGCGCGCCCCGCCTTCCATGCGCGCCAGCAGGCGCTGCATCGATGGCTCGCCGTACTGGCGGCGCAGCATCTCGACGTTGATCGCGCCATCCAGTCGCACCAGGCTGCTGCCATCGCGCTGGGTGCCGCCGGTCAGCGCCACGTTGTCGCCCAGGAACTGGCCGCGCACGCCATTGAGCGTGAAGCCACGCTCGTTGAACTCGACCTTGCCAGCGGTACGGTAGAACACCGGCAGCGTGGGCAGCAGGTCGACATCGTTGCCGGCGAAATGAAACGCGCCTTGCACCGTGGTATCGATGGCGTGGTTGAGCGGCATACGGAAGCGCAGCTCCAGCCTGCCGTCACCGCTGGCGCTGGCCTGCTCCATGACGTTGCCGGTCCAGCGCGCCACGGGACTGTGGTTGACGTATTGCAGGAACACCGGCATCGGTGCGTTGGCCACGCCCTCGATCTCGAGCGCGGCGTCGTGCGACACCAGCTCGGCCACGCGCGCGGTCACCGGCCCCAGGCGGGCACCCAGGCTGCGCGCCGAATCGGCCTTGATTTCCAGGTGCACGCGGTCGAGGCTGAACTTGCCGCGCCCGTCTTCGAGCAACGGCCACTCCGGTCCGCTGCCGTCGCGGTCAAGGTGCCCCGGGGTGTAGTTGATCTTGAGCCCATCGAAGTCACCGTTGACGCTCAGTTCGCCACGCGGCTTGTCGCCCTGTGACTGGAAAGGCAAGTCGGCCAGGTCGCCCTTGATGCGCAGTTGCACATTGCGCGCCGTGCCATCGACCAAGCCCTCGGTGAGCCAGTGGCGGGCCGCCGGGTTCATATGTTGCGGCAGGTAGCGGCGCAGCGTCTTGATATCGAAGGTGCTGAATTCACCGGTGATATCGACCACGCCCGGTGCCGTGCCCTGCAGCGGCCTGATGTGCTTGCCGCGCAGGCGCCCGGCCACGCCCGGCTGGGCAAAATCGAGCTGGTCGACCTCGAACAGCAAGGTCTGGTCCTTCTGGTATTGCCAGTGCGCATCCATGGTCAGGCGGTCGAACGGCATACGCGGCTGGGCGAACTGCTGCGGTGGCAGTTCGATGCCGAAGTCCTTGGCGTCCAGCCGCAGGGTGCCCCCTTTTTCGTTGGCATCGATACTGCCCGACATGTTGTCGAAGCCGGGCGAGGCGGCCCATTGCGCCGGCGCGCCCGGTTGCGTCGTCAGCCGGCGCTCGCGCGCGGTCGCACTGCTGATATGGCTGGCCTGCGCCTTGAGGCCCAGTCGCGAGAATCGTCCCTGGATGCGATATGAGTTCAGTTCGGGATAGGTGCCCTGCCATTGCACGGTGAAATCGTGCAATTCGCCGCGCGGCGCCAGGTCATCGAGCAGCTTGCGCTGTGACGGTGCCAGCGGCAGGCGCGCTGCCAGCTGCGACAGCGCCTCCAGGTTCAGGTGGCTGGCCTTGACGCTGGTGCGCTCGGGCTTGAGCGGGGTGGCGGCTTCATAGCTTTCGTCCAGCGAGGTGGCCGGCAGCACGAAACCATCCGGCATCTCGACCGAGAAGTCGCTCAGGCTTACCTTGTGGCCGTGGGCGCCGAAGGTCGGCTCGCCGTCCACCGGTGCCGCGCCGAGGATCTCGCTGGCCGAAATGCGCCCATTGACGCGCTTGAGATTGAGCGGCTCCAGCTGGCGCGACAGGCGCGCGCTGAAATCGGTCAGGCCCAGGTCGGCGGTGAAGTTGGCGACCTTGGCCTGGTCCAGCGCCAGCCAGGCGCGCACCGAGCCGGTGCCGCGCGTGATCTCGACCGGATAGTCGACATACGCGCGCCATACCGACAGGTCGGTCTGGCGCAGGTCGGCATACAGGGTGCCCTTCCAGCGGCGCACGTCGGAGATACTGCGGGCAAAGGCGGGATGGGTGAAGTCGGCGCGCACGTCCAGCGGGGCGGCGATAGCCGCCGGCGGCACCGCACGCATGGCCAGGCGGTGACGCAGCCAGCTGTTGTGCAGCACCAGGTTGACCTGGTCCAGCGCCAGTTCGGGGGCATGACGCAATTCGTCATGCCAGCGCACACGGCTGGCGCGGATGACGATCTCGCGCTGCGACAGCAGCCAATTGAGGGAACTGCCGTCGCCGCCGGCCGGCACCGGGATGCCGCCGATGTCGAGCCTGCCGCTGCTGTCGCGCCGGATCGCCAGGTCGGCCTGCTCGATGGTGAGGTTTTCCAGCCGCAGCCCGGCCACCAGCACGCTGCTCCACGACAGGGTGGCGTTGACCCGGGGCAGGGTCAGCGCCGGCTGGCCGTGGGCATCATGGACCGTGATATTGGCCAGCGCCAGTTGCGGGCGCAGGCCGCTCCAGGAGGCATCGAGCTGGTCGATGGTGACGGCGCGCCCGACTGCCCTGGACGCCAGGCGTTCGATCTGTGGCTTGTAGTGACCGATCTCGGGCAACACCGCATAGCGCAGCGCCAGCAACAGCGTGCAAAAGACGAAGTAAGCGACCAGCAGGAACTTGAGGGTGAAGCCCAGCACATGGTGCGAAGCCCGGTTGAGCCTGAAGTAGGTGCCTCGTGCGATCCGCCAGCAGAGCGCCCGGCGGGATGATTTCGATGCGGCTTGATGTTGTTCTTCTTGCATCAAAATAAATGGACAACCCAATATGGAATAATTCGCGCGGACGCCATGATCGCATGGAAAACATGGGCTTGCCATCGCCTATGAACCGCGAGCGGCCCATAAGTTTAACAAGCGGGGATAAAATTGGCGGCACCGGCAAACGGCCCTGGCGGTAGTCTCGGATAACTTATTTTCGGACCTCCCGACCATGGCGGCAGCGATCTTGTCGGCGGTTTTCTTTCTTTTACACATGTTGCTCGGCCCACTTCGATGACCCATACGCCCCGTTCCCTCGTCAGCGCCCAGAGCTCACGCTATTTCACCCGCTGGACCCAGGCCGACGACAGCCGCGCGGCGCTGGTGGCGCATGTGGCGGGCGCGCCACTGGTGCGCGCCGACTTCGAGGCCCGGATACGGGCCGACCTGGACGCCGGCCTGGGCCTCAACGGCGCGATGCGCCGGTTGCGCAACCTGGTGGTCTGTACCCTGATCGAACGCGACCTCGGCGGCCGCGCCGACCTGGCCGAGGTAGTGGCGACCATGACCGCCTTCGCCGACTTCGCCGTGCAGACCCACCTGCAGGCACTGATGACCGAGCAGTGTGCGATCCATGGCGAACCCATCGGGGAAGAATCCGGCCGGGTGCAGCACATGATCGTGCTGGGCATGGGCAAGCTGGGCGGCGGCGAGCTCAACGTCTCGTCCGACATCGACCTGATCTTCGTCTATCCCGAGGACGGCGACACCCGTGCCGGGAGCGGCCAGAAATCGCTGTCCAACCATGAGTTCTTCGTACGCCTGGGCAAGAAGCTGATCGGCGCACTGGCCGAGATCACCGAAGACGGCTTCACGTTCCGGGTCGACATGGCATTGCGTCCCAACGGCAACTCCGGTCCGCTGGTGGCCGGCTTCAACATGGTCGAGGAATACCTGATCCGCCAGGGGCGGGAGTGGGAACGCTATGCCTGGACCAAGGCCCGCGCGCTGACCGGCCAGGCCGAGGACATCGCGGCCCTGGAAGCGATCAGCCATCCGTTCATCTTCCGCCGCTACCTCGACTACGGGTCGATCGACGCCCTGCGTTCGATGCACGCGCAGATCCGGGCCGAGGTCAAGCGCCAGGAGGCGCTGCATCCGGACCGCAGCAACAACGTCAAGCTGGGGCGCGGCGGCATCCGCGAGATCGAATTCGCCAGCCAGGTGTTCCAGCTGATCCGCGGCGGACGCGACCCGGAACTGCGCGACCGCTCCACCCGCGCCACGCTGCGCACCCTGGCCGACAAGGAGCTGCTGGCGCCGGACGTGGTGGCGCAACTGCTGGCCGCCTATACCTTCCTGCGCGACCTCGAGCATCGCCTGCAATACGTGGAAGATGCCCAGACCCACACGCTGCCGGTCAATCCGGACGACCTGCTGCTGGTGGCGCAGATGATGGGCCTGGCCGACAGCGCCGCCCTGCTGCAGGCACTCGAGGCGCACCGGCGCGTGGTGGCGCGCCAGTTCGACGCCATCTTCAACGATCGCCAGGGGGGCGAGAGCGATGACGAAGCGCCGGGCCTGTCGGACACCGATGGCGTCGAGGCCATCGGCGATGCGTTGCAACTGGTGGGGTTTCCCGCCGCCGAGATCGGCGAGGCGGCCAAGCGCCTGGTGCTGCTGTGGCAATCGCCGCGCATGCAGAGCCTGCCCGAGCAGAGCCGCCTGCGCCTCAATACCGTCATCAATGCCGCCCTGCCCCTGGTGTCGGCGCTGCACTACGATCACCTCGCGGCCTTCACGCGCCTGCTCGACTTCCTCGATGCCATCGCCCGCCGCGCCGCCTACCTGGCCCTGCTGACCGAATATCCGCACGCCCTCAAGCGACTGGTGCGCATGATCGGCGCCAGTGGCTGGGCCGCCACCTACCTGACCCAGCACCCTATCCTGCTCGATGAGCTGCTGGACGACCGCAATCTCAAGGCCGCGTCTGACTGGGTTGCCTTCGCCGCCCATTGCCAGCGCCAACTCGATACCGCGCCGGGCGACACCGAGCGCCAGATGGACATCCTGCGCGAATTGCACCATACCGAGCTGTTCCGCCTGCTGGCGCAGGACCTGGAAGGCGACTGGTCGGTCGAGAAGCTGGCCGACGAGCTCTCGGCGCTGGCCGATATCCTGGTCGATGTCACCATCAAGGCGGTCTGGCAGACCATCGCCCAGCGCCACCGCGAGGTGCCGCGCTTCGCCGTGGTCGCCTACGGCAAGCTGGGGGGCAAGGAACTGGGGTATGTGTCCGACCTGGACCTGGTGTTCCTGTATGACGATGACGACCAGGAAGCGCCGGCCCACTACGCCAAGCTGGCGCAACGCTTCATCACCTGGATGACCAGCCACACGCCGGCCGGCACCCTGTTCGACATCGACGTGGCGCTACGCCCGGACGGCGCCAGCGGCTTGCTGGTGTCGTCGTTGGCCTCGTTCGAGAAATACCAGCTCAATTCGGCCTGGATCTGGGAGCACCAGGCCTTGACGCGCGCCCGCTTCTGCGCCGGCGACGCCGCCATCGGCGAACGCTTCGAAGCGCTGCGCGAGCGCGTGCTGCGCCAGCCGCGGGATGCGGCGCGGCTGGAAGAAGAGGTTCTGTCGATGCGACGCCGCATGCGCGAGGCGCATCCCAACCGCAGCGCCCTGTTCGACCTCAAGCACGATGAGGGCGGCATGATCGACATCGAGTTCATGGTGCAATACCTGGTGCTGCGCCATGCCCACCAGTATCCCCAGCTGACCGGCGACATCGGCAACATCGCACTGCTCAAGCTGGCCGCGCAACTGGGCCTGATCGAGGCCACCATGGCCGCCGAGGCCGCCAACGCCTACCGTATCTTCCGCAGGTTGCAGCACCAGATCAGGCTGCAGGGTTCGGAGCGCGCCCATATCGACGGCATACGGGTGGAACACGAACGCGCCTGTGTGATCGAGTTGTGGCAGCAGGTCTTCGGGCAGTAGCTGCGGGCACGACAGGGTCGCCCTTCAGCGGGGTGGCTTGACCGCGACCAGGTTGATCAGCGTCTCCTCGCGTACCGCTGGCGGCTTGATTCCGAACACCCGTTCCATCAGGCCCAGGTCTTCCCGACTCCACCACAGGAACGGATAGGACACCGATTCCGGGGCCACCGTAAGGCCGGCGCTGCGCACCAGCGCCAGGTATTGTTCGGCGGTCTTCTGAACATCCATCGGATGACGGAACAGCAAGCGGATGATCCACGAATGGATATAGCGCTTGGTCGACTCGGCAAACAGCAATACCCCGCCCGGCTTGAGCACCCGGTAGAACTCGGCGATCGCCTGTTCCTGCTCGATCAGGTGATGAAAGGTCTGGTGGCAGAACAGCAGGTCGACGCTATCGTCCTCGAGCGTGATCTGCGAACTGGAACACTGGATGAATTCGGCCCGGATGCCTGCGGCTTGTACCTCGGCACGCGAAGCCGCGATCATGCCGGCATCGATGTCCATGCCGATCAGGCGCTGCGGGGCAAAGCGGTCATGCAGTTTCTTGAGCGAGCGGCCCCAACCGCACCCGACATCGGCCACCACGGGATAACTGGCGCGGCGTGCCGGGATCAGGGGTTCGAGATCCTTGAAGGCGCGCTCCAGGACGTGCTGGGTCCAGGTCGGGGTACGCAGGAACCAGATGCCAAAGGCGGTTTCGGGTACGTGCGGCGGCAGCGGCGTCGATTGTGGTTTCATTGGTCCGGAAAGGGTCTGGCCGCGCGGCAATGCCCCCCGCCGGCGCGCAACAAAAATGCCCCGCGTGCGGGGCGTCGGACCCGGATGTTACCGGGCTGGTTGGCGCAGGGCAAGTCCGGCAAGCGCCGCGCCTGGCCAGGTCAATACTTGGGCGTGGGCTTGTCGTCGCGGCTGGCGCGGGTACTATCGCGCGAAGAGGACGAGTCACGCGAGGACGAGCTTTCACGCTCGCGCGAACGGCTGCTGTCACGTTCGCGGTCACGGGCGCGGCTGCTGTCGCGGGCGGCGCCGTCCTTGCTGTCCTTGCCATCCTTGGCGTCGGGCGCCGGCGTGGGCGGCGCAGGCGGCGCCGAGTTCTGGATGTTCTTGGCCGCCATGTACTCGTGCATGTCCTTCCAGCCGGAGAAGATACCCGCCTTCAATGCCTCGGGATTGCGGGTGTAGCAGTCTTCCAGCGACTGCCCCGCCTGGCGGCAACCGGCACCCAGCGCCACGCCTTCGGCCTTGGCTTCTTCAGGGGTCTGCTTGGGCTTGGAAAAACTGCCGATGTAATCGCAGGCGGACAGCGACAGGGTGACCGCGCCGGCCAGGACCAGCCTGGCGGCCAGGCGATGCGCTTGAAATGACGATGCTGACATTACGTGCCTCGTGGATCGGGTTGCTCTTGAATTGCAATACTGCAAACGGACGAAAGGCCATTGCAGACATACGCCTGCAACAGCCTCTCAATCTTTTGCAGGCTGATGTCGTATTTTCACCGGAGTGCAAGCTCTTGCATCCGATGAAAAGAAGCCGAATCAACCCGGAAATTGCCAATACCGCTGCCAACGGGAGCCGGCAGGCGGTATCGGGACGGCTTACTTGGCGTTGGCCAGGGCTACCGTGGTGTCGAGCATGCGGTTGGAGAAACCCCACTCGTTGTCGTACCAGGACGAAACCTTGACCAGACGGCCGGAAACCTTGGTCAGGGTGGCGTCGAAGTTGGACGATGCCGGATTGTGGTTGAAGTCGACCGACACCAGTGGATCGGTGTTGTAGGTCAGGATACCCTTGAGCGGGCCCGATTCCGAAGCGGCCTTCAGGATCGAGTTGACTTCATCGACGGTGGTATCGCGCGAAGCGATGAACGACAAGTCGACGATCGACACGTTGATGGTCGGCACGCGGATGGCGAAACCGTCGAGCTTGCCGTTCAGCTCCGGCAGCACCAGGCCCACCGCGGCGGCAGCGCCGGTCTTGGTCGGGATCATCGATTGCGTGGCCGAACGGGCGCGGCGCAGGTCTTCGTGATAGACATCGGTCAGGACCTGGTCGTTGGTATAGGCGTGAACGGTAGTCATCAGGCCGTTTTCGAGGCCGATCTTGTCGTTTAGGGGCTTCACCAGCGGTGCCAGGCAGTTGGTGGTGCACGAAGCGTTCGAGATCACGGTGTCGCTGCCCTTGAGCACGCCGTCGTTGACGCCGAACACCACAGTGGCGTCGACATCCTTGCCGCCAGGTGCCGAGATGATGACTTTCTTGGCGCCGCCCTTGATGTGGGCACTGGCCTTTTCCTTGGTGGTGAAGAAGCCGGTGCACTCCAGCACCACGTCCACGCCCAGCTCGCCCCATGGCAGCTCGGCCGGGTTGCGCTGCGCCAGCACCTTGATGCGATCGCCGTTGACCACGATCGAGTCGCCGTCCACGCTCACCGTGCCGGGGAACTTGCCGTGGGCAGTATCGTACTGGGTCAGGTGGGCGTTGGTCTTGGGGTCGCCCAGGTCATTGATGGCCACGATCTCGATGTCGTGTTTCTTGCCGCCTTCGTAATGGGCGCGCAGGATATTGCGGCCGATGCGGCCATAACCGTTGATTGCCACGCGAATCGCCATGCTGTTCTCCTTAAGGTATTAAAAAAAATCAATGCAAATCGGTCCGTCCGGGAGCGCTCCGACCTGGGCTTTCTCGTTCTTGTTGCCTCAGGCCTTGATCTGGCGCCAGACGAAACCGACCTCGTCGATCTCGCTGCCGTCATCCCAGGTGAATGTCTGTTCGAATAACTGTTCGGCGCCCAGCGCGCCAAAAAATTCCCGCGCGCCGTCGTTCTTGGCCAGCACCCAGGCCATCAGGCCGGTGGCGCCGGCGCCGATCAGGGTGGCCGCCACATGGGCCAGCAGTTTCCTGCCCAGGCCGCGCCGCTGCTCATCGGGCAGCACGCAGATCGCGGTCAGCTCGGCATCGCAGCCGAAGCGGCTGTCGGCCAGCGTCATGCCCGAGGCAAAGCCGATGATCTCGCCCTCGGCCTCGGCCACGAAGGTGCAGGCGGCGTCGGACGACGCCCCCAGCACCTGCTGCCACAACTTGACGCTCTGCTCGGGCTGCAGGCTATCGAGATAGCTGTCGGGCACCAGGCCGCGATAGCTGGCGCGCCAGCTGTCGATGCGTACGCCGGCGATCGATGCGGCGTCGCCGATACGGGCACGACGAATCGCGATCTGCGCGGCCGGCTGGTCTTGTGAAGTCATCGCCACCGATCAGGCCAGTACTTCTTTGGCCTTGGCCACGACGTTGTCGACGGTGAACCCGAAGTGCTTGAACAGCACGCCGGCCGGCGCCGATTCGCCGAAGGTATCGATGCCGACCACGGCACCTTCCAGACCGACATACTTGTACCAGAACGAGGTCACGCCGGCTTCGATGGCCACCCGTGGCACGCCGCGGGTCAGCACGCTTGCCTGGTAGGCGCGATCCTGGCGATCGAATACATCGGTCGACGGCATCGACACCACGCGCACGGCGATGCCTTCGGCGGTGAGGGCATCGGCAGCCTTGACTGCCAGTTCGATCTCGGAGCCGGTGGCCATCAGGATCACCTTGGCCTCGGCCGCGTCGCGCAGCACATAGCCACCGCGGGCGATGTCCTTGACCTGGGCGTCGCTGCGCGGCTGGAACGGCAGGTTCTGGCGCGAGAAGATCAGCGTGCTGGGGCCGTCGTCGCGACGGATCGCCTCGGCCCATGCCACGGCCGACTCGGTGGTGTCGCATGGACGCCAGTTATCCAGGTTGGGGATCAGGCGCAGGCTGGAGACGTGTTCCACCGACTGGTGGGTGGGGCCGTCCTCGCCCAGGCCGATCGAATCGTGGGTAAATACGAACAGCGCGCGCAATTTCATCAGTGCGGCCATGCGCAAGGCATTGCGGCTGTAGTCCGAAAAGGTCAGGAAGGTGGCGCCGAACGGCAGGTAGCCGCCGTGCAGGGCGATACCGTTCATGATGGCGCTCATGCCGAATTCGCGCACACCGTAGTTGATGTGGTTGCCGGCCTGGTCGGCGCGCACCGGGATCGATTCCTTCCAGTTGGTCAAGTTGGAACCGGTCAGGTCGGCCGAACCGCCCAGGAACTCCGGCAGCACCTGTGCATAGGCGCCGATGGCATTCTGGCTGGCCTTGCGGGTGGCGATGTTCTCTTGCTTGTCGATGGTCGAGTTGATGAAGGCGGCGACGGTCTGGTCGAACGCGGCTGGCAATTCACCCTTGAGGCGGCGTTGCAGCTCGCCGGCTTCGGTCGGGTACTTGGCGGCGTAGGCGTTGAACAGTTCCTGCCAGGCGGCCTCGAAGTCGGCGCCGGCGGCCTTGGCGTCCCAGGCGCTGTAGACGTCGCCCGGGATCTCGAACGGTGCCGCGTCCCAGGCCAGGGCCTGGCGTACGGCGGCGATTTCCTTGTCGCCCAGGGCGGCGCCGTGGACCTTGTCGGTGCCGGCCAGGTTGGGCGAACCCTTGCCGATGACGGTGCGGCAGCAGATCAGGGTCGGCTTGTCGGCCAGGCGTGCCTGGTGGATCGCCGCGCTCACGGCCTCGACGTTGTGACCGTCGACGCCGCCGATGACGTTCCAGCCATACGACTCGAAGCGCTTGGGGGTATCGTCCTTGAACCAGCCCTCGACATGACCGTCGATGGAAATGCCGTTGTCGTCATACAGCACGATCAGCTTGGACAGCTTGAGCACGCCGGCCAGCGAACAGGCCTCGTGCGAAATGCCTTCCATCAGGCAGCCGTCGCCGACGAAGGCGTAGGTGTGGTGGTCGACCACGGCCAGGTCGGGCTTGTTGAATTCGGCCGCCAGCAGCTTTTCGGCCAGCGCCATGCCGACCGCATTGGTGATGCCCTGGCCCAGCGGGCCGGTGGTGGTCTCGACGCCCGGCGTGATGTGCACTTCGGGATGGCCGGCAGTCTTGGAGTGCAATTGGCGGAACGCCTTGATATCGTCCATCGACAGGTCGTAGCCGGTCAGGTGCAGCAGTGCATATTGCAGCATCGAACCATGGCCGTTGGACAGCACGAAACGGTCGCGGTTGGCCCATTGCGGATTGGCCGGGTTGTGGCGATAGTGCTTGGCCCACAAGGCCACGGCGATTTCTGCCATCCCCATCGGCATGCCCGGGTGTCCAGAATTAGCTTTTTGTACAGCGTCCATCGCCAGCGCGCGGATCGCGTTGGCCATCTTGTCGGTGGGGAGAGTGGAAATCATGTCGGTGTCAAAGAGTTGCTGGGTACGCCCGCAGGCGCCAAAAACCTGGTTCGGGGAGCCAAACGCACTGCTGAGGCTGGCTCCGATGCTGCAATCGGCCCCTGTTCGCGGGGTCGCGCGGGCCTGTATTTTAACAGAGTGCGCCGCGCACCATTGACTAACGGGCCGACCAGGCTTGCAAAGCATTAGAATTCAGGTTCACCATCAGGATCGTCCGCCATGCCCCGCTTCTTCTGCCCCCAGCCGCTTGCCATCGGCGCCACCCTGCCGCTGCCCGAGCATGTGGCCCACCACGTCCATGTGTTGCGCCTGCAACCGGGCGAGCACGTCACGCTGTTCAATGGCGAAGGCGGCGAATATGTTGCCACCTTGACCAGCATCGAGAAACGACGCGCGCAGGTCGAGGTCAAGACGTTTTCGCCGCGCGAGGCCGAACTGCCCTACGCCTTGGTGCTGGCGCAGGCGTTGCCCGAAGGCAGCAAGATGGACTGGATCGTCGAAAAGGCGGTCGAGCTGGGCGTGACCGCCATCCAGCCGCTGGCGTCGCAGCGTTGCGTGGTGCGACTGTCTGGCGAGCGTGCCGACAAGAAACAGGCGCATTGGGATGGTATCGTGCAAGCCGCCGCCGAGCAGAGCGGGCGCAACCGGCTGCCGCACCTGGCGCCGCTGGCCGATTTCAGGCGCTGGATCGGCCAGAGCGACCTGCATCGGCGCATCCTCTTGTCGCCCCGTGGCCAACAGCCGCTGTCGGCCTGGGCGCGGCATCATCCGCCGCAGGCGGTGACGGTGCTGGTCGGCCCCGAGGGCGGCTTCAACGACGAGGAAGAACAACTGGCCTGCGCCCAGGGGGCGCTGATGCTGTCGATGGGGCCGCGTGTGCTGCGCACCGAAACGGCCGGCCTGGCGGCGCTGGCGGCATTGAACGCGATCTGGGGCGAGATGTAGCTGGCGTCTCTATATTAGAGACGCGCTGCGGCATGGCCCAGCCGGCTCGAGCAGCATTGTCCGGTCGACAATATTTCCTTGCGGAAATCGACGAAAACGCTGGTTTATGCCAAGCGCGGCCGCAAACAAGGGCAAGCCCCCGAAAACATTTATAATGGAGGGCTTTTGCAACAGCGTCACTTTCCCCTGTCTAGATGAAGGTATTTCGCGGACTCCCCAACGCCGAATCGCGTGCGCCCTGCGCGCTGACGATCGGCAACTTCGACGGCGTGCATCTTGGCCACCAGGCGCTCTTGGCGCGGGTGCGCGAGGCTGCGGGCCGGCTCGGGCTGGACGCCGCAGTGATGACGTTCGAGCCCCATCCGCGCGAATTCTTCGCGCAACTGCTGGGCAAGCCCGAGATCGCCCCGGCCCGCATCGCCAACCTGCGCGACAAGCTGCAATCGCTGACCGACTCCGGCATCGACCGGGTCATCGTCGAGCATTTCGGCAGCCACTTCGCGGCACTCTCGCCGCAGGACTTCATCGAAAAGATCCTGGTACAGGGCCTGCATGTGCGCTGGCTGATGGTCGGCGACGACTTCTGCTTTGGCGCGCGTCGCGCCGGCAACCTGCAAACCCTGATCGAGGCCGGACGCCAACACGGCTTCGAGGTGCATTCGATGCCCACCGTGACCAACGCCGGGGTGCGTATTTCGTCGTCTGCGGTGCGCGCGGCGCTGGCGGCCGGCGACCTGCAGCTGGCGCGCCAGCTGCTGGGCCACTCCTATGCCATCACCGGCCATGTGGTGCATGGCAAGAAACTGGGCCGCACCATCGGTTTTCCCACCCTCAACATGCGGGTCGGCCACAAGCGTCCGGCGCTGTCGGGCATCTTCGTGGTGCAGGTCCACGGGCTGGGTCCGCGGCCGCTGCCGGCGGTGGCCAGCCTGGGCGTGCGGCCGACCGTCGATGACAGCGGCCGGGTGCTGCTGGAGACCCACCTGCTGGACTTCCAGGGCGATTGCTACGGCAAGCTGCTGCGCGTCGAATTCCTGAAGAAATTGCGTGACGAAGAAAAATACGTCGACCTGCCCACGCTGACCGACGCCATTGCGCGCGATGCCGACCAGGCGCGCACCTATTTCGCCCAGAACGGCGGCTTTGCCATTTCGGCGACCGACCGAATTTGACGCTGGCCGGCGGTGGCATCCAGCCCTGCCGTCCAGCACCCCGTCTTCCTGCCGCGCCGTGCAGCGGCCCCAGAATTAACAGCATTCCTTACGAGAAACCTCATGTCGAACAATGAATCGCCGGTCAAGCCGGGCAAGCAGGACAAGCCAGGCAAGACACCTTCGAAGTACCCGGTCAACATGACCGAAACCGATTTCCCGATGCGCGGCGACCTGGCCAAGCGCGAGCCGCAGTGGGTCAAGCAATGGCAGGAGCAGAAGCTCTACCAGCGCATCCGCCGCGCCAGTGCCGGTCGCCCCAAGTTCATCCTGCATGACGGCCCACCCTACGCCAATGGCGAGATCCACCTGGGCCATGCCGTCAACAAGATCCTCAAGGACATGATCGTCAAGGCCCGCAACATGGCCGGCTTCGATGCCCAATACGTGCCGGGCTGGGATTGCCACGGCATGCCCATCGAGATCCAGATCGAAAAGAAGTACGGCAAGAACCTGCCGGTGGCCGAGGTGCAGGCAAAGGCGCGTGCCTATGCCGAAGAGCAGATCAACCTGCAGCGCCGCGACTTCATCCGCCTGGGCGTCCTGGGCGAATGGGACAACCCGTACAAGACCATGAACTTCTCCAATGAAGCCGACGAGCTGCGCGCGCTCGGCAAGATCCTGGAAAAGGGCTATGTCTATCGCGGCCTCAAGCCGGTGAACTGGTGCTTCGACTGCGGCTCGGCGCTGGCCGAGGCCGAGGTCGAATACCAGGACAAGCGCGACCCGGCCATCGACGTCGGCTTCCCCTTCGCCGAACACGACAAGCTGGCGACCGCCTTCGGCCTGGCCGACCTGCCGACCCGCCACGGCTACATCGTGATCTGGACCACCACCCCCTGGACCATCCCGTCCAACCAGGCGCTCAATGTCCACCCCGAGTTCGACTATGCGCTGGTGGAGACCTCCCGCAATGGCGAGCCGATGCTGCTGATCCTGGCTCAGGACCTGGTCCAGGCCTGCCTGCAACGCTACGGCCTGGAAGGCCGGGTGATCGCCACGGCCAAGGGCGAGGCGCTGTCGCTGATCCGTTTCCACCATCCATTGGCCAAGGCCGACGCCGGCTACGACCGCCTGTCGCCTGTCTTCCTGGGCGACTACGTGACCGCCGACAGCGGCACCGGCATCGTCCACTCGGCGCCAGCCTACGGTATCGAGGACTTCATCTCGTGCAAGGCGCACGGCATGAAGGACGACGACTTCATCAACCCGGTCATGGGCGACGGCCGCTATGCGTCGACCTTGCCGCTGTTTGCCGGCCTGACCATCTGGGAAGCCTCCAAGCCGATCTGCGCCAAGCTCGACGAAGTCGGCGCGCTGTTCAAGCTGGTCATGTTCGACCACAGCTACATGCACTGCTGGCGGCACAAGACACCGATCATCTATCGCGCCACCTCGCAGTGGTTCGCCAGCATGGACAACACGCCCAAGGATGGCGAACTGAGCCTGCGCCAGACGGCCTTGCAGGGCATCGAGGCCACCGCCTTCTACCCCGCCTGGGGCAAGGCGCGCCTGCACGGCATGATCGCCAACCGTCCCGACTGGACCCTGTCGCGCCAGCGCCAATGGGGGGTGCCGATGGCTTTCTTCGTGCACAAGGAAACCGGTGAACTGCACCCGCGCACGCCGGAGCTGATCGAACAGGTCGCCCAGCGCATCGAACAGGGTGGCATCGAGGCCTGGCAGGCGCTGGAACCGCGCGAGCTGCTGGGCGACGAGGCCGAGCACTACCTCAAGAACCGCGACACGCTGGACGTCTGGTTCGATTCGGGCAGCACCCACCAGACCGTGCTGCGCGGATCGCACAAGCAGCAGTTGCAGTTCCCGGCCGACCTGTACCTGGAAGGCTCGGACCAGCACCGCGGCTGGTTCCATTCGTCGCTGCTGACCTCGTCCATGCTCAATGGCGTGGCGCCCTACAAGGCCCTGCTGACGCACGGTTTCGTGGTCGACGGCGAAGGCCGCAAGATGTCCAAGTCGCTCAAGAACGGGGTCGAGCCGCAGAAGGTGGCCGACTCGCTGGGCGCGGAAATCCTGCGCCTGTGGATCGCCTCCAGCGACTACTCGGGCGAGATCTCGATCTCCGACGAGATCCTCAAGCGGGTCACCGAATCGTATCGCCGCATCCGCAATACGCTGCGCTTCCTGCTGGCCAACACCTCCGACTTCGATCCTGCCAAGGACGCCGTGCCGGTGGCCGAGCTGCTGGAGATCGACCGCTATGCGCTGGCCAACGTGGCCCGCCTGCAGGCCGAGGTGCTGGCCCATTTCGAGGCTTACGAGTTCCACCCGGTGGTGGCCAAGCTGCAGATGTATTGCTCGGAAGACCTGGGCGGCTTCTACCTCGATATCCTCAAGGATCGTCTCTATACCAGCGGCGTGACGTCGCCGGCGCGCCGTTCGGCACAGACTGCCGTATGGCACATCACCCAGGCGCTGCTGCGCCTGATGGCGCCGATCCTGTCGTTCACCGCCGAGGAAGCCTGGCGTTTCTTTGCCTCGCCCGAGGCGCTGGCGCAAAGCGACGACACCATCTTCAGCCAGACCTATCACGTGGTGCCCGAAGTGGCCGACGCCGAAGCCTTGCTGGCCAAGTTCGCGGTGCTGCACGAAGTGCGCGCTGCCGTCACCAAGCAACTGGAAGAAGTACGCATTGCCGGTGGCATCGGTTCGTCGCTGCAGGCCGAGGTCGAACTGAAGGTGGCCGGCGACAAGGCGGCGCTGCTGCAAAGCCTGGGTGAGGACCTCAAGTTCGTGCTGATCACCTCGGCCGCCAGCGTCACGGCGGTCGACAGTGCCGAGGACGAAAGCGTGGTCGTGACGCCATCGACCGAACAGAAATGCGAACGCTGCTGGCACTATCGTGCCGACGTCGGGTCTCATGCCGAGCATCCGGGCCTGTGCGGTCGGTGCTACTCCAACCTGTTCGGCCAGGGCGAGCAACGCCGCTTCGCCTGAGCCCCACTCCGGATCGCTCCCGGCCCGCTGCCGGGAGCACCCAGCCTTAAACAATAACTCTCATGGCAACCAAAAAGCGTTCTACCCCGGCCTCCACCACCTCCAGCCAGGGTCTCTTGCCCTGGATCGGCGTCGCCACCATCGTGCTGCTGCTGGACCAGTTGACCAAGATCACCATCCTCAAGCTGTTCCACTACGGCCAGTCGGTGCCGGTCACCGGCTTTTTCAACCTGGTGCTGGTCTATAACAAGGGCGCTGCCTTCAGCTTCCTGGCTGCCAGCGGCGGTTGGCAGCGTTACCTGTTTACCGCCATCGGCATCGGTGCGGCTGTGTTCATCGTCCACCTGCTGCGCCGCCATCCCGGGCAACGCATGTTCTGCTGGGCGCTGGCGCTGATCCTGGGCGGCGCCATCGGCAATGTGATCGACCGCGTGGTGTACGGCCACGTGATCGATTTCCTCGATGTCTATGTGGGCAATTGGCACTGGCCGGCATTCAATGTGGCCGATAGTGCGATCTGCATAGGTGCGGTATTGTTCGTGGTGGACGAACTGCGACGGGTATCGAAGAAGTAAGTCCGACAACACTGCGCAGCGCGTGCAGGCGAGGGAGCAATCATGGATCTGGCTGGCAAGAAAATCGTACTTGGCCTGACCGGCGGCGTGGCCTGCTACAAGGCTGCCGAACTGGCGCGCGCACTGGGCCGCGCGGGGGCGTCGGTGCAAGTGGTGATGACCGAGGCGGCGACCCGCTTCATCACTGCCGTGACCATGCAGGCGCTGACCGGCAACACGGTCTATACCGACCAGTGGGACGCGCGCATGGCCAACAACATGCCGCACATCGATCTCACCCGCGACGCCGATGCCATCGTCATCGTGCCCTGCTCCACCAATTTCATTGCCAAGCTGGCCCACGGCGTGTGCGACGACCTGCTCTCGACGCTATGCGTGGCGCGCCCGGCGCGGGTGCCATTGATGGTGGCGCCGGCGATGAATGTCGAGATGTGGCAGAACCGGGCGACCCAACGCAACGTGGCGCAGATCCGCCAGGACGGCATCCTGCTGCTGGGCCCCGACTCGGGCGAGCAGGCGTGTGGCGAGGTGGGCCTGGGTCGGATGCTGGAACCCGAACAACTGCTGGCCGAGATCATCGCCTCGTTCCAGCCCAAGCTGATGGCCGGTCGCCGCGTGCTGCTGACCGCCGGCCCCACGTTCGAGCCGATCGACCCGGTGCGCGGCATCACCAACCTGTCCTCGGGAAAGATGGGTTATGCGCTGGCGCGGGCGCTGCGCGAAGCGGGCGCCGAGGTGCTGCTGGTGTCCGGCCCGACCGCGCTGGCGGCGCCTCATGGCGTACGCCGCATCGACGTGCAGACCGCGCAGCAGATGCTCGATGCGGTGCTGGCCAACGTGAGCGGCCAGGACGTGTTCGTGGCGGTGGCGGCGGTGGCCGACTGGCGCGTGGCCAATGCCAGCGAGCACAAGATCAAGAAGAATGCCGACGGCGACATGCCGCAGCTGGCGTTTGCGCAGAACCCGGACATCCTGGCGACCGTGGCAGCACTGCCGCAACGGCCATTCTGCGTCGGCTTTGCGGCCGAATCGGAACAGCTCGAGCAACATGGCGCGGCCAAGCGACAGCGCAAGGACATCCCGCTGCTGGTCGGCAACCTGGGGCCGCAGACCTTCGGCCGCGACGACAACGCATTGATGCTGTTCGACCGGCATGGGCATAGCGAATTGCCGCGCGCCGACAAGCTGACCCTGGCGCGTCAGCTGGTGCGCGAGATCGCGCGCCGCGCCAACGACAGGTAGATGGCCGGCAGCACCAATGCTGCCCCGACACCATGGAACCATTGCGGCGCCTCGCCCAGGATCCCCCATGCCGCCAGTGCTGCATAGATCGGGCACAGGTAGAGCAACAGCGCCGTGCGCGTGGCGCCCAGCTGGGCGACCATGAAGGTATAGGCCAGGTAGGCCATCAGGCCCGGCACCATGCCGGCCACCAGCATCAGCATGAAGGCCTGTAGCGTGAACCAGTGCGCCGGTGCCGTCGCCACTTCGTATCCGGTCATCGGCAGCAGGATCAACAGGCCTGCTGCGGTGCTGCCAAATAGCCGCTGCACCGGCGTCAGGCTGCTCTTGCACCATTGCTGCAGCAGCGTGAAGGCGATCCAGGCCGCCGTGGCCGCGACGATCCACAGGTCGCCGGCCACGAAACGGATGCCCAGCAGTACCTCCAGGCTGCCCTTGGAAATGATGAACAGCAATCCGAGCACTGCCAGCACCATGCCCGCGCGCTGCCGCAACGATTGCCCCTGCCCGGACAGCCGACTGCCGACCAGCGTGATGCCCACCGGTGCTGCGGCATAGATGAGCGCGATGTTGGTGGCGCTGGTGGTCTGCCCGGCGATATAGGGAAACGAGCCGCAGATCCAGGTGCCGAGCGCGCCGAAGGCGAACAGTTGCTTCCACTCGCGCCGGCCATGGACCAGCAGCGCCGCGCGGGCGCGCCACACCAGCGGCACCATCAACAGCAACGCAATGAGCCAGCGCCCGAATGCCAACGTGTTGGGCGGCACCACGCCGGCTGCCGCCCGCGCGATGATGTAGTTGGACGACCAGATGGCAGGCGTGACCCACAACAGGATCTCTGCCAGCCTGGCTGGGCTGGGACCGGATGATGGCTGGGGCGTGGCGCGGCGTACCATGTTGGCTTTTTCCTGGGTTCGGACCGAATCCCCATTGTGACCGGGCCGGCGCGCCCGATGGGTGAAAAATCTGCGCCGCGTCGACGGTCGGTGGCGAGCGATGGCCGCTGGTATTTGCCCGACGCCCACCGGGCACGATGGCGATGGCCGCGCGCCGGCGTTCGGAAAAGCCGAAGCTGTCGGTGACAATCGGTTTCACCTGCCCCCCGCGCTATCTTGATAAAATCCCCCACCGGCGCAGCGCGCCGGTTTGTGATTGCTATAACAAGAATCCAAAAATAGCCAAGGATGAAAGATGTTCAGAAGAATTGAAACCCGCGTAGTCAACCCGTTACTGGGCGATAAGATCGAATTGCCTTCTTATGCCACCGAGGGCTCCGCGGCCCTCGATCTGCGCGCGTGCATCGAGCAAGCCATCACATTGGCCCCTGGCGGCCGCACCCTGGTCAAGACCGGCATCGCCATCAACATGATGGACCCGGGCCTGGTCGCCATCGTCGCCTCGCGCTCGGGCCTGTCGCTCAAGCACGGCGTGCGCGTGGCGCAGGGCATCGGCGTCATCGATGCCGATTACCACGGCGAAATTGGCGTGATCCTGGCCAACGACGGCACGGAGCCCTACGAAATCACGCCCGGCGAGCGTATCGCCCAGTTGATGTTCCAGCCGGTGATCCAGGTCGCCCTGCACATGGTGGACGAATTCTCGACCGAGACCGGTCGTGGTGTCGGCGGTTTCGGCAGCACCGGAAAGTCCTGATCCCCTATTAACAGAAATTGTTTGCCCGTCGGGAAGGCACGGATCGCCAGCCCGGTTGAAGCTTTCAACATGGAACCGTGGCACGGCAGAGTCTGTCCTAACCCGGTTGACACGCCTGCCCCGCCGGCACCCGGTCGAGCCGATCGAGGCAACCCTGATCGGCTGCAATGAAACGATCGCGACGGCGGCACCCAAGGCCAGGCAGCACAGGCAAACATTGATGGAGAACCGCATGCTCGACCCGCTCCTGCCCGCATGGCAGAAGATCAGAACACTCGCAGTCAGCGCGCCGCTACTGGCCCTGGCGGCCTGCGCGACGCAAGAACCCAGCGTGGTGGCGCCTACCGCCGCCACCCCACCCGTCCCGGTGGCGACGCCAGTGGCCAAGCCGACCGACAATCCCCAGCAGAAGGCCCTGCGTGAGTTGATCGAACAACAGGACCGCCTGTATCGGGTCGCCGCACCGCTGCTGACCAGCAACGCCCAGCTGTGCCGTGGCAACGCGCGCAACCTGCTGGGCTTCACCGCCAAGAACCGCTACTCGTTCCCCATCGAATACGCCGAGACGGCGCGCAGCCTGGGCTATGACGACCGCCTGCAGGTCACCGGCGTGCTGCCGGGCAGCGGCGCCGAACAGGCCGGCATCCAGCGTGGCGACCTGTTGCTGGCGCTGGCCGGCAAGCCCATGCCGCAGGGTACCGATGCCGAGCGCCAGGCCGCCGTGCTGTTGAGTCCGCTGGTGGTGAAGAAGGCACCGATTGCCCTGACGGTCCAACGGGGCAGCCAGCAGCGCACGCAGAACGTGCCGCTGACCTATGCCTGCGCCTTCAGCATCGAGCTGGGCAATGCCGAAAACGTCAACACCTACGCCGACGGCCGCCGGGTGCTGATCACGCGCGGCATGCTCAAGTTCACGCAGACCGATGAAGAGCTGGCCTACCTGATCGCCAAGGACATGGCGCACAACATCCTTGGCCACGCGATTCGCCAGCGCATGGTCTCGACCACCGCCGAAGTGATCGACAACCTGCTGCTGCCGCATCCCGACCCGACCACGACGGCCGGCACGGCCGGGATCCGGGTCTATCCGCAGGACCTCGATGCCGCCGCCGATACGCTGTCGCTGTACCTGCTGGCACGCGCCGGCTACGGCATCGACAACGTGCCGGCGTTCTGGAAGCGACTGGCAGACCAATACCCTGCCAGCGTGCCCAACGGCTATACGGCACTGCATCCGTCGACGGCCTATCGCCTGACGATGATCGACAAGGTGACGCAGATCGTGAAGGCCAAGCAGGAAGCCGGCAAGCCACTGGTACCCTGATCGCGGGCGCCTTGCCGCCGAGGCGTTCGCCACCACTCCGGCCGCGCATGATCAGGACGGCCGGTCCGGTTCATCGATATCGGTGCTGCGCGGCGCTGACACGGCATTGCAACGGCAGGACAAAAAAAAGCCGGAACCAAGGTTCCGGCTTTTTCACGCTTGCAGTGGCAGGACTTATTCCACTTCCAGCTTTTCCTGCGGTTCTTCCGGCGGGGCCGAGTCGTCCCCTTCCGGGAACTCCAGCCTGACCTGCTCCTTGTCGTCCATCTCGACGGTCACGCGACCACCGCTGACCAGGCGACCGAACAGCAGTTCGTCGGCCAGCGCCTTGCGGATCATGTCCTGGATCAGGCGCGACATCGGACGCGCGCCCATCAGTGGATCGAAACCCTTCTTCGACAGGAACTTGCGCAGGCTTTCCGAGAACACCGCGTCGACCTTCTTCTCGTGCAATTGCTCTTCGAGCTGCATCAGGAACTTGTCGACCACGCGCAGGATGATTTCCTCGTCCAGCGCGCGGAAGCTGATGATCGAATCGAGACGGTTGCGGAACTCAGGCGTGAACATACGCTTGATGTCGACCATCTCGTCGCCGGCTTCCTTCTTCTCGGTAAAGCCGATGGTACGCTTTTGCAACGCCTCGGCGCCCGCATTGGTGGTCATGATGATGATCACGTTGCGGAAGTCCGTCTTGCGGCCGTTGTTGTCGGTCAGCGTGCCATGGTCCATCACCTGCAGCAGGATGTTGAAGATATCCGGATGCGCCTTCTCGATTTCATCGAGCAGCAGTACCGAATGCGGCTTCTTGTTGACGGCCTCGGTCAGCAGGCCACCCTGGTCGAACCCGACGTAACCCGGCGGCGCACCGATCAGGCGGCTCACCGCGTGGCGCTCCATGTACTCGGACATGTCGAAACGGACCAGCTCGATGCCGAGGATGAACGCCAGTTGCTTGGCCACTTCGGTCTTGCCCACCCCGGTCGGTCCCGAGAACAGGAACGAGCCGATCGGCTTTTTTTT
>NZ_AKJA01000065.1 GCF_000282575.1 Herbaspirillum sp. YR522 | reverse complement strand
CGGCTGCCCCCGCCGATAACGGCCCTTGCCACGCCCGGCTCGCCGATCAGGAACGGGCCCTCGCTGGCAAACCCCTGCTTGCTATTGCTGGCCTCGGACATGCCGATCAGCACCGGCGGGTAGTCGGGGAGCTGAGTACGCGCGCGGTAGCCGCGGTACCGGTTCACGAACTCATTGCGCACGAACGGCCACTCGTCGTCGCCCTTCGTGCCCAGCACCACCCAGCCGCCCATCTCCAGCACAACACGATGGATCAGGCCATCGTCGAACGCCACCGAACGGTAGGTGCCCACTTCGCGCACCGCGCGGTCGACCTTCGCCCAGGCCATCAACGCCGCATCCTGGGTCGACCCGTGCAGCATGCGCACCACGTCGGCAGGCTTCGGCAGGTACTGGCCGACGTCAGGGTTGATGCAGTGACGGCCCAGCGCGTCCTTCACGGCGGCCAGGTCAAACGGCGCCAGCGCCTGCCACCACACGCTGCCCACACCCTCGGACAGGTCCTTCGTGTGCATCGCGTACACGCCGGCCAGGTACTGGAAGAACTCTTTTCGGTCTGTCTGGATCATGCTGTTTCCCCTGCAAGGCGCGCCGCTACGGCGAGGTTTCGTTGCTCAAGCTGCTCTTGCCGGCTCAGGCCGCCGGTGCCGCCGGGCGGCGATGCGCGCGGACGGGCCGTCCAATCGGATCGGTAGTGCTCGTCAGGCCCGAAGAACGTAGCCGGCTGCTTGATGAACCGTGGCTCGGTGCGTTCGAGCTCGACGTAGGTGGCATATCGCTTCACGCCGGCGATCATCTCGGCGGCGCTGGCGCCGGCCCTGATCCGTGCATTCCATGCCTTCAGCGAGGCGGCCTTGCTTGCACCTGGGCGCCGAGGGTATTCCGACCAGGCGGTTTCGAAATCGGGGTCAAGCGGCTCGGCCGCGACAGATGTTTTTTTCTTCTGTTTCTGTTCTGTATCTGAATCTGTATCTAGGCTGTCACCATTCTGTTCGTGTGACGTCACAGTGTGGTTCTTGCCCTGTTTCCGGCGTTCCCGCCAGGCGCGAGTCCGCTCTGCGCTTGAGTCCGAGGCGAATTGGCGCTTTTCCCAGTTCAGCACTTCCCACGCGTCGTCAATGAAGCCCTTCTTGATGAACAGGGCCTTGGTATCGACCAATTCGACGTCGCTGATACGCAGTTGAAACGCCAGCTCTTCGTCACTCAATGTCACGGTGACGTCACTGCAACGGAGGCAGAACAGCATGATGAGACGGCGCTGCATCGCCTCGGGCATGCTTTGTACCTTCGCGTCCGTTGCGAATTCTGAGTAGAGGCGGAACCACTGATTCGCCATTTAGACCGCCTGTCCTTCCGCCCGCGCTGCGCGCAGGTCTTTCAATTTCAGTTGGTACAGCCGGCGGATGGTCCGCAGGTCGTCATGGGTCCATTTCGGACTGGACTGGTCGGCCTCCAGGTCTTCTAGCGCGGCCAGGCCGATGCGCTTCTCCACGCCGGCGCGGAATGCTTCGCGCGTGGTACCGCCCGGACGGTTGCAGTTCTTGCGCTGGGCGAAGCAGTTGTTCTCGTTGAACCGCAGATGCGGCGCCGCGCCGCGGCTGATGTAGTGGCCAGCGTCGACCGAGCCGCCTGGGCGATTGGGCTCGAACGGCTTGCCGCAGTCGATGCAGCCATGGCCAGCCCCGATGTCGCGCTCGCGGATGAATGCGTTGAATGCGGTCTGTGCCTCGGCGATCAACTCGCCGTAGGACTTCATGGCCTCGCGCTTGGCTCGGTCCAGCACGCGATCGGCGCGCTGAGCGCGACGCGCCGCTTCCTCGCGCTGGCGCCTGGCCAGCTCGATCGCGCAGTCCGTGCCACAGGCCTTGTGCGTAATCGAGCGCTTGAAGTACTCACCTCGGCAGACCTTGCAACGGCTCGGCTTGCGTGGCTTAGGGGCTTTCGCCGTCAGGCCTGACAGCGCATTCTTACAGGCCTGATCAAATTTTTTTGACGTGGTCCCGCCGCCAGACTTCAGCCGATTTTTGCGATTGAGGGGCGAGCGCTGCATCATTGATTGCCCAAAAATTCGAGGTTGACGCTCAGCGCCAGGAAATGCGTCTGCATGGCTTCGGCGTACGCGCTCAGCTGACGAGTGGTCATCAGCGATGTGACGGGCCAGTACTTCATGGCGCGCAGCTTTTGCTCGTAGGCCATCAACTTGATTGAGCTGTCATAGGCGATGCGAAACTCTTCGTCCTCAGCGCGCAATAGCGGGACACCAAAATGCAGTTTGCAGAAGCACTTCCATCCGAGCGCATCGTCCTCGCGCAACTCGCGGGCAAGTTGCTCGTACCAGCAATGAATAGTCGCGTTCTGGTCCAGCGAGCGGTCCTTGCCAGTCTTCAGACTGATCTTGAGATAGCGATGGCGGCCGAATTCCTCGCGCAGCACACCCATGGCACGTTGAAACGACTCGGCGCTATTGACGAGCAATGAACTCACGCAGCACGCTCCATTTCATCGAAGTCGAACAAGGTCGGCATGCTCATCTCGCGCTCCATCGCACGCAGGTAATGGACCTGATCCAGAAAATAGGCCGGGTTCAACTCGGATCCGCCGGCGCGGCGGCCGGCCTTGAGCGCACGAACTCCCACCGTGCCCAGACCGTGGAATGGGTCATAGACCAGGTCGCCCGGATTGCTGTACCGGTTGATCAGTCGGTCGACGATGTCGATCTGGAACGGGCAGACATGCTTTTCGACCGCGCGCTGCGATTGCTCGCCGTTGAGCGTTTTCATGCGAAGCACATCGTGCCATACGGCCGGATCCTGGCTGCCAGGTGCCAGGCTCAGGTAATCGGCCGGCAAGGTCTTGTTGGCCAGCATCGCCTCACCGACCGCGACATGGAACTCGTAGTCGTAGACGTTGCTCATCGACAGTTCCGTGAACAGCTTGGCCAACTTTGCCGGCCCATAGCTGGCCAGCTCCACCGCGCTGAGCAGGCGGTTGCCGCTCGACCGCCAAAACGCATGCGCATCAACCTGCCAGCGCGCAACGCTGTAGCCGGTGGCAGGGATAGGCGCGGCCTTACGGTCGAACGCGATCGTGTTCCCCTGGTCATCCAGGCACAACGGCTTGCTCTTGGTCACCGGGATGTCTGCATACCCACGGCTGCGGTCGCTCTGCGGCTTGTGGAACAGCAGGATGTACTCCGGCGAGCCGACGCCCATCTTCGTGCCGTCCTTGCACACTTCGGAATAGCCCAGACGGTAGGTCTGGTTGTTCTCGCGCACGACATCGGTAACGACCGTGATCATGCCCATGTAGTCGAAGCCATGCTTCAGGCCATGGAACAGCGCTTCCGCATGGAACGGGCTCACGGTCGGGATGCCGGCGCCAGTCACGTTGCCGAAGTTGATGCGATCCTTGACATGGCATGCATAGATGCGGCCCGGCTGCAGGATCCGGAACAGTTCGGGCGTCAGAAAGTCCATCTGCGCCCAGAAATGGGCGTTGTCCTGGGTGTGGCCGAAGTCGTTGTAGCTGGGCGTGTATTCGTAGTGATTCGCAAACGGGACGCTGGTGACGATCAGCCCGACAGAGTTGTCCGGCTGCTCCCGCGCTTCGAGCACGCAATCGTTGTTTGCCACGGTGAACCGCTCCCCGGCCACGACCTGGCGCTCAATACCGATCGTGCGTGCCAGCGAGTCTTGCATCGAGAGCTGGTCCAGGCCATAGGTGCGGATGATCTCGCCCATCTTGGCCTGCATTTCATCGTGCCGGCGCCATTTTTCCATCAGGTCGGCCAGTACCTTGCGCTCGACCTCGGTGTGGATGATGTCGATGCGGACCGGGTGCGACTGCTGGAACCGCTGCACGCGGTGAACAGCCTGGATGAAGTCGTTGAACTTGAAGCCGATCCCCGAGAATATCTCGCGGTGGCAGTGGACTTGGAAGTTGCAGCCCGAACCAGCAATGATCGGCTTCGTCGAGAGCAGCGGGAACTTGCCGTCGCTGAAGTCCGCGATGCGCTGCTCGCGCTGCTCCAGGTCCTGCGTCCCCCACACGCTCACGGCGGCCGGAATCGCCGCCTGGATAGCGTGGCGCTCGTCCTCCAGGTCGTGCCAGATCACGAAATGGTCGTCCGGATCCTTGGCGATGATCTCGGCGACCTTCGCGACGCGCGCCACCATGCTGTCACGCTTCTCGCTGGCGGCGGCCGACAAACCCATGGCCACGTTCGGAATCAGCAGGCCCTGGCCATTCTTCTCGGCGCCGGCGGTGCCGTAGTTGCTCGGCACCTCGTGGAAGCGTACATCGAGCGCGGGCAGCCCGTAGCCCTCGTCCGAATGGCCAAGATCGCTCGGCTTTTGAATGAAGACCGCCCAGCTCGCCACCCACAGCCAGAATTCCTGTTCCTTGTGCGGATAGAGCGTCAGGTTACCGGCCTTCTCGCTGTCACGCTGGAAGAACCTCGTCAGCGCCTGGCCGGTGTCCATCACGCCCAGGAAGCCGGCATAGTGGATCAGTTCCTTGAACCGGTTCGGGCTCGGCGTCGCGGTATAGACGAATTTGAATTCGACCTGCTCGAACAGCGGCAAGAATTCCTGATAGGTCTTGCTGCCATAGCTGCGCAGGACGCTGGCCTCATCCAGGCCGGCCGCGCGCCACTGGCTGACATCGATCTTGCCCTCGCGCACCGACTCATAGTTCGTCATGTAGACCGTGGCCGGATCATCGATTTCGCTGTCCGAGCGGATGAAACGAAGGTCGACGGCCTGGGCGCCGGTGAAGCGCTTGGCGACCTCGCGAGTGAATTCCTGCCGCACGCCCAGCGGCGCGACGATGCCGCGAAGGCCTGGCCGGTGAATACCGATTTGCCGCATCACCTCGATGTTGGTGCTGGTCTTGTGCAGGCCGAACGACGCAAAAATGGCGCGCTGGCCTCCGGCGCATGCCCAGCGGACGATGTCCCGGGTGTGCGGCTTCAAGCCGGGATGGATATCGGCCAGCGGCACATCGAAGCCGTTGGACTGCGCCAGCTTGATCTTGTCGCGCAAGAACCGCTGGTATTCGTCTACAATTTGCTCAGTCACTCAATACCTCACTTATTGAATTGATGAGAGGCCCGGGCAGTTACAGCTGCTCGGGCTTCGCCGTTTGTGGGCCGCGCAATGTTCGAGGCCCAGATCGTGATACAGCGGGCATGCGCGTGCGGCAGCTTGGAAGTGCCGACCCGGCCCTTGTGGCAGAAGCCCAGGCGGCGAGCCTTCATGGCGATCTGGCCCCAGGCGCGCTTGTCCGGCGCCGGCGGCACCCGGGTTGATGCCGCGATGACGTCCTCGGTGCTGAACTCGGTGTGCGTCAATGCGTGGTCGCGGAACGCCTGCAGCGCCAGCTCGGACCAATCGACCACAACGCGGTCAGCGTGATCAGCCGCGCGCGCCGCGCCCTGCTCTGCCAGGTCGAACCCAAGTTGCGTTACAGACATATCCCCTCCTAACGTTGAATCGGCTTCAATTTGCGCAGCCGCTTGGCGGCGGCGTGGATCGCCTCATTCCACTTCGAGTCGCTAGTGCGGTCCATCACCTCAATGGCATGAGTCGCCGCGGCAGTGCGGGTGAAGGACTGGGGAATCAGCACAGAGAACCCCGTCGTGCGCTCTGATACCTGGTAATCCCGAAACAGATCGGCCACTTCTGGCCGGCGCCGATGAGCGATCAGCAACCTGGCGCCGACGTCAAAGGCGTAGCCCTCCATTTCGAGCAGGCCGTCTTCGAAGGCAGCGGTGAATGTCGTTTTCTTGAATTTCATGCGGCCACCGCCATGCGTTCTTCCATCACCTGCTCCAGGAACGTCAGTTGCATCCGGCTGGCCAGGAACAGGCTCGCCGCCCGCCATCCGCAGAAGGCCTCGAAGTCGGCCAGGTACTCGGCCGGCAGGCACATCGGGGCGTGGCTGTCTTTTTTGACGCAGCGGCTCATTTGCGGCGTCGGCAACCCGATGGCATTGGCGCAGATCGCCTGGTCGACCTTCTCGCCGGCGCCGTGGTTGAGACGGTTCTCCCAGCACCAGATCACCGCATCGCGGTAGCTGGCGAACTGCGACACGACGCTCTGCGGCGCCCACCGTGGCTTTTGCAGGCCTTTGAAGAAGCCCATTTCTCGTTGTGATGGCATGGATATAGGGAAATACAATCAAATTGCGGGTTGAATTGCGGGTCGAACTGGGCAAAAAATTGAGGTCATGAAAACTCATGACCTGCAGAAGAAAGTCAGGCCGGTTGGCCGTAGATATCTGGACGAAGGTCGAAACGCGACACGGCCCCTCCGGTCGCATCCTCAATTGCAAGACAGCGCTCGGCCGGCGCGGACTTTCGCGCAACCCATTGCTGGACAGCTTGTGGCGTCACCCCGACCTTGTCGGCCAGCTCAGTTTGGCCACCAAGAAGGCGGCACGCTTTTTCAATTGAGGTTTCCATGCGCGGAAGTTTAAAGTCAAACTTGTATGAATACAAGTAATTCTTTAAGCGACACTTACAAGGTCAGCTTGTACCATCGCGCGATGGAATTTAAGAATCGCTTACAACAATTGCTCCAGGCCAAAGACGGCGGCAACATGTCCGAGCTCGCTGCCTTCTGCAAGGTCACCCCGCAGGCTGTCCAGCAGTGGATTGCCCAAGGACGCGCGCCGCGTCCTCACCGCCTGCAGGAGATCGCGGCCTATTTTGGAATTACCGAAAAAGAGCTCTTGTTTGGCGAGGACGTGCCTGGCGATATGACGAGTCGTGAAAATGAGCGTGTTGTCTTTCCAGCCTCATTTATTCCCGTCGCGGCCTATGAGCCAGGCGACGATGATTTTGTGACTATCAAAACAGTGCGCTTAAAACTGTCAGCAGGCATCACGGGGTTCTCGATTGAGCCCGAACGCGGCGAGGGGATGCCGATTGTGTTCCAACGGGAGTGGATGGAACGCAACGGGTTCTATGCGGAAAACCTAATCGCTGTGAAAATTCGGGGCGACAGCATGCGCCCGAAGCTCGATGATGGCGACCTGGTCGTGATCAATACGGCCGACAGGATTCCGAAGGATAATCACCTGTACGCAGTTAACTTTGATGGCGAAGACGTGATCAAGCGCCTGTGCCGCGAAAACCGGGAGTGGTGGCTAGTCTCAGATAACCCAGACCAGAAGTCTTATCCAAAACAGATCTGCAAGGGCGGAAGCTGCATCATCATCGGCCACATCATTCATATGCAAAGCCGGACATTCTAAGAAAAAACCAGAGGGGAATATGTACTCACTCAGAACGCGCCAGATTATTGCCGGTTGTACATTTGTTTGCGTGGCGGCCGTTCTTTACGCTGCGGCCAATCATTCTGCGCCAAGCAGCGTCAAGATAGCGGCCCCTGCTGAGGGTACATCACAGATCCCCGCTGCGCCGATGCCACCAGAGCCCGAAGAGCCTCCGCTGACTAAGGCCGAAGCCGCAGAAGCGCTCTCTGCGTATATGCATGATGTGCAGGGCCACCTCTACGCTCAGTCCGCCGTCCAACAATTGATAGTCGCTCGGATCAAACAGGATATTGAGTGGGGAGCACTGGACAAATTCCGGGCTGACGCCGGTGCGTTGAAGGGCTCCACTATGGACGCGAGAGACAAAATTTCCGCATTACTTTATCCAGAGAATCTATCGAGTGAGGACCAGGTGATCTTTGAAAAAGTCGTCGATCAGGTGTCCGAGGTCACCATGCAACTTGTCGAATTGGGCGTTGACGTCTCCGCATCCGCGAATACCGGCCTGGATTTTTCCAAAGAGATGTCAAAAGACGCAGCTCTGCTGAAAAAAGCTACTCAGTCTATGAAGACCATAACAATGGCGGCCTACAAGCAATTTGGCGTACCCGCCGCCCAAATCGACAAAGAAACTCTCACCTTACTCAAACAATAAGCAGACATATATCGCACATGTGGCTTGTGTGATATTCAACACCCGACTTCACGCAGTCGCTCTGGGCTTGAGCGGCCTGCTAGCCAAAGGATTTCACTGGCTGTAAGTTTGTCTTGCCATTTAAGCCAAACCGCCTACAGGCGGTTTTTTTACGCCCTTTGCGGCGCTATATTCCAAAAAATGACAAACAACCCATATCGATATACAAATTAGATATGAAACATTACAAGTCTCAATACAAGTTTTGCTTGTGTCGATACAAGTTAAACTTTAATATCACTCCATCGACAAGCCAACGCAACAACGCAGCGGCGTACAACCAGATGGAGAGAAGCATGAGCGCAAAGAACCTGATCAAGTGGATCGACAGCCACTACCCAGCAGCTCCTACCGTTGATAACGGCAACGGCACTCTGACCATCTCGATCGAATGCGTGAACGTGAACACCAGTGCTGTGTTCATCGAACGCCAAGTCATCCCGGCCACCATGGCTGCTGCCCGTGAAGTTCTGGGCTACTGATCAACGAATCCAAAACGCTGGCGGAAGCCTCGGCCGGGGCCAACGCGCAAGCCGGTAGCAGCGTCCGGCAATCCCCCAGCAGCGATCGCGCTTCCTCCGACGCCGGAAATATCGGAGGGCCCACAAACCCGAGAGAGGGAACGCCCCCGCGTATGCAGGCGTGACAGTCGGAGAGTACGGCATGAATTGCAACGGGAGCAGTACCGAAGCCGCGGGACAGCGCGGTGGATTCAAATGCCCGATTGGTACGGGTATCTAGGCGGGAGATTAGAAACCGCTCGGTGATCCCGACAAGCCGTGCTTGCAGGGGGCGAATGCGAATCTGAGCCATACGGAGAGGGCAACTGGATAGCCATAAATCCCACGGGGCGGCGTGTAATCCGCCCATGAATTTGCCGCTTAAGGGCGGAACCAGGAAACGCCCAAAGCCGCGAAACGTATGCCAACTAAGCAGTGGCTAGCCGTCCGGAACTGCGGGGTAGACCGACAGTATTTTTGCAGTCGGGCAGTGCGGTGGAAACCCGCCAAAAATTCCGGCTCGTGCCCACGTATCTGCTGGTGCAAAGCAGAGTAGACCGCCCTGGCGTCGATAAAGGCCAGGATCAACATCAGAGCGGCGGCCATGAAGGAATGGCACTGCGGCAGCAGCAGATCAAGGCACCGGACCATGTAAGCCGGCCAGCCAAGGAACAACAGGATGATATTGCCCCCGTGCCTTCCTGCCGATCAGCCGGTATCAATCCCGGCCCGCTCTGATGTTGGTGGATCGCATGACTGGAACTGCCCTGCTGTGGAGTGGGGCCTGCTCTCTCGCCCGGGGTGTCCCGGCGATGCACCAGAAGCTGGGAAGGTAGCCCGGCCACCAACAACCCAACACACGGAGAAGAACATGAAAGCACCACAGGGATTCTTGCCAGTTTCGATCAGCAGTCCAGACCGGCACGGCCGGGTTGACGTCGGGTCTTCGGATGCGAAGTTGCTGGTGCTCGATACGGATCCTGGGCACGCCGCATTCATGAAGACCGCCTGCAACAACCACGAGTCTCTGGTGGCGTTGCTGAAAGATCGTCCATACATCGCCGGGGCGGATGGCCGCGCCTGGAACGACCGAGTAAATGCCACGCTCATCACCCTCGCAGGTGCCGCGTGAACTGGTCAGCCCTGCTCTTCTTGCTGGCCATCCCGATGGCCGTGTATGCCGGCGTCAAGCCTGCCGATGTTCTGACCATTGCGCTTGTCGCGGTGGTTTTCACCATCGCCGCGTCGGGGGTTCTGTTTTGAACTGGATCGCCCTTTTTTTCCTCGCCCTGGTACCGGTGTTTGCGACCAGCGGCATTCCTCGCAACGCAATGCTGGTCGCCATAGGGTTCGTCACTGTGCTGGCCGCTATTTCAGGAGTCTCACTATGAACCACCTTCGCCTCATCACCTGGCAGCCAGCACAGCCGGTGCCGCAGCGCCCTACCGTCGTCCGCCTGGCCCGCCGCGCGCGCCGCGCCCTGTTCGTCGTCGCCAAACACCTGGCCGCTGGCGTGCTGATCGCCGTGGGCGCCCTGCTGGCCCTGCATGTCGTCCAGGCCGCTGGCCAGAAGGCCGCCAGCGTCCAGCAACCGGTGTCGGCGCCGGCATGCAAGGTCGACCGCAGCGTATGAAGCCCGGCAACGTCATCACCGCGGCGGGCTTCTTCCTGGCGCTCGGCATCGTTCTGTTGATGACCGCCGCCGACAACAGCGCCCAGCGCCAGGCCGAACTGCAACAGAAGCGGCGCCTGGTGAACCACTTCCCCGACCTAGCCATCGCCCAGATGACCGTGCCGGCCCAACACAAGCAAGACTGAAAGAGAACGATGAACCAAGTCGCCCTGAGCCCCGCCGGCACGCTGAATCAATTTCTGAAACAGCACAAAAACCAGATCGAAATGGCCCTGCCGAAGCACATCACCCCTGACCGGATGATGCGGCTGACCCTGACGGCGTTCAGCCAGAACCGCTCCCTGCAGGACTGCACTCCGCAGAGCATCTTCGCTTCGGTGATTGTGGCGTCCCAGCTGGGGCTGGAAATTGGAGTCGGCGGCCAGGGCTATCTCGTGCCATACAAAGGCACTTGCACCTTCGTGCCTGGCTGGCAAGGCCTGGTCGATCTGGTCTCCCGCGCCGGCCGCGCCACCGTGTGGACCGGCGCCGTGTATCGCGGCGACAAGTTCGACTGGGCACTGGGCGACAGGCCCTTCGTGAAGCACCAGCCAGAAGGCGACGGTGACGACTGGCACGACATCACCCACGTCTACGCCATCGGCCGCGTCAATGGCAGCGACCACCCGGTAATCGAGGTTTGGACGATGGACCGCATCGTTCGCCACCTCAACAAATTCAACAAGGTAGGCGGCAAGCACTACGCGCTGACCAACAACGGCCAGAACATGGAGATGTACGCCCGTAAGGTGGCGCTGCTTCAGGTGCTGAAGTACATGCCCAAGTCGGTAGAGGTGATGCGCGCCATGGACGTGGCCAATGCGGTCGACAGCGGCAAGAACTTCACGTTCGACGGCGACGTCGTGGTGATCGACGACCGCGATATCGATGAATCGCCAGGCGACTCCAGCCCCGGCGCAACAGGTGTCCAACAGCAAAGCGGCGGCCGCCCCGAGATTCCTGAATGCACCGATGAAGAATTCAAAGCCAAGACGCCGCGCTGGCGGAAGCAACTTCTGGAAGACGGCGTATCGGAAGCCGACCTGGTCAAGATGATCGAGACCCGCACCAAGCTCACTGAAGACCAGAAGACCACGATCAACAGCTGGACCCACGAAAACGATTGAGCGGAGAACATCATGTCGAACAACAAAATTGCCTGCGTCATCCACGAACTGTTTCAGGGCTCGCCCGAGTGGCAGCAATTCCGTCTGACCCACTACGGCGCCAGCGAGGCGGCCGTGATGCTTGGCCTGTCCAAGAATGCAACACGCTCGGAACTGCTGCGCATGAAGTACCTGGGCGATGCCAAAGAGTTCTGTCGCTGGGTACAGGAAAACATTCTTGACCATGGCCACGCGGTCGAAGCTCTCGCTCGCCCCATCACCGAGGCAGAGATTGACGACGACCTGTATCCGGTGACTTGTTCAGCAGAACTGATGCCGGCGTGGGCGAGCTATGAAATGTCTTCGTCCTGCGATGGCCTGACCCTTTCTCGCCGGACTGCTTGGGAGCACAAACAATGGAACGAAGCACTTGCCGCATCGGTAGCAGTAGGTGTGCTGCCAGACGAGCATATGCCCCAGTGCCAGCAGATCATGATGGTGACTGGCGCCGAGAAGGTCATCTTCACGGTATCGGACGGCACGGCCGAGAAGCGCGTCAGCATGGAAGTCTTCCCCGATGCGGAATGGCAAGAGCGCATCTACAACGGCTGGTGCCAGTTCGACAAGGACTTGGCCGCCTACCAATTGCCCGAGGCCGAGAAAGTGCTGGCTGCCGAGCCGGTGCTGGCCCTGCCTGCGGTAGCGGTGCAAGTCTCTGGCCAAATCGCCATCACCGAGAATTTCAAGGCGTTCGAAGTCGCCCTGCGCAGTTTCCTCGAAAACGATCTGATCCGCGAGCCGAAGACCGATCAGGATTTCGTCGACCTGGACAGCCAGATCAAAGAAATGAAGAAGGCTGAAACGGCGCTGGACGCGGCCGAAGCCCAGATGCTGGCGCAGATCACGAGCGTAGACGACGCCAAGCGCCAGAAAGACCTCCTGGCCAAGCTGGTGCGGGAAAACCGACTCATGGCCGAAAAGCTGCTGGCCAGCGAGAAAGACCGACGCCGCGCCGAGATGATCGAGACCGCCCGCAAGGCGTTCACCGCGCACCTGGCAGCGCTGCAGGCTGAAATCGCCGGCCTGCGCCTGAATGTGGGTGCTCCTGACTTCGCTGGAGCAATCAAGGGCCTCAAGACCATTTCGAGCATGCAGGAAAAACTCGACGTGGCCCTGGCCAACGGCAAGATCGCCGCCGACCAACAGGCCGCCGACCTGCGCGCCAAGCTGACCTGGGTGAAAGAACACGCCGAGGAACACCGCGCCCTGCTGGCCGACCTGCAGCAGCTCGCCGCGAAGCCGATGGACGACTTCACCCTGGCCATCACCGTTCGCATCGACAACCACAAGAAGGCGGAGGCGGCACGCCTGGAAGCCGAACGCGAGGCGATCCGCAAGGAAGAGGCGGACAAGCTGGCTGCGCAACAGGCGCAAGCACTGGAAGCCGAGCAGAAAAAGGCTGCCGCTTCGGTGCCGGTGCCGGCCGCCGCGGTCGAGAGCAGCGCGCAGCTGCCCCTGGCCTCGGCTGCTTCCCCTGCACGCAGCATTCCAGTCGAGCGCACCTACGTTTCGAGCACACCGCGTCTGCTCGCCGGCGGCCCGCCGACCCTGCGCCTGGGCCAGATCAACGAGCGCCTGGCGCCGATCAACCTGACGGCCGACGGCCTGGCCGGCCTGGGTTTCGTCCATGCCGCAACCGACAAGGCGGCAAAGCTCTATCACGAGCACGACTACCCGCTCATGTGCGCGGCGCTGATCGAGCACCTGCGGGCAGCGCAGCACACCGGCACCGCCCAGGCGGCCTGATCAATCATCAA
This sequence comes from Herbaspirillum sp. YR522, assembly GCF_000282575.1. Classification (GTDB taxonomy): domain Bacteria; phylum Pseudomonadota; class Gammaproteobacteria; order Burkholderiales; family Burkholderiaceae_D; genus Herbaspirillum. The sequence goes on along the minus strand of NZ_AKJA01000065.1, from coordinate 12,042 downwards.
CCGAAAAGAGAAGACATGGAAATCACGCTCAACATTGATCTGGAAGCCGCGATCACCGGCGCGCTGCGGCCAGAAAAGCTACAGCCGATCCTCGACAAGCACGTCACGGATGCCATCACTTCGGCCATCAGTGATGCAACCGGCTATTCCAGCGAATTCCGCAAGACCCTGTCGAAGCAGCTCAAGGAAGTTCTGCCACACGGACTGGGCACCGACGACCTGGTGAAATTCCAGCACATCCTTAACCAGGCACTGAACAGCGCCGTGAGCGGCGGAAACCTGACGCTGGTGCAGACCGCGCTATCCCAGGCGGTCCTGAACACCCTGCCGACGATGGAAACAACCGTGAAAATGTCCGAATTGCTCACCATGGCACGCGACGATTTCAGCCGCGAGGACGGCGGAGCGTTTTACGCCTATTTCGAGGAATCGGAATACGACAGTGGCGGGCACCTGTACCTTGACCGGAATGCGTCTCCAGGGCGCTCTGGTTTCGGCTCCAGCTCCAACAAGAGCCGCGCTGGCTCCAAGTATGACGCGGACATCTCCATCTCCTTCAATAAGGAAGGCGAAGCCTACGCGCTCAAGCTGGACGGAAAGATCGTCAAGCCGACCACGCTACCAACTGTCATCAGCCGCTTCGACACGATGCTCATGAGCTTGTACGTGGGCCGCACTCGCATCGACATCGATATGGATGACGACGACGTGCAGGACTTCGCCCGCGAGAAATACGACGACTAATCCGAAGCACCACCACCCCGCAACCACGAAAGGAAACACATGGACACCGCAATCGCTACCCGCCCGGCCATCCCCCTGGTCACCGTCGAATCATCGCAGATCGCCGCGATCGGCCACGACGCCGCCACCAACACGCTGGCCGTGCAGTTCCCCAGCAAGACCGACCGCCCGGGCAGCGTCTACCACTACGCCAATTTCACGGCTGCAGACTACGCCGCCTTCCAGGCCGCCGAATCGAAGGGCAAGCACTTCATCCACCAGATCAAGCCCTTCGAAGAGAAGTACCCGTTCACCCGTATTTCGTAAGCAGTTCCTCTGAGGCCCGCCCGAGCCGTACACCTCTGCGATAGCGGGGGTAATCGGGCCAGAACATATGACCAAGAAACCGAAGACGTGCAGGTATTGCCAGGAGCCAGCCGCTCTGCTCTACCGCGGCGATAAGGGCTACCCCTACTACCAGGACTATGGCCCGATCTGGACCTGCGCACCATGCAAGGCCTGGGTCGGATGCCACGACGGCACGACGAATGCTCTGGGCGGCCTGGCCAACGCCGAACTGCGGGACTGGAAGATCAAGGCACATGCCGCGTTCGACCCGCTCTGGAAGGCAAAGATGGCCCGCGATGCCTGCACGAAGTCCAAGGCACGCCGAGCCGGCTACAAATGGCTGTCGGAGCAAATGGAAATGCCAATCAAGCGGACGCACATCGGATACATGAGCGTCGAGGAATGCAAGAAGGTGGTCGAGATCTGTTCGGCTATTCGAATGAAAAGGGGAAATTGAAGATGTTCAGGAATGCACAGATCTACCGTCTACCATCGCCATGGGCCGTTACGCATCAGGAACTGGAACCGCACCTGAGCCCGCAGTCCTTCACTGCGCCCAGCAGCATCGAGCTGAAAGCGCAGGGCTGGGTGGCGCCGCGCGATAGCGGCATGTTGGTGCATGCTGTGAACCGCCAGTTCCTGCTGCAGCTGACGACCGAAAAGAAGCTGCTGCCCTCTTCCGTGATCAACCAGGTCACCAAAGTGCGTGCAGCCGAACTGGAAGAACAGCAGGGCTTTCCGCCGGGACGCAAGCAAACCAAGGAATTGAAGGATCAAGTCACCGATGAACTGCTGCCGCGCGCGTTCAGCACACAAAGCCGCACCTGGGTCTGGATCGACCCAGTGAATGGCTGGCTGGTGGTGGACGCCGGCACGCCAGGCAAGGCCGAGGAAGTATTGAAGCTGTTATTCAAGGCGATCCCCAAGTTCCCGCTGGAAACCTTGCGCACCGTCATGTCGCCGGGCGCGGCCATGACCGACTGGCTGGCCAGCGACGAAGCGCCGGCAGGCTTCACGGTCGACCAAGACACTGAGCTGCGCTCGACCGGTGAAGGCAAGGCCACCGTGCGCTACGTGCGCCACGCCCTGGAAGCAGACGACATGCGCCAGCGCATCGAGAGCGGCAAGCAGTGCACTCGCCTCGCGCTGACCTGGGCCGACAAGATCAGCTTCACGCTGACCGAGAACCTGTCGATCAAGAAGATCACCCTGTTGGATGTGTTCAAGGAAGAAAGCATGCCCACGGTCAGGGACGAAAACGAGCGCTTCGACGGCAACTTCACTCTGTTCACTGGCGAGTTCGCCAAGCTGCTGGCTAGCCTGGTCGACGCACTGGGCGGCCGAATCAAAAAGGCGGCGTGATGCCGACGCTATTCCAAGCGTGCGGTCAGCGCAGCACGCAATTTTTGATGCGCTCCCATAAATGCATTCTTCCACGGTTTCAGGCGGAGGGGCTCGGGATAAATCGCGGGCTGGCCGTCTGTATAAATGATGGTTTCGCCTCGGTCACTACAGTATTCATCGATAGCTTCGCCAAGTCTGAAGAGTGCTTGCTGGGCGAGAACCATTTGGGTAATAGCGATGTGCGTACCCAGCGTCGCCAGATTTATTCCCATCAGGGCGTTGAGCAACGCATTAAATATTGGTTCTTCGAACGAAAGTGCAAGCGCCAGGCGACCACCGGCATTTCGCTCATATTCATCTGCGAGCCGATTTATCTCGGTTTCGCACGATTCCAAAATCGCAAAAATGCTAGCGATCTGCTCTCCATGTCGCTTCCGTTCCTGGGCCTCGGATTGCTTGCGTGCCGCGTTTGCTTGCCGTTCTCCGACCAAGTAAGCAGTAAATACGGCGACGATCGTACCAGCTCCGCTGAACCAGGTCGCATAGTCGCCCATTTTGTCTTTCGGGATGTCTTTTGTTACTTCCAAAATTTGGATGAATACCGGACAAAAACCCGAAGCAACGATAAGCACCAACAGCGCACTTTCCAAGCGCGAAAATCCTTTTTCCATGACACCCCTTCATTTTTTGGAGCGATCGTAGCATGAAGCGCGATAACCACACCCTTCCCCTCGGCATCGCAGCCGAACTGCTGATCGACAACTTCGCTGGCGGCGGTGGCGCCAGCACCGGCATCGAGATGGCCTTCGGCCGCCCGGTCGACGTCGCGATCAACCACGACGGCGAGGCGCTGGCCATGCATGCCGCGAATCATCCAGGCACCGCGCACTATGAGGAAGACGTCTTCACCGTGCACCCGGGATTTGTCACCCGCCAGCAGCCTATCGGCCTGGCCTGGTTTTCGCCAGACTGCAAGCACCATTCGAAGGCCAAGGGCGGCAAGCCGCGCGAAAAGAAGATCCGGGGCCTAGCCTGGGTGTGCCTGAAGTGGGCAACGTTCCAGATGCCGCGCGCGATCGCCATCGAGAACGTCGAGGAATTTCAGGACTGGGGGCCGCTGGACGATGAAGGCAAGCCGATCAAGGCAGAAAAGGGCCGGACGTTCCGCGCCTTCGTCGATGCCCTGTCGACCGGCCTGGCCGCAGACCATCCGGACCTGGCCGAGATCTACGATGCGCTGGGCGCTGACTTCCCCATGGAACGGCTGCATGCCGGCTTGGGCTACAAGGTGGAATGCCGGATCCTGCGCGCCTGCGACTATGGCACGCCGACGATCCGCAAGCGCCTGTTCATCTTCGCCCGCCGGGACGGCCTGCCTATTGTCTGGCCGGCGCCGACGCACGGCGATCCGAAAAGCGATGCCGTCAAGCAAGGCAAGCTGCTGCCGTACCGGACCGCCGCTGAATGCATCGATTGGTCGATCCCCTGCCCGTCCATATTCGAGCGCAAGAAGCCGTTGAAAGAGGCGACGCTGCGTCGCATCGCCAAGGGCATCATGAAGTTCGTCGTGAACAGTGCCGACCCGTTCATTGTTTCGACCGCCCACAGCACCACGACCGGTAGAGGGCCCAATGTCTGGCCGATGGACGAACCCCTGCGTACCACCACCAGCTCGAACGACAAATACCTCATCGTGCCGTCGGTCATGCACACGACGCACCAAGGCGCCGACCGCAACGCCGACGTAACCGAGCCGCTCGCCACCGTGACCGGCGCCAACCGTGGCGAGCAGGCCATGGTCTCAGCCCACATCACCAAATTCAGGACCGGCAGCACCGGGTCGCCGCTGGACGAGCCCCTGCATACGGTCACAGCTGGCGGCGACAGCAAGCGTCCGGCCGGCGCCGCGCATGCCATGGGCATCGTCGAGGCCACACTGGCGCCGTTCATCACCGAACACGCCAATGCCAGCACCCAGCGCAACATGCCAGCGGACGAACCGCTGCGCACCCAGTGCGCCGAGGTCAAGGGCGGCCACTTCGCCGCCGTATCGGCCACGCTGGTGCAAACCGGCTACGGAGAACGACCAGGTCAAGCCCCCCGCGCACCCGGCCTGGACAAGCCGCTAGGCACGGTCGTTGCCGGCGGCGGCAAGCACGCGTTGGTGACGGCAACGCTGGTCGATGCCGCCCACGGCGAAGAATCGCCCAGCGGCGTGAAGCGCTGGGGTGTAGGTGCGCATGACATCGAGAAGCCGGTGGGAACTGTTACGGCCAGCGGCGGCAATCAAGCGCTCGTGTCGGCCATGCTGGCCAAGCACTATGGCGGCGTTACCGGGACCCGCGCCGACGTGCCGTTCGGCACCGTGACGACTTCGGATCATCACTCAGTGGTGACGGCGCAGATCGTCGGTGTCGGCGGCCGCGCCGGCCAGTCTCGACCGCGCGATGCCAGCGAGCCGATCCAGACCGTCACCGCCAAAGCAGATAGCGCCGTGGTCACGTCGCACCTGGTCAAGTTGCGTAACAACCAGTTCGGCCAATCCGTAGAAGAGCCGGCACCGACGCTCACTGCCGGCGGCGGCCACGTCGGAGAGGTGCGCGCCTTCCTGATCAAGTACTACGGCGCGGATAAGGACGGCGTCTCGTTGGCAGCGCCACTGGGCACGGTCCCGACGCATGACCGCTTCGGCCTCGTCACCATCCAGGGCGAGGAATACGAGATCGTCGACATCGGCATGCGCATGCTCACCCCGCGCGAGCTGGCGCGCGCCCAAGGCTTCCCCGACAGCTACATCCTCGACCCAGTGGTCAACGGCAAGCCGCTATCGAAGACCGCCCAGGTGCGCATGATCGGAAACAGCGTCTGCCCTCCGTTAGCGCGCGCCATACTTGAAGCGAACTTCCAACATGAGCGTGAGATCGCGAGGGTCGCATGAATTCACAGTCTTTCTATCAGCTCTTTATTTTTGAGATAAAGACCGGGTGCCAGTTGCTTCAGATAGCTCGCCAGTTCGATCGACTCATGGCTCGCCTCCGCATCCAAAGCGTGCAGTCTATTTCGGTTCATTCTATAGGTAGACCCGTCTCTCTTCGGGTCTTTGCCCCATATCATCGCCAGCTCGATTGCAATGCGGCGCAGGTGCAGAAGCGCCGACATATGCCCGTGAGCAGAGACCACGTCCAACGGCAGTCGGGACAGCATGTCTGCCAACGTTTGGCACTCCATTGGAATGTCCGGGTAAATTATCGGATTCGATTCGTGGTCAGTTTGGTATGCCGTCAGAATGCACATGCTTGCAACCTCTTTTGCAAGTTGCTGCAAGCCCAAGATCACTGCGGCTTCTTCCATGAGTTTATTGACTGCAGCATCAGCTCGCTGACGCCCATAAGTCCAAAGAGCCACAAAAACTGCGGCGGCAGTGGCTATCGCAGAGAGTGGGGACCACCAGTCACTTGGCACTGGGGCCCGAAATACAAACGACACCAAGTGGCCGCTGACAAAGACCGCCGCCACTGTGAAGAAATACTTAGCCGATACCCAGAAGGTACTGTTCATCACGCCTCCCCTTGTTATCGGGGAAGCGTAGCACAACAGCCACCCGAGCTCGCGCCCAGCACCACCCTGACGGAGCTCCAGCAGCGCATGTCCAGCCTGATGAACCCAGTAAAGGAAGCCGCATGACGGTCAATAAAAATCCAGCATTGGACGCATTCCCCTATACCTGGTCCCCAGAAAAGCTGTGGGCCGTCCACATCCTTGGCCCTGACGATGTCTACGCCGCACCCACGATGACGGATGCCTATGAGGAGGCAGCTCGGTTCCAGCGCTTCTGGGCTGCTCGCCAGAAGAGCGAATACTCTCCGACCATAGTCGCCGTGGTAACCGAATGGAACGGCACGCCAGAACAGCATGCCCACAGTGTCGCGACCTACTGGCAGGACTTTGCCATGCATGACACACCCACAGCTATTCGCAGTGCGGGGCTGGCGGAAGATGATATCGACATGGTTTCGATGGCACTCCGTAAGTCGTATCTCTACGGCCAAACCTATTGGCGGCAGGCCGACAGCGATAGCATCAGCCAGAACAAGAAGTCCGACGAGACTGAGGCAAAGCACGACAAGCTCGTTGACGACATCCGTGCCAAGCTCGCCGCGCTGAGATTCGATGCCCCCACCGCCGCCGAGGTACGCAGACCTCTGGACGTTGACGCGCTGGCGAACGAGATTCGTCGTGTGGACGGCAACCACAAGCTGGGTGCCGGTGCTCTTGCTGAAGCACTGATGCCGTATTTGCTATCTGCTACCGGTGCAGCAGAGGTGATCATGTTCCCGAACGATGGCAGCCAGCCAGAGGATACCGCGCATCTGGAGTGTCCGGCTTGCAGCGGCAGCGGCCACATCGATGACTACAATTCATCGGCAGCCGAGGTGCGCAGGGAGGCGCTGGATATCACCGTGCGTCAATTGCGGATGATCATGGCGGCATATGATCCGGATGGCGCACTGAACGACGAAGAGCAGGATACCGAGGTCAGCATTCAGATGGGCGACGAGACCAGCCACAGCGGCAAGGGACTGTATGCATGGCTGTCTGATTATCCCGGCGAAGGCGCTATCGCGCTGTTCGATACGCCGGATGATGAAGACCTTCAATCCACCCCAGCTACGGCGGGAGAGGGAGATGCATCGTGAAGACCAATTACAGCACCATCGACCACGCCATCTGCGCAGCAATCTACAGCGGCGCTGATAACTTCACACGCCTGACCACTCAGCGCAGCGTAATGGACCTCGCTGACTCGATCGCTGGGCAGGAGAACACGCAACCCAGGAAAGGGTATGCGCCGGTCTTCGGCTGGCGCATTCTCGACCGCCGCCTGCAGGCCCTGCGTAAAGCCGGCAGGATCATCTACAAGGGCGGCCGCTGGCAGATCACGACCACGCCGTCCTGCGATGACGTTGGAGGTGAGAAGCCATGAACGCCATCATTTCCGCATGCGGCAGCTACCGCTACTCGCTGTCTCGGGAAGCAAATGATGCTTTCGCAACGCGTGGTCCCGCATTGTTCATCATGCTGAACCCCAGCACGGCCGATGCCGGTCTGGACGATCCTACAATTCGTCGCTGCCGCTCATTTGCAAAGGCTTGGGATTGCGATGGCCTGGTCGTTGCAAACCTGTATGCCCTGCGTGCGACCAATCCGGCCGACCTCTGGCGTCATCCCGACCCCGTCGGGCCGGAGAACGATCTGCATCTGCGTGCACTCGCTGACGAGCACGAAACCGTCGTGTGCGCCTGGGGGATTCATGCAAGACCGGAGCGAATTGAAGCATTGCGGTCGATATTCAACGGTCGCATGCACCGCTTGATGTGCCTAGGAACGACCAAGAGCGGCGCTCCGCGTCATCCACTTTACGTCGCAAACGGCACCCCGCTGGTGCCATGGGAGGCCTGATGCACACCACCGCCCTGAAAGAACTGAAGCTCCTAGCACCGTGGGCCGTCGAGCACTGGAACGATCCTCGATTCGGCCAAGGCTTCAAAGTCGCCCGCTGGGTAGATGGCATCCAGTACAGCCTGCACGACCCGCAGGATAAGGTGATCTTTTTCCGTCGAAGTGAGGAAGCGAATCTTGCGGCTATCGGCTCCAATGCAGTGGCGATCCCCGAACGTGCCGCCCCTCCCGCTGGGGAGATGCCGGGGTTGCCGGACCACATGCTGCGTTTCACCAGCATTGCCGGCAGGGAAGGTGAGCCGTATTACACGGCCACGCAGATGCGCGCCTACGGCCAGGAATGCGCCCGCAAGGCTGGTGCTGGGGTGGCGACAGCAGGGGCGGTGCCTGATCCTACGCCGCCTGATGTTCGGCCTGACACGGTGATGGCAAAGCCTATGCCGATCAATGCGCTGTGGGACGCCATCGGCGTGTATTGCGAGGCCGTCATTGATGACGAACTGGCCGTGTGCGGCATTGGCGACAAGGTCGATCCACGCATGCGAATCGGAGCAGCAAAGCGCCTGATCGACTTGATTGGCGACCGTACCGACCATGACTCTCCAGTCTTGCCGAGCAATCGTCTTCACAAGGATGCACACCTATCGCCAGCAGTGACGCAGCCGGTGGCGGATGAGCGGGCTTTGGCTATCTCATACCGCGAATGTTTCGACAAACATCATCCTGAAGTAATCGCGAAGTTGGTGAACGATCAGCAAGCAGAAATCAACCAGCTTCGTGCTGCACTCAAGACCGCCGCCCCAGCACTTGAAGCGGATGTGAAGGATGCGGAGCGGTATCGAGAGTTTTTCAACGCAGGGCTGCCCATTTGTTTTCTCGGCAAAGACTACCACTCAAAAACTGAATTGGATGTTGCCATCGACGTCGCCCGCGCTGCACTCTTCCAGCCTGCAGAAGGGGGTAAATCGTGAGCGCTGATCCTTTCCTTAAATGGTGGACAAGCAAGCCAGTTCACGACCGCGTCACCAGCCTTTCCTACGCATCGGATAAGAGCATGCACCCTCTGTTGCGCGAAGCATTCGAAGCAGGTCGGGAATCAATTTGCAAGGCTGGCGGTGGCGATGTGGTGAGGGAGCCGGCGGACTCTAGTCAAGAGCAACAGCGTCACGTCGGATCAAATCCAGGCCGAACTGGTATGCCTGGGCGACCGCATCAGATTCCAACTCGAACTCCGCGCCACGAATAATGTGTCGGATCCCACGAACCATCTCATGAGCATGGTCAGCCATACGCTCAAAGAGAACGCTGGACTGCCACTTTCCATTTTTCAATGGTGTAGCCGTGCAAAAAAGAAAATAGCCGCCTTCTTCAAAGAATGTGGTGCGTCCCATTACCCCTCCTATTATGGTTGAAAAGGCATCCTAGCATGAAAGAACGCCCTATCCTCTTCAGCGCCCCTATGGTGCGCGCCCTGCTCGCTGGCCAGAAGACTCAAACCCGGCGTGCCTTCAGCAAGCGCATGATCGACACGATGTACAACGCCGCACACATGGGCGAGGTTTCGTATTTCATCGACGGCGGCGAGATGGAAGAAAACGACCTGAGCTATGTAGCCGACTGGTGCCCTTATGGGAAGATCGGCGACCGGATGTGGGTGCGGGAGACATGGCGCGGAGTCGTCGAAATCAGTCCCCCGGATGCTATCAAACCAGAATACGGTGTCGCCCGATATATACCGGCGCAGGAACATTGCAAGCGCATTGAGTATGCCGCCACACAAGAGTGCGGCGACGATCCGTGGCGCCCCAGCATTCACATGCCTCGGTGGGCGTGTCGCATCCTGCTCGAAATCGTCAGCGTGCGGGTCGAGAAGCTGAACGACTGCAGCGTGTCAGATGCACTGGCCGAGGGCGTGTTCACCTGGTGGCGTGAAATAGAGCAGACCGCTAGCGACCACCCTGCACCGCCCGCGATCTATCGTGAGCTGTGGGAATCCATCAACGGCGCCGGCAGCTGGGCGGCAAACCCATGGGTGTGGGTTGTGGAATTTAGAAGGATCTAGCAATGAGCCTTATCAAACTTGACCAAGCCGCGAAGATTCTCACGGTCTCCCGGCGCACCCTGGACCGGTTGATTGCCGGTGGCCAGCTTCACCGGATCCAAGTCTCTACGGGTCGCTACGCAATACTTGAAGAAGAAATTACAAAATACATCACCGAACAAACAACATGGGTATCACCTACGACGAAACACGCAAACGTTATATCGCTCGCATCCGCCGACGCGGGGTCGCGGTTAAGAAGTCTTTTGACACAAAAGCCCAAGCCGAAGCATTCGAAAGAGCAGCGCTGCAGCAAATCTTCGAACAAGGTGACCTCGGCAAAAAGCAGCGCCACACCCTTGACGAAGCGATAGAAAAGTATCTGCTGGACGAGGTGCCGAACCATCGCTCGAATGACCGTGTGAAATCGAACATCCGGGCTCTCATGCCCCACACCGAGGGGCTATACCTGGATCAGATTTCCGACGCCGCGGCGAAAGTGCGAGCGGCCCGGCGCCAGTCCCGCCGTCCCTTACCTGAATTCGAGACTCCAGAGCAGCGCAAGGCCCGGCTTGTTGCCATGACCAAGTTGAAGCCATTGACCTCGGCGACGATCAATCGACGCCTGGCGATCCTGCGGCGGGTAGCCAACCTGGCATACAAGGAATGGCATTGGATCGATCGACCGATATCGGTGCGGTTGCTACCTGAGCACAACCAGCGCCATGAATATCTGAGCGCCGAACAAGTCGATGAACTTGCTGCCGCGTGTCGCGCCCCAGCCAACCACATGACGATTGTCGCGGCCTACACCGGCATGCGTCGCGGTGAGCTCTTGGGGCTGACGAAATCCAACATCCGTGGAGACAATATTTTTCTGGGGCTGACGAAGAATGGCCGCCCAAAACTAGTACCCATTTCGCCTAGAGTGAAACCGGCACTGGAAGCTTGGATCAAGGCAGACAAACCCGACCCGCGCACCCTGTACAAATACTTTAAGGCCGGGGCCAGATCGATCGGCAAGAAGACCCTGAGATTCCACGACTTGCGGCACACCACTGCCAGCTTTCTGCTGAACATGGGCTTTGACTTGGCGACGGTTGCCGAAGTCTTAAACTGCACGATTCAAAATGCGCAGCGCTACGCTCATCTCAGCATCGAGAACAAGAAACACGCGCTCCATGCGATAACAAATGTCGGGGGCCAAAAAAGTGCCAATGCCATGCCAATTAGGCGGAAAATGCCTAAGACGCCAAAACAATAGGGCCGCCACCAGAAAGGGATTGCGGGCGCATACTGGATTTATATACAGCCCACGTACCGATTCGTAATCAGTAGGTCGACGGTTCGATTCCGCCCATCAGCACCAATCAAATCAAGCACTTAGTGAGATTTCTCACTTTTGCTTATATTTTGGATCGACGTTTTGCCACAGACTTGCCACATTCAATTGGCAGAGACGGTATGGCGACGATTCGAAAACGCGGCACCTCCCAATGGGAGGTGCAAATCCGCAAGCGCGGTTATCCTCCGCAATCAAAAACCTTCAAACTACGCGCAGCCGCAGAGGCTTGGGCTCGGGAAATCGAGTTCCAGATGGATGCTGGCGCGTTCTCATGCCGAAAAGAAGCGGATAGGACGACATTCCGTGACGCTTTACAGCGCTATTGGGACGAAGTTGGATCTCAGAAACGGTACTCAAAAAACGAATGGGGCTACATCAGCAGGTGGATGAAGCACCCATATTCCTCCCGGTTTCTTTCGAATCTCAGAGGCGCTGATTGGGCCAAATATAGAGATGACCGGCGTGCCGAAGGCAAGGCTGAGAACACGATCCGCATCGAACTGATGGTGGTATCCACCATTTACAACGTTGCCCGCACAGAATGGGGCATGGAGTCTCTCGGCAACCCGCTCGATAATATTCGAAAGCCCTCCGGTGCTGCGTCACGCGACAGACGCCTTCGCCCCGGAGAATTTGAACTGATCCGGGATGCGCTTTCACAGTCAACCAATCGATGGGCAAAGCCCATGTTTGAGTTTGCCATTGAAACCGCACTGCGCCAGGGCATGCTGTTTAAGCTCCAGTGGGACTGGGTGGATCGGTAATCCTCCCTTAAAACCAG
>NZ_AKJA01000064.1 GCF_000282575.1 Herbaspirillum sp. YR522 | reverse complement strand
CCGCCCGGCCGCTTTGGCGGCGGCCCACCGAGCTTGGGTGCGGCACGCAGCAGGGCACCGAACCATACCGCATAGGTCTTGCCGGCGCCGGTGCTGGCATGCAGCAGTCCGCTCTTGCCGGCCGCCGCGGCGCGCCAGACTTCCTGCTGGAACGCGAACGAGGTCCACTGGCGCTGGGCAAACCATTGCTTGACCGCGCTGCGGCCGGTGACGGCTTTTTCAGGACTGTCCACGCTCGCCTCCCGGTGTACGCGCGGCCAGCATGGCGCGCAGCGCCTCGAGCGTGTCGGCCTGGTCGACGCTCTTGTCTGGGCGCATGCGCAGGATGCGCGGAAAACGTACCGCCACGCCCGCCTTGTGGCGCGTCGAGGCCGCGATGCCTTCGAAGCCGATCTCGAACACCAGGCTGGGACGTACGCTGCGCACCGGTCCGAACTTCTCGATGGTGCTGTTGCGGATGATGCGGTCGACCTGCGCGATCTCGGCATCGGTGAGCCCCGAATAGGCCTTGGCAAACGGCACCAGGCGGCGCTGCGTGCCGCTGTCGTCGGGGCTGTCGTCCCACACTGCGAAGGTGTAGTCGGTATAGAGCTGGGCGCGCCGGCCGTGGCCCGACTGCGCGTAGATCAGCACGGCGTCGATGCTGTAGGGATCGATCTTCCACTTCCACCAGACACCGACGTCGCGCGTGCGGCCGACACCGTAATGGGCGTCGGCCGCCTTGAGCATCATGCCTTCGACACCGCGTTGGCGCGACTGTGCGCGCAGGGCCGCCAGGGCATCCCAGTCGGTCGCCGCGATCTGCGGCGCCAGCAGCAGCGAGGCGTTGCCGTGCTCGGCCAGCAGCTGTTCGAGCAGCACGCGTCGTTCGGCCTGGGGCCGTTGGCGCAGGTCGCGGCCGTCGAGCTCGAGCAGGTCATAGGCAATCAACGCCGCCGGCAATTCGGCCAATAGCGCCGCCGACAGCTTGCTGCGGCCGATGCGCTTTTGCAGCAGCGCAAACGAGGCCGGACGCTCGGCGGCATCGACGCCGGCCTCGCGGATGACGATCTCGCCGTCCAGCACCACGCCCTCGGGCAACGCCAGGGCGGCCAGTTCGGGAAAACGTTCGCTGATCAGTTCCTCGCCGCGCGACCAGAGCCAGTTGACGCCGTCGCGTCGCACCAGTTGGGCCCGGATGCCATCGTATTTCCATTCGACCTGCCAATGCGACAGCGGGCCCAGCGTGCGCGGATCGTCCAGCAAGGCGTGCGCCAGGAAGAACGGGTAGGGCTGGCCACCCAGCCGGCGTTGTCCCTCGCCGCCATCCGGGGCCAGCAGCGCCTGCAATCGCGCAGCGTCGGGGCGGGCCCGGTTATCGGTCCAACCGACCAGGCGCTGCGCCAGCAGCTTGGGATCGAGCCCGGCCACCGCGGCCAGGGCGCGCGTGACCAGCAATTTCGACACGCCCACGCGCAGGCTGCCGCCGATCAACTTGGCGTGCAGGAAGCGCCCCTGCCAGTCGAGTTCGTCCCAGGCCCGGAACAGCCCGATACGGATGTCTTCCGGGGCCGCGCCTCGCAACGGCGCAATGCGCTCGGTGACCCATACCGCCAGCCCCAGCTCGGGATGAGGCGTGGCCGGTGGCGGGGCCGGGGGCAAAATATGGGCAATGGTTTCGGCCAGGTCGCCCACGGTGTCATAGCATTCGTCGAACAGCCACTCGTCGATCTGGGCGTATTGCATGGCGCAGTGCCGCAGCCATTTGCTGGGCACTGCCTGGCGCGGCTTGCCACCGGCCAGGAAATACACGGCCCAGGCGGCGTCGTCGGGATTGGCGTGGGCAAAGTATTGCTGCAGCGCGGCCAGCTTGCGGCTGGTCGAGGTGGTGCCATCGAGCTCGGCATAGAGCCGCGAGAACTCACGCATGGGCGCCCTCGGGCACGGCATCGTCCTCGTCGCCGTATTCGGTATTGAAGGCGCCGGCGTCCAGGCCGTTCTGGCGTAGCCAGCGCACCATGGGCGCGACCTGGCCGTGGGTGACGATGACCCGTGGCGCGCCGGTGGCGGCGATGGCCTCTTGCAGCGCCGGCCAGTCGGCGTGGTCCGAGAGCACGAAGCCACGGTCGACGCCGCGTCGGCGGCGCGTGCCGCGCAGGCGCATCCAGCCGCTGGCAAAGGCGTCGCTGTAGTCGCCGAAACGGCGTATCCAGGTCGAGCCGGCGGTCGAGGGCGGCGCCAGTACCAGCGCGCCGGCAAAGGCGGCTGCCCCGCGCCGACCGGCCTGCGCGCCCAGTTCGGTGGCCTGCGCCACGCTCAGCGTGGGGGGCAGGGCCACCCCGGCTTGGCGATACAGCCGGTTGAGCGGTTCGACCGCGCCATGGCAGACGATGGGCCCGATATCGGCGTCGATGCCATGCAGGATGCGCTGCGCCTTGCCGAACGAATAACAGAACAGCACGCTGGCACGCCCGGCGCCGGCATTGGCGCGCCACCAGCGATTGATCTCTTCGAATACCTCGGCTTGCGGCTGCCAGCGGTAGATTGGCATGCCAAAGGTCGATTCGGTGATGAAGGCGTCGCAGCGCACCGGCTCGAACGGGGTGCAGGTGCCGTCGACTTCGAGCTTGTAGTCGCCCGAGGCGACCCACACCCGGCCCTGGTGCTCCATGCGCAACTGGGCCGAGCCCAGCACGTGGCCGGCCGGATGCAGCGACAGGCGCACCCCGTTGTGGGTCACGCCCTGGCCGTAGTCGAGCGTATCGAGCGCGATCTCCTGGCCCAGGCGGGCGCGCAGGATGCCGGCTCCGGGCGTCGCGGCCAGGTAACTGGCGTGGCCGACGCGGGCATGGTCGGCGTGGGCGTGGGTAATGACGGCGCGCGCCACCGGTTGCCACGGATCGATGTAGAAATCGCCCGGGACGCAATACAGTCCCTGCTTACGTACTACTACCATGTCGTCCATGCTGCGGCGGCTCCCAGGCTCGTGATACCGGCCAGCTTAGCGCGGCAGTGGGCCGGCGGCAGTCAGCGCAGGCCGTGTTCATTTGTCAGGAAAACGCTCTTCGAAACGAACGGACGAGTCGAAATTTAATGTTGCGCATCGCAAAAAAAGAAGGGATTAGGTATCCTAGCAACACTTTTGGCGTTTGCCAGCCGACAACCCCCGACCTCCAAGGCGATTCCAGCATGTCGACCTATATCGAAGACAAGACATTCCGTGAGCTGCAGGATTCCGAAGTGCTGCCAGCACCGTCGGGCGTGCGCCTGAACATCATGCAGATGTGCCAGCAGGAAGATATCTCGCTGCCCGAGCTGGTCTCGCAGGTGCAGGGCGACCCGGTACTGGCCGGACGCCTGATCCAGATCGCCAATATCCCCAACATCAACAAGGGCCGCATGGTGGCCGCCGTCAACGTCGAATTGCTGCTGATGGTCGGGCTGCACGCGGTGCGCCAGATGGCGCTGGCGATCTCGCTGACCGAATCGGCCCGTCGCGGCGACTGCAAGGAATTCGACTACGACGCCTTCTGGGCCCGTTCCACCGCCATGGCCTGCGCTGGCCAGGCGCTGGCCGAGATGCTGCAACAGGCGCCGCCGGCCGAGATGTTCACCAACGGCTTGCTGGCCGGAATCGGTCGCCTGGGGCTGGCATCGGCCCGTCCCAAGCGCTATGGCGAGCTGCTGCTCGACAACCCCAGTGGCGAAGTGCTGCTGGAGCGCGAGCAGGCCGCATTCGGCTTCGATCACCTGGCGCTGGCGGCGGCCATGATGGAAGACTGGCACTTTCCCCGGCTGTTCTGCAACGCGGTGCTGTATCACGAGCGACCCACGGCGTCCGGGGTGGAAGAAGGCGACCGCCAGCAGCAGCTGGTGCGCATGCTGGAACTGGCCGGGGCCCTGGCCGACGTCTGCGTGGCCAATGCCGCGGCCAGGCCACAGCGGCTGTCGCGCCTGCTGGCCCTGGCGGCCGACTTCGACTTGCCGTTGTCGAGCGTGGAGTACCTGTGCGGACGGGTTTCATGGGACTGGAGCGACTGGGGCGCCATGCTGCATATCCCGACCCAGGTCTTGCCCGATATCGGCCAGGAGCTTGCCGAGGCCGCGCGCGCATCGGGCTGATACCCGCCGGCGCAGCGAGCCCGGGCTCGCTTTTTAATGCCGCGTTCGAGTCCTGCGCCTTCATTGTTGGATTAACGCCAAAACCCCGTATTTCGTCTTTTGTCCGGGCGGCCCGGATGCTAGTATCCGCCCGGTTTGAGCTATGGGGGATACATGAAAAAGACATCTTGCGCCGCCTGGCTGCTGTGCGCAGCCATCGCCCCGGCCTATGCCGCCCACCCACTGGTGACCGACGACACCGGCGTACAGGGCGAGGGCCATCATCAACTTGAAATGAACACCGACTGGTTGCGTCAATTCGGCCAGTTCAGTCATGTCGGCGCCTTGACCTACACATACGGCGTCACCGACAAGCTGGACCTGTTCGCCAATGTGCCGCAGTTCTTCGCCTCGCCCACCGGTAGCGGCATGGGCGATGCATCGCTGGGCGCCAAGTGGCGCTTCCATGATGCCGACGGCCTGTCGCTGGCGCTCAAGCCGGAGTTCTTCAGCACCAGCGGCAACCCCGAGCGCGGGCATGGTACCGGGCGCAGCAGCGCCGCCCTGGACCTGCTGGGGTCCTACCAGGTCAACGCCTGGACCTGGCACGCCAACCTCGGCATTAACTACAACCGCTACGCCCGGCTGGACGACGAGCATTCGCATCGGCGCACCGTATGGCGTATCTCCGGCGCGGCCTGGTATGCCGTCAATGAACAGTGGAAGCTGGTGGCCGACGTCGGCGTGGCGCAGAACAGCGAACATGCCAACCGCACCTGGCCGGCCTACGGGTTGCTGGGCGTGATCTGGTCGCCCAACGACACGATCGATCTCGACGTCGGCTACAAGGCCGGCTTGAACAAGGCCGAAGTCACCCGCCAGCTGGGCCTGGGGATCACGCTGCATTTCTGATGGCCGTATCCGGGCAGGGCGGGGCAGGGACGCCAGGCCGCGGCGGCGTGCCACTGGGCGCGGGCATTGCGGTCTTGCGCTGCAACATCGGAAATGCTGGCAAGCGCGACCGAATCTGTTATCTTTTCCTTCGGCACAGGGCCATTACCAATGGATATCAAGGAGATAACACATGGATCTGGTGGAAAAATTCGATGCCAAGGGCAAGACCGGCGAACCCTATCACGTCGAGGTGTACCAGACGCAGAAGGATGAAGTCGACGATGTGGCCGCTGCGGACCGACGCAGCTATCGGTTGACCGACGGCCGCAGCGTCGATCCCCTGACCAATGAAAAATTCAGGATCGTGCAGACCGGCGAGAAGATCTACCGGGTATAGGCAACGCCTGGCACCTTGTTCAAGGCCGGCAGTCACTGCGTGACGCCGGCCTTTTTGTATCGTCCCCCAGCGCAGATTCGCCCGCGCCCCGCTGGCCGGGTCAGAACGCGTCGCCCGGTATCCGCACCCAGCCTTCCATCAATACGCGCGCACTGCGGCTCATGATGGCCTTGGTCACCTGCCACTGCTGGCCCTGCTGGCGCGCCTCGGCCCCCACCCGCAGGGTGCCCGAGGGATGCCCGAAGCGTACGCTGTTGCGTTCGCCGCCGCCGGCAGCCAGGTTCACCAGGGTGCCAGGGATGGCCGCTGCGGTGCCGATGGCGACCGCCGCCGTGCCCATCATCGCATGGTGCAACTTGCCCATCGACAGTGCCCGCACCAGCACATCGACATCCTTGTCGGTGACGGCGCGGCCGCTGGACGACACATAGTCGCGGGGCGGCGCCACGAAGGCGACCTTGGGCGTGTGCTGGCGCTGGGCGGCTTGTTCCAGCGCGCCGATCAGGCCCATGCGCATGGCGCCATGGGCGCGAATGGTTTCGAAGCGCTGCAAGGCCTGCGCATCGCCGTTGATGGCTTCCTGCAGCTCGGTGCCGGTGTAGCCGAGCTCATCGGCGTTGAGGAAGATGGTGGGGATGCCGGCATTGATCATGGTCGCCCGGAAGCTGCCCACGCTTGGCACCTCCAGCGTATCGACCAGGTTCCCGGTGGGAAACATGGCGCCGCCACCGCCTTCTTCCTCGGCCGCCGGGTCCATGAATTCAAGCAGTACCTCGGCCGCGGCAAAGGTCACGCCGTCGAGCTCGAAGTCGCCCGTCTCCTGCACCTGGCCGGCGGCCATCGGCACGTGGGCGATGATGGTCTTGCCGATGTTGGCCTGCCAGATCCGCACCTGTGCCACGCCATCATGCGGCACGCGTTCGGCATCGAGCAGGCCGGCGCCGATGGCGAACGGGCCCACGGCGGCCGACAGGTTGCCGCAGTTGCCGCTCCAGTCGACGAAGTCGCTGTCGATGGCGACCTGGCCGAACAGATAGTCGACATCGTGCCCGGCGCGGGTGCTGCGCGAGACGATCACGGTCTTGCTGGTGCTGGAGGTGGCGCCCCCCATGCCATCGATCTGCTTGCCATACGGATCGGGACTGCCGATGACCCGTTGCAACAGCCGGTCGCGCGCGCGGCCGGGCACCTGCGCCGCTGCGGGCAGGTCGTCGAGCTTGAAGAAGACACCCTTGCTGGTGCCGCCGCGCAGGTAGGTGGCGGGGATGCGAATCTGGGGGATGGACGACATGGCGTGCTCCGTTGGACGGGTGTGGGTCAGGCGGCGTGGCCGCGGGGCTTGGACGCTTCCAGGAAATCCTGGGCGAAGCGTTGCAACACACCACCGGCTTCATAGATCGACACCTCTTCGGCCGTATCCAGGCGGCAGGTGACATCGACCTCGATACGCTCGCCGTTCTTGCGCAGTATCACCAGGGTCAGGTCGGCGCGCGCCTGGCGCTGGCCGACCACGTCGAAGGTCTCGCTGCCGTCGATGCCGTAGGTATTGCGGTTCTCGCCCGGCTTGAACTCGAGCGGCAGCACACCCATGCCGATCAGGTTGGTGCGGTGGATGCGTTCGAAGCCCTCGGCTACGATCGCCTCGACCCCGGCCAGGCGCACGCCCTTGGCGGCCCAGTCGCGCGAGGAACCCTGGCCGTAGTCGGCACCGGCGATGATGATCAGCGCCTGCTTGCGTTGCATGTAGGTCTCGATGGCTTCCCACATGCGGGTCACATTGCCCTCGGGCTCGATCCGGGCCAGCGAACCCTGGCGTACGCTGCCATCGGCCTTCCTGACCATCTCATTGAACAGCTTCGGATTGGCGAAGGTGGCGCGCTGCGCCGTCAGGTGGTCGCCCCGGTGGGTGGCGTAGGAATTGAAATCTTCTTCCGGCAGCCCCATCCGGTGCAGGTATTGGCCGGCGGCACTGTCGAGCAGGATGGCATTGGACGGCGAGAGGTGATCGGTGGTGATGTTGTCGCCCAATACCGCCAGCGGCCGCATGCCCGTGAGGGTACGTTGGCCCGCCAGCGCGCCTTCCCAATAGGGAGGACGACGGATATAGGTGCTCTGCGGGCGCCAGTCGTACAGGGGGCTGACGCCGGCATCGCGTTCGACGCGGGCCGCGAACATGGGGGTATAGACATTGCGGAACTGCTGCGGCTTGACTGCCGCCTTGACCACCGCGTCGATCTCTTCGTCGCTCGGCCAGATATCCTTGAGCCGGATCTCGCGGCCGTCGGCGGCCAACCCCAATACGTCCTGCTCGATATCGAAGCGGATCGTGCCGGCAATGGCATAGGCCACCACCAGCGGTGGCGAGGCCAGGAAAGCCTGCTTGGCGTAGGGGTGGATGCGACCATCGAAATTGCGGTTGCCCGACAATACCGCCGTGGTATAGAGATCGCGCTCGATGATCTCTTGCTGGATCGCCGGGTCGAGCGCGCCGGACATGCCATTGCAAGTGGTGCAGGCGAAGGCGACGATGCCAAAACCCAGTTTTTCCAGTTCTCCGGTGAGGCCGGCCTCGTCCAGGTACAGTGCGACCGCCTTGGAGCCGGGCGCCAGCGAACTCTTGACCCACGGCTTGCGGGTCAATGCCAGGCGATTGGCATTGCGCGCCAGCAGCGCTGCGGCAATCACGTTGCGCGGGTTGCTGGTGTTGGTGCAACTGGTGATGGCGGCGATGATGACGGCGCCATCGGGCATCTTGCCCGCTTCGTTCTCGACCACCCCGGCAATGCCCTGTGCGGCCAGTTCGGATACCGGCAGCCGCTTGTGCGGATTGCTGGGCCCGGCCATCGTGCGCACCACGCTCGAGAGGTCGAACCGCAGCACGCGCTCGTACTGCACCCCGGCCAGGCTGTCGGCCCACAGCCCGGCCACCTTGGCATAGGTCTCCACCAGTCGTACCTGCTCGTCCTCGCGCCCGGTCAGCCTGAGGTAGTCGATGGTCTGCTGGTCGATCGAGAACATGGCGGCGGTGGCGCCGTACTCCGGTGCCATGTTGGAGATCGTCGCGCGGTCGCCCAGCGTCAAGCTGGTGGCACCGGCGCCGTAGAACTCGAGGTAGGCGCCCACCACCTTCTGGCGGCGCAGGAACTCGGTCAGCGTCAGGACGATGTCGGTGGCGGTGATGCCGGGCTGGGCGCGCCCGCTCAACTCGACACCGACGATGTCGGGCAGGCGCATCCACGAGGCGCGACCCAGCATCACGTTCTCGGCCTCCAGGCCACCCACGCCGATGGCGATCACGCCCAGTGCATCGACGTGCGGCGTATGACTGTCGGTGCCTACCAGCGTATCGGGAAAGGCCACGCCATCCTTGGCGTGGATCACCGGCGACATCTTCTCGAGATTGATCTGGTGCATGATGCCGTTGCCGGGCGGGATCACCTCCATGTTCTCGAACGCTTGCCGGGTCCAGTCGATGAAGTCGAAGCGGTCTTCGTTGCGGCGGTCCTCGATGGCCCGGTTGCGGGCAAAGGCGTCGGGCATGTCGCCGCCGCACTCCACGGCCAGCGAATGGTCCACGATCAGTTGCACCGGCACCACCGGATTGACCTTGGCCGGGTCGCCGCCCATCTCGGCGATCGCATCGCGCAGCCCGGCCAGGTCCACCAGCGCGGTCTGGCCCAGGATGTCATGGCACACCACGCGCGCCGGAAACCACGGGAAGTCCAGGTCGCGCCGGCGCTCGACCAACTGCCGCAGTGAGTCGGCCAGGCTCGCCGGGTCACAGCGGCGTACCAGGTTTTCGGCCAGCACCCGGGAGGTGTAGGGCAGGCCATCCCAGGCCATGGGCGAGATGGCCTCGACCGCGGCGCGGGCATCGAAATAATCCAGCGCGGTACCGGGCAGTTGCTTGCGATATTGGGTATTCATGGCGGTTGGCTCTTGGGCAAGGGTGGGATCAGGCCTGGTCGCAACGCTGGCCGGCGTGTGCGATCTGGGCTTCGATATTGCGGCGCGAGGCGCCGATATGGCGACGCATCAGCAGGTCGGCCAACTCGCCATCGCCGTCGGCCAGCGCATCGAGGATGCGGTGGTGTTCGGCGAAGGCCTGGCGCGCACGGTTGGGAACGGCGGAATACTGGATGCGATACATGCGTGCCAGCTGGTACAGCTCGCCGCACAGGATGCGGCTCAGGATCTGGTTGCCGCTGGCCTGGATGATCTTGTAGTGAAAGTCGTCGTCGCCTTCCTGCTGGTAATAACCGCGCCCGGCCTGGAAGGCCTCGTCCTTCTCGTGGGTCTCCAGCACCCGGCGCAGTTCGTCGAGTTCGGCCCGCGTCATGCGCTGGGCGGCCAGGCGGCAGGCCATGCCTTCCAGCGATTCGCGGATCTGGAACAGTTCGACCAGGCCATCGAGCGTGAGCGACACCACCCGCGCGCCCACATGCGGCACCCGTACCAGCAGGTTCTGGCCTTCCAGCCGGTGGATCGCCTCGCGCAACGGCCCGCGGCTGATGCCGTAGGTGCGTGCCAGTTCCGGTTCGGAAATCTTGCTGCCCGGCGCGATCTCGCCTTGCACGATGGCGCTTTGGATCTTGCGGAAGACATGTTCGGACAGTGTCCCTGCGTCGCGCATTGCATCGGGTAAGGCGATTAATCGTGTCATGTGTCGACAATCCGGGCGGGTTTGGTGTCGCAATCATAGCACCGGCGTGAAAAAGCAGAATAAGTGTCGACAACTAAATTTTTTGCCGGGTAACCGGTTAAAAAATAGCATGGGAGAAATTCCGCACTAGGTGAGAAAATCTGTCTCTCTCTGAGAAATTTAGAAACAACACTCCATATTTTTCTAATTTATTTCCCAATAAATGAGAAATAAAAACCTAAAATGAGAAAATAACTTTATATTTGACCCATGGACTCTCCTCAAACCTCAACCATCGTCGATCGCGTCCTGCATGTGCTGGCAGGCGTGGCGCGCGCCGGCAAGCCGGTCAGCGCCAAACAGATCGCCGCCATGGTGCAGCAGCCGGTCAGCACCGTTTACCGCCACCTGGCGTCCCTCAAGAAGTGGGGACTGTTGCAGGAGCACATGAATTCCGGCACCTTCGAGCCCGGGCCCACCGGCGTGCAGCTGGCCTGGGGCTTCGACCAGAACTCGAACCTGATCAGCCAGAGCCGCGAAGAGATCAGCAACCTGGTCGAGCGCAGTGGCGAAAGCGTCGGTCTGCTGGTCTATACCAATGGCGAGATGGTCTGCATCGCCATGGAAGAAAGCACGCAGCCGCTGCGCTGTTCGTTCACCAAGGGCCGGGCGCATTCGCTGCACAAGGGAGCGTCGGCCAAGAGCCTGCTGGCGTTCATGCCGCGCAAGTTGCAGCAGAAGCTGCTGGCCGAGCAATTGGCCGATCGCCCGCAGGAAATCGCCGCGCTCGAGGCGCAACTGGACGAAATCCGTCGTCGCGGCTATTCGATCAGCGAAAGCGAAGTCGACCTGGGCGTGTGGGGCGTCTCGGTGCCATTGCTCACGCCCAATGCGCGCCTGGAAGGCACGCTCACGTTGATGGCCCCGGCATTGCGCGTGGGTACGCGCGAGCCGGAATTGATCCGCATGGCGGTCGAGACCGCGCAGCGCATCTGTAATCGTTTCTAAGCGGGCGGCGGGGCGCGCTCGACGCGGCCCGCGCAATGCCTTATCGTCGTCGTCGCCTGAAACTCATCCGGCGTCGTTCCAGTTCGCGTCATCTCTCTTCGAGGAACCCATGATGAAAATGTCCCAATTGCTGCGTACCTGTACGGCAGTGTTCGCCCTCATCACCGCCACCGTCGCCATCACGCCCGCCGCGCATGCAGCCGACGTCATCCGCGTCGGTACCGACGCCACCTTCCCACCGATGGAGTTCGTCAAGGACGGCAAGCGCACCGGTTTCGACATCGAATTGATCGAGGCACTGGCCAAGACCATGGGCAAGAAGGTGCAGTGGGTCGACATCGACTTCAAGGGCCTGATCCCGGGCCTGATCTCCAACCGCTTCGACATCGCCGCCTCGGCCATCTACATGACCGACGAGCGCCGCAAGGTAGTCAATTTCAGCGATCCTTATTACCGCGGTGGCCTGGCCGTGCTGGTGCGTCGTGACGACAACAGCATCAAGCTGCCGGCCGACCTGAACAATGGCAAGAAGGTCTCGGTGCAGGTCGGCACCAAGTCGGTCAGCTTCCTCAAGGAAAGCTACCCCGGCGCCGAGCGGGTCGAGGTCGAGAAGAACCAGGCCATGTTCGACCTGCTGGCCACCGGCCGCGTCAATGCCGCCGTCACCGGCCGTCCGGCCGCCGTCGAATACGCCCGCACCCAGCCGCTGGTGCGCGTGCTCGACAAGGGCCTGACCACCGAACTGTATGGCTACGCCATGCGCAAGGGCGACACCGAACTGGCCGAGCAGCTCAACCGCGCGCTGGCGACCCTGCGCGTCAACGGTACCTATACCGCGCTGACCGACAAGTGGTTCGGCAAGAGCGAGTAACACGTCCTGCCCGCCGCCGGCTCGCCCGGGCCGGCGGTTTTTCCTTCTCCTTCACTGCATGATCGATCGGCCTCGCATCGAGGCCGCATCCGTCTCTGGAGCCCCCTATGGATTTCGACTTTTCGCCCGTCTGGGCTAGCTGGCATGCGCTCGCCACGGGTACCGCCGTCACGGTGGAGATCACCGCCGCGGCGCTGGTGCTGGGATGCCTGCTGGGTTTGCTGGTGGGCCTGGGACGGCTGGCGCCGCAACGCCGCTTCATCTATGGCATATGCACCGTCTACCTGACGCTGGTGCGTGGCACGCCGCTGCTGGTGCAGCTGTTCATCTGGTTCTTCGGCCTGCCGCATTTCGGTATCTTGCTGCCCGCCTATGTGTGCGGCATCCTGGGATTGGGCATCTACAGCGCCGCCTATGTGTCCGAGATCGTGCGCGGCTCGATCCAGTCGATCGAGCGTGGCCAGATGGAAGCGGCGCGCTCGCTGGGCCTGCCCTACAAGCTGGCGATGCGGCGCGTGATCCTGCCGCAGGCCTTCGTGCGGATGATCCCGCCGCTGGGCAACGAATTCATCGCCCTGATCAAGAACTCGGCGCTGGTGTCGCTGCTGACCATTGCCGACCTGATGCACGAAGGCGAGAAGATCATCAGCACCTCGTATCGTTCGCTGGAGGTCTACCTGGTCATCGCCGTCATCTACCTGGTCCTGACCAGCGTGACCACGCTGATTTTGCGTCGTATCGAGAAAGTCCTGCGTTCGGAAGGGAGAGTGTGATGAGCCAAGCCATTATCGACGTCCGTGGCCTGAAGAAATCGTTTGGCCAGCACCAGGTGCTGACCGGCATCGATTTCGCCGTCCAGCCCAGCCAGGTGGTGGTGGTGATCGGCCCCAGCGGCTCGGGCAAGAGCACCTTCCTGCGCTGCCTCAATGGCCTCGAGACGGCCGAGGGCGGCACCATCGTCGCCTGCGGCCATCCGGTGGTGCAGAACGGGCAGATGATGCCCGAGGCCAAGCTGGATACCCTGCGCACCGAGGTCGGCATGGTGTTCCAGTCGTTCAACCTGTTTCCGCACCTGACGGTGCTCGACAACATCACCCTGGCGCCGATCGCGCTACGTGGCCTCAGCCGGCGCCAGGCCGACGAGCAGGGCATGCAATTGCTGGCCAAGGTCGGTCTCGAACACAAGGCCAGGGTCTATCCGGGCACGCTGTCGGGCGGCCAGAAGCAACGCGTGGCGATCGCCCGCGCGCTGGCCATGCAACCCAAGGTGATGTTGTTCGACGAGCCCACCTCGGCGCTCGACCCGGAACTGGTGGGTGAGGTATTGCAGGTGATGAAGAATCTGGCAGGCGAGGGCATGACCATGCTCATCGTCACGCATGAAATGGGCTTTGCCCGCGAGGTGGCCGATGTGGTGGTGGTGATGGACCACGGCAATATCGTCGAGGCCGGTCCGCCATCGCAGATCTTCGGCGCCCCGCGCGAGGCGCGTACCCGCAGCTTCCTGCAGACCATGCTGGCGCGCGAGGTGGCCCATGGCGCCTAGCACCCTGGTGGCTGCCAGTGGCAGCCTGGGTGCGCTGGCGGCGATGCCCTGGAAGAACGGCGGCGGCGCCACCCGCGAGTTGCATGTGGAACCGCCCGGCGCCGATTACGCCGATTTCGTCTGGCGCGCCAGCGTGGCCGATGTGGTGCAGGACGGCGCGTTCTCCAGCTTCGAGGGCATCGATCGCACCATCGTGCTGCTGGGCGGTGCCGGTTTCGTGATGCACGCCGAGGGCCAGCCTTCGCATGACTTGCGCACGCCCTTCGCGCCGCACCGCTTCACCGGCGAAGCGCGGGTGAGCGTGGTATTGGATGGCACCCCCTGCCAGGACTTCAACCTGATGGTGCGGCGCGACCAGGCGCAAGCCGAACTGCAGGTGTTGAGGCAGCAGGACGCGCGCTTGCTGCCGCCCGACACCGTATTGCTGTATGTGGCGCAGGGCCAGGCGCAGCTGTCGGACGCCGGCCGGCAACTCCCGCTGGGCAGCGGTGAATTCGTCCGCCTGCACCAAGGCCAGGCCATGCCCGCGCTGCACTGCGCGGCCGACGCGGTGGTGCTGGCGGTGCGTGTGCAACGCCGCTGACACCATTTCGCAGTGTCCAGCGTAGAACCCGATATAAGACAATCATGACCAATCCGATCCCATTCCAGGCCCCCGGCCATCGTCTCTTTTGCGCCGATGCGCTGCTGGCCGATGGCTGGCGGCGCAACGTGATGTTGCGCTGGGACGCCAGTGGCGAGCTGGTCGAGGTGAGCGCCGACTGCGCCCGCGGCGACGCCCCGGCCGCGGCCGGCCCGGTGATCCCCGGCATGCCCAACCTGCATTCCCACGCCTTCCAGCGCGCCATGGCCGGCCTGACCGAGACCATGGGCAGCCCGACCGACTCGTTCTGGAGCTGGCGCACGCTGATGTACCGCTTTGCCCAGCGCCTGCAGCCGCATCACCTGCAGGCCATCGCCCGCCACCTGTATATCGAGATGCTCAAGGCCGGCTACACCTCGGTATGCGAATTCCATTATTTGCACCATGCCCAGCTCGGCCAGGCCTACGCCGACCCGGCCGAGCTGTCGCTGCGGGTGGCACGCGCGGCGCACGAGGCGGGCATCGGCCTGACCCTGCTGCCGGTGCTGTACCAATATGGCGGTTTTGGCGCCAAGACCCCGCTGCCGCACCAGGCCCGCTTCATCTCGTCGCCGCAATGGATGCTCGACTTGCGCCAGCGGCTGCAGCAGGTCATGCCGGAAGACGCCAGCCGTCGCTATGGGGTGGCGCCGCATTCGCTGCGGGCGGTCGACGCCGCGGGCCTGGCCGAGCTGGTCGGTGGCCTGCGCGCCCAGGCCGGCGGCGACGACGCGCCGATTCACATCCATATTGCCGAGCAGACCGCCGAAGTCGACGATTGCGTGGCCTGGTCGGGCCAGCGTCCGGTGCAGTTGCTGTTGTCGCAGCAATCGCTCGACACCCGCTGGTGCCTGGTGCATGCCACCCATATGTCGGACGACGAATACGCCGCAGTCGCGGCCAGCGGTGCCGTAGTGGGGCTGTGCCCGACCACCGAGGCCAATCTCGGCGACGGCCTGGTCGACGCGCCACGGCTGCTGGCCGATGGCGCCAACTGGGGCATCGGCTCCGACAGCAATATCGCCATCAGCCTGCGGGCCGAGTTGCGCCTGCTCGAATACGGCCAGCGGCTGCATCATCGCCGCCGCAATGTGCTGGCCAGCCAGTCCATGCCGGCGGTTGCCGATCGGCTGTTCGGGCAGGCCGTGGCCGGTGGGGCGCTGGCCACCGGGCGCCGTGTGGCCGGACTGGCGCCCGGGCAGCGGGCCGACTTCGTGGTGCTCGACGGCGACGACGTCAACCTGGCCGATCGCGCCCCGGCGCAGTTGTTGTCGGCGCTGGTATTTTGCGAACACGATGGCCAGCCGATACGCGATGTGTATGTCGGCGGCCGCCTGACGGTCAGCCATGGCCGTCATGAACTCGAACAGCAGGCCGGCGCCGACTATCGCGCCGCCGTGGCCGACCTGCTCAACGACTGACAAGGGAGTAACCCAATGAAACCAGAAGTGTTCAAGCTGCAGCAGGGCACCAGCCCGCTGCTGATCTCGATGCCACACGTGGGCACCCAACTGCCGGATGACCTGAAGCCGGTCTACAGCGACACCGGACTGCAGGTCGACGACACCGACTGGCACATCGCCGAGCTGTACGACTTTGCGCAGTCGTTGGGAGTATCGACCATCCGCCCCGTGTATTCGCGCTACGTGATCGACCTGAACCGGCCGGCCGATGGCCAGAGCCTGTATCCGGGCCAGAACACCACCGGCCTGTGTCCGCTGACCACCTTCGACAACGTGCCGCTGTATCGTCCCGGCATGGAGCCCGATGCCGCCGAGACCGCGCGTCGCCTGCCGCTGTACTGGCACCCGTATCACAACGCGCTGGCCGCCGAGTTGGCGCGCATCAAGGCGATCCACGGCTATGCCTTGCTGTGGGACGCGCACTCGATCCGTTCGCTGATCCCGCACCTTTTCGAGGGCGAGCTGCCGGTGTTCAACTTCGGTTCGGCCAGTGGCGCATCGTGCGCGCCGGGCGTGGCCGAGGCATTGCTGGCGCAGGCGCAGCAGCTGGCGCCACACTATCCGGCGGTATTGAATGGCCGCTTCAAGGGCGGCTACATCACCCGCGCCTACGGCCAGCCAGCCAATGGCGTGCACGCCGTGCAGCTGGAACTGGCGCAACGCAGCTACATGCAGGAGCAGGCACCCTATGCGCTCGACGCCAGCCTGTCGGCGCAATTGAAGCCAGTGCTGGAAGTGCTGATCAAGCAGTTCCTGGCGTTCAAGCCCGCGTAGCCTGCATGCCGGGCCGATAGCGCGCCGCGCGCGTCGGCCCGCAACACCTTTCCCGGCGGCACCCGCAGCGCGATACCGGCATGCCGCCGCGGTACCCGCGCGCCGGTACCATCCCGCACCGGCTGTCGAGCATCGGGCCGGGTCCTGTTGATCCAGCGCAAACCCGCGCCAGCCGTCTCCATCACTCCATCCCCGCTTGACCCACATCAATTTGCGCCACGCGGCGCCGGCCTACGATGAAGCCATCGGATCGCGTGCATCCGAGCACTCAAGGAGGGCTCCATCATGTTCAAGAAAATCCTGCTTGCCACTGACGGCTCCAGGCTGTGCAACGAATCGATGAAGGCCGCCATCGCGCTGGCCGGCCAATGCGGCAGTCGACTGGTCGGCCTGTCGGTGGTCGCCAGGCTGCGCGCCATGTCGGTCACCGAGGCCAATTGCGGGGTCGACCCCCAGCAGCCCGGCCAGGCCGGGCGCGATCGCGCCCTGGCCAGTGTCCGGCTGATTTCGGAATTGGCGCGCCAGCAGGGTGTGCCGTGTACCGTGCAGGTGGCCGAGGGCGGACAACCCTATGAAGAGATCATGCGGGTGGCCGAGCGCGAGCAATGCGATGCCATCTTCATGGCCGCGCCTGCCAGATCGGCATTGCAGCGCGTGCTGCTGGGCAGCCAGACGCAAAAGGTGCTGGCGCAGAGCAGGGTGCCGGTGCTGGTGTTGCGTTAATCCGCAACCGGCCGGCATGCAGCGGGGCCAGGCCGGGGCCCGACGATTTTTTGGCGTGGGTGGGGTCGTTCTCGTGGAGGGGGCGGCCCCTTTTTTTTCGTGACGACAATCCCGCACAAGTTGGAGAAACTCATCGCTGTTGGTACAGTCTGCCGTGGGTCCGATTCATCTCTTCCTGGAGCAGCCATTGAGCAACCAACCAACAACATCCAGAAAAGGCAATGCCTTTGCCCGCTTCTTCGCCCATGAGGCCGCCGGCGGCCTGGTGTTGGCAGCGGCCGCCGTGCTGGCGCTGATCGCCAGCAATTCGGGCTGGCGCGAGCTTTATCAAGCCTTCATCCGCACCCCCGGCACGCTCGATATCGGCGGCCTGCTGGTGCTGAGCAAGCCCTTGCTGGTCTGGGTCAATGACCTGTGGATGGCGGTGTTCTTCTTCCTGGTCGGCCTGGAGATCAAGCGCGAGTTCGTCGAAGGCGAACTGGCCTCGCGCCGCCAGGCCTTGTTGCCGGCGGCCGCGGCGCTGGGCGGGATGATCGTGCCGGCCGTGATCTACGCCCTGGTCAACCTGGACGACGCCCGGGCGCTGCGCGGCTGGGCGATCCCGGCGGCCACCGACATCGCCTTCGCCATCGGCATCGTGATGCTGCTGGGGTCGCGCGTGCCGACTTCGCTCAAGGTGTTCCTGACGGCCGTGGCCATCATTGACGACCTGGGTGCCATCGTCGTGATCGCCCTGTTCTATACCGATAGCCTGGCGCCCGGCATGCTGGCCGCCGCCGGCGGCGCGGCACTGCTGTTGCTGGCGATGAACCGCGCCGGCGTGCGCCGGGCCGATGTCTACCTGCTGGTGGGCCTGGTGATGTGGGTCTGCGTGCTCAAGTCGGGTATCCACGCCACGCTGGCCGGGGTGGTGACGGCGCTGGCGATCCCGCTGCGGCATGCCGATGGCCGGCCATTGGCCGGTCCGCTCGAGCATGGCCTGCATCCCTGGGTCGCATTCCTGGTATTGCCGCTGTTCGCCTTCGCCAACGCCGGGGTGTCATTGCAGGGCATGTCGCTGGCCAGCCTGCTCGACCCGGTGCCGCTGGGGATTGCCGGCGGCCTGGTATTGGGCAAGACCATCGGCGTGTTCGGTGCCAGCTGGCTGATGATACGCAGTGGCCTGGCCAGTGCGCCGGGAGGCGCCAGCACGCGGCAATTCGTGGGTGTGTGCGTGTTGTGCGGCATCGGTTTCACGATGAGCCTGTTCATCGGCGGCCTGGCCTTCGAGGGCCTGGGCGCCGACTTCGAGATTCGGCTCAAGCTTGGGGTCTTGTGCGGATCGGTGCTGGCCGGGTTGCTGGGTACGCTCATCCTGTGGAAACGCGCCTGACGCATGGCCCTGCGTCGCCGGGCGCGACGCAGACGAAACTTTTCGTATTGCGATGCAAGATGGGGTCGGGGGCGCCATGGCAGGTCCGCCAGCTGCAGTTCCGCGAGGAAATTCGTAAATCTTTTATCTGCGCAATAGAATTGTCGAGATACTTTTTCTCGAATAATTGCTGCTTTGCACGATAGTTGGTTCTTTACTTCATCATTTTGCTAGAGCAATATGACTCTGGACCTCAGGTCTGGTGCGGGATTCGGGAAATTCCGTGGCCCATTTCGATGGCGCAAAGAATAACAGGGGAGCCGTTTGTTCAGCGTCGAGCGCTGCAAAGGCGAGAAACATAACAAGACCATTTATTTCTTATTTGATATTCCGGTGTCTCTGCTTTTACTGCGACACATAAAAAATAGGTGGAGACGCTCATGAATCTCATAGAACTCATCATGTCCTACGGGGCCCAGGCCCTCATCTGGTACGTGGCTTACGTGCTGATCGGCAGTTTTGCCTTTGGTGCCTATGTCTGGCGCAGCACGTCCAGCTTCAGTCACTGATCCGGTCTGGCATCCGGCGCACCGGTGGGCGCGCCGGCAGGGGTGATGCCGCGTGTCGTCGCACGCGGCATCGGTTGTGGCCGTCATGCGCCTGGGGCGCGACGTGCGTACAGCCATTATCGAGGGGAGGCAGCCATGAAGATCATCATCGATTGGCTCATCGAGTACGGACCCGGCGCGCTGTTGGCCTACGCCATCTACGTGCTGGTCGCGGGTTGCGCCTTCGGCGTCTACCTGTGGTATCGCATCTGGCACCATGAACACGATCCACGGTTCAAGCCACATGATATCGGCCCTCGAGGGCTCGATTGATCGCGTCATCCGGGCGCCATTGCCGCGATGACCGCTTCCTGTTTCGCAGGTGGCGAATCCGCCGGGTAGTCATCCGACCGCCATGCGCAATTCTCCTGGTCGCCGCGCACCGGGCTTGACCCGATCCCCGCCGACGTCGGGTACATCGATCGACCGCCATCGCCTCAGCGAGCAGGCACGCTCATCGGTCGCAACCCCAGGCGCTCGAACAGGTCGCGGTCACGATCGGCCTGCGGGTTGGGCGTGGTCAGCAACCGCGCCCCGGTAAAGATCGAATTGGCGCCGGCGGCAAAGCACAGTGCCTGCGTCGCATCGTCCATCTCTTGCCGACCGGCCGACAGGCGCACCATGCTATCGGGCATGCAGATGCGGGCAGTGGCCACGGTGCGCACCAATTCGAGCGGATCAAGGGCCGGCGTATCGGCCAGGGGCGTACCGGCAATCGGCACCAGCTGGTTGATCGGCACCGACTCGGGCGCCGGATCGAGGTTGGCCAGTTGCGCAATCAGCCCGGCGCGCTGGCGGCGGCTTTCACCCATGCCGATAATGCCGCCGCAGCACACCCGCATCCCGGCCTGGCGTACTTCGCGCAACGTGGCCAGGCGGTCTTGGTAGCGTCGGCTGGTCACCACGTTGGCGTAGAAATCGGGCGCCGTATCCAGGTTGTGATTGTAGTAATCGAGCCCGGCCGCCTTGAGCGCATCGGCCTGGTCGGCGTCGAGCATGCCCAGCGTCATGCAGGTCTCCAGACCCAGGTCACGCACTTGCGCCACCATCTCGGTCAGCGCCGGCATGTCACGCTGTTTCGGATTGCGCCAGGCCGCGCCCATGCAAAAGCGCGTGGCGCCATCGGCCTTGGCTTGGCGGGCTGCCTGCAACACCTCGGCCGGCGCCATCAGGCGGGTGGCCTCGACGCCGGTGCCAGCATGGCGCGCCGACTGCGAGCAGTAACCGCAGTCTTCCGGACAACCACCGGTCTTGATCGACAATAATGTCGACAATTGCACTTCGTTGGCGGTGAAATGCCGACGATGCGTGCTTTGCGCCTCGAACAGCAAGTCCAGCAACGGACGCGCCATCAATGCCTGCACCGTGGTCGTGGTCCAGCCAGCGGGGGCGGGGCGGGTGACGGGAATTGCTTGATCCAAGTGACATCCTCATGGCGCCATATCGCGCCGAAATTATCTATAAATAAATTGCCAGTCCGGGCCGATGCAGGCAGGGGCGACGTTTTTTATTCTGTAGTTGCCAAAAGATGCAGAACAACACCTAAATTTATAGATAATCTATCGATGCAAGACTTGTCCCAGGCACCGACGACGGCCCCCACCACGGCCGATCGCATCGCAGAGTTGCTGCGGGTGCGCATCGTGCGCGGCGAGATCGAAGGCGGCGCGGCCCTGCGCCAGGACCACATTGCCAGCGAGTTCGGCACCAGTCACGTACCGGTGCGTGAAGCCTTCGCCCGACTGGAGGCAATCGGCCTGGTGGTGAGCCTGCCACGGCGCGGTGTGCGGGTGACCACGCTGAGCCAGGCTGCCATCAAGGAAACGGTGGAAATGCGCGCCGCCCTGGAACCGCTGGCACTGCGCCACAGCGTGCCCCACCTCGGCGCACAGCAGGTGGCGCAACTGGAGCAGGCACATGCGCGCTGTTCGCAGGCCGATTCGCTGGTCGAGTGGGACGCGGCGAACTGCCGCTTTCACGATATCCTGTCCGGCCAGTGCGGCATGCCGCGTCTGCTGGCCAGCCTGAAGCAACTGCAACTGACCAATTCACGCTACCTGTTTGCCGCCGGCTTGCAGCGCGGCTGGCAGCCGCGCTCGGACCAGGATCATCGCCTCATCATCGACGCCCTCAAGGCGGGCGACGCCGAGCGCGCCATGCAATTGCTGGGACGCCATATCGGCACCATGGAGCGCATCGGATTTGCGACCTAGCCGTCGTGCCCTGGCCGCGCCGGCGACATGATGTCGAAGCCATCGGCGCCGCCATCCCTGCACCAGGCTTGGGTCAGGTCGGCGATGTCGGCCAGGCTGCCCCATTAACCGCAAGGCCTCGAGTTTCTCCTGCATGACTGGCGACGCCGCCAGTTGATCGACCCCGCCAAGTCCCCATTTCGTTGCCGTCCCGCCGCCCGGGAGAGCGGGCGGCTGGGCTGCTCACGCTATGCGGTTTGCGAATGTCCTTGCGACAAATGCTTCGTTGACCCACCTGGGTGCGCTCAATAAGCTGACAGGCATGTTCTGGGTGTCGCAAACACCGCCTGTGAGCATCTCACGGGAATTCACTAAGGTTCTTATTCGCATGTCCAACGCTACTGCGTCCGCTGCCGCACCCGATACCGATTCGCTGGCCAACGTCGCCTATGCGGCGATCCGGCGCGACATCCTGTCGTGCCGGCTGTTGCCTGGCGTGACCGTGACCGAACCGGAACTGATGGACCGCTATGCGCTGGGCAAGAGCGGTTGCCGCATCGCGCTGGCGCGACTGGAGCATGAAGGGCTGGTGCGCTCGCGGCCGCGCAAGGGCCACCGGGTCGCGCCCATCGTGGTCAAGGATGTCGAGGAAGTATTCGCCCTGCGCGCGCAGCTCGAACCGATGGCCGCGCGCCTGGCGGTAGGGCGGGTCGATACGGCGTTGCTGCGCCAGCTCGAGGCGGCCTGCCGGGTCGAGCTGGCCGCGCCGCTGCACGAGCGCATCGATGTCTTCATGGACGCCAACAAGCGTTTTCACCTGGCCATCGCCGAGGCCGCCGGCAACGGCCGCCTGCTGCGCACGCTGTCGTCGCTGATGGATGAGATGTCGCGCCTGGTGGCATTGGGCTTCAACGTGCAGCGGGTCAAGCCCGAGATCAAGCACGACCACAATGCGATGATCCAGGCCTTCGACGAGGGCGACGAAAAACGCGCCGAGACCATCGCCCGCCGCCACATCGAGACTTTCCGCGACCAGACCATGGAAAAGGTCTACGCCAGCCTGTCGCAGGCCGGCGCCTACCTGCCGATCGGCACCCTGGAGCGCGGCCAATGAGCGGCGCCATCCTGCAGGCCCAGGGCCTGGTCAAGCGCTATGGCAGCGCCGAGGTGCTGGCCGGCATCGACCTGCAGGCCGAGACCGGGCGCGTGCTGGCCGTGGTCGGTCCGTCCGGTTGCGGCAAGAGCACCTTGCTCAATATCCTGTCGGGCCTGCTGGCACCGGATGGCGGCCAATTGCTGGTCGATGGCGTGCCGGCACGCCGCTTCGGCCAATGGCAGCGCATCGCCTACATGTTCCAGGAAGACCGCCTGCTGCCCTGGCGCAGCGTCATCGATAACGTGGCCTTTGGCCTGGAAGCGACCCGGCTGTCGCGCCGGCAACGGCGCCAACGTGCGCAGTCGGCACTGGCGCGGGTGGGGCTGGCCGATGTGGCGCAGTCCTGGCCGCACGAACTGTCGGGTGGCATGCGCAGCAGGGTGGCACTGGCACGCAGCCTGGCGGTGCGTCCCGACGTGCTGCTGATGGATGAGCCGTTCTCCAAGCTCGACCCGCAGACGCGCAGCCAGATGCACGAGCAACTGTTAAGCCTGCACGCGGCCAGCGGCACCACCGTGGTGTTCGTCACCCACGACATGGAAGAGGCGGTGGTGCTGGCCGATCGCATCGTGCGCTTGCGGCCCAACCCGGGCCGGGTCGCCGAAGTGGTCGACCTGGCGTCGCTGGCGCGTCCGCGCGACCCGGTCTCGCCGCTGGTCGCCGAACGGGTGCGGGCGCTACGCGAAGCAATGGGAGCCGGTTGATGGCACGGCGTTGCGGATGGTGCTCGCTGCTGCTGCAGCGGCTGGTGCTGGCAGGCTTGTTCGTGGTGCTGTGGACGCTGGCCGCGCGCAGCATGCCTTCTTTCGTGTTGCCGGGACCATCCAAGGTGCTGGCCGCGCTGCAGGCGCTGTGGCACAGCGACACCTTCGGTCGCGATGTCTGGGCCACCTGCGGCCGCGTGCTGTCGGGTTTTGCCCTGGCCACCGTGGCCGGTTCGCTGCTGGGCCTGGCCCTGGGCGCCAGCCGGGCGCTGGCGGTGTTCTTCGAGCCGCTGCTGGCGGTGTTCAATACCGTGTCCTCGGCGATCTGGGCCATCTTCGCCATCATCTGGTTCGGCATCTCCGACGCCACCACCATCTTCGTGGTCTTCATGACCGCCATGCCCTTGATCCTGACCAGCGTATGGCAGGGCGCCAAGTCGGTCGAGCCGCACTATGTCGAGCTGGCGCGCAGTTTTCGCATGTCGTGGCTGCAGGTGCTGTGCAAGGTCCATGCGCCCAGCATCCTGCCGCATTTCTTCTCCGGTGCGCGCCTGGCGTTCGGCTTTGGCTGGCGCGTGTCGCTGGTGGCCGAGACCATCGGCTCGTCCGACGGCATCGGCTACCGGCTGCGCCAGGCGGCCGACCTGGTGCAGACCGACCAGGTGTTCGCCTGGACCGTGCTGCTGGTGGGCCTGATGCTGGTGATCGAAGGCGGCGTGTTGAAGCCTGCCGAACGTCGGCTGTTTCGCTGGAAGAACGCTTCCCGGGCGCGCGGTGCGACCACTCCCTCCCTTTCCCAACGTACCAAGGATGATCTTCATGCGTAAAACATTATCGGCCGCGCTGCTGGCCGTGGCGGCCCTGTCGTCGATCGCCGCCCATGCCGCCGACCGCGTGCGCATCGGCTACTGGACCAGCGGCGTGAGCCTGGGCTACGGCGCGGTGCTGGAAGCCGGGCAGTTCCTGTCCAGGCGCGGCATCGACGCCGAGTTCGTGCACTTCCCCGATGTCAATGCGCCGTTGCGGGCGCTGGCAGCCGGCTCCATCGACCTGGCCTTCGGCGCACCGCTGGCAGGTGTCTTCGGCACTGCCGCCCAGGGGGTGCCGCTGCGCATCTTTGCCGCCACCCAACCGGCCGACGTGCAATTCGTGGTGCCGGCCGATTCACCGATCCGCAGCCTGGCCGAGCTCAAGGGCAAGAAGGTCGGCATGTCGCCGGCCGGTTCATCGGTAGCGGTCATCGCGGGGGCGGTGCTGGCCGGTAACTACCAGATCAGGGCCAGCGAATTCTCGCTGGTGGGCGGCAACGAATCGCGCCTGGCGCAGTTCCTGGCGCAAAGACAGGTCGACGCCGCCGCGCTGCGTTCGGTCACCGTGGCGCAGATCGAGGGCGAACTCAAGTTGCGCCGCCTGGGCAGCTTTGCCGATGAGTGGAAGAAGCTGACTAGATCCGATGCGGTGCCCTATATCGGCGTCGGTGCGGTGCGCGCCGAGCTGGTCGACAAGCAGCCCGAGGTGGTGGCGCGGGTGATCGCCGCGCTGCGCGACACCCTGGCCTGGGGCGATGCCCATCACGACGAGGTAGTGCAGATCCTGCGCCGCCAGGCCAACCTGCCCGAGGACGACGCCCGCGCCTACGTAGCCTTGTGGAACACCCTCAACCGGGTCGGTTTCGAGCAGGCCGACATCGATACGTTGCGCCGCCAGCACCAGGTCTTTACCGAATCCGGCCTGGTCAAGGGCGAGTTGCGCGACGACCTGTTCGCCAGCCGTCCCTATGCGCTGTCCAAGAACCTGAAATAAACCAGAAAGGCAACAATCATGAGTACTCCTTCCCAAATGCGCGCGCTGCAACTGTCGGCGCACGGCACCCTGGACCAGCTGCGGGTGGTCACCGACAAGCCGGTGCCCGGCGCCGACCCCGGTCACGTGGTGGTGCGCGTGGGCGCCTCGTCGTTCAACTATCACGATGTCTTCACGGTGCATGGCATGCCCGGCATCAAGGTGCCGTTCCCGGTGGTGATCGGGCTCGACCTGGCCGGCACGGTGGTGGCGGTGGGCGAGGGCGTCGTCGGCTGGCAGGCCGGCGACCGGGTGCTGGTCAATCCGCTCAAGCCCGGCGTGGGCCTGATGGGCGAGATGACCGATGGCGGCATGGCCGAATATGCGCGCGTCGATGCGGCGCAACTGATCGCGTTGCCCGATGCGGTCAGCTTCGAGCAGGCCGCGGCGCTGCCGGTGGCCTACGGCACCGCGCACCGCATGCTGATCACGCACAATACCGTCAAGGCGGGCGACCGCGTGCTGGTGCTGGGTGCCAGCGGCGGGGTGGGCACCGCCACCGTATTGCTGGCCAAGCTGCTGGGGGCCGAAGTGATTGCCGCGGCCGGCAGCGCCGAGAAGGGCGAACGGCTGCTGGCGCTGGGCGCGGACCACGTGATCAACTACAACGAGGTCGATTTCTCGCGCTGGGTGATCGAGCGCTACGGCAAGCCGCAACGACGCACCGATGACGGCGGGGTCGAGGTGGTGGTCAATTTCACCGGCGGCGACACCTGGCTGCCGTCGATCAAGAGCCTCAAGCGCGGCGGCACGCTGCTGGTCTGTGGCGCCACCGCCGGTCATGCGCCGCAGGAGGACCTGCGCTACGTCTGGAGCTTCGAGTTGAACATCAAGGGTTCCAACAGCTTCTACAAGGACAACCTGGAGGCCTTGCTGCAACTGGTGGCCGATGGCAAGCTCGATCCCGTGATCGACCGCGTGCTGCCGCTGGAACAGGCAGCCGAGGGCCTGGCGCTGATTCGCGACCGCGCGGTGCTGGGCAAGATCGTCGTCACTCCCTGAACAAATCAAGGATTCATCATGAGTCAGACCGAAGTCATTCCCAGCGCCGAAGAAGTCCAGGCACGCCTGCTGCGCGGCCCCTATCACCAATGGCTGGGCATCGAAGTGCAGCAAGTCGGCCCCGGCAGCATCGACCTGAGCGCGCGCTTTCGCGAGGAATGGGTAGTCAATCCGGAAGGCGGCTACATCCATGGCGGCATCCTGGCCGCACTGGTCGACCTGAGCGCCGACTGGGCGCTGGTGGCCACCACCGGCCGCGGCGTACCGACCATCGACGTGCGCGTCGACTACCATCGCCCGGCACGCGGCAACCTGCGTGCCGAGGGGCGGGTGGTCAAGACCGGCCGCCAGTTCTCGGTGGCCGAAGCCAAGGTATTCGACGCCGAAGGCCAATTGGTGGCCAGCGGACGGGGTGTCTACGCCATGCCGGCGGCGAAGGCCTGAGCATGACCACCGCCGCCCTGGACCACCTGGTCATCAATACCCATTACGACATCGACGCGGCACAAGCCCAGCTCGAAGCGCTGGGTTTCATCGTCACACCGCGCGGCTATCACACACTGGGGTCGGTCAACCACCTGGTGGTGCTGGCCGGCGGCTACCTGGAACTGATCGGCCAGCCGCGCCAGGGCAAGATCGTGCGCCAGGAAATCCTCGACAGCCCGCTCGGCATCGACGGCCTGGTCTACGCCGTGGACGACGCCCAGCACTGCCACGACGCCTGGCGTGCGCAAGGCCTGCAAGCGCAGCCGGTGCAGTTCTTCTCGCGCCCGGTGGACATCGACGGCCAGGCCCAGGATGCCAGCTTTTCCACCGTACGGCTGGTCCCTGGCCAGTTCGCCGCCGGGCGCGTCTATGCCTGCCACCACCTCACGCCGGAGCTGGTCTGGCGGCCCGAATGGATGGGCCATCCGAATGGCGTGCAAGGCATCGCCAGCTTGCTGGTGGTCAGCGCCGACCCCGGCCAGGCTGCCGCCAGCTATGCCCGGCTGGGCCAATTGGGTGCCGGCTTCGCGCTGGAATTTACCGACCCCGCCGGCCTGGCCGAGCGGTTCGGCGAACTGGCCCGGCACGCGCCGACGCGCCCTGAATTCTTCGGCGCCATCGGCTTCGTCGGCGCCGATCTCAAGGCCATCGCCGAGAATGCCCGCCAGCTGGGCCTGCCGTTGTTGCAAGAGCCGCAGCGCGTCGTACTGGCGCTGCCGCAGTTCCAGTCGCTGCTGGAGTTCTCGGCATGAGCCAGGCCAACCTGGGCCGGGTGATCGAGCGCACGGCCGATCCGCAGCGGGTGGCCTTGTTCGGCATCGACGGCGATGGCCAGGCGCGCCAGGTGAGCTACGGCGAGCTGGACGCCCAGGCCGATGCGCTGGCGCGCGGCCTGCTGGCAGCCGGGCATCGTGCGGGCGAGC
The DNA here is from genome assembly GCF_000282575.1 of Herbaspirillum sp. YR522. Classification (GTDB taxonomy): domain Bacteria; phylum Pseudomonadota; class Gammaproteobacteria; order Burkholderiales; family Burkholderiaceae_D; genus Herbaspirillum. The sequence goes on along the minus strand of NZ_AKJA01000064.1, from coordinate 16,987 downwards.
GCATCGCGCTGCTGGCATTGAACTCGGTCGACTATATCGCCGCCTTGCTGGGCATCATGCGCGCCGGGCTGGTGGCGGTGCCGGTCAACCTGAAGTTGCCGGCGGCGCAGTTGAACTTCATTGTCGCCGATAGCGGTGCGACCCGTATCCTGTGCGACCAGGCCCGCCTGGCACAGGCGCCGCAGGCAATCCCGGCGCACGCCTTCGGCACGCCGGGCTACGCGGCGCTGCTCGACCCGGGGCCGTTGGCCGCATTCGAACCGGGGCCGCAGGACCAGGCGCTGCTGCTCTATACCTCGGGTTCGACCGGTCGCCCCAAGGGTGTGCGCCTGAGCCACGCCAGCCATCGCTGGGTGATCGACACGCGCATCAAGGCCACCCCGGTGGGCCAGGAGCGCTTGCTGATCGCCGCGCCGCTGTATCACATGAACGCGCTGGCATTGGCCTTGCTGGCGCTGGCCAGCCACGCCACGACGGTATTGCTGCCGCAGTTCTCGGCGCGCGCCTACCTCGATGCCATCGACCGCTATCGCTGCACCTGGCTGACCGCCGTGCCACCGATGATCGCCATGATGTTGCGCGAGCAGCAGCTGCTGGGTGCCACCGACCTGTCGTCGGTGCGCGTGGTGCGCATGGGCTCGGCGCCGGTCAGTCCCGGCCTGCTGGCGCAGATCCGGCAGCTGCTGCCCACGGCGCGCGTCATCAATGCCTATGGCACCACCGAAGGCGGGCCGGTGGTATTCGGGCCGCACCCCGACGGCATCGCCACCCCGATGCACTCGGTCGGCGTGCCGCACCCACAGGTCGAGCTACGCCTGGTCGATGGCGAAGGCGGCGAAGTCGCTGCCAACGTCGATGGCGAACTGCAGTTGCGCAGCGCCGGCATGATGCTGGGCTACCATCGCCGGCCCGAGCTGCGCCCGTTTACCGACGATGGCTACTACGCCACCGGTGATGTCTTCCGGCGCGACGAACAAGGCTTCCACAGTTTCGTCGGTCGGCGTGACGACATGTTCGTCTGCGGTGGCGAGAACCTGTATCCGGGCGATATCGAAAAGGCGCTGGAACGCCATCCGGCGGTGCAGCAGGCCAGCGTGGTGCCGGTGCCGGACGACATCAAGGGCGCCAAGCCGGTGGCTTTCGTGGTGCGGCGCGCCGGCCCCCGGCCCGCCAGCGAAGACGAGCTCAGGCAGTTTTCGCTGCAGCACCTGGCGGCCTACCAGCACCCGCGCCGGGTCTGGTTCGTCGATGCCTTGCCGCTGACCACCACCCAGAAGATCGACCGCCGCGCACTGGTCGAACAAGCACAGCGCCTGCTCGGCGCCTGAACACCCCACCAGGAACAGACCATGAAGAAATCCATGTATGCCATTGCCGGCGCCGCGTTGGCGCTGGTATCCAGCGCCAGCCATGCGCTCGACGAGGTCACCGTAGCGCTGGCCATCGCGCCCGCCGTGCACGACGGCGCCCCCTATGCCGCCGCCCAGGAGCTGGGCCTGTTCAAGGACAACGGCATGACGGTCAGCACCATCATCTTCCAGGGCGCCGGGGCATTGCTGCCGCAGCTGGCCGGCAAGCGCGTCACCTTCGGCTATCCCACCTCGGAGCCGGTGATCGCCAGCTATTTCTCGGGCAAGGACCCGTTGCCGCTGCGTTACTTCTACAACGGCGTGCCCAGCAACACGATGGAATTCGCGGTGCTGGCCGATTCGCCCATCCATACGCTGGGCGAGCTCAAGGACAAGAAGATCGGTGTCGGCGCCTTGACCTGGGGCACCATCCCGGGCGGGCGTGCCGCCTTGCGCGCGGCCGGGCTGGAGCCGGGCAGGAATGTCGAATTCGTGGCCGTCGGCGCCATGGGGTCGGGTTTCCAGGCACTGCGCACGCGCCAGGTCGATGCGCTCAACTTCAACAGCAGCTGGCATGATTGGCTGGAGTTCGCGGGGGTCAAGATCCGGCGCATCGCCTATCCCGACGACTTCCAGGAAACCGCCGGCAATGGCTTCATCGCCCACGTCGATACCTTCCGCGAGCAGCCCGACCTGATCCGCCGCTTCGGCCGTGCCTACACCGAAGCCCAGGTCGTGTGCGAGGCCAACCCGCGCTATTGCGTGCGCGCGTTCTGGCGCCAGAACCCGTCGGCCAAGCCGGCCGGCGACGAAGAGAAGCAACTGGCCGATGCCGCCGAACTGCTGAGCCGTCGCTTGAAGCGCGTGCTCTACCTGCCGTCCGGACAGCCGCGGGTGCCGGGCCGGTATGACCTGGCCGCGATCAGGAAGGGGATCGCGGCGATGGCCCGCTACGGCGAATACCCCAGCGCCAACGTCCCGGTGGAACAGATCTTCTCCAACGAATTCGTCGCGTCCTTCACCGAATTCGACCGTGCCGCGCTGGTCAAGCGCGCCAAGGCGGCCCAATGAGCGATGCACCCGAGTTGCTGGTGACGCCGGCCAGCGCGCTGGTGGACCGGCCGCGCCGCATCGGATTGAGCGGTTTCACGCCGCGCGCGCAGGTGCTGTTGCGCAGTACGCTCGCGCATCCCGATGGCAGCCGCTGGGAAAGCGCGGCCACCTTCGCCGCCGATGCCCAGGGCCGGGTCGACCTGGCGCGCCAGGCGCCGCTGCGGGGCGACTGGCAACTGCCCGATGCGTCAGCGCCGCTATGGTCGCTGCGGCGCCTGTCGGCGCCCGCAAGCCCGGCCCTGAGCGAAGGGCTGGCGCCATTGACGGTGACCCTGCACGCGGCAGACCAAGCGGGCCGGCAAGCCACTGCGCAGCTGGAGTTGCTCTTCGTGGCGCCGGGCGTGACGCGCCGTGAGGTGGTCGAGGACGGACTGGCGGGGGCCTTGTTCACGCCCGCCGGGCCGGGGCCGCATCCGCTGGTGCTGGTGCTGGCCGGCTCCGGCGGCGGCCTGCACGAGCAACGCGCGGCGCTCTACGCCGCGCATGGCTATGCGGCGCTGGCGCTGGGTTACTTCAAGACCCCGGGGCGGCCCGATCATATCGGCGACATGCCGCTGGAATACTTCGAGACCGCGCTGCGCTGGGCCCGCCGTACGCTGGCGCCGCGCCACGACTTCGTGGCCGTGTCGGGCGTGTCGCGCGGCGGCGAACTGGCCTTGCTGCTGGGTGCGACCTATCCGCACCTGGTCTCGGCCGTCATCGCCTACGTGCCCAGCGCCTACCTGCACGGCACATTGCGCGCCGGTCGCCCCGACCAGGCGCGCGATGCCACGGTATGGACGCTGGCCGGCCAGGGCTTGCCCAATGCCTGGAAGGACAATCCACACGCCGATTGGACCCGCTTCGATCACCCCGCGCAGGCCGGCCTGCCGATACGCCAGGCAGCGGCCTTCCAGAGCGTCATGGGCGACGTCGAGCGCTTGGCCGCGGCGCGCATCGCCGTCGAGCGGATTCGCGCTCCGGTGCTGCTCGTCAGCGGCACCGACGACGGCTTCTGGCCCTCGACCCAGTACGCCGAACAGGTAGTCGACACCCTGCAGGCGCGGTCGCACGCCTGGCCGGTCGAGCACGTGGTGGGGGTCGGGGCGGGCCACGCCATCGGGGTGCCGCAATTACCGGCAACCTTGATCGCCAAGCCGCATCCGGTCTCCGGCGTGGTGCTCGACGGCGGCGGCACGGCGGCCGCCAACGCCCTGGCCAGCGAGCGGTCCTGGCGGCGCGTGCTGGGCTTCCTGGCGCGCGCTGCGGGAGCACGGCGATGAGCCGCGCTGCCCTGGAAGCGGTCGACGTCGGGCTGACCTATCCGACCCGGCGTGGCAGCACGCAAGCCCTGTCGCAACTCAACCTGCGGGTCGGGCAGGGCGAGTTCGTGGCCCTGCTGGGTCCATCCGGTTGCGGCAAGTCGACCTTGCTGCGCCTGGCCGCCGGCTTGCTGGCGGCCAGCGAGGGCAGCGTGCAAGTGGCCGGGCGTCCGATCGCACGGCCAGACCGGCGCACCGGCGTGGTGTTCCAGAAGCCCAACCTGCTGCCGTGGAAGACCGTGCGCGGCAATGTGCTGATGCCGGCCCACACGCTCGGACTGGACGCCGCCGAAGCGGCACGGCGCGCCGATGAACTGCTCGAACTGGTAGGGCTGTCGGCCTTTGCCAATGGCTACCCGCAAGAGCTCTCGGGTGGCATGCAGCAACGCGCCGGCATTGCCCGCATGCTATTGCCCGACCCCGAGCTGCTGTTGATGGACGAGCCCTTCGCCGCCCTCGATGCGCTCTCGCGGGAGCACCTCACGCTGGAGTTGCAGCGCATCTGGGGCAGTCAGCGCAAGTCGGTGCTGTTCGTCACGCACAGCATTGCCGAGGCGGTGTTCCTGGCCGATCGCGTGCTGGTGATGTCGCCGCGGCCCGGCACCATCGTCCAGGAGCTGCGCATCGACCTGCCGCGCCCGCGCTCGCTGGACACCTTCGACAACCCGGCGTTCGTGGCTGCCACGCGCCAACTACGCGAGTATTTCAATGAAAACCTGGTCCGGTAGATTGGCGAGCGTGCTGCCCGGCATCCTCTATCCGCTCATCAGCCTGGCAGTGATCGTCGGCATCTGGTACGGCGCGGTGCGCTGGGGCCGCGTGCCCGATTACCTGCTGCCGGCACCGGCCGATGTGTTCGGCACGCTGGCGCGCGGCTTGTGGAGCGGCGAACTGTGGCCGCACATTGGCGCCACGCTCGGCAACACGGCAGCCGGCTATGCCATCGGCTGCGCACTGGCCGTGGCAATGGGGGCGCTGCTGGCCGAGTCGCGCACCTTCGAGCGCTTCGTCTACCCGTTGCTGATCGCCTTGCAGGCCACGCCCAAGGTGGCGCTGGGGCCGTTGATCCTGGTCTGGTTCGGCTTCGGGGCGACCTCCAAGATCGTGCTGGTGGCGCTGGTGTGTTTCTTCCCGCTGTTCGTCAACACCGTCAACGGCATCCGCCGCACCGATCCCGACCTGCTGGAAGCCTGCCGCGCCTTCAGCGCTTCGCGCTGGTATCTGCTGGTGCATGTCAAGTTGCCGGCGGCGCTGGGCGACATCTTCGCCGGCTTGCAGATCGGCGTATCGCTGGCGCTGATCGGCGCGGTGGTGGGCGAGTTCCTGTCGGCCCAGCGCGGGCTGGGCTATCTGATTGCCTCGTCCTCGGTCAACATGAGCCTGTCGACCATGTTCTCCGGTGTGCTGTTGCTGGCGCTGGTGGGCCTGTGCGGGGCGCAGCTGGTGCGCTGGCTGCAGGCCCGGGTGGTGTTCTGGCAGCCGTTGGGCCGCGAACGCGACTAGCGGCGGTCCACGAAGTCGAGCTTGTCGTTGATGCCAAGTTGCTCTCCCTGCAGCCTGCGCCGGGTTTCGTCCAGCCCATGCAGGTGGGCGGCGTAGGAAGACGGCGGCCATCCCTGCTGCTGCGCCTGTTGCCGCAGCTTCGCCATATCGAGCGTAATGCTGCTTAGCTGCGATGACACCTGCTGCAAGCGGCTTTGGTAATGCAGTCGGATCGGTATCGTCTGTTCATCGCCCAGCTTCGGGGCCGGCGCCGACGACAGCGAGACGAAACCGCGCTGCATGATGGACTCGACCTTTGCATCGAGCATCTGGTGCAGGGTGTCCTCGCAGAATTGCTGGCGTCCGCGGGATTGCTCGATCGCCAGTTTGGTCTTTTCCAGATCCTTGTCCGCCTGCGCTACGACCGGCGCGTGCACCCGTTCGGCATCTTGCAATTCGTTATAGGTGCGCTGGGCAGTTGCCCTGACCATGTCGTTGATGGCCAGGCCAGTGCGTTGCATGACTTCCTGCTGGCCCATGAACTGCTCGTGTGCCGCCTGGTGAGCCTGGCGGGCCGAGGCCAGTGCGCGGCGCGCCTGGATGACGTGGTTTGGTTCCCGGGGCAGTCGTGTGCTTTCCTTGTGCTTGGCCACCAGATTGGCCAGGCTGTTGGCAGTCTCTGGCAGGAACTCCATCTGCGGTGGCTGCTTGCCGGGATAGGCGCGTTCGATGATGGACGCCGTGCGCTGGTCTTCGGCCCGCAACATCTCGCCGATCATCTTGTCGACCTGGCCGCGGAAGTTTTCCAGTTCGTGCATCTCGGGGCGATTGCCTTTTTTTGCCAGGCTCATCGCACGGTCGGTCTGGTTGCGCAGGTCGTGCAGCGCCGTGCGCAAGGGTTCGTAGCGCTGCAGCATAAAGCCGCCGATCATTTCGCTCGACAGCGTCAGGCCGCGCTCATTGGTCGGTATCCGGGCGGGGTCGACTTCTTTTTCCAGGCCCATGATCTCGGACTGCAGGATGCCCGCCCGCATCGACAACTGGCTGTGTTGCTCGGTTTTATCGGCAATCTGTTGCTCCAGTTGCTGCACCAGTTGCCGTTGCCCGCTGACGTCGGGGGCGCTCGCATGGTGAAGTCCGGCGCGCACGGCGTCGAGATGCGCGCGCTTGCTGTTGATCTCCTGCTCCAGCCCGCCCAGCCGGGGCAGCGCGTCGGCGAGCTGGTTACGCTTGACTTGCAGCTCCAGTGGCTTGGTGTCCTTGAGGTAATCGCGCAGCGTATCGCGCGTCTGCTGCGAATCCATCATCTGCTGCGCCACCCAGGCGGAGGTCGGGTCCTCTTTTACCGGCACCAGCGAATGGGCCTGCAAGGTGTATATCGCCAGCTTCTGCTGGTTGCATTGTTTGGCCAGTTGCGTGGCCATCGAATCGATGGCGCTGTCCGACCAGCCGCGTGCTTGCAATTCGGTGGCCAGTTCGGGGTCGGTCTCGAGCGCGGCGACAAACTTGTTGGCCTGTCTTTCCAGGGAAGACAATTCGGTCAGCCGGCGCTCCAGTTCCTGTTCCGAGTCGACGCCAAGGCGCCGGGTCTGGGCCACGAACCTGGCCGGCAGCGGCGCATAGGCGGTGCCGACGCCGGCGGCATTGGCGTGGAAGAAGTCGATCGCCTGCCCGGCACGCTTCACGGCAGGCCGGTCTGGCGCAGGCTGGTGCCAAGGGGCGGCGCTCGCAAGGGGCGCGCCGGACAGGCCGGACAGGTCGACCGCCTGGTACTGTGCATGCGCTGCGGACGAAATGAGTGGGTGGGTGCTGGTGCCGTGGCCGGCAGTGTCCAGGAATAATTCATCGTCCCGTACCGGCAATGCATTGGACCGTCCCATGTGGGCGGCGAGGTTACCGCGACCGCGTTCAGCGGCGCGCGCAATGGCATCTTGCGGCAGCGGCTTGCGCAGTATCGGTTGCCGGCCCGGGTACGGTTCAGGGCGCTGCCGTACTGCACCGTCTGGCTGTTCATAAGCGGTGTGCAGCCCACCCGGCGTCACTTGAAAAGTGCTCTGGACCATGCTTTCCCCCTTCATCTGTCAGCGGCGCGACGCCACCTGGCCGGGCCAGGCGGCGGTTCGATCAATGGGTGACCTGCGCCAGGCCAAAGTTCCAACCCGACACCGGTGCCACCTCAGGTGCCTGCCGGCTCGCCGTTGGTGCTGTTGAACGAAGCGGCCAGCGACACGCCCACGCCCAGTGCGGCCAGGCCCATGCACAGTGCACTGACGATGAAATCGGCCTGGGCCGAGGCCTGCGTGGTGAACGACATCAGGTAGGCAAACAGCGGCGCCACGGCCAGGATGGCGCCAGTGCGCGCGGTGCCGATCAGCGGCAGCGCCTTCAGGGTCAGGATGAAGCTCACGCCGCTGGCGGCGCCGCAGGCCAGGCAGGCCAGCAACCAGGCCGGTTGCGGCACCGGCTCGCCCAGCAGCAGCGCAATGAACGCCAGTGCCGTGCCACCGGTCAGGCCGCGGATGGCGGTCGCCGTATCGTGCGGCAGATGCACGACAAGGCGCATCAGGTTGAGGTCGACCGCCCAGCAGGCATAGGCCAGCGCCACCAGCACGATGCCGCCCAGGTTGCCGGCGAACTGGTCGGCGTTGACCAGCGAAAAGGCCAGCACGCCGACCAGGATCAGGGTCACGCCGATCCAACCGGCAGTCGGCTGGCGCTCGCCGAACAGCAGCCAGGCGATCAACACCGACAGCAGGCCTTCGACGTTGGTCAGCACCGACGCGGTCGAGGCATTGGTGCTTTGCAGGCCGAACATCAACATCAGCGGCGCGGCCACGGCACCCAGCACCAGCGCCAGGGCGAAGCAGGCCTTGCTGCCACGCGAAGCCGGGCCCGGCGCGCTGCAGGGCAATGGTTGCACGCGCCGCACGGCCAGCGCCACCAGGCCGGCGCCCAGGCACAGCGTGGCGGCCACCCACACCGGCGTGACGGTGGCCAGCAGCCATTTGGACAGTATCGTATTGGCCCCGAGCAGCATGGCGCCGAACAGGGCAAGCAGGATGCCTTGCATGAGAATCTTTCAGAAAATGGATGCTCAGGCCAGCGCGTGCGCGCCGCGCACGGTTGGGTCCAGAGCAAGGAAGTTGTCGGTGCTCTCCCGCATTATTCGAAAGCCGCGGGCGAGGTAGTTGTTCAGCGCCGCCGGATGATCCAGGGAGCAGGTATGCAGCCAGAGCTCGGCGGTGCCGGATGAAAATCCATGTTCGATGGCCTTTTCGAGGGCCAGCCGGCCCAGGCCGCGGCCGATGCATTGCGGTCGCAGTCCGAAGTTGACGATCTCCAGCGAGCCGTCGTGCTTCTTCAGTTCCAGGTAGCCGATGGGCTGGCCTTCGTGCTGCAACGCATAGATGTCGATATCGGGATGGTCCAGGTAGTCCTGCCAATCGGCGCTGCTCCAGGCGACCCGGTAGATATCCCAGTAGCAGGCCCGGCCCACTTCCTTGTACAGCGCCGCGCATGATGCGGGCTCGTCGATGCGCACGGTGGTGAGCGGATTGATGGTGGAGTGCTTGCCAGGCAGGCGCCGGGCGTCCGATTTGAGGTTCAGGAAAGTGGTCTTGATCATGATGGCGCTTGTGCGGCATGCGGTTTGTTCTAACGATGATCCTGAGTGCCTTCCCCGCAGGGCCGGTTCCTGTCGAGGACGGCAGGTGAGGGAAGTTGAGCAAACCTGCCGGCCCGGGCGTACCGGCCGACGCGAGCGTGATCATGGGAAGTCCAATGGCTGGTGGCCGCTTGCAACAGGCGGCAGGGCGGCGGGTGCGGCGGCGCCAACGGACGGCAGCGCGAAAAAAAATGTTGGGTCCGCGCTCGAGCTCGGGTAGAATGCCGGTTCTCTTTGGGGAGTAGCCAGCTTCCGAATCACTCGGAAGAGCCCGTGTCAACATTCTCGACTTTCTGTCGTGGCACGGGTAGCCAATGCGGTAGGCGAGACCATTGACGTTTCCATGCCTTTGGTCGGGCGTGTGGCGACGTCATGGATTTCGCCCGACCCGGAACCACCCCATGAATTTCCCTGCCTTATTGCTCCTCGCGCTTGCGATGTCTACCGACGCCTTTGCGGCCGCCATCGGTAAAGGCGCCGCCATGCAGCGTCCGCGCTTCATTCAGGCCCTGCGCATCGGCCTGCTGTTCGGCGTGATCGAAGCCATCACGCCACTGATCGGTTGGCTGATCGGCTCGATCGCTACCCAATGGGTCGCCGCCTGGGACCACTGGATCGCTTTCACACTGCTGCTGGTGCTGGGCGTGAGCATGGTGCGCGAAGGCCTGAGCAACGGCGACGACGACGAACCCGCGCCGGCGCAGAACCAATCCGTGATCAAGCTGGCCCTGACCGCCGTGGCCACCAGCATCGACGCCATGGCCGTCGGCGTGGGGCTGGCCTTCGTCAACGTCAGCATCGTCGAGGCCTCGCTGCTGATCGGCCTGGCCACCACCACCATGGTCACCATCGGCATCCTGCTGGGACGTGCGCTGGGCGGGCTGATCGGCAAGCGCGCCGAGATCCTCGGTGGCGTGGTGCTGATCGGGGTGGGCGTCGCCATCCTGTATGAGCACCTGGGATAAGCACTTCTGCATGAAGCCGCGTTCGGACCGAGTCGGTCCGCAGGAGCTTGTCGACGCCGCACCGATACGGCCGCACCAGCGCCTTCGATGGGTGGCCAAGGCAGCGACCCGGTTCGAACGGATTCCAGATGGGGTCAGACGCGTCCGACTGGACGGCATCCGGGTTGGGCCTGGTTCTTGCCGGGCGCATATGCCGATGTCATTACTGCGCTACCATGACACCCTTTTTCAGTATCGAGAGTCTTCATGTCAAGCATCAAGCCGGCGCAGGCCGCCGGCAGTTCCGCCTCCATCCCCGTGCTGGCCGTGGCCGCCTTCATCATCGTCACCACCGAGTTCCTGATCGTCGGCCTGTTGCCGGCCTTGGCCCGTGACCTCGCCATCTCGGTGGCCAGCGCCGGCCAGCTGGTGACCCTGTTCGCCGTGGTGGTCATGCTGTGCGGCCCCTTGCTGACGGCCTGGCTGGCCAATGTCGATCGCAAGCGCCTGTTCATTGCGATCCTGCTGTTGTTCGCCTTCTCCAATGGCCTGGCCGCGGTCGCCTCCAACATCTGGGTGCTGGCCATCGCGCGGCTCTTGCCGGCGCTGGCGCTGCCGGTGTTCTGGGGCACGGCCAGCGAAACGGCGGCGCAGATCGCCGGGCCCGGCAAGGGTGGGCGTGCCGTCTCTACCGTGTACCTGGGCATTTCGGCGGCGATGCTGTTCGGTATTCCGCTAGGCACGCTGGCCTCGGACGCCATCGGCTGGCGCGGCGCCTTCGGCTTGCTGTCGGCCTTGTCGCTGCTGATCGCGCTGTTGATGGCGGTGACCCTGCCGCACGTACGCGCCACGACCCATGTGCGCATGGCCGAGCAGGCACGGATCCTGAAAAGCCGCTTCTTCCTGGCCAATGTGGCGCTGTCGATCCTGGTCTTTACCGCCATGTTCACCGGCTACACCTACCTGGCCGAGATGCTCGAAAAATCGGCCGGCATCGCCCCTGCGCTGGTGGGCTGGTGGCTCATGGGCTTTGGTGCCGTCGGCCTGGTCGGCAACTGGCTCGGCGGGCTGTGGGTGGACCAGAAGCCACTGGCGACCACCGCTGCCTTCAGCCTGGTGCTGGCCATCGGCATGACCGGCACCACCGCGCTGGCCACCGGCGCACAGCTTTGGTTCGCCATGGCGCTGGCGGTGTGGGGCGTGGCCAATACGGCGCTCTATCCGATCTGCCAGATCCGGGTCATGAAGGCCGCATCCGAGGCGCAAGCGCTGGCCGGCACCATCAACGTCTCGGCCGCCAACGGCGGCATTGCGCTGGGCGCGGTGGTGGGCGGCTTCAGTATCTCGAACTGGGGTCCGGCCAGCGTCGGCTATGTCGCCGCGGTAGCGGCGGTGGCCGCTGCACTGGCAGCGGCATGGATCACCAGGCTGGCGCCCCGGGCGCCTTCAGCCTGAGCGTGGCAGCGGCGTCGAGGCCCGTTCCGCCAGCGCCGGGGGCCGTGACGCGCATGACCGGGGGCCGGTGGCCTGGCAGGAATTGACGCCAGTGTGTCATTGACGCCAAACGGGGGCGGATCGACAATTCCCGCTCCCTCCCTCACCGAGCCGCGCCCATGTCTTCCGTCCTGCCGCTTGCCGACAGCCCCGCCGCGCCCGATCCGGGCCGGCGCAACGCCGCAGTGCTGGCCGTGTGCCAGGGCCTGTACACCTGCGCCATCTCGATCGATCTCACGCTGACCGCACTGACCGGCTGGCAACTGGCGCCCGACAAGGCGCTGGCGACGCTGCCGTTTGCGCTGATCACGGTGGCCGGCGCGGTCGTGACCTGGTTCGCGGCCTTCCTGATCCAACGGCTGGGACGGCGCCTGTCGTTTGCGTTGGGCGCGGCCAGTTGTGCCGCTGGCGGATTGATCTCGGTATGGTCGGTATGGCACGGCGATTTCTGGCTGTTCTGCGGCGGTACCGCGCTGGTCGGGGTGTTCCAGGCCTTCGCCCAGTACTATCGCCTGGCGGCCGCCGACGCCGTCGCAGCCGAGTACAAGAGCCGGGCCATTTCCGTCGTCCTGGCCGGTGGCGTGATCGCCGCCATCGTCGGCCCGGCACTGGCCGCATGGAGCCGCGACCTGTTTGCCCAGGCCATGTTCGCCGGCGCCTACCTGGTGGTGGCAGCCATGGGCGCGCTGTCGGTGCTGGTGCTGCTGCTGGGTTATCGCGACACGTCACCGGTCGCCCCGGCGCCGGCCGTAGGGCAGGGCGCCGCCGCGCGCCCGCTGGGCCGCATCGTGCGCTCGCCGGTGTTCCTGGCCGCGCTCGCCAACAACGTGGGCGGCTCGATGGTGATGATGTTCATCATGACCGCCGCGCCGTTGGCGGCGGTCGCCTGTCACTACAGCATCGACGACGGCGCAGCCATCATCCAGTGGCACCTGGTGGGCATGTACGCACCATCGTTCTTTGCCGGCCACCTGATCAAGCGCCTCGGCCTGGGCCCCGTGTTGCTGGCCGGCCTGGCGCTCAACCTGGGGTGCGCGCTGAGCGCCATGGCCTCGACCAGCCTGCCGGCGTTCTATGTGGCCCTGCTGTTGCTGGGCGTGGGCTGGAACTTCATGTTCGTCGGTGGCACCACCTTGCTGGCGCAGGCCTACGCCCCGGCCGAGCGCGCCAAGACCCAGGGATTGTCCGAATTGCTGCGCTATGCCAGCACTGCCCTGGCCACGCTGGGCGCCGGTCCCTTGCTGGCGCGCGCGGGCTGGCAGAGCCTGAACCTGGCCATCGTGCCGGTGCTGGCCATCTGCGCGGTAGCCACCGTGGCCTGGATGCGCGCGCAACGCCAGCCGGACCAGGTGATGCCGTCGCAGACAGGAGGTGCGGCATGACCTCCTCCGGCGCGCCGCATCGGGTCATCCTGCTGGCCTATGAGGGCATGAACCTGCTCGACCTGTCCGGGCCGTTGCAGGTATTTGCCACCGCCAATCGGCTGCATGCCAGGGGCGAGCTGTACCGGTTGCAGGTGGTGTCGGCTGCGGGCGGACTGGTGCGGACCAACGCCGGCCTGCCGGTGGCCACCGAATCGCTGGCACGACTCGATGCCGGCCTGCCGGGCACCGGCATCCATACGCTGATTTCGCCCGGAGGCAGCATCGGCGACGACTTTGTCATCGATACCGCGCTGGTGCAGTGGCTGCGTCGTCACGCCGCAGCGGCGCAGCGGGTTTGCTCGGTCTGCACCGGCGCATTTCACCTGGCGCAGGCGGGCTTGCTGGACGGCTTGCGGGTGACGACCCACTGGCACTGGGCCGAGCGCCTGCAGCGGCAATATCCGGCGCTGCAGGTCGATGCCGAGCCGATCTTCATCCGCCAGGGGCGGATATGGACGTCGGCCGGCGTGACCGCCGGCATCGACCTCGCCCTGGCGCTGCTGGAGCAGGACCTGGGCCACCAGCACGCCATCGCCACGGCGCGCCAGCTGGTGATGTTCGTCAAGCGACCGGGCGGGCAGTCTCAATTCAGCGCGCCGCTGGCGTGGCAGACGGCGGGCGCCGGGCGGTTCGCCGAGCTGCATGCCTGGATCGCCGCCAACCTGGGGGCCGACCTGCGGGTCGACAACCTGGCGCGCCGCATGCACATGAGCCCGCGCACGTTTGCCCGGGTCTATGCCGCCGAACTGGGGCGTACCCCGGCGCGCACGGTCGAATCGATGCGGCTGGAAGCCGCCCGCCGCGCCCTGGAGGAAACCGCCTGGCCGCTCAAGCGCATCGCCACCGAGTCCGGCTACGGCGAAGAACAGAACCTGCGCCGCGTGTTCCAGCGCCAGCTGGGCGTGAGCCCGGCCCAGTATCGCGAACGGTTCTCGGCACGCCATTGAGCACCGGTCACTGCCCCTGCGAGCGCAGCCAGGACAGCAAGGCGGCGCCATTGGTATCACCGGCGACAGGTTCGCGCGAGAGCAGGCAGTAGGACGATCCATCCTCGACAAAGCCCATTGGCGCGACCAGGATCCCGGCGGCGATCTCATCCCGGACCAGGTGCCAGGGGCCGATTGCCACCCCCAGGCCCGATGCGGCGGCCTGCAGGCTGAAGTAGAAATGATCGAATGCATGTTGCTTGCCGCGACAGGCGCGGGCGCCCACCAGTGCACGCCAGTCGTTCCAGGCGTGCGGCCGGGTCCTGGTGTGCAGGCACGGTGCGCCGGCCCGCAGCGTGGTGCCGTCGGCGGCGGCGTCGAAGAACAGGTCGAGCTTGTCGGCGCGGCAGACCGGGCCGATCCTCTCCGAAAAGAGCGGTTCGCAGAACAGGCCGTCAGGCCGTTCGAAGTCGTCGCGCCGGATCGCCAGGTCGATCCCGTTATCGAACGGCACCGGGCCGCCGCCAGCGTCGAACTGCACATTGAGCTCGGGATGCAATGCCTGGAAGGCCGGCCAGCGCGGTATCAGCCAGCGCATCAGCAGCGTCGGCTCGCACGACAGGGTCCAGCGCGACGATCGATCCGCCTGGCGTCGCAATTGCAGGGCGGCGCTGCGGATCAGGCCGAAGCCTTCACTGGTCGCGCCCGCCAGTCTGCGGCCCGCCTCGGTCAGCAAGACCCTGCGCTGGCGACGCTCGAACAGCGCCGTGCCGAGGTCGTCTTCCAGCGTGCGCACGGCCCGACTCACCGCGCCATGCGTCAGGTGCAATTCCTCGGCAGCCCGCGTGAAGTTCTCCAGCCGCGCCGCCACTTCGAAACAGCGCAGCGCCATCAGTGACGGCATCCTGCCGGCGTGATGTGAGCCCGGCTCACCATGATGGTCAGTATTCATCGTTAGTCATCCCGCTCGCTCGGCAATAGAATCAGGCCTCATTCTAATGGAGCCGCGCATGACCGAACTGTTCGCTGTCATCACCATCAGCTTGCTCGCGGTGGTCAGCCCCGGGCCGGATTTCGCACTGGTCACCCGCAACAGCCTGGCCAGGTCGCGCGCCACCGGCGTGTCGACGGCGCTGGGCATCGGCAGCGGCGTGCTGGTGCATGTCGGCTATACCCTGTTGGGACTGGGCTGGTTGCTGCACCGCTGGCCATGGCTGCTCGATGCGCTCAAGCTGGCCGGGGCGCTGTACCTGGTCTACCTGGGCGTCCGGATGCTGCGCAGTGCGGCTGCGCCCCTGGCCGCCGGGCACGGTGGGCACAGCGGGCAGGGTGGGGCCTGCTGGTCCGGCGGCCAGGCCTTTCGCACCGGTCTGCTGACCAATGTGCTCAACCCCAAGACCTCGGTGTTCATCGTCAGCCTCTTCACGCAGGTGGTCGGCGCGACCACGCCGGTGGCCATCCAGCTGGGCTACGGGCTGTTCATCGCACTGGCCCACGTGGCCTGGTTCAGCCTGGTGGCCATCCTGTTCGGCAGCCCTGCAATGCGCCAGGCCATGCACGCATCGGCGGCCTGGATCGACCGTGTGTTCGGGGTGGTGCTGGTGGGGTTCGGGGTGATGCTGGCCGCGACCAATGTGGTGGCGAGTTGAATGGCGGTACTGCACTGCAGCTTGTTCTCGAATATTGTCCGGTGCTATGCTCTGGTCCGCGCAAACGTTTGCGCGATATTAACGGTGCGCAACATCGTTGAAAAGCCAACAACATAGAACATGGAGACAGAAATGAAAAAGCTGACCCGCCGCCAATTTGCCGTCGCCGCCGCACTGGCCTGCTCGGTCGTGTCCTGGCCGGCGCTGGCGCAGACGCCGGCCAAGCCCAAGGTTGCGCTGGTCATGAAGTCGCTGGCCAACGAATTCTTCCTGAACATGGAAACGGGCGCACGCGAGCACCAGAAGGCGCACGCCAGCCAGTACGACCTGATCGCCAACGGCATCAAGGACGAACAGGACACCGCCAACCAGATCAAGATGGTCGAGCAGATGATCGTCTCCAAGGTCAGTGCGCTGGTGATCGCGCCGGCCGACTCCAAGGCCCTGGTGCCGGTGGTCAAGAAGGCCATCGACGCCGGCATCATCGTGGTCAACATCGACAACAAGCTCGATGACGCCGCCCTCAAGGAAAAAGGCATCGCGGTGCCGTTCGTGGGGCCCGACAACCGCCGCGGCGCCAAGCTGGCCGGGGACTACCTGGGCAAGCAGCTCAAGCAGGGCGACAAGGTGGCCATCATCGAAGGGGTGTCGACCACGGTCAATGCCCAGCAGCGCACGCTGGGCTTCCAGGATGCGATGAAGCAGGCCGGCGCCAACGTGGTCAGCGTGCAATCGGGCCAATGGGAAATCGACCAGGGCAACAAGGTGGCCGCGGCCATCCTCAACGCCCACCCCGATATCAAGGCGATCCTGGCCGGCAACGACAACATGGCGCTGGGCGCGGTGGCGGCGATTCGCGCCTCGGGCAAGGCGGGCCGCGTGCTGCTGGTGGGCTATGACAACATCAATGCCATCAAGCCGATGCTCAACGATGGCCGGGTGCTGGCCACCGTAGACCAGTTCGCCTCGCAGCAGGCGGTATTCGGCATCGAGACCGCCTTGAAGGCGCTGGCCGACAAGAAGCCCCAGAACACCCTGGGCGGCACCGTCGAGACCAAGGTCGCGCTGGTCACCAAGTAAGCCATGCCGGTGGCCCGGCACGCACCGGGCCATGCGGCATGCGGTCGTTCCTACCCCTGAACCTATGTCTGCCCATTTCGAAACCCCACCGTTGCTCACCCTGTCGGGCATCGGCAAGCGCTATGCCGGGCCGGTGCTCGAACACATCGACCTGCAATTGCAGGCGGGCCAAGTACTGGCCCTGACCGGCGAGAACGGCGCCGGCAAGAGCACCTTGTCAAAAATAGTCTGCGGCCTGGTCGAGGCCAGTGCCGGCCGGATGCTGCTCGACGGCCAGCCCTACCAGCCGGCTTCGCGCCAGCAGGCCGAAGCGCTCGGCATACGCATGGTGATGCAGGAACTGAACCTGATTCCTACCTTGAGCATCGCCGAGAACCTGTTCCTGGAGAAACTCCCGCAACGCTTCGGCTGGATCGACCGCAAGCGCTTGTTTGCCGATGCGAAGGCGCAGATGGCGGTCGTCGGCCTGGACCAGCTCGATCCCTGGACCCCGGTGGGCGAGCTCGGCCTGGGCCACCAGCAGATGGTCGAGATCGCGCGCAACCTGATCGGCAGCTGCCG
>NZ_AKJA01000063.1 GCF_000282575.1 Herbaspirillum sp. YR522 | reverse complement strand
GGCTCCCCTGCCGATGCGGTGGCGCACGGCATCGGCTACCTGTCGGAAGACCGCAAGCATTTCGGACTGGCCGTGGGCATGGATGTGCAGACCAATATCGCGCTGTCGTGCATGGGTCGTTTCGTGCGGCGCGGCATCTTCATCGATGAGCGTGCGCTGCGCCAGACGGCCCAGGACTACGTGCGCCAGCTGGCCATCAAGACGCCATCGGTGGAGCAGCAGGCGCGGTTGCTGTCGGGCGGCAACCAGCAGAAGATCGTGATTGCCAAGTGGCTCTTGCGCGACTGCGACATCCTGTTCTTCGACGAGCCCACGCGCGGCATCGACATCGGCGCCAAGAACGAGATCTACAAGTTGCTCGATGCGCTGGCGGCCCAGGGCAAGGCGATCGTGATGATCTCCTCGGAGTTGCCCGAGGTGCTGCGCATGAGCCACCGCGTGCTGGTGATGTGCGAAGGGCGGATCACGGGCGAACTGGCCGCCGCCGCCGCCACCCAGGAAAAAATCATGCAGCTCGCCACCCAGCGCGAGTCGACGCTGGTCCAATAATTCTTATCCGAGACGCTCATGGCCAATCCCACTCATTCCGTCACACCCATGTCCAATACCGAATTGCCGACCGGCTGGCGTGCCCGCCTGTTCAACCCGGCCGCGCGCCAGAAGCTGCTGGCGTTTGCCAGCCTGATCGCGCTGATGGTGTTCTTCACGGCGGCCTCGCCGAACTTCCTGGAGGTCGACAACCTGGTCAGCATCCTGCAGTCGACCGCCGTCAACGGTGTGCTGGCCATCGCCTGCACCTACGTCATCATCACCTCCGGCATCGACCTGTCGGTGGGCACCATGATGACCTTCTGTGCCGTCATGGCCGGCGTGGTCCTGACCAACCTCGGCTTGCCGCTGCCGCTGGGCATCGCCGCCGCGATCTTCTTCGGCGCGCTCTCGGGCTGGACCTCGGGCATGGTCATCGCCAAGCTCAAGGTGCCGCCGTTCATCGCCACGCTGGGCATGATGATGCTGCTCAAGGGCTTGTCGCTGGTGATCTCGGGCACGCGGCCGATCTATTTCAACGACACCCCGGGTTTCTCGGCCATCGCCCAGGATTCGCTGATCGGCGAGCTGATTCCGGCGCTGCCGATTCCCAATGCGGTGCTGATCCTGTTCCTGGTGGCGGTCGGCTCGTCGATCATCCTCAACAAGACCGTGTTCGGTCGCTATACCTTCGCGCTGGGCAGCAACGAAGAGGCGCTGCGCCTGTCGGGCGTGAAGGTCGATTTCTGGAAGGTCGCGGTGTACACCTTCTCCGGCGCCATCTGCGGCGTCGCCGGCTTGATCATCGCGTCCCGTCTCAATTCGGCCCAGCCGGCACTGGGCCAGGGCTACGAGCTCGACGCCATCGCCGCCGTGGTGATCGGTGGCACCTCGCTCTCGGGCGGCACCGGCACCATCCTGGGCACCATCATCGGCGCCTTCATCATGAGCGTGCTGGTCAACGGCCTGCGCATCATGTCGGTGGCGCAGGAGTGGCAGACGGTGGTGACCGGCGTGATCATCATCCTGGCGGTGTACATGGATATCCTGCGCCGCCGCCGTCGCGCCTGAAACGGTTTCAACCCCCGCCGCCGATGGCGGCACTCCATCATCGATAACAAGCAAGGAGACAGAAGTGATCCACAAGAAATTACTGACTGCAGCGTTGGGACTGGCCCTGTCGGTGGGCATCGGCGCCGGCGCCCAGGCGCAGGAAACCTATATCCCGCTCATTTCCAAGGGCTTCCAGCACCAGTTCTGGCAGGCAGTGAAATCGGGCGCCACCCAGGCCGCGGCCGACTACAAGGTCAAGGTGACCTTCGAAGGGCCGGAGACCGAAGCCATGGTCGACAAGCAGATCGACATGCTGTCGGCGGCGCTGGCCAAGAAGCCGCAGGCGATCGGCTTTGCCGCGCTCGACAGCAAGGCTGCGCTGCCGCTGCTGAAGAAGGCCCAAGCCGCCAAGATCCCGGTGGTGGCGTTCGACTCGGGCGTTGACGGCGACATTCCGGTCACCACCGCGACCACCGACAACAAGGCCGCCGCGGCGCTGGCCGCCGACAAGCTGGCCGAGCTGATCGGCAAGGAAGGCGACGTGGCCGTGGTGGCCCACGACCAGACCAGCCGCACCGCCATCGATCGTCGCGACGGGTTCCTGGAGCGCATCAAGTCGACCTATCCGAAGATCAAGGTGGTCAGCGTGCAATACGGTGGCGGCGACCACCTGAAGTCGACCGAGGTGACCAAGTCGATCCTGCAGGGCTATCCCAAGATCAAGGGTATCTTCGGCACCAACGAAGGATCGGCCGTGGGCGTGGTCAACGGGGTGCGCGAGATGAAGCGCAAGATCGTCATCATCGGCTACGACTCGGGCAAGCAGCAGAAGGACGCCATCCGCGAGGGCCTGATGGCCGGCGCCATCACCCAGAACCCGGTAGGCATCGGCTACAAGACGGTGGAAGCCGCGGTCAAGGCGATCAAGGGCGAGAAGCTGCCCAAGATCATCGACACCGGTTTCTACTGGTACGACAAGAGCAACATCGACGACCCGAAGGTCGCCGCCGCACTGTACGACTGATCCAGCCCCCCTTGGCCGGATGCGACGCATCGACGCCGTCGCATCCGGCCTTTTCATATCGACAGCCAACCATGAGCATGCAACGTATCGACGCCCATCAACATTTCTGGCGCTATCGCGCCGAGGATTACCCGTGGATCGGGCGCTCCATGGAACTGCTGGCGCAAGACCGCCTGCCGGGCCAATTGCATCCGCTGCTGGGCGCGCAAGGCCTGGACGCGTCGATCGCCGTGCAGGCGCGCGCCGGCCGTGAAGAAACCGGTTTCCTGCTGGACCTGGCGCGCCAGGACACACGCATCGCCGGCGTGGTGGGCTGGGAAGACCTGGCCGCGCCGCAATTGCCCGAGCGGGTGGCCCAATGGGGCCGCGACAAATTGCTGGGGTTTCGCCACCAGCTCCAGGACGAGCCCGATGCCGCGGCATTCCTGGCCGGCACCGACTTCAATCGAGGCGTGGCCTGGTTGCAGGACCAGCGCCTGGTGTACGACGTGCTGGTATTCGAGCGCCAACTGCCTGCCGTGCAGCAATTCTGCCGGCGTCATGACCGCCACTGGCTGGTGCTGGATCACCTGGGCAAGCCGGCCC